>JBIMKP010000020.1:0-77485 GCA_051861545.1 Bacteroidia bacterium | reverse complement strand
CTTCGGTCATTGCAGTTTGGAGCGCTGCGCGGGATTTATTCTCACCAATTATTTTCTACCGATATTATGTACCTAACGGCACATCAGATTTTAGCAAAATGAATGAGCAATTTTCAAAGTAAGATTACAAATTACCTTTATTATCAGATGAAGATTTGTTTTCAGGTAAAGAAGTGGATAATCGTCTAGTAATTTTAAATAAACAATATTCAAAATTGATACTTGGATTTTCATTAGGAAATTCTCTTTTCTTCTCTCCTATTTTAATTGCTCCAAGTTTTTCAACTGCTTTTTGTGAGCGAAAATTTTGATGATCGACATGGAAGATAATCTTATCAAAATACTCAAACGCAAATTGAATCATTAGTGCTTTAATAGAGGCATTGTATTGAGTTCCCCAATAGGTTCTTGATAGAAATGTATAACCAATTGCGATACTGTGGTTAGAAGGGTCGCAATCATAGAATCTGCTAGAACCAATGATATTTCTCGACTTTTTATCAATGAATTTAAAAGCCATTTTATTGGCTATTGCCTCATTAAAGAAAATCCTAAAAATGGGTTCTTCACATCTATTTTTTTGTGGATGTTGTTCCCATAATAAAGGGTCGGATGCAACTTTATACAATGAATCAAAATCACTTTCTACGAGCGGGATTAATTTCACCAAGTCGTTTTCTAAAATTGAAATTTTAAAATCCATAGATTTTATTTTTCTTTATAAACAACATCAGAACCCACAATAAAAAACTCCCATTTATCTTGATTTTTATTTAAAACTCCAACTGTTTTTCTATCTACTAAAAATTTGTATTTATTAGTTTCAATTTTTAATAAGGGTATTAATCCATCTGGTAAAAACAATTCAGCTTTAGATAAATCATCAGAGAAATGAAGTCCTGCAGTTATTGTTCCCTCAGGATTTAACAATTGAATTGGTAATTCAAAAGACCTGATGCAAGTTTGTTTGAGTTGACTCCAAGTATATCCAGCAGAGCCAATGCAACCATGTTCGTCTTTATCACCACCAACTATTGGAGGGCTTAATTGATTAAAAGCCATTAAACTATTTTTCAAAGTACCTTGTAAGTATGATTGGCCATATTTTACATCAGATAAAAGCCAACGATTATCGACAAAAGATAAACTTACTTCATCTATCCATTTATTATCTATATAAGTAAATTCAACTTTTACTAAAGCAATAGAATCGTATAGTTCACTAGAGATTATTTTAAATGATTTTGCGCCTTCATAACTTGAAGTAAATAAATCTCCTTCAATCATATCAGGTTTATCTGTTGAATTAATTGATTTAAGCTCCTCTGCCGAAAGATTTTCTCGTTTGACTACCTCTTTTATTAGTTGATTAATTTCAAAGCTTAATAAAGCACTATCAGCTTTTCTGAAATCATAAGTTTGAAGATGTTTGGTATAAAAATTTTCTACTGTCTTTTCAGGACTTGAACTTTTGCATGCATTAATCATCAAAAAAATAAAAAGGAAAAAAAATATTCTGTAAAATTTCATTTGGATAATTTTTAGCGAATGTATGATAAAACCTGATAAAATAAAGCCAACCAAACACTCATTAGAAAGATATTCAAGCATATAGCTAAATAAATATTTGATTATTGAATAAAAGAATTTAGATTGTATCTCAAACCTAACCAAAATTTAATGTATGCAAAACACAGAAAACCAAACAATGACAAACGAACTTGACCTAAATCAAAGTATTTCTGAAAGTAGAAACCAACGGACAGCAAAAGGCTTTAAAATGATAGGAATTGGCGCTATTATATTGCTTGGAGGTTGTGTTACTTCAATGATAATGTCATCTGCTAATCCATTATATAATTACTTTTTATACATACCAACAAGCATTGGTGCAAGTATGGTAATTTATGGAATGTATTGTGTATTAGAATAAACATTTAAATAACAAACTTTATTACAAATCCCAGTTCATGAATTTGAATTGGGATTTTTTATGAACTTAATTTTGAAAATACTATTGGTGTTTCAAATCAACAAAACTACCTGCATTTTAATTCAAGCTAAAATCCATTTTCATTTTCTGCTCCACAAATTTGAGCTTGGTCCACTTTTGTACTTGGTCAGTAAATCACCAAATTTTATGGCATAAAAAAAGGCGCTTGAAGCGCCTTTGTGATCCCGCTGGGACTCGAACCCAGGACCCCTACATTAAAAGTGTAATGCTCTACCAGCTGAGCTACGGAATCATGTTACTTTGTGCAATTGCTTACTGATAACGTGGGTGCAAAAGTAGGGACTATTTTCACTTTATCAAATATCTCTACAATTATTTTTTGTTTTTTTCTTTTCATTACTGAAAACCAGCGAAAAGAATTTTTTATTCTATTTATTTAATCTGCTAATTCTGCTTGAATTTCTTCTAAACTCATCGCATTTTCAATTCTAAAATTGCCAATAGCAGTTCTACATAAACTATCAAGATAGCCACCACCACCTAAATTTTTACCTAAATCATTTGCCAAAGAACGAATGTAAGTTCCCTTACTACAGATAACTTTAAACTCAACTATAGGCCAATTATTTTTAGTAATTTCAAATCTTTCTATAAAAATTCTTCTTGGCTCCATTTTCATCTCTTCACCTTTTCTTGCAGAAGTATATGCTCTTTGTCCATTAACCTTAATTGCAGAATATTGAGGTGGAACTTGAAATTGCTCACCTTCAAATTTACTTGCAGCAGCTTGAATTTCTTCAAGACCTAAAGGTTTCATATCGAATTCAAAATCAACCTCCGTTTCTTTATCAAAACTAGGTCTGCTTGCTCCTAAAAAAATACTTCCAGTATACTCCTTTACCATGCCCATATAAGAATCGATATTCTTAGTTTCTTTCCCTATACAAACAATTAATAGTCCAGTAGCAAGTGGATCTAAAGTGCCAGCATGTCCAACTTTAATTTTCTTCTTTTTACCTTCTACAGGACCTAAATCTCTATGAAGTTTATGAATAATCATTCTTTTGATTTTATTAGTTACATCAAAAGAAGTCCAAGTAAGTGGTTTGTTTACAAGAATGACTGAACCATTCTCTAAGTCGATTGGCATTTATCTTATAAAATTTGAAGTTCGTAGCCAGCAAAATACAAAGCAAGAATAATGCTACCCACTATGATTCTATACCAACCAAAAACTTTAAATCCATTTTTAGTTAAAAATGCAATGAAGCCTTTAATGGCAATTAAGGCAACAATAAAAGCCACAATATTTCCAATCATTAAAACTGGAAGATTATCCGCATTAAATCCAAATTCTTTGTGGTATTTTAACATCTTGTACGCTGTTGCAGCAAACATTGTAGGTACAGCTAAAAAGAATGAAAACTCAGCAGCAGCTTTTCTTGTAAGCTTCTGAGACAAGCCACCAATAATAGTTGCAGCAGAACGCGACACTCCAGGAATCATGGCAATAACTTGAAAAAATCCAATGGTTAATGCTTTTTTCCATGTTATTTCATCATCGCTTGAGTTTTCATTATCGAGCCATTTATCTATAAACAATAATAGAATTCCTCCTAATAATAATGATATCGCAACAACAATAACATTCTCTAATAATGAGTCGATAAAATCATTTAATAAAAAGCCTAAAACTGCTGCAGGTAAAAAAGCAATAGCAAGTTTTACATAGAAGTCGAATGTTTGAAAGAATCTTTTCCAATACAATACTATCACAGAAAGTATAGCACCAAACTGAATTGCAACCGTAAACATTTTTACGAATTCATCAGATTGAATTCCTAAAATTGAAGATGCAATAATCATATGTCCAGTTGAAGATACTGGCAAATATTCAGTAATTCCCTCAACAATAGCGAGAATTACAGCTTCTAAAATACCCATTATTCAGCTTTACTTTTACGCATAATCGCGAAAACACCAACAACAAATCCACTTAATACAACAATTGGTGCCAAGGTTAACTTTCTGAAATCAAAAATATCCTCAGAGCCTGTCATTAAAGCAAATCCTACAAAAATAATTGCTACTGAAGCTATCATTAACATGTAATTTTCTTTACCAAAAATGAAGCTTTGGTTGCCTGAAATGTCTTTTTTAGGTTTTAAATTTTCTTTACTCATGGTTGCAATATCTGTTAAACATAGAATTAATACAAATCTTCTATTTTAGTATTGAGATACCTATTAGTACTTAACCAACTGCTAAACATACTCATACCTATACCAAGTACTAATAAAAAAACGAATAATAAAAAGAATTTCCCTGTATCGTACAATTGTTCAATAGAAGGAATCCAAAGTGGTAATGCGTTTAATATACTCATTAAAATAGCCAAAGAAATGAACCATCCAAAGAATCCATTTCTTACCGACCTCCAAACAAAAGGTTTTATGATGAACCAATGTGTTGCGCCAACTAATTGCATACTTTTAATTGCAAATCTTTGTGAATATAAATTTAATCTCACCGTATTGTTTATCAATATGGCTGAAATTATTGCAAATAAAAGAGACAATCCGATTAAAACCATTCCTATTGATTTAATATTAGATGATGCTTGCTCAAAAACCGATCTTTGGTAACTAACCTCTATTACATTTGGAATTTGTTTTAATACACCTTCTATCCTATTAAGTTCATCTGAACCCGTAAAATCTTCTTTTAATTTTATTTGAAATGATGGCATTAATGGGTTAAATCCCAAAAAACTAATAAAATCCTGTCCTATTTCTCTACTAAAATCAGATGCTGCTTGCTCTTTGCTGATGAATTTCAACTCTTTTGCAAAGTTTTCAGCTTGAATTTCTTGTTGAACCTGATTTATTTGCTCCTGATTAATATTTTCGTTTAAAAACAATTGAACCACCATATTTTCTTTAATGGTTGTTCCTAATTTTACCGACTGAATCATCAGAATACCCAATAAACCAAGCATTAACAAAACCATTGAGATACTTAGTATGGCTGAAATATAACTGACTTTTCTTCTTTGTTTCATCGCAAAAACTTTAATTATAGCTAACAAAAATACGTCTGAACTTGAGCAAAATAAAAATCCAAATTGGAAAAGCCTCAACATGCGTCTATTTTTGCAGACTTTAAAAACCAGATTCAGATATATGAGCAAAGAATACAAGCATTCGGAAATTGAAAGTAAGTGGCAACAATATTGGAATGAAAATCAGACTTATAAAGTAGAAGAAGATTCTTCAAAGCCAAAATTCTATGTGCTTGATATGTTTCCATATCCTAGTGGTGCCGGCTTACATGTTGGTCATCCTCTTGGTTATATTGCTTCTGATATTTACAGCAGATATAAAAAACTAAAAGGATTTAATGTCTTACACCCAATGGGTTACGATGCTTTTGGTTTACCAGCCGAACAATATGCTATTCAAACCGGGCAACATCCTGCAATAACAACTAAAGAAAATATTGCCCGATACCGTGAACAATTAGATAAAATTGGTTTTTGCTATGATTGGTCTCGTCAGGTAAAAACATCTGAACCGGAATATTATAAATGGACTCAATGGATTTTTCTGAAATTATTCCATTCATGGTATAATCCTATCAACAACAAGGCTGAAGGTATTGATATTTTGATTAAAAGATTTGAGGAAAATGGATGTTTAGGAACATCAGATCAAATCTTAACAGGCGGAATTGAAACCAATGTAGAAGCCTTTACTTCAGATGAATGGAAATCATATTCTGAAAAACAAAAAGAAGCTGTTTTAATGAATTTCAGATTGGCTTATTTAGCTGAAAGTTATGTGAATTGGTGCCCTGCTTTAGGAACCGTTTTAGCCAACGATGAAGTAAAAGAAGGTGTGAGTGAAAGAGGTGGTTATCCTGTTGAAAGAAAATTGATGATGCAATGGAGCCTTCGTATTACTGCTTATTCAGATAGATTATTAAAAGGTTTAGACGATTTAGATTGGACTGATTCATTAAAAGAGGCACAAAGAAATTGGATTGGAAAAAGTACTGGTGCTTCTGTGTTTTTTCCGGTGAAAGGTTCTAATAAAAAGATTGAAGTTTTCACAACTAGACCTGATACTTTATTTGGTGTTAGTTATGTTACACTTGCTCCAGAACACGAATGGGTTTCTGATTTAACAACTGCTGAAAATAAAATTGCTATTGATGATTACGTGACTTATGCTAAAAACAGAAGTGAACGTGAAAGAATGGCGGATGTTAAAAAAGTAAGTGGTCAGTTTACTGGTTCTTATGCAATTCATCCGTTTACAGGACAAGAAATTCCAATTTGGATTGGAGATTATGTTTTAGCAGGTTATGGAACTGGCGCTGTAATGGCTGTTCCTGCACATGATAGCAGAGATTTCGCCTTTGCTAAACATTTTAATTTACCTATCATTCAAGTAATTGAAACTCCTGAATCTTTTGATTTAAACCAAGCTTCTTGGGATGAAAAATCAGGAAAATTAATTAATTCTGAGTTTTTAAACGGATTAGATGTTAAAGAAGCAATTTATGCTTGTATTCAACATTTAGAGAAAATTGGGGTTGGAAAAGGCAAAACCAATTTTAGATTAAGAGATGCAATTTTTGGCAGACAAAGATATTGGGGAGAGCCAATTCCTATTTACTATAAAGATGGAATTGCTTATCCATTAAGTGAAGATGAATTGCCTTTATTATTACCTGAGGTTGATAAGTATTTACCAACTGAAACTGGTGAACCTCCTTTGGGTAGAGCAAAAGATTGGAAATACAAAGGTGAATATGAGTATGAATTAAGTACTATGCCAGGATGGGCTGGAAGTTCATGGTACTTTTTGAGGTATATGAATCCAACCAATCAAACTGAATTTGCATCAAAAGAAAGTTTAAATTATTGGCAACAAGTTGACTTATATTTAGGTGGAAGTGAGCACGCAACAGGCCATTTATTGTATGTACGCTTCTGGACAAAATTCTTGTTTGATTTGGGATTAATTCCTGTTGATGAACCAGCAAAAAAGCTGATTAATCAAGGAATGATTCAAGGTACCTCAGAAAAATTAAGAAAGATTGAACCAAGTAGGTCTAAATTATACAATGTAGTTGCGCTTAAAAATGATAAAGGAGAAGTAGTCGATTCTTTTTATGAACTAATTATTCATGGTAAACAATACAAATTTGCATCTCGCCCTTCAGATTTGTTTATCAGTGAAAACGCATTGAAGTATTTTGAATCAGAAAATCCGAATTTTTCTTCATCTAATATTGATGTAAACTATGTTGAAAAAGCAGTTGTAAAATATCCAGAATTCATCAAAGCTCATCATTATGAAAACGCAGTGTTTTTAACAGCAGGTGGATTTTATCACCAAGGTGAATTTACTGCTTTTAACAATAATGAATCTGAGCAAATTATCTGTTTTCAAGAAGTAGAAAAAATGTCGAAATCAAAATACAACGTGGTAACTCCTGATACCATTGTAGAACATTTTGGTGCTGATACTTTAAGAATGTATGAAATGTTTTTAGGTCCTTTAGAACAAAGCAAACCTTGGAGTACACAAGGAATTGAAGGAGTTTCTAGGTTCTTGAAAAAATTATGGCGTTTGTTTTTTAATGCTGAAGGTGAATTAGTAATTAGTAATGAACCAGCACCAAAACCAGCTTTAAAAAGCTTACATAAAACCATTAAAAAGGTTGCTGAGGATATTGAAAATTTCTCATTCAATACATCCGTTAGTACTTTTATGATTTGTGTAAATGAACTAACAGAATTGAAATCAAATCACCTTGAAGTTTTAAGAGATTTGATTATTGTAATGAATCCTTATGCGCCACATATTACTGAGGAATTATGGAACAGATTGGGGAATACGGAAAGCATTACAAAAGCTAGTTTCCCTGTATTTAATCCTGAATATTTAGTTGAAGATTCATTCTCATATCCAGTTTCAATTAATGGAAAACACAGAACCAATATTGAATTCAGTTTACAAGCAGATATAAAAGAAATTGAAGCAACTGTTTTGGCTGATGAAATCGTTCAAAATTGGTTAAAAGGTGAAACTCCTAAAAAGGTAATTTTCGTAAAAGGGAAAATTGTCAATATTGTATTGTAAGAAATAACATATCAAAAAAAGCCCGTAAACATTGAATTTACGGGCTTTTTTTATGATAAATCCTGAAGATTAAATCGCTTCAATTAAATCTTGTCTGGTAATGATATGCACATCACCCATTAAATCTTTTACAAGCACAGCAGCATTGTCTTTTGTAATCAAACGACTTACTTCTTCCATAGATGCATCTGGACTAACAAATGGGAAGCTTGCAGACATTAATGAATCAACAGTTTTTGATTTAATATCATGACCTTCCATGATGCTATTGAACAATTGGGTATCGTTTAATGAACCAGTAAATTCTCCAGCAGCATTTGTTACAGGAACCTGCGATATAAAGAACTTACGCATCATTCTAGTTGCAGCATCAATAGTATCAGATTCTTTTACTGTAATTAACTTTTGGTGTTTATGACTTTCAATCAAATGAATGGCTTTGGTTTGTTCATTAGATAAGAATCCACGGTCGCGCATCCAATCATCATTAAACATTTTTCCAAGGTAACGAGTACCATGATCATGGAAGATAACTACTACCACATCATCCTTTTTGAACATATGACGCATTTGCAACAAACCCGCCATAGCTGAGCCCGCAGAGTTACCAGCAAAAATTCCTTCCTCACGAGGAATTCTTCTTGTCATAACTGCTGCATCTTTATCAGTTACTTTTTCAAAATGGTCAATTACATTAAAATCTACATTCTGTGGAAGGAAATCCTCTCCTATTCCTTCAGTGATATAAGGATAAATTTCATCCTTATCAAAAATGCCGGTCTCTTTGTATTTTTTGAAAACAGAACCATAAGTATCAATACCTAAAATTTTGATATTAGGATTCTTTTCTTTTAAATATTTACCTGTTCCACAAATGGTTCCACCTGTTCCAACACCAACTACCAAATGGGTAATTTTACCTTCAGTTTGCTCCCAAATTTCTGGACCAGTACTTTCATAATGTGCAGCTGAATTCGATAAATTATCATATTGGTTTGGTTTCCATGAATTAGGAATATCTCTAACCAAACGTGATGAAACTGAATAATAAGAACGTGGATCTTCAGGGTCAACATCTGTAGGACAAACAATCACCTCTGCTCCAAATGCTTTTAATGCATCCACTTTTTCCTTACTTTGTTTATCTGTGGTAGTGAAAATGCAACGGTAGCCTTTTATAACAGCTGCAATTGCCAAGCCCATTCCTGTATTTCCACTGGTACCTTCAATAATGGT
Organism: Bacteroidia bacterium; assembly: GCA_051861545.1. Classification (GTDB taxonomy): domain Bacteria; phylum Bacteroidota; class Bacteroidia; order UKL13-3; family UKL13-3; genus CAISCU01. Next base: position 68,143 of record JBIMKP010000020.1, on the reverse strand, counting down.
ATAACCAGGTTTCAAACGACCATCCTTTTCAGCATCTTCAATCATTTTAAGAGCCATACGGTCTTTAATTGAATTGCCTGGATTAAAAGTTTCTACCTTTGCCAAAACACTGCAAGGCAGTTCTTTGGTGATTTTATTTAGCTGAACAAGAGGTGTATTTCCAATTGTTTCAAGAATATTTTTGCTCCACATACATTGCGAAGGTAAAATTTTCAGGCAATTTAAAAAGAAGCTAAATCAGGTAAACTTAAATTCAAGCTTAAAATATAGGCAGCAATTGTAATTATTGAGTACAATATCAATTCACCTATTGGAGTATATTTTTTCACATCAACACCTTGAGTTTTGCAGTATATCACCAACATTATCTTCTCAATAATATAAGAAATAACTGTCGCATAAGCTATTCCTTTTAAACCTAAACCAAGCTGCACAAACCAAAAAGATAAAATTAAATTGATGATTAAATAATTGGTTGATATCAAATAAAACACCCTGTTTTTCATCAATCCCATAATGACAGTTTGAGGGAAAATCATCCTACTTATAATCAATAAAAGATAAATATTAAATACCTGGTAACCTTCAACCAAATCTTTATTATATAAAAATTGGAATAAATATTTACTTGTAAAAATCAAAAGTATAGTGGCAGGAAATAACCAACGCATCAACCTTCTTGACGATTGTTTCAATCGTTTTAATCCTTCTTCCAACTGACCTTCTTTATTTAAATTGGCAATTTCACCACTGTAAATATTACTCAATGAATTGGCTAAAATTAAAAATATGGGAAGCTCTTTTGATGCATACCTAAAAATTGCAAAATCAACTTTACTGAAATAATAATTTACAATATAACTATTGATATAATCCATACTGCCAGCCAATAATATGCTGAACATAAATGGAGTTACCTTTTTCATGAAGTCTAAAATCAACCTTGTGTGTATGGTGATTGTTGAATACTTCATTAATAAAATGATGGTATAATTGAACTTAACCAATGATAAAATCAACCATAAATTGATGGCCAGATTTAATGTTTGACGGTTAAAAATTGGCCAGCACAACAATAAAATTTGTGCTAAAAATGTTAATGAACCCCAAATAATTAAAGAACGATATTTTTCCTTTAAATAAAAAATATAATCAGCCAAATAACTTGGAGTATTCAAAAAAATTACGATAGCAAACATCTGGTACAGGTCTTTATCTTCCGGATTAAAATTACCGGTAATAAATGCTGCAATGCCCGCCAGCAAAGAGAAAAAGGTGAGTAAGACAAATGCATTAAATAATATTCTTTTTTGCTTTTCCTCTGAACTCGAATTGTAGTATGGAATTAATGTATTACTGATACTCGATACCCAAAACCAAGTTAAACTGCCACTTAATAAAAGCAACATTTCATACCTGCTTATGATTAATGTTCCGTAACCACCAGAATATTGGTAGTAAGTAATTTTAGCTAAAAGAATTGATATAAGGAAAAAGGCTCCAAATCTCAGAAACTGAAAAATTTGAAGACTGTTATACTTATTTAGTGTGAATGATTTAAACAATAGTCCTTTTCCTCTTAAACCTCAAATATAAAAAAAGATAGCTTTTCTGAAAGCATCTTATTTATTTGATACATTTATTCGTTTAAAGTTTAATAGCAAAGAATTTCCTATCACAATTACATCACTAAAAGCCATAGATAGCGCTCCTAACATTGGATGCATGTAACCCGCTGCTGCCAATGGAATACATAAAGCATTGTAAAAGAAGGCCCAGAACAAGTTCTGTTTAATGGTTTTGTATGTTAATAAACTAATTTGATGTGCTTCCAACAATGTATTCAAATCACTTTTCATAAGCACAATTTGTGCTGCTTGTCGAGCAATATCATTTGCTTTACTAAATGATATTGAAACATTGGCTTCTGTCATGGCAGGTGCATCATTTATTCCATCACCAATCATACATATATAACCTTTGTTTTTATAAGCCTGCAACTTTTCAAGTTTCGAATGTGGTAATAAATCTCCTAAAGCCTCTCCTTTCCAATGAATTGCATTAGCGGTTTTATTTACTTTGTTTTGTTTATCACCACTTAAAATAACCGAGTTGATTGTATTCGTTTCCAAATAGGCTGATACATTTTCAACATTACTTTTTAACTCATCTACTAAGTTTAATTCAGCCAAAACCTGACCTTCACTAATCAATACTAAATCAGATTCATCATTCGATTTTCCAAAAAAGTATTGTTTATTTTCAAAGCTCCACTCCATGCCCTTTCCCTTAATTTCATTGATATTTTCTAGAATGAGACTTTCTTTTAACCAAGATGAATTTGTTTGAACCAATGACTTTGCAATAGGATGTGAAGAGTGCATTTCAATCTGATAAATCATGTTCTGGTAAAATGATAATAAATCAGATGATTTCACTTTTAGCTCTGAAAAAATAAAATGTCCAGTGCTCAATGTCCCTGTTTTATCAAAAATCCACGTTTTGGTTTTGGCTAAAATTTCAATGGTATCACCACCTTTAATCAGAATTCCGCGTTTGGCGGCTCTTCCAATGCCAACCATCACAGCTGTTGGAGTTGCAAGTCCCATGGCACACGGACAAGAAATCACCAACACAGCAACAGCTCTTAACATACTTTGTGCTGAACCTAAATCAAGTATAAAATAAGAAACCAAAAATGTGAGCAACGAAATGCCAATTACAACAGGAACAAAAATCGATGAAACCCTATCCCCTAATTGTTGAATGGCTGGTTTATTAGTCTGAGCCCTTTTAACCATTTCAATAATTTCGGCTAAAACAGTTTTTTTATGCGAAGTAGTAACCTTTACTTTTAATAAACCATCAGTTAAAATAGTTCCACCAATACAAGTACTTCCAAGCGTTTTGTGCTGAGGAATACTTTCACCACTAATCATACTTTCATCAACAAAACCTTCTCCTTCAACAATTTCACCATCAATTGGAATCTGGTCTCCAGCATTAATTCTAATAAAATCACCTGGTCTTAAATCTTCTACAAATACTTCCGATGCAATTTTCCCAATCAATAATTTTGCTTTTTTAGGCTGAAGTTTAGTTAAGGATTCTAATGCCAATGTGGTTCTTTTCACCGACCTTTTTTCAAGAAAATTTCCAAATAGAACAAAGCAAATAATACTAGCACCGGTTTCAAAAAACATGTATTGATGCATTTCATGTGAACCCCAGTAATAAAAAGTTCCAAAAACACTGTAAAACAAGGCAGAAGCAGCTCCAGTAAATATTAAAACATCCATGTTTGGAACTCCGCTTTTAAGGCTATAATAAGCACTTTTTCCAAAATAATAAAGACCTAAAGAATAAACAGGTAATGATAAAACCAATTGAAAAATCGCATCATGAAAAAGCCAAAAATCGCTTATCATATGCAACATCAAAGGCAAAGTAAAAATGGCGGAGAAGACTAATTTTCCTTCAAGCGAATAAAAAAATGATTCCTTATTATGTTCGTTTTCACCTTCTTTAATCACTTTATAGCCCATATCTTCAATTCCACTAATGATAATTTCCGGAGCTAATCCTGCTATATTTTCAAATCGAACTTCACCACTAGCAAAGTTTACATCTACTTGTTGCAATCCTTGTTTTTCAAGGCTTTTCCTGACACTCATCGCACAATTGGTGCATGTCATTCCTTCAACTTTCAACTCTGTTAATTCTGCATTCATACCACGAATTTAAGGAGAATTCACTTAAGCATGGAAAATGATTTATAGTAACAAAATCCTTATCAATTTTTTCATTGAACAATCCAAATCCCAAGAAACATTTTTATTTGGGCGTTACCCCGCTTGAGGGCCGGGGTCAGGCTATCCGTTCCAATCTTTTTGCTCGTGCCTCACAAAAAGGATTTCCACTGCTATCCTTAACGCGGCATTCGTTGATATACAAATTCATTGTTAAGCATCAGCATTTTTTTGCATTTTTAGTTTATACAAAACTTCTTCTACTAAATCATCCAATCGTGAAAAAGCAAACCATTTCTTTCCTAAATCTTTAAGTGATGCACCAAAATGATACAATTCCTTTTCATCTATTATTAAAAACCTATCATGAGATTTAGAGAGTTTAGTGACATTAATAGTCGGATTTTGTGCCTCATATTTTTTCAATGCCAACAAAAATTCATTACTGATATTTGATGAAAACAATTCTACTTTTACAGCTTTATTTCTATTATTCAACATAATCAAAATCGACTCATCCAGGTAATTATCTATCAGAATTATAGATGATTTGGCAGATTGAATTATTTTAGAAACCAAAACATAAGCATCAAAAATTTGGCCATCAAAAAACAATCCTTTTGCAGGAATTTGATTCTTATCTTCCAATGCATTGAATATTTTTTCAAACTTTATATCTGCCTCTATTTGTTTTGTTTCAACCATATTGAGCCTTTGATATAAGCCTGATTGGTCCTGAATTATTTTTCTCATCTTTACAAATGCATCCATAATTTGAATACTAAGTTGTATTGCTGTTTCACTTTTTAAAACAGCAGATAACATTGCAACTCCTTGCTCAGTAAAGGCATAAGGTTTGTATTTTAAGTTTTCACCTCGTTTGAATTTAGTTGCTGATTCCGAGATGTTCAAGGTCACAAAATGTGACCTTGAACATCTCCAATATTCATCATCTGTTAATTGAAATCTGAAGGTTTCGGGAAAACGCATGAAATTTCGTTTCACAGCTTGATTTAAAACTTTGGTTTCAATGCCATAAATCATGGCCAAATCTTTGTCAATCATTACCTGTTTCGACCTGATAGAATAAATTAGATTTTCTATTGAAATAATATTTTTATCCTTTTCCACAGCTTTTTTTCTGAAAACTACCAAAGGTTTATCAGTGAATCAATTTTGACTTTAAATTGAAATGGCAAATAGATTAATCAATTGATTATTAAACAGTTTTTTGGAGAGGTAAATTCCTAAAAATCTCCAAATCAACTTATTTTAAGGTTTACCTAAATTTGGGGCACAAAAAAAGGGAACGATTAAAATCGTTCCCTTTGGGTGGAATATGGGGCTCGAACCCACGACCTCCTGAACCACAATCAGGCGCTCTAACCAACTGAGCTAAAACCACCGTATTCCCTTTTGAGGACTGCAAATGTAGAAAAGAGAATAGATTTTGCCAAATACATTTTCTATTTTTTTCTTTCTAAGTTAGCAATCAAGCTATTAGCGTAAATTTGCTTCAACCTGATCCCAATTTAACACATTCCAGAATGCAGCTAAGTAGTCAGCACGTTTGTTTTGGTACTTCAAATAATAAGCATGTTCCCATACATCACATCCCAAAATTGGTTTAGCTTTTACTTCCGCATTTTCCATAATTGTATTGTCTTGGTTTGATGTTGTAACAATTTTCAAAGTACCCATTTGGTTTACTACCCAAACCCATCCTGAACCAAATAATCCCAATCCAGCTTTTTCAAATTCCTTTTTGAAATTTTCCATATTGCCAAAACTATTCTGAATCAAATTATTCATTTGTGCTGATGGTTTGGTTCCTGTTTTTAAAATGCTCCAAAAGAAAGTATGATTCCAATGACCACCACCATGATTTCTAATTACATTTTTTACGGTATCAGGCATACTATTCAAATTCCTTAACATGTATTCTAAAGGAACATTTTTCAATTGAACTTCTTTATCCAATGCTTCGTTTAATTTGTTGATATAAGCTTGGTGATGTTTAGTATGGTGAATTTCCATTGTTTTAGCATCAAAATGAGGCTCTAAGGCATTGTATGCGTATCCTAAAGGCGGCAATTCATATTTACCATTAACAGGTTTTAATTCAGCTAAAGATTTTGCACTTTCATTTGTAGCTGCAAAAATTTCAAGAGGATTACTTAATGCTACTGCTCCTAAAACGGCAGCTGATTTAAAAAAGTTTCTTCTATTTTTATTCGTTTCCATAGTTTAAAAATACTGCTTTATTATCAATTATTTGTAAAGGTTATTTTTGTTTTTTCATTTCCTTTTCAATGGTTCTGAAAACTCCCTCATTTTCTGCAAGATTCCTCCCCCATTTGGCTATCATTTCAACAACCGGAGTTAAACTTTTGCCAAAATCAGTTAATGAATATTCTACCTTTAATGGAACTTCCATAAAAACTTCACGTTTTACCAATCCCGATTCTTCCAATGCTTTTAATTGTAAACTCAGCATTTTTTCAGTTATATCAGGAATTTGCTTTTTCAATTCAGAAAACCTCATGGTTTTGTTTCTTAAATACCATAGAATAACTGATTTCCATTTACCACCAATATAACTCATGGTTACATCTAATGCACAATGAAAAGTTTCTCCATGTAAATCAATTACTACTTCCTTATTCTGAATTATCATTTTCAAAAAATTACAATACTGTCAGAATTGACAGCTATTGCGAAGATAAAAACAAGAATCTACATTGCACTGTAAAAATGATAGTAACTATGAAAAAAATAGGAATTTTAGGAACGGGTATAGTTGGAAAAACTATTGCCAATCGATTACTTCAATTAGGTTATGAAGTAAAAATGGGAAGTCGTACTTCAAACAATGAAAAGGCATTAGACTGGCTTATTTCAGCTGGTCCAAATGCTCAAATCGGGACTTTTGAAGAAGTTTCAATTCAATCAGATATCATATTTAATTGCACAAAAGGAGAATCTGCAGAAGAAGCAATTCGCTTAACAGGTATTGAAAACCTGAAGTCAAAAATTTTAATTGATTTGAGTAATCCACTTGATTTTTCTAAAGGAATGCCACCAACATTAATTCCTCAATATGCCAATTCTTGGTCGATGGGAGAAGCAATACAGCAATTATGTCCAGATACTTTTGTTGTTAAAACATTAAATATGGTGAATTGTGAAGTGATGGTAAATGCAAGTTTACCCGGTGAGAATGGTAGTATGTTTATGTGCGGAAATGATTCTGAATCTAAAATAACTGTATCAAAATTATTACAAGAATTTGGTTGGAATGATATCATTGATTTAGGTGATATCAGCGCTTCTAGAGGAATGGAAATGTTACTACCAATCTGGTTACGACTTTGGAAAGCAACGGGTACAGGACATTTGGCTTTTAAAATTGTAAGGTAATTATACTTCGAATGCCTCTCTTAACTCATTGAATAGAAGTCCGCTGCCACCACCAAAATGTTGGATTACTTTTGTAGAAGGACAATTCTCTTCCACAAAATTTCTAAGTTTTAATTCACTTTGTGCTTCTACACCACCACCAATAAGTAATAAATCTATTGAATTTACCTTCAATAAATCCAGTGCTTCTTTATCTGTTAAACAACCTATGGCGTGGTAATCAAGCATCTCATTGATTAACTTCAAAACCGTTTGCATGATTTGTTCATGCCTTCCAATAACTAATATTTGTTTCATAAAAAAATCCCGGCCAATGGCCGGGATTATACTTTTTAAGCTACTTTAACTAACTGAATTTCTGCTGCTAATTTTACATCTTCACTTACCAAAACACCACCTGTTTCCAAAGCGGCATTCCAAATTAAACCAAACTCTTTACGGTTAATTTTACCATTGATGCTAAATCCGGCTTTTTGATTTCCCCAAGGATCTTTGTTAATACCTCCAAATTCAACATCTAAACTAACCGAATTGGTTACTTCGCCAATTGTTAAATCACCATTTAAAACATAGTTCTCACCATCTTTTTTAGTCATAGATGTAGAAACAAATTTTAATTCAGGATTTTTTTCAGCATCAAAAAAATCAGCTGATTTTAAATGACCATCTCTTTGCTCATTACCTGTATTGATACTTGCAATTTGTGCAGCAAATGAAACCTTTGCTAAACTAAAATCTTCCTCTTCAGTTTCTGCTTCAACTGCAAATTGTCCAAATGTACCTGTTACATTTGTCATCATCATGTGTTTTACTTTGAAACTAATTTCGCTGTGTGTTGGGTCTGCAACCCATTTAATTGAACTCATATATTTTTATTTTTAAAAAGTGATTAAACATTCATTGGAACTTCCATCAACAATACTTCAGAATCTGCATTAAACTTAAAGTCAATTGATTTAGCATTCCAAACACCAAAGCCATCTCTATTGTTTAATATTTGTCCATTTACTTCAAGTTTTCCAGATAAAACAAATACATAAACACCATTACTTTCTTTTTTAAATGAATATGTGGTTGATTTATTGTTTTCGAATTTACCTAAATGAAACCATGCATCTTGATGAATCCAAACTCCTTCATCATCCGCACTTGGAGAAAGTATTTGTTGAAAACGGTTTTGTCTGTCTTCTGCATTTAATTTAATTTGATCATACCTAGGAGTTACATCTCTCTTATTTGGAAAAACCCAAATCTGCAAAAACTTCACAAGGTTATTTTTATTACGATTGTATTCTGAATGATAAATACCTGTTCCGGCACTCATCACTTGTATATCACCATTTTTAATAACTTGGGTATTGCCCATACTATCTTTGTGTTCTAAATCGCCTTCCAAAGGAATCGAAATGATTTCCATATTATCATGTGGATGAGTTCCAAAACCCATTCCAGACGCAACAGTATCATCGTTCAAAACCCTTAATACACCAAAATGCATGCGGTCTGGATTATAGTAATTTGCAAAACTAAATGTGTGTTTAGATTGCAACCAACCATGATTGGCATCTCCTCTGCTGTTTGCAGGATGAAAAACAGAATTTTCCATAATATTTGATTTTGTATTTGGTAAATGATTGAATCCAACAATATCTAATGGCTTTAATTCATCGATATTGTTGCTAAATAAATCAGATTTAGATGAACTGCTAACAAACAAACTTGTTCCCAATAGTCCTTTCCTGATAAAATCTTTTCTATCCATAACTTTCAATTACGGTACAAAGTTCAGTCAGGTGACTACTCAAAAAAAATAACCTAGATTAAGAAATTCAGCACTTATTTCATTTTTGATTTCATTTTACTAAAAAATTCAGGCGTAACTCCAATATAGGCTGCAATTTGTTTTTGAGGTAAAGTATGTATCAATTCCGGATAACGTTTACAAAATACTTCATATCGCTCAGGTGCACTCAAACTCATATTATCTATTAACCTTTGCCTATGACTAACCAATGAATTTTCTGTAATAATTCTAAAATATCTTTCAATTTTAGGCAATTCAATAAATAAGCGTTCTTGGTCACTTCGAAGCATCACCAATACGATTGAATTTTCTAAAGCATCAATATTTAATGTACCAGGTCTTTTACTGATAACGCTGTATAAATCAGCTATCCACCAGCCTGATGGAGCAAATTGTAGGATATGTTCAAATCCGTTTTCATCAATATTATATGAACGCAAACAACCTTCATTTACAAAAAATGTGGCGTCTGCAATCTCACCTTCTTTTAATAATGTTTCCTTGTTTTTCACTTTTCTCTGACTAAAAAATGAGCAAAAACAAGCCTCCTCTTCTTCATTTAAAAGAACATGTTTTTTTATAGAATTTAATATGATTCGATAATTTGTAGTCATGCATAATACTTGTTTCGAATAAATGAATTTTGAATTGAAAGAATTTCAATTGGGAAAAAATAACCATTTATTTGGAATAAAAGCCGTTCCGGTTTCATTTTATTGATAGTTTTTGAGAGTCGGTTTGAAAAATATATCTTCGAAAAAATTCAAAACCATGTTATTAACAACCACACCAACAGTAGAAGGAAAAAGAGTCACAGAGTACAAAGGAATTGTAACCAGTGAAGTTATTATCGGAGCCAATTTTGTAAAAGACATTTTTGCAAGTTTCAGAGATTTCTTTGGAGGTCGCTCTAATTCTTATGAAAATGTTTTAAAAGAAGCAAAAGTTGATGCTTTAAGAGAATTAACCCAAAATGCTCAAATCATGGGAGCTAATGCTGTTATTGGCATTGATTTAGACTATGAAACATTAGGACAAAGAGGAAGTATGTTAATGGTTACAGCTAGCGGTACTGCTGTAAAAATTGAAGACTAATATGAAGCAATTTAAAGAAACTTATCGTTCAAAAGTTGCAGAACGATTGATGAGATATGTTCAGGTTGATACTTGTGCCGACCCGAATTCTGATACGCAACCTTCATCAATGAAACAAAAAGATTTGAGTAGAATTTTGGTTGATGAACTAAAAAGTATTGGATTAGTTGATGCAGAATTAGATGAGTGGGGTTATGTTTACGCTACATTACCCGCTACTGCAGAAGGCAATCATCCTGTGATTTGCTTTTGCGCCCATGTTGATACTTCACCTGATTGTAGTGGTACTAATGTAAAACCAATCCTACATAAAAATTGGGATGGTTCTGATATTGTTTTACCTGATGATACTTCGATTGTTGTTTCAAAAAATCACCACACTTATCTTCAAGAAAGAATTGGAGATGATATCATCACTGCTTCTGGATTAACTTTATTGGGTGCTGATGACAAAGCTGGTGTTGCAGTAATTATGGATGCAGTTGATTACTTAGCTCAACATCCTGAAATTCCACATGGAAAAATTAGGGTTTTGTTTACTCCTGATGAAGAAATTGGAAGAGGTGTAAACAAAGTCGACATGCAAAAATTGGGTGCTGATTTTGGTTATACCTTAGATGGTGGCGAAAGAGGCAGTTTAGAAGGAGAAAGTTTTTCTGCCGATGGCGCTTTAGTTACTTTTTACGGTATCAGTGCACATCCAGGTTATGCAAAAGGCAAAATGGTGAATGCACAAAAAGTTGCTGCACATTTTTTAAATAGCCTTCCTACAGATTCATGGACACCTGAAAGTACATCTGGTTATGAAGGATTTGTGCATCCTGTTCATATGGAAGGTGGGGCCGAGGAAAGTAAAATTCAATTTATTGTAAGAGATTTCGAAACAGCTAAACTTAAAGAATACGAAGATAGATTAGAAGCTTTTGCAAAAGCAGCTTGTGAAAAATTTGCTGGTTCAACTTATTCTATCAAAGTAACTGAACAATACAGAAATATGAAGGAAATGTTGGATACAGTTCCTCATGTGATGGAAAGAGCTGCTAAAGCATATCAATCAGCCGGCATCGAACCACAGATAATGAATATCAGAGGAGGAACAGATGGTTCAAGACTATCTTTTATGGGATTACCTTGCCCAAATATTTTCACAGGCGAAATGGGCATCCACAGCAAACAAGAATACGTAAGTGTTCAGGATATGGAAAAAGCTGTAGAGATTTGTTGTTTCATTGCTTCTGTTTAGAAGCTGCTGGCAACTGGCTTCTAGCTTCTGGCCTTAGATTCAACAAATAGTAAATTTAGTTTTCAATAGAAAGATTAAGTCAATTATAGTTTTCTAAATCGATATTTTATTTATAAAATATGATTGATTGTTGTCTTTAATTTTAGGCCAGATTTAAGCTGAAAGGAGCATGTGAGTTTTTTATTCCAGTACTTTACAGAATCTCACAAGGAACATGTTGTTTAAATATTCAACATGTTTCTTGTGAGTAAAATCTTAAATATTACGAAATTTTGCCAGTAGCCAGAGGCAAGAAGCCAGAGGCCAACTATTTCAAATACGCCACAAACATCCAAACCAATTTTTCTTGTTCTCTGATATAATCACTCATAAGCGCATTCGTGGCTTCATCATTGGCATCGGCAGCTATTTGAAGAATTTCTCTTTGAATACGAATCAAGACTTCAAAGCCTTCCAACAAATTTCGAACAGCCTCTTTTCCATTGCTCATGTTTTTGATTTCAGGAATTTCAGAACGTAATAGGTATTCTGAAAAACTATGAATAGGTACAGCTCCTAAAGTTAAAATTCTTTCAGCAATTTCATCGATTTTTAAAATCGTATTGTTATAAATTTCTTCAAATTTCAAATGTAATTCAAAGAACTTTTCTCCTGTAATATTCCAATGAAATCCTCTTGTATTCATGTAAAATACTTGGTAATTTGACAATAACAAATTCAGCTTTTCTGAAAGTAATACTGTTTGTTCAGGTGCAATTCCTATATAGTTTTTCATAGATATTGATTATTGATTTTTAAAATTGAATTGATGTAAACGATCTTACAATTGCAGTAAGTTTTATAGAATCGAATATACGATTTTCTGAGGTGCCTAATTTTAATAATGAAGCTTCATGCGCATTTACACACATTTCACAACCGTTGAGTGCTGAAACGGCAAGACTCATCAACTCAAAAAATTCTTTTCCAAAAACAGGATTCATCATAATACTCATTTTAATTCCAGCAGGAGAATTTTGATACACCTCTTTTTTAGTAAAATGTCTGAATCTGTAAAGAACATTATTGGCATTCAATAAACTTACACATGCATATGTTTCAGCTATCTCGGCTTCTGTTGCTCCTTCATTTAAAGCCAAATTAGAAAATGCATCTATAGCTAGTTTATTTTTTTCATTAATAGCTACAGACAATGCCAATAAATAGGATTCTTTTTTAGAAAGCGTTTGGTATTGTAAAGCATTACCTAAATTGATTTTTAAGTCTCTTAAATAACGATTATCGTTGCTAACAATAGTTTCTAATCCTTTAGAAACCTCTTGTTGAGCTGCAAGACTCAATAAGCCTTGCAGCGTTTCATTCATTAAAATTGCTTCCATTATGCGTTAATTGTTTCTTCGCCTTTTACCCAATTACAAGGACATAATTCATCTGTTTGTAAAGCATCTAATACACGCAAAACTTCGTTTACATTACGTCCTACACTTAAATCATTAACCGATACCCAACGAATAATTCCTTGTGGATCTACAATAAATGTTGCACGGTAAGCAACTTTCTCATCAGCAGATAATATTCCCAATTCTTCAGCTAAAGATTTTGAAGTATCTGCTATCATTGGAAAACGTAAATCTTTTAAGTCATTGTGGTTGTTTCTCCAAGCTGCATGCACAAATTCAGAATCTGTTGAAGCACCATATAAGATAGCATCTCTATCGCTGAAGTCTAAAAAATGTTTGTTGAACTCAGCTATTTCAGTTGGACAAACAAAAGTGAAATCCTTTGGCCACCAAAACATCACCATCCATTTACCTGAAGCTTTGTGCTCGTTCGATGAAATGTCGGCAAACTCTTTTCCTTTTTCAATTGATACTACCGATTTTTTGTTAAACTCAGGGAACGCATTCCCGATTGATAAAATTCTATTTTGCATTTGTTTGTTATTAATTTCAGGAGCAAAACTCCGTGAATTTAATTGTTCAATCAAACTGATATTTTCTATCTTTGCATAGATAAAATCTATGAGATGAATTTACAACAACTAGAATATATAGTAGCAATCGACCAGCACCGTCATTTTGCAAAGGCAGCAGAATCATGTTTTGTTACCCAAGCCACATTGAGTATGATGGTAAAAAAGCTAGAAGAAGAATTAGGTCTTTTATTGTTCGATAGAAGTAAACAACCTGTTTGTCCAACCGATGCCGGCAAAGAAATTATACAACAAGCACGTATTGTTTTAAGAGAATCATCTGCCATAAAAGAAATTAGTAATGGCATAAAAAAGGAAGTAAAAGGTGAATTACGCATGGGAATTATTCCAACCCTTGCCCCCTATTTGCTTCCATTATTTCTCAATAATTTTTTGAAAAAATACCCAGAAGTTCATCTGAATTTATTTGAAATTAGTACTGCTGAAATTCTGTCGCATTTAGAAAAAGACTTGATAGACATTGGGATTCTTGCAACACCACTTCATCTAGAAGCTTATACCGAAGAGCCTTTGTTTTACGAACCTTTTGAAGTCTTTGTTTCGAAAAAAGAAAACAAACTCAACAAGCAATTTTTGTTACCAAACGATTTAGATATCAACCGACTTTGGCTTTTAGAAGAAGGACATTGTTTGCGCACTCAAATGTTGAATTTATGCGAATTACAAAAGCAGGATTTAGGTCGTCAATTAAATTATGAGGCAGGAAGTATTGAATCTCTTTTAAGAATTGTAGAAGTAAATGAAGGAATAACCATTGTGCCTAAACTAGCAACATTAGATTTTAATGCAAGTAGAAAAAAGCAATTAAGACAATTCTCAAATCCTGTTCCTGTACGAGAAATAAGCATGGTGAGTTACCGACAATATGCCCGTAGAAACCTAAGTGAAGTTTTAAAAAAAGAAATTATTCAGAGTGTAGAAGGAAAGCTGGAAACTCCTATCAAAACTAAAATCGTGGCACTTTAGTCTATAGTAGCAATTACCTTCAACTCAATACCAATTGGAGTTGGCAGGCAATTAATTTCTAAGGTAGTTCTGCAAGGAGGATCTACCTTAAAGTACTCTGCCCAAATCTTATTATAAATAGGAAAATCATCTTTCATATTGGTAAGAAATACTGTTACATCAATAATTTTATCCCAGCTACTTCCAGCGTCTTCTAAAATCATTTTTATATTATTAAATACAGAATGACACTGTATAGCAATATCATAAGAAAGAATTTCGCCATTTTCTCCCAATTCAACTCCAGGTATTTTTTTGGTTCCTTTTTCTCTAGGACCAACCCCTGAAAGAAATAAAAGATTCCCTACTCTTTTTGCATGTGGGTAATGTCCAACAGGTTCTGGGGCTTTGTTTGAATAAACGTCCATATGATTTTGAATGAATGGCAAAAATATAAAAATTAGTGAGTTTTAGTTTAAGTTTTAATGGTTAATTTTGGAGAATGCATTTACACTATTTACTGATTGCTCATAAAAATCCAGAACAATTAAAAAGATTGATAGAGCGACTAAAATATAAGAATTGCAGCTTTTATATTCATATCGACAAAAACTCTAATATTCAAGAATTTAAAAGATTAATTAAAGAAAACGACCAAATTATTTTTGTTCACGAAATTGACAGAATAGAATCAAAATGGTGTGATATAGGGACTGTAAATGCAACTCTGGCCTTATTAAAACAAGTTGATTTTGAAAAAAAACCTGGGTATTGCATATTAATGAGTGGGCAGGATTATCCAGTAAAAACAAATGAATACATCTATAATTACTTCTTAAAACAACAAGATTCCGAATTTATAAATATTTTTAGTTTACCCAATCCAGTTTGGTTAAACAATGGTTTATTAAGACTTGCTTTTTATAAGATTGATTTGTCATCAAAAAAAGGTGATTTGTTAGTGATTCCTTCTATTTACAACAAGGAATTTTATTCAATCAAAAACATTGTTAAAACCATTATTTGTATTGTTCGAGGTAGAATTGACATCCTACAAAAAATCAGCAAAAAAAGAACCTATCCTTCTTATCTAGAAGCACATGGTGGTGATACTTGGTGGGCTTTATCAACGATAATGTTATCGAAAATTTTAGATTTCATGAATACTCATCCCGATTATTTGTTGTACCATATAGATACATTTTGCCCAGATGAAACTATGTTCCATAGTATCATTCCACTGTATCAAAATGTACAAAAAAGACGAATTCTACCTTCAACAACTTATTCAAATTGGACCAATCCGGATGATTATAAAGTAGGGATGTTTTCGAAATATCAATTGCCGAGAAGTATGAACCTGAATGATTTTGAAAGCATTCAATCTTTACCAGAACATATTTTGTTTGCAAGAAAATTTGATTTTGACATAGACGCTAAAATTCTTGACAAAATAGACGAAACGCTACTCAACTAGGGATTCAAGGAATTGTTACTTGCGAAATAACTAAAGAATCTGTATTGAAATACTTTAATAAATGGTTTCAAAATCAAAGTATACCATTTGGGCTTAAGCTGATTTAATTGCCAAGCTTTTCTGTCTTCAATATTGGCTTTCAAACGATTTAAGAAGCTTCTGTTACTGGCACCACCTGTGCGCATTTTCACAAAAAACTTTGGTATATATTGAATGCTGATTTGGTGACGGAGAATAAGTCGGAGCATCAATTCATAATCGGCAGAACTTTTTAACAATGTATTAAAAGCGCCATATTTTTCATAAACCGACCTTCTTACAAAAAATGCTGGATGTGGAGGCATCCAACCTTTAAAAAAATCACTTGGAGGAAAACTTCCACTGTCCCAAACACGTACTATTTTATTGGTATTTTTTCCATCAACATAATACAAATTCGAATAAACTGCATCACATTTATAAGTCTCGAAAGCCTCTACAATTTGAGATAAAACCAAATCGTGGGTGTAAAAATCATCTGAGTGTAACATAGCAATGATTTCGCCGCTTGCCATTGCTATACCTTTGTTTAAAGCATCGTAAACACCATTATCAGGCTCTGAAATAAACTTGTTGATTTTATCTCCATACGACAATGCAATCTCAACAGTTCCATCTTTTGAACCACCATCAACAATAATGTATTCTATATCTACATTTCGTTGCGACAATACAGATTGAATAGCATCATGAATATAGGTTTTGTTATAATAAACAGCAGTAATTACAGAGATTTTCATTTGATTGTTTCTCCCTTCATTGTGCTGTTGATGGTATCTCGAACCGTATCAAAATACCAACCGTATTTCCCAAAGTACTTAAATGCTGATAAGATATGGTACTTTAATAATTTGAAACTTTTATAAGAACCTTTTTCAAAATGATGTATGATTGAAACTTTTGGATAATAAATGGTTTTGTAGTATTCGTTAATCCTTCTACTTAAGTCAGTATCTTCCAAATACATAAAAAATCTTTCATCAAAAAAACCAACTGTTTTTAAAGCAGAACACCTCATCAACATAAAACAACCTGATAAATTTGGAACCTCCATAATTTGATCATAATCTTTATGTTTAAGCTCGTATTGCTGTAATCTATTTTCGAAAATTGACTTTAAAAATCGAGGAATAAACCTTCTCATGATTAAATCGAAAGGAGTTGGAAGCAATTTGCACAGGTATTGAATTTGTCTATCTTCATACAAAACCTTGGGCATCAACAAGCCTATATTTGGATTTTTCTCAAGGTATTCAATCATTTTAATGATAGCACTTGGCTCAAATTCAATATCAGGATTTAAAACTAAGTGGTAATTAAATTCATTTACAACCTTTTGAATTGCTTTATTATGGGCTTTTCCATAACCTAAATTTTTATTATTAAAGATATATTCAATTCGAGAATCAGAAATGTATCTGCTTATATTATCAGATTCAGAATTATCTATTATGAATAACTTTATACTTGCTGGAATATTTAAGACATGAGCTACCAGTCCACTTATAATTTCATATGAGTGATTATATAAAACAATAGATAAACTTAATTTTACTTTTGATTCCATCAATTACCTGCAATCAATATAAAATCTGACTATTTTCCGAATAATACTTCCCTATTCAAGATAATTCATACAAATCCATGTAAGATGATGTCATTTTTTTTGCTGATAAAGAAAATTTTTCATCAGCGAATCCTTCTAAATTTTGAGAAATTAATTGACTTAATTCACTCACATTTGAGCAGGAGAAAAATGAGGATTGGCGTGATTTTTCTTCAAAAATTTCTCTATGTTGTGGAATGTCTGATAAGATACAAAAGAGTCCACAAGAAGCAGCTTCTATAACTGTATTAGGTAAACCTTCGGAATGACTACAAGAAATGAAAACATCGGCAGCTTGTAAATATTCATTTGGATTATTTTTAAAACCTAATATTTGAATTTGAGGATGTTTTTCTACAAATAATTTTAAATCATTCATTTCTGGTCCATCACCTAAAATGAGTAATATTTCATTTTCATCTGATGTTTTCTCTATAAATGCTTGAACCAATGTTTTAGGGTCTTTTAATGGCGTTAAAGCTCCTATGCTCAAAAATATTTTTGTGTGGATATTCAAATTGAGTTTTTTTCGAAGATTACTTTTTAACTCTGAATCTGGCTTAAAAAAGAGCTGTTCATCAGCCCCATTTTGAATTATATTTATATTCGAAATTTGGCTATAAATATTGGCCAATGTATAAGAAACTACTGTTTTGATATCAGCATTTTGAAATGCTAAAAACTCTTTTTTTGCTATATAAGAACCCAATAATTTACCATAAGATTTTTGGTAATTGGGTTCAAGATTTGAGGACAAAGTAACTATCCTTTTATAGGATTTTAGATATTTATAGGCATAAAATGAAGGCCTATAGGTTGAGGTGTGGATGATATCAGGATTGATTTCAATAACTTTACTCAATAACTGATTCTTCAAAAAGAAAAGGGCTTCAATTCTTGATAAATTTAATGATTCTAAATGAACAGGAATTTTTTTAAATTTATCAATTTGTGAATTCATCGGTTCCGGAGATAAGGTTAAGATATACACCTTAAATCTAGAGTAATCAATGTATTTGCAGGTATTGTACAATACTTGTGTAATTCCTCCTGATTCCAATGTTGAGGCAATAAACAATATCTTTTTCCTCTTGTTCATTTAACCAATTTTAAATTAAACAAAAGAACCAAAATGAGCTTAGTTGCAAAGCCTGGTAAATAAGATAAAACAGTTAAAAATTTTAACTTAAAAGTACTTGGAAAATAAGAGATTCTTGCATCATTCACAAAGGCTCTAGCTTCTTTCATTCTTCCTGTTTTTAAGCATGAAACCAGGTTTAAAAACAATTGCTTGGCTATACAAGCGCGAATATCATCCTGAAATTTTTCCGCATTTTGATGTAAAAGTAATTTTTCTAATTCTTTAACAACAGGTAATTCAAAGCATAATTTTTCAGGTGTATCCGATCTATTATCAGCCGACCTAACATATACAGCATCAGGAAAATTACTTAATACAATTGGGTAATTGAGGAATATTAAAGACCATAATAAACTATCTTCACCATAATGAATATCAGGATTAAAATAGCCCATTTTTACTAATACTGATTTAGGTACACAAGCAGCATCAATATGAATTGGAGAATCGCCAGATGAAATGTCTTTAAAGTAGTTTTTTAAAACAACTATCTCCCCTTCTATAGATTGAGAAAAGACACGTTCTCTTTGACTTCCATTTGATTCTACAATAAAATAACTATTGGCATATAAACCAGCATTTGGATTCAAATAAATCAATTTCTTTAGGTGAATCAAATGGTTTTCCAACCAATAATCATCAGCATCTAAAAAACAGATATAATCAAATTTAGCTTCATGAATACCTTTGTTTCTAGCAGATGAAACTCCTTTTGTTTTTTCTGATACAAACTTGATTCTTGGGTCGATTATTGATTTAGCCTTTTCAAAACTTAAATCTGTAGAATTGTTATCCACTACAATTATTTCAAAATCAGAAAAGGTCTGATTTAAAACCGATTGTATTGCTTTTTTAATATAAAGCTCTTTATTGTAAAGTGGAATGATAACTGAAAACATGTTAATTTAAGTTAGAAACTTTTTTACTATTAAAATATTTCAGTTTTCTATAAAACATATATACAGTAGGATGCGCAATTAATCTATTGTAAAAGAATGTTTTAACAAAGGAAATCAAATAAATGATTTCATTTAAATACAACATTAATTTACTTGAAAAATCCTTCAACAAAATTCTGTTTTCAAAATGCATTCTTTGGTAACTTCTTTGGTTTGAAGAAACACCTTCCTCTTTATATACCGCAATAATCTCATCAATATATGTAAAAACAGAAGTTCCCAATTCGAACAAAACTTTATTCATCCAATAAAAATCAGCACCAATTTTGAATCTTATTTCATCAAACAAACCAATTTTACTAAAAACAGAACGGTGTGTTAAAATAGATTGATGATTGAGTTTTAAAACGCCATAAACAATATTATCCTTCAAAACTGGGTGATAATGTTTGATGTATTTTACCTCTCCTTTTAACATGATGGTATTGCCATAAACAATTCCTTCTTTTTCTAATTTCCCTGAATTTACTATTCTAGTTAAAAGGTTTGCATCATCTACAAAAGCATCGCCCATATTCATCATGATTATCCAGTCGCCTTTTGCAAGTTGTATTCCCTTGTTCATAGCTTCATAAATACCTGAATCTTTTTCAGAAACCAAAACATCAATTTTATTCTGGTATGTCTTGATAATATCTAAGGAGCCATTAGTTGAAGCACCATCAACAATAATGTATTCGATATTTTTGTATGATTGATTTAAAACACTTTTGATAGTAAGATGAATATCTTCAAAAGCAGAATTGTAATTAATAGAAATCACAGAAATCATTGGATTTGAATTTCTACCATTATCTACACTTTGATTATCTCGCTCTTTATCAATCAATTCTACTCAAATTAGGAATCAAATATAAAGGCTAAAATCGTTTTAAACAAAGGATTTTAAGGTCTTTAAAATGTTAGTTCTTAGTTTTGGGGAATTGAAAGTGCTCCATTTTTATTTGGAGGATTCAATAAAAAGAAATTAATATCGATAATGAACATCACCAAAAAGGCATAAACATAATAAAATGCATTGGGTGAAAAGATAAATTGAATGCTATAAATTGCGAGTATAGGATATAATTTAGATTTTAGTCCTCTTTTGATGGCTACATACAAAAAGTAAAAATAGGCTATCGAAAACAAGCCATACTGGCACCAAATGAAAATAAAAACGTTGTGAGGGAAATGACTTTCATGATTTGTAAACGCCCACCATTCGCTTTCGAAAGCAAATGAACCTGGTCCAAAAATAATATAATTATGAAGTATAAAATCTAATCCTGCATAAATTGAATTCGCTCTTTCTATATTACTTGCAATGGATTTTGGATTTGAATCTGTAAAAAACAACCTTGAAATACTTGATGCAGGATTTTGCAAAGCATATTCTTTCAAAGCAGGCAATGAAGCAAGGAATATCATTGATAAAACTATTCCACCAATGAGGATATAAATTAAACCCTTCTTGGTAATTTTACTATAAGCTTGAATAGTTAGTAACAAAAATATCATTAACAATGCTGCTCTTGAGCCTGATTTTTCAACAAAAAACACTGTAATCCCAATTACTAAACTTAAGAAAATTGTCTTGAAAACAGATTTCATTTGGGGCAAAGTGATTAGAATTAAAGCCAATAAAAACACCATTGCATTGGCGAATGAATTTCTATCACCTAAAGAACCTGTCATTTCATATAATCTATCTGGAACTTTAGCCAACATAAGTGTCATAACCAATGGCTGGGTTAGGTATAAAAGCCCCTCTAAGAACAAAATAATTAAAGAAGAAAGACAAAGCTTGAATAAAAAATTTCTCATGGTTTCGGCTTTATCAAACAAGAAAAAAGTCCATGAAAAAAACAAACAATATGCAACAACTCGAACCAAATCATTGATTTTAATTTCAGCTCCATTGTTTACAAAAGGTACAACCATTAAAAAAAGTGAGCTTATAAAAAAGAAACCAACATTCCAGTTATTAATGAGATTTATGAATTTCAATCCATCAAAACGCGCGATGGTAAAAAAGCCTGTAATACCAAGAATAACGATAAAGAAAGGTATATATGAAATATGAGTTACACCTGTAAATGCATACAAACTAGTTAATAAAATTACCCCAATTGTATAAATGAGTGCTATTTCAATCCTTTTTATCATTTGCTAATCTCGTGGTTGATTGCACTTAAAATCATTTCACCTAAAGCCAATGTTTCTTTTAATTGATTTTCTTTAAATGAATTTTTATCTAAATGTTCAATACTAAGAAGTTCAAACATTTTAGCAGCCAAGCTATTTTCATCACCAGCTTTAAAAAAATAAGCCAATGGATTTATAATTTCTTTGTTAACTGGAATATCACTCATTAAAACAGGAACACCCAATGCTAAAGCTTCATAAACCGAGCCACCTCCCGGTCCACCTTCAAACAAAGTTGGTTGAATAACAGCTTTAGAACGAAGCATAATTTCTTGTTGTTCTTCTTTTAAAATATAACCCAATAAATGCAAACGACTATCTATTCCTAAATCAATTATTAATTGTTTAAGGTAATTGATATAATCAGGAAAACGGTAATCAGACATTGAACCTGTGCAAACCAAATGAACTTCATTTGAAGAGCTTTTAATAAATTCAGCCAATGCTTTAAATGCAGTAGCGTGGTCTTTATGTTTCCAAAACTGGTTTGAAATTAAAAAGTAATTTTCAGGCAGATTAAATTTACTGATATCAACCAGATTTCTTTCTTCTTCCTGCTTATATAATGGACAAAAGGGTAAAGAGAAAACTTCTGCATTAACATTGCCATAAAACTTAGTTATATCGCTTTTTACAGCCTTTGCATTCACAACAATTGTATTAGCTTCTTTCAAGTATTTAATGAATATACTTTCTCTAATTTTACTCTCTTTATTTGAGAAAAAAGCTGGATAATATTTGTGCTGAAAATCTGGAATATAACCTACCCAAGGCAATTTAAAATCTTTACCTAAATTGAAGTATGATGGTACTAGAACAGCTATCTTTTCATTTTTACAAGTTTGAATTAAACTTTTGCTCGAATTAGAATAAAACCTTATTTCAAATTTTGCTTCTTTAGATAAAGTTTTCTCAATTTGTTTGATATCATGTTTCGGAATAGAAGTGGTAAACTTGTTTGATTTACTAAGGTGATTAATCGTTTTTTTTATTTGTAATTTAAATTGTTCCAAATAAGATAAATCTTTAGCTTCAGGAACTAAAATCACGAGTTGAAGATTGTATTTAACCTTTACAGCATTTAATCCTTTTAGAATTATCCTTAGGAAGTCAATGCCTCCTCCCCAATCCATGAAACCTGCTATAGGAATACCAATTTTCATCTACTTTATTTTTTTTGCTGGAACTCCAACATATACGCCGGGTTCTGTAATTGACCTATTTACAACAGCACCAGCACCAATTATTACATCATCACAAATAGTTAATCTTTCTAGAACCATTGCACCAGTTCCAATAAAAACATTTTTGCCAATTTTTACATTACCAGAAATATTTGCACCAGGTGAAATAGTTGAAAAATCACCAATACTAGTTTCATGTCCTATGGTAGTATTCAAATACACTAAAACAAAATCACCAATATGAATTTCTGTTGTTATAACTGCACCTGGACAAACAATTGTTCCTTGTCCAAAACTTACTTTTCCGGGTCTTTTATCGAATGATGATTTAGGATGAATAACTGTTGGGAATTTGAGATTTTTATACTCAGCCAACATCTTAAATATCTTATTTTTTATGATAGGAGAACCAACTGCTATAAAGGCATTTGCCTCTGTATCTATTGAAATTCTTGATTTAAAATCTTCTTCAGAAATAATTGATACTCCGCTAATTTGTTGGCCTATAAAATCTCTTCCAATAAAAAAGTCGGGACTATAAGAATGGAGATTTGCTTCTTGAATATCATAAAAAAATGAATCCAATTCTTTTGCAAAACCTGATGTTCCAAATACTAAATCCACTTTAAAAATTAAATTGGTTAATGATATGACAAATTTCCAAAACTTGATCTTTGCTTAAATCGGGGTAACTAGGTAGATTAATTCCTCTCCATCCTAAGCTTTCTGCTACAGGGTGTTTTTGAAAGTTTTTACTATACATTGGCATTGTATGAACTGGATAAAACAAAGGTCTTGTTTCAATACCAAACTTTGCTAATTCTTCACGTAATGGCTCTCTTAAGGAAGCATCATCTACCAAAATTGAACACATCCAATACGAATGATAAACGTCTGAATTAGCTTCATGAAATTGAATATTTGGATGTTTTAATCCTTCACGATACCAAGCCGCAACTTGACTTTTCTTTTGAAGAAATGTTTCAATTTGTTCGAGTTGCGCTAATCCAATTGCTGCAGCAATATTTGTCATTCTATAATTATATCCAACAACATCATGCCAATACTGGCGGTGTTTGGCTAGTCCTTGACCTTTAAAATGAACAGACCTATCAATTAATGTTTCATCGTTTGTTACAACCATTCCACCTTCACCACAAGTAATAGTTTTATTTCCAAAAAAGCTAAATGTCGAAATATTACCAAAAGTTCCAACATGTTTTCCTTTGTATAAAGTGCCAATAGCTTCTGCACAATCTTCAACTAAAAACAAATTATTTTCATTACAAACTTTTACCAATTCATCCATATCGCATGCATTTCCGTAAAGATGAACAGCCATAATAGCCTTAGTTTTTTCAGTAATTTTACGTTCAGCATCTTTTATATCCATTTGCCAGGAGTCTGGCAAACTATCAACAAAAACAGGGGTTGCACCTGTATAAGTAATGGCATTAACAGAAGCTATATAAGTTAAAGTAGGCACAATTACTTCATCACCCGGACCAATACCTAAAGCAAGTAAAGCCAAGTGTATAGCAACAGTTCCATTACAAACTGCTGTTGCATGTTTAATTTGAATATACTCAGCAAAACCTTTTTCAAATTCAGATATGAATTTTCCTTTTGAAGAAATCCATGTAGAATCTAAACATTCATTTACATACTTCTTTTCATTCCCAGAAAGAGAAGGTTGATATACCGGAATTTTAATCTCCATATTAGCCATGTAACATACAAATTAAGGTTATTTAGTCCAAATACCATTGGCTTTTTTATTCAAAATTAGATGGTATTGAATAGGTCCAAAAATGGCTCCTGGTATCAAACATATAATATTTGAAAGCATAATTCCTTCAATACCAAATCCTATGTATTTACAGAGAAAAAGAGACATTGGTATACTAATTATTGCTAAAAAAATTGATAGATAAAATTGGAGTCTAATAATTCCTGCTCCATTTAAAAATTGAGCAAAGATTGAACTCCAGCTGCTGATTACAATAAAAAAAGCATTAAATATTACCAGCAAAAAAGGATAATCTAAAGGTGTTTTAATCCAAATTTTGATTAGAAAATCAAAAATAGCCACAAAAACTAACATCGCTAAAATTAGAAGTAGCCAGAATTTTATTAATTTATTTATAGTTGTTTGTATCCATAAATGGTCTTGTTTATGATATGCTTCTGCAAATCCCGACCAAAATGGAGTAATTAAAATTGTAAATCCCATTGTAGGAATAGAAAATAACTTACTTACAATACTAAATGGAGTTACCGATAATGGACCAAACAACTGCGTAATAATAATATTATTGGAAAGGAACATAAACATGGCTGCAATTTGAAGGATAAAAAACTGAATTCCCTTTCCAAACAATTGAGATGTAAGTGAAAAATCAACAAATTTTAAACTTGGTTTGATGTCAGCAAAATCTCTCTTGAAATAATAAATTGTTGCAAAAATTAACACCAAAACCGGTGCAACACTGAATACAATTCCAACCCACAATAATGAACCACTACTCAATTTCGATAAAAAATAAACTCCTGTATAAGTAAGCAAAGAGCCCATTAATTCAAGCACTCCGCTGGCTGCAACTTTATGAACTGCAATTAAAGATGTTGTTAAAATAGAGAGTGTCATTTTTAAGCAAAAACATAAAAACACAAACTGTATTAAGATATTAAATTCATCAGTTTTTAATTTGGTAGAATTAAGAATTTGGTTCCAGTTCAAAAATGGATTGATGATTTCAAATCCTATGAAAATCAAACTACAAATAATGATTATTAAGGCATAGGTTGTACTCAAATACCTTTTGGCATTATGATAATCTTTGGCAGCCATAGAATTCGTGAATTTATTTCTAAATCCATTTGCCAATCCAATATCTAAAAAATAAAACCAAGTAACAATTGATGAAAGTGTATTCCAAATACCAAATTCTTCTTTATCGAGGTAATTTAAAACAAGTGGAACAATTAAAAGACCCAAAATAGCTACACCACCCTTCAAAATAAAAGAATAGAAAATATTCTTATAAATGAGCAGACTTCTTTCATGTCTGCCTATTAAGAATCTATTTATTAGGCTTTTCATTAAAAAAATTACCTAAGAAATTAATTTGTTTTCAGGATTTTTGATATAATTTATCAAATAAAGTAGACTAAAAAAACCTATCCCTAAAAACCCCAAAACAAACAAACCTAAAAAGCCAAATGTCATCATTGATTTACCTTTGGTATCAAGCGGAGCCATGGGTGTATCAACCAATTGAAAAACTGGTCTATCTTGTTCAAGATTAAATTTAGCAAGTTCTTTATTTTTAATGCTTTCAGCATATAAAATATTCAAAATATTTACCTCTCTTCTAAGCCTTTGTTCATTTAGTTTTCCTTTAAAACGAAATATATTCATAGCCATATCACTCGATGATGCTGTTTCTGCTTCAATTTCATGAAGTAAATCGCGAATAGAATCTGTTTTATAGGCTATTAAGTCATAATTAGCTTGAAGGTTTTTTGTCATGGTATTGGTATAAAACTTAGCTAATTCATCATAAATAGCATTCACAAATTCTATACTTACTTGTTCGTTTCTACATTCAAAATTAATCTGAATAATACCTGAATTTTGAACACCTACAAATGAACTTGATTTTTTAGAAACAGACTCTATTTGCAAACGATTTGATTTCAATATAAAGACTATAATCTGGTCGATTGCTTTGTTTTCTTTATATGTTAATTCAGAAACATGTTTAGCTCTTATTTTATCTAAATCAAATAAAGTAGTATCATTTACCCAACCATTTTTCAATTTCAAAACTTCAGCAAGTTTATCAGCAATAGTTATATCAGAATTATATAATTTTCTAAGCATTGCTTCTCCTAAAATTCTTTTGGTTTTTCCTAGGTACAATACACGGTCATCGGTAATATTAGGACTACCCGAACCAAGACCCAATTGTCCAGCCAAAGCACTTAATGCGTTACCACCAGAAGATTTAGAATCATTTAAAATAAAACTTAGATTGGCTATATAATAAGGCTTGTATTGATAAGCGTAATAAATACCTAAAGATAAACCCAAAACACCAGCTAAAAGATATACATAAATAAATCTTTTGATGTACTTCAAATAATTGTTAAAGAAACTTTTTAAGGCTTCTAGCTGAATACCATTTTCCATTAGCCTAAAATTTTATTACAGTACTTAGAATAACCAACATACTTGTTATTGAAGTAGTTAAACTTACAAATTCAAATGTAGATAATCCCTTTTTATCATCTTTTAAAGGCACAACTAATTCAGAACCTGGTTTTACTTTGGGATAAACTTTAAAGAACAAAAAGTTTTTAGTTGCCTTTGCTGTTCCATTCGAATAAATAATATAAGACCTTCTTTTTAAAGCTTTTGAAGAGAATCCACCAGCTTGAGAAATATATGAACGGAAGTTCTTTCCATTTTCATGTCTAAGTCGAACTGGGTATAAAACTTGTCCTGAAACTAATATTGTTTGACGAATAATAGGAATTCTTACCACATCTGAATCTCGCAGTAAAAGGTCGAATTTAGAACCAGGTTTTTTTATGATTTTTTGCAAATCAATACCAACAATATCGGTTGTTCTACTACTTTCCGATTCAATTAATTCATCTATTTGAATAGTATCTTTACTTTGTTTTCTTAGCGCGTTTATTTTGTTTTCTTTGATAACATTACCTGTAATTGAGTTATCTTTTGCTCTTATCAAAATGGCTCCTTCTGGAAAACTATTAATGGTTAAACCACCTGCTCTAATAATGATATCAGAAATTTTTTCATCATTTTTTTGAAGCACATAAACCCCTGGATACATTACTTCACCATCTAAAATCACCTTTTTTTGTTCTAAAAATCCTGGGGCTTTAAAGATTGTTACCATATCATAAGCCTCAAGTTCAAAATTACTTCTGTCTTTTAAATCTTGATTTACTTCAAATGATTTAACCATTGAAATTGCAGCACCTTCCGACATTCTATCAGCATCTTTAATTCTTCTTGAAACCTCAATTCTTTGAATAGCCGCATTTTCTTTCAAGCCTCCAGCTGCTACAATCAAATCCTCTAATTTCATTTTCTCAGCAAATTTGTATGAACCCGGTCTTAAAACTTCACCATGAATAACAACCAATTGCTGCTCTTTCATTTCGTTTTTTGATGCTATGATTAAAACATCTTCACGTTTAAGCGCTACATCTGCTTTTCTACCAGCAAGCAATTCTTCTAAATCTACAGAAATCATTTCCTGAGAATTATCTTCCTTCAATCTATAAATTATCGCTCTGCTTTTAAATGCATCTTCTCTTAAACCTTCAGCATTGTTGATAAGTTTAGTAACTGTAGGATTATCTTCTAATGCAAAAAAACCAGGTCTAAAAATAGCACCTTTTATTTCTACTCTATTTGAAAATCGAGTTAAGATACTATCAACATAAAACACATCACCATTACGTGCTTGAAAAATCCCAAATAATGAAGCAGGAATATCAGCAACACTTTTTTGTTTGCCATCGTTTCTTTCTACTTTAATTCTTTCTCTATAAGCATTGCCAGTAAAACCTCCAGTATACTTCAATAAATCATTTAAAGATTCAGTTTTATTGGTTTCAAAATAACCTTCTCTTTTTACATAACCTCTAAATTCAACTCTGTTTTCATAAGCACTTACTTTAATAACATCTTGGTCTTGTAATCTGATATTGGCCTTTGAAGTTCCATTCATTAAATAATCATATACATCTAAAGTTGTTATAACTTTATTAGCTCTTATTACCTTGATATTTCTAAAAGAGCCATTTTCATTTGGTCCTCCTGAAGCATAAAGTGCATTAAACACTGTAGCTAAAGATGGTAAGGTATAAGTTCCTGGAAGATTTACTTCACCTAAAATCACAACTTTTATACTTCTAATAGCACCTAAACTAACTCCAACTTTGGTTTCTCCAGTTGAAACTGTAGGATTTTGTTTCGAAATTAAATTACTAATTCTAGTTTTTGCTTGTTCGATTGTGGCCCCAGATACAGATACTGTTCCATAAATTGGAATTCGAATGCTACCTTCTGTATTAACTTTTAGCTGATAAGTTTCTTCTGAATAACCTGTTAAATCAATAATTAATTCATCATCTGGACCTAATTGATAATTTAAAGGTGTGGCGATTTTTAAATTAGGTTCGAAACTTAAATTTTTACTGCTAAATAAATCTGCTCCAAAAATCGGGGAGCGAAAAGTATTTAAAACTTGTTCAATTGGTTCATTTGTTAATGAATTTGATCTATCAGTTTCTTTTTGAGAATTTTTCTTTTTTGATGTTAGATTTGATTGATTTTCAATTCTATCTTTCAATTTTCTAATTTCATCTTCCGGTAAATTTCTGCTTCTTAATTCCCTTTCAGCATCTGTCCACGATAATCCACTTTTCTTTAATTCATTAGAAAACTGATTAATTTGATCATCACTTAATTGGTCAATTTTCAACATATTAAGGTTTCTGGTTTGCATTAAACCAGATTGTGCAGAAACTTGTATTGTAATTAAAAAACAATATGAGACAATTAGAAATGCAATTGCAATTGGCTTATAATGAAACAGTTTTTTATTCATTCATGTAAAATTTGTTTGAATGGCAATGCCACAGCAAGCCGCAAAATAATGAAAACCTTTAATTATTATAAAAGCAATGCAACTTTTTGAAGATAAAAATTAACTTGAACTCTTAGGGCTGTCTATTATATTCGTGCCATTCAAATGAAAAAAAATTTACTTTTATTAATAATTTGTCTTAGTTCCTATTTTCAAAACTGGGCTCAAACAGCTGAAGTTAGGGGTTTTGTATACGACAAATCAAACGGAGAACCTGTAATTTTCACAAATGTTGTAGTCAAGGAATTAATGATGGGAAAAGCCACTGATATCAATGGCTTTTACACTATTACTCGCTTGAAACCTGGAAAATACACGTTAATGTGTTGGTCGATTGGTCACGATACTTCTAAATTTGAAGTAAATTTAGTAGCTGGTAGAATTCAAAATCAAAATTTCTATTTAAAACCAAAATCAACTCAATTACAAGAATTTGAGGTTAAAGCTGATAGACAAAAAGCAAAAGAAAATGTAAATATTTCAACAAATGTAATCACCCAAAAAGAACTAAAACAATTACCTACTTTTGGTGGTGAACCAGATTTAGTTCAATATTTACAAGTTTTACCTGGTGTTAATTTTAGTGGTGACCAGGGAGGTCAGTTATACATTAGAGGTGGGCCTCCAGTTATGAATAAAGTAATGATGGATGGTATGATTATTTATAATCCATTTCATTCTATTGGTCTATTTTCTGTTTTTGATGCAGATATTATTAGAAATGCAGAGGTTAGTGCCGGAGGATTCAACGCACAATATGGTGGTAGAATTTCTGGAATTATAGATGTTAATACTCGTGAAGGAAATAAAAAAGAATTTGGCGGAAAAATGAGTGCAAACCCAATTACAGCTAAAATTCTTCTTGAAGGACCCATTTCAGCTTTTAGCGAAGGTGGTTCTAGTTCTTCAGTTATTTTATCTTATAAAACTTCGTATTTAAATAAAACAGCTCCAACCTTTTATCCAAATGCTGATCCTGTTAATGGTTTGCCTTATTCTTTTAACGATTTGTATGGAAAATTTAGTCATATTACTTCTAATGGTAGTAGAATAAATTTGTTTGGATTTAATTTTACTGACAAAGCTAACTTTTCAAACACCCAATATAACTGGGGTTCAAGCGGTTTTGGAGCTAATATGCTTATTATTCCAGATGGCTCAAGTACTGTAATTAATGCTGCTTTTGGTTATTCTGGATATTTAATGAAACAATTAGAAACCGATGGATTACCAAGAGAAAGTTCTATAAATGGATTTAACGGAAGTATTAATTTTACCAATTTTATTGGAAAAGATGATATTAAATATGGTTTTGATGCTGTTGGTTTTGCAACAGATTTTAATTACTTAAATAGTGTTGGAAGAAGATTAGAAGCGAAAGATTACAATACTGAATTACAAGCATTTGTTAAATATAAAAAGGTTTGGAAACGATTGGTTGTTGAACCTGGTCTTAGGGCTATTTATTATGCATCTTTGGCTGAATCTAGTTTAGAACCTCGTTTAGGTATCAAATATAATGCAACATCAAATATCCGCTTAAAATTTGCTGGAGGCACCTATTCTCAGAATTTAATGAGTGCTGTAAGCGACCAAGATGTTGTAAATCTATTTTACGGATTTTTAGCTAGTCCTGATAAAGTTAATGGTTCAAGCAGCGAATACAAAAGACAAACTGCAGAACATTTGGTTGGTGGAATTGAATTTGATTTAGGTAGATATATAGAGGTGAATTCTGAAGTTTTCTTGAAGAATTTTAGTCAAGTAACCAATATCAATCGTGATAAATTATATGATGACAATGAAAAAAATCAAGATAAACCTTATTACGAAAGAGCAGATATTATTAAAGAAACTGGAAAAGCATATGGCGCTGATATGCGCATAAAATATGAAAAGAAAAGTGTGTATATCTGGGCTGTTTATTCACTAACTTTTGTAAGTCGCAATGATGGAAGACGCACTTATTTCCCGCATTTCGACAGACGCCATAACTTCAATCTAGTATTTACTTATCAGTTTGGAAAACAAAATTCATGGAGTTTAAATACCCGTTATAATTTAGGTTCAGGCTTTCCATTTACACAAACTCAAGGATTTTATGAATTGTTAAATCTAAATGGTGGAGTTTCTACAAATGTCAATAATCAAAATGGAAATTTAGGAATTGCTTATACTGATATTAATTCAGGTAGATTACCATTTTTCCATAGAGTTGATGTTTCTATTAGCAAAAAAATCAAGTTTAATGCTAAAAATACATTAACAATGATAGCCTCCGCAACAAATCTGTTAAATAGAGAAAATATCTTCTATTTCGACAGAATGAACTATAAACGCATCAATCAATTGCCAATTATGCCCACTTTGGGGATAAATTGGAGCTTCTAGACATACATTGCTCGTATAGTTTCGTTTTACTAACTATGCGAGCACAAGTCTATATACTAAAACAGCAGGAATGGTTGCAAAAATTTCTGCTATTCATGGGAAAGCTTATGGCTTTTCTGGTCATACTACTACTTTTTGCATTAACAACAAATGCCCAAAGAACAGCGGTTTACGACGATGAAATTCGATTTTACAACAGAGGTTTAGAACTTTTTGAAAAAGAAAAGTTTGCCGCTGCGCAAAAACATTTCACTTGGTTTTCTGGCATCACAAAAGACCCTCAATTAAAAATTAATTCTACTTATTACGCTGCAACCTGCGCAATGGAATTATTTAATCCAGATGCTGAATCTTCTTTGATTGGAATCATTCAAAAATACCCTGAAAATCCAAAATCGAAATTAGCTAAATTCCAATTAGGTAGATTTTATTACAGGAACAAAAACAATAAAGAAGCTGTAAAATGGCTGAGCGATTTAAATCCGGAATACTTATCAAATTCAGACCAAAAAGAATATTACTTCACATTAGGATATTGTCAGTTTAAAAACAATTTATTTAAAGAATCAAAAAGTTCTTTTAAAGTAATTAAAGACGAAAAAAGTAAGTTTTACGATGCTGCAAACTACTACTATGGTTACGTTTGTTACCAATCGGGAGATTTTAATGAAGCATTAGAACACTTTAATAGAATTAAATACCACAAAACATTTGGTCCTTTAGCCTCTGTTTATGTAGCTCAAATATATTTTTCAAGAAAGCAATTCAAAGAAGTTGTAAATTATTGCGATACAATTACCAATAAAGATTTGGCTATTGATGTTGCTGGTATGTTAGGACAATCTCATTATAATTTGGGTAATTATTCAAAGGCTATTCCTTATTTGGAGCAATTTATGAAAGATGCTCCTGTTATGCCTAAAAACAATGATTACTTCCAATTGGCTTATTCATATTATAAAAATCAGCAATATAATTTTGCCATTGAACAACTTTTAAAAATTGAAAATCCTTCTGATTCAATTAAACAAAGCTCATTGTATACCTTGGCAGATTCTTATTTAAAAACAGACAAAAAAGCCAATGCTATTGCGGCATTCGACCAATGTTATGCTGCCGACTCTTCAAGTAAAATGGCTGAAGAAGCTTTATACTTTAGTGCAAAAATCTCAGATGAAATGAATGTGCAAGGAAGTGCAATGACAAAGTATGTTAAATATTTAGAGCAATTTCCAGAAAGCGAGCATATTGATGAAATTAGAGCTAACCTTGGTAGTTTATTATTAAATGCTAGAAACTATAAAGAAGCTATTAGAATACTTGAAAGCTTAAAAAATCCAGGAAAAAGCGAAAAAACAATGCTTCAAAGAGTTTTATATTATAGAGCTGAAGAATTGTATTTAAATAACTTGTTTCCTGATGCATTAAATCTTTTCACCAAAGCAATTAACATTGGTTTCGACCCGTATATTAATGGTTTATCTCATTTTTGGTTGGCTGAAATTTCATATAAAAATGGAAAATACAAGGAAGCATTACCGTCTTATCAAAAAGCACAATCTTTCCCTGAATTCAAACCAACTAGGTTTTATCCATTATCCTATTATGAAAGTGGATATTCAAATCTTAAAATTGAACAGTATAATGCTGCCGTTGAATCATTTAAAGAATATGTAAAACTCGATCCTAATAAAACAAGTCCTGAAGTGTATACCGACGCTGTTATTAGAATTGCCGACTGTTATTTTGTCTCAAGAAATTATGATTTAGCTATTGAATATTATGACAAAGTAGTGAGTGATAAATTGAATGGAGCTGATTATGCATTGTATCAAAAATCATTGATTTTAGGAGTTCAAAACAAATACAAAGAAAAAGGTGCTGTTTTGAAAACCTTAATTTCAATGTTCCCTAAATCAATTTATATTGATGATGCCGTTTTTGAAAATGCCAATTTGTATTTATTGAGTGAAGAATATCCTTCTGCTATTAATGAATTCAACCTTTTAATTACGAATTATCCAAGAAGTATTTACATCAGAAAAGCAAGATTAAGTAAAGCATTGGCAATGTTTAATGCTAAAATGGATGATGAAGTTCTTGCTGAGGTCAAAGTTCTAATTACAGATTATCCAAATTCAGAAGAAGCAAAAGAAGGTTTGGTTATAGTTAAAAATCTTTTAGTAAATAAAGGTGAAAGCGATGCCTATTTAGACTTTATTAAAGTACTACCAAATATAGTGGTATCGGCTAGTTCACAAGATTCACTTTCGTATGAAGCAGCATTCAATTTATATAAAGTAAAAGATTATACCAAAGCATCAAAATCATTTGGTAATTATATTAATAAATTTCCTGGTGGATACTTTATTCTTAAAGCAAATTACTTTAAAGCTGAATCTGAAAGTATCCTAAAAAACCACGATGCAGCGCTTATTAACTACGAATATGTTGCAAATGCATTAAGGAGTGATTTTACAGAAAGAAGTACTAGACAAGCAGCAACAATTCATTATATGAAGAAAAATTATGATGCTGCTTATACTTATTATTCAGCATTGGAAAGAATTGCTTCATTAAAAGACAATTTAATGGTTTCAATTCTCGGTCAAATGCGTTGTAGTAATTTACAAGGTAAATCTGATTCAGCAGCATTTGCAGCATTTAAATATATTAATTCAGGGATTGGCTTAAAAGACCAATTACTAGAAGCACATATTATTGCTGGAAGATTTTATATGAATAGAATGAAATTAGATTCTGCTCAAATAGAATTTGCGGGTATTTTAAGAGAAACAAAAAATGTTTATGGTGCTGAATCAAAATACAACCTTGCCTATATTCAATTTTTAAGAAAGGAATATAAAACAGCACAAAAAACTATTTATGACTTAGCAGATCAATTCAGTGCATATGAGTTTTGGGTTGCAAAAGCTTATTTACTTTTAGCAGATATTTTGATTAAACAAAATGATTTCTTTCAAGCAAAAGCAACTTTGCAAAGCTTAATAGACAATTATGAAGGTCAGGATATATTAGCACTTGCTAAACAAAAACTC
This sequence comes from Bacteroidia bacterium, assembly GCA_051861545.1. Classification (GTDB taxonomy): domain Bacteria; phylum Bacteroidota; class Bacteroidia; order UKL13-3; family UKL13-3; genus CAISCU01. Next base: position 33,159 of record JBIMKP010000020.1, on the reverse strand, counting down.
ATAGAAGTTAATGACCTAGAAAATCAACAAAAAGATAAACAGAAACAACAAATAGAGCAAAGAATCAAACAAAATGAAAACAAATAAAATGAACATAAAAATGTATTTGTTTGGCATTGTTATTTGTATTGTTGGATTCACTCCTCAAGCAAATTCTCAAACAAAAGATACCACTATAGAAAGTAGAATTTTTGATGTTGAAAAAACATTCAAACCTATTTTATCTGATGCAATTAAAATTCCGGTTAATCCTAATCCAGAAAAACCAGAATTAAAAAGACCTGATTTTAAATATGAGGTAGAGCCTGTTAAACCTGTTGCTGTTGAACCTAATGTTTATACAATTAAACCATTGAGTTTGGGTACTTCTTTATTACCTAAATTGAAAAACAATTATACTCGTTTCGGATTTGGAAACTATGCAACTCCCCTATTCGAGTTTTATATAAATAGCGTTAGAAACAAAAAATTCCAAACTGGATTTTTTGTTAAACACCTATCATCAAATGGTGATGAGAATTTTAATAACTTTTCTAATAACACGGTTTATGGATATGTAAAAACATTCAAAGCAAAACAAGTTTATTCATTAGATGCTTATTATTATAGAAATAGAGTTCAATTGTATGCTACACCAACAGAAATAGTTGATGCAGAAAATATTGGTAAAGTAATCTATGAAACCATTGATTTAAAAGGAAAAGCTTCCTCAGCCAAAAAAGATAGCAGTGGTTTTGCTCACCAAACTGAATTGGGTTATTACAGGTATCAGAATAATAGAAGTCAAAATGAAAACGATTTTGTTTTAAAAAGTATCCTTACAAAAACCTTCGAAGAAATTCCTTTTGAATTAGATGCTGGTTTTAGAATTAACCAATATAACAATGTAGCTTTAACATATAATAGACGTTTTTTACACTTAAATCCTGAAATTAAAATAGAAGAAAAAGAATTTTATTTAAAAGGTGGATTTAATACCATGTTTATTGCAGATAGCAGTAAATCGAGTGGTCATTTTTTTCCAAAAGCAGAAGGAGGATTTGCATTAATCCCTAGTAAAATGACTGTTTATGCAGGTATAAATGGTAATGTTCAAGTGAATACATTAAGAAGTATTACTACTGAAAACATTTTTGTTTTAAATCCAGAATTAGATAATACTATCAATAAATTTGAAGTGTATGGTGGATTTAAAGGTCAAATTGGCCCTATGACTGGATTTAATATTCAAACATCATCATCAAAAATAGAAAACAACTTATTTTATGGATATGATTCAAGTACATTTAGTCAGTTTACTATTTTTGATGAAGGTAAAGGCAGTTTAACAAGACTCCTTGTAAGTGTGAATCATGGTTTTGGTGAAAAATTCAGAATTAATGCAGCTGCAATTTTAAATAACTATACTTTATCTAAAATTAATAAAGCCTTTGGCAGACCTGAACTAGAAGTAAAAACCAACCTTACTTATAATATGGGCGATAAGTTTCTATTTAAACTTGACATATTTTATTGGGGAGATAGAAATGTACTTATAAAAAGTAACAGTGGTTTAACCGAAGATAAGATTAAAGCATTTACTGATTTGAATTTTGGATTAGAATACAGGTATAAAAAACATTTATCAGCATTCATCAATTTTAACAATTTAGCTGGCAATACCTATCAAAAATGGTATAAATATCCTGTTTATGGATTTAATTTGCTAGGTGGATTTAACTTTACCTTTTAAAAAATAAAAATGGGCTCATTTAAAGTAAACGGTGGTAAACAATTAAAGGGAGAAATTATCCCTCAAGGTGCAAAAAATGAAGCATTACAGATTTTATCTGCAGTATTGCTTACAGAAGAAGAAATAATCATTAGTAATATTCCAAATATCAGGGATGTTATGAAATTGATTGAGTTATTAGGTGATTTAGGAGTTGATGTCAACAAAATTGAAGAAGGAACCTATTCATTTAGAGCAAAAAATATCAACCTTGAATATTTAATTAGCGAAGATTTTAAAAAGAAAGGTGCGAGTTTACGTGGTTCTATCATGATAATTGGTCCACTTTTAGCACGTTTCGGCAAAGCATATATTCCTGAACCAGGTGGTGATAAAATTGGTCGAAGGCCAGTTGATACACATTTAAGAGGATTTGAAAACTTAGGAGCCAATTTTGAGCATAATTTAGGTGACCGTTTTTACAAAATAAATGCAAGTAATTTAAAAGGAACCTATATGGTTTTAGATGAAGCATCGGTTACCGGAACAGCAAATATTGTAATGGCAGCAACTCTTGCAAAAGGAAAAACAAGTTTATACAATGCTGCTTGCGAACCTTATGTTCAGCAATTGTGTAAAATGCTCAATTCAATGGGTGCTAAAATTACTGGCATTGGTTCTAATTTATTACATATTGAAGGTGTTGATTCATTAGGAGGATGCAAACATAGAATGCTTCCAGATATGATTGAAATTGGCAGTTTTATTGGATTAGCTGCTACAACACAATCTGAAATAACCATCAAAGATTGCTCAATTGAAAGTTTAGGAATTATACCTAAAATCTTTCAAAGAATGGGAATTCACATGGAATTTAGAGGCGATGATATTTATCTACCATCTCAAGATTCTTTTAAAATTGATACATTAATTGATGGTTCAATTTTAACGATAAAAGATGGCATTTGGCCTGCCTTTACTCCCGATTTAATTTCTATTGCACTAGTAACTGCAACTCAAGCAAAAGGTTCTGTTTTAATTCACCAATGGATGTTTGAAAGCAGGTTGTTTTTCGTAGATAATTTAATTGATATGGGTGCTAGAATTATTCTTTGCGATCCACATCGTGCGGTTGTAATTGGCTCGAATAGAGAAACCAAATTAAGAGGTATAACAATGTCTTCACCTGATATTAGAGCTGGTGTTTCAATGTTAATTGCGGCATTAGCAGCTCAAGGAACTAGTACCATAAACAATATCGAACAAATAGACCGTGGTTATCAATTTATAGATAAACGTTTGCAAGCAATTGGTGCTGATATTACCAGAATTGATTAATGAAACGTATTCTTTTTTTCTTTTGTTTGATAGGTTTAATTAACCAGGCTAATGGTCAGAACATAACCTTGAATGTTGGAGATACATTTCCAAATTTCCAATACAGAGGAATGTTTCAAAAAGAAAATAAACTTTCTGGTTTAAAGGGAAGTTATGTTCTTATTCATTTTTGGTCGAGTTGGAATGTTGAAAGCAGAGAAATACAAATTGAATTCATTCCTATTTATTCTAAGTTCAAAGAAAAAAAGTTTAAAAAAGGAAGGAAGTTTTATATCATTTCAGTAAGCCTTGATGAAGAACAATGGTTATTTGATTTGGCTACCAAAAAAGATAATCTACCATGGAGCAGCGACTATTGCGATTTTAAAGTTTGGAACTCCGATTTAGTTTTAAAAAGCGGAGTTAAACGTATTCCATCTAATTTTTTATTAAATCCAGAAGGGAAAATAATTGCAATAAATATAAATGCAGAAGAATTAGAACAATTATTAAGAGGTTTTTAGTTGATGTCACAATGTCACAATTAAAGCCATGGCAATATCTTTGAGCTAATTTTGAAAAAATAGTTTTAAAAATGAGTGAGCAAGAAAACAAAAAAGAAGAAAATCAACATGAAGATTTGAATTATCAAGCAGATGGACAGGGACAAGAAGAGGAGTTAAAAGCGATGGTTGATGAAATTCTAAATCATGATCAATCAAAAACTGACACAGAGACTGACCCAATTGAAAAAATGAAGGCCGAATTGACAGAAGTACAAGATAAATATATCAGGTTATATTCTGAATTCGAAAATTATAAAAGACGCACTACCAAAGAAAGAGCTGATTTATTAAGAAGTGCAAATCAAGAGACTTTGGTTTCTTTACTTCCTGTTTTAGATGATTTTGAAAGAGCCATGAAATCAATCAATGCTGTTGAAGGAAATGATGCAATGAAAATCGGAATTGAACTTGTTTATGGCAAATTAAAAACCACTTTAACCCAAAAAGGATTAAAGGAAATGGAAACCAACGGTAAAGAGTTTGATGTAGAATTTCATGAAGGAATAACAAATATTCCTGCTCCTACTGAAGATTTAAAAGGTAAAGTTATTGATACGCTAGAAAAAGGTTATTTTTTGAATGAAAAAGTAATTCGTTTCGCCAAAGTTGTTGTTGGTGTATAATTTAAAATAAAATGGCAAAAAGAGATTTTTATGAGGTTTTAGGAATTGGTAAAGGAGCAACACCTGAGGAAATAAAAAAAGCCTACAGGCAAATGGCTATTAAGTACCATCCCGATAAAAACCCTGGTAATAAAGAAGCTGAGGATAAATTTAAAGAAGCTGCAGAGGCTTACGAGGTTTTAAGTGATGCAGAGAAAAAAGCCAGATACGATAGATTTGGACACCAAGGTGTAGGTGGCGCTAGTGGAGGTGGTCAACATATGAACATGGACGATATCTTCAGTAATTTTGGAGATATTTTTGGTGATGGACATCCTTTTGAATCATTTTTTGGTGGCGCTGGTGGTGGTCGTCAGAGAGGTGGAACCAGACAAAGAGTTGGTAGTAATTTAAGAGTTAAGGTGAAGTTAACTCTACAAGAAATTGCTACTGGTGTAGAAAAGAAACTCAAGGTTAATAAACAAGTTGCATGTAAAAGCTGTGGAGGAAATGGTGCGAAAGATAAATCATCATTTAAAACCTGTGGTACTTGCGGTGGAGCCGGACAAGTAAGAAGAGTTACTCAAACTTTTCTTGGACAAATGCAAACAACTAGCACTTGTCCTACTTGTAATGGAGAAGGAAATGTAATTACTAATAATTGTGGTTCATGCCGCGGAACAGGAAGAACTGAGGGTGAAGAAATCATCAGCATCAATATTCCAGCAGGTGTTGCAGATGGCATGCAATTAAGCATGAGTGGCAAAGGTAATGCTCCTGAAAGAGGAGGAATTCCTGGAGATTTGATTATCTTAATTGAAGAAATTGATGACCCAATTTTAAAAAGAGATGGCAATAATATTGTTTACGACTTATTCCTCAATTTTGCCGATGCAGCCCTAGGAACAACTGTTGAAATTCCTACTGTTAATGGAAAAGTTAAACTTAAAATTGATGCAGGTACACAAGCTGGAAAAATGCTTAGGTTAAGAGGAAAAGGTTTACCTGAAGTGAATTCAGGCGGTTATCATGGTGACCAATTGATACATGTTAATGTTTGGACTCCTAAAAAGTTGAATTCTGAAGAAAAAGCAATTTTAGAAAAACTAAGAACTGCTGAGAATTTTGATCCAAAACCAGAACATAATGAAAGAAACTTTTTCGATAGAATGAAAGAGTTCTTCAACTAAAAAGTTCTAACATATTTAAAATTGATGCCTGTTTTAGTAGAATCTAGGACAGGCATCCGTTTTTCCGCCAAAACCAATGTATAAAGCAATACCTGAATACCAATAACCATCAGTTGGTATCCAAGAATACTTGTATAAGTTTCCTGATAGTTTATTTGTTGTGGTTAAATTAAAATTGTTTTCAAGGTAAATTCTAAGATTATCAGAAACCCTTAAACCAATATTAAAACCAGCATGACCAGTTACAGCTGTTACTTTATCTGGTGCGTTTTTTGTTCCAATAAAACCATCTTGAAGACCATAACCAATTGTTGCAAAATTAGATATCTCTTTTTCAGAAATAGGATCAACTGCAAAGTACCTTGATTTAAAATGAATTAGCCCCAATCCCAAACTACCATTAAAAGTAATTGCCGACCCACTTAAATCAATATTATCATTAAAACTATATTGTGCTGCACATTGAACATCTTGAAAAAAACACTCTAAACCTTGTGTATTTTCTGATTTTAAAGTCAACATTGATGCATCCCTAGCAAAACCACCAATTTCCCAATTATTATTAATAGTCTTATAAAATGCTATTGTTTTGGCTGTTCTATTTTCATTAAAATTTCCAAAATTACTAGTTATGGAATAATCCATCTGATCACCCAAATAGTAATTGTAACCAATACCTACACCTAACCTATAAATATGCCCTTCCCTATTTCTTCCAAAAGTTTCAGAAGTTAAGAATAAGCTAGTCAGTAATAAAAATATGGTGATTTGTTTCTTCAATTTATGGTAAAATTTACTTTACAAAGAAACAATATTTTTTAAGAAAAATTTAAATTGACAAATAAACTTTTTATTTGGTGTGAAATTCTTAATAATTGGTTAAAACCAACGTGGACAGCTATTCCGGCCAAAAGAACCAACCTGTTTTCCGAGATTTAAATACAAACTTAAACCTGAATAAAACATACCATCAGGAATTGTAGCTTCTTCCATTGTTAAATTACCCGATAATTGGTTACTAGTTGTTTGAGTATAAATATTCTCAAAATAAAGCATCATATTTCCTGAAAGTCTGTATCCAATATTAAAACCAACATTGCCTGTTAAAGCGAGTTTTTTATCTGGTTCATTATAAATTTTTCTAGCTCCAAATTGTCCTCTTTCTGAATATCCATATCCAACACTTGATGCAATTTGTGTTATCGATTGTTTTCTTGGGTCGGTGTAAAAGTACTGTGATTGATAATATAGTCCACCAAAACCTAATTGTACATTAAAAGTTAATGAAGCAACATCCAATAAAATATTGTTGTTTAAACTCTTTTGAAAATTAAACTGTAACTCATTAAAATTACCCATAATTCCTTGGGTTTTATTTGATTTAAGACTAGCAAAAGAACCACGTCTAAAGGTTGTACCAAATTCCCAATTATCGTTCATAGAGCGATAAACTCCAATTCCATAACCCAATTTCAGCTCATTTATATCACCAAAATTTCTAGTTAGTTGATAATCCATTTGAGTTCCAATGTATAAATTAAAACCTGTAGAAAGTCCCAATCGCGTTGAACCTTTGGTTTCATACTTTTTTGTAGCATTTAATCCCACTGGTTTGCTAAAACTAAACTCTTTTGAGAATCCTTCTAAAGAAATTACACATAAAAAACTAATAGTGAGCAACTTACTTATTTTCATACTTATAATTGGTAGTTTTTGAAATGTTAATTTTTAATCGAATATGCATATTAATTATTTTTTTTTATTAAAAATAGTAAAAGTAAAAAAATGGGCACAAAAGACTAAAAAAGCTTGTTGAAATAGTCAGAAATAACCCAGATTTTAAACGATTCAAAATTTGCATTGTTTCTTTACACAAGTCAATAATCTCAACAAATATATATTTGTTTCTGTTTTTGTTTTTTGAAAACTAATTTAGTTAAAGAAGTAATTTTAAAGTAATACTTATAAGGCATGTAAATTATCCATTTTATTTACTTTGTTTAAATATTCAAGCTTAAAAAAAATCTACCTATCACTAATCCAAACCTTCTAATAAAAAAATAGATTATCAATCATAAAAATTAACTTTATTGCAATCATGATTATTCAAGCAAATCAAGTTACAAAAACTTATAGCAATCATACTGCATTAAAAAACCTAAGCTTAGACATTCCCAAAGGGAAAATATATGGATTACTAGGTCCTAATGGCGCAGGAAAAACGAGTTTTATAAGAATTCTTACTCAAATTACCCAAGCCGATTCTGGAACAATTTTGTTTAATGGACAAAATTTGAACAGCAACCATATTTATGAAATGGGTTATTTGCCAGAAGAACGAGGCCTTTACAAAAAAATGCAGGTTGCTGAGCAACTTCTTTACTTTGCAGAACTTAAAGGTTTATCACCAAAAGATGCCAGAATAAAGCTAAAATATTGGGTCGATAAATTCGAAATTCAATCGTGGTTAGGTAAAAAAGTTGAAGAGCTTTCTAAAGGAATGCAGCAAAAAATTCAGTTCATTGCTACTGTTCTTCACGAACCCAAATTAATTATTTTAGATGAACCTTTTTCGGGTTTCGACCCTATAAATGCTCAATTATTAGTAGATGAGATTTTACTTCTAAAAGAAAAAGGTTGTACCATAATTTTCTCAACTCATCGCATGGATTCAGTTGAATTACTTTGTGATAAAATTGCTTTAATTAATCGCTCAGAAAAAGTACTTGAGGGTGATGTTGAAGAAATAAAAAATCAATTTAAATCAAACACTTATGAAGTAATTTATGATGGTGCTGATTTAATAGAAAATGATACTTTTTCAATAGAACATTTTGAATCTAAAAAGAAAAAATCCGCATTGATTTCAATCAAACAAAACTTAAATAACAATCAAATTATTCAATCAATAATGAATCAAAATGTGGAGATTTTAAGTTTCTCTGAAAAACTTCCAAGCATGGAAGAAATCTTTATAAAAGCAGTTGAATCAAGTAATTTAAACAAATAATATGAAAAAAATTTGGCTTGTTACTAAACGTGAATACATTACTAGGGTAAAAAAGAAATCGTTTTTGGTGATGACTCTATTATCGCCGCTTTTAATTGTATTGTTCTATGGAATTATTTTTTACTTCAGCTTTAATAAAGACATTTCTGATACGACAAAAAAAGTTCTAATAGTTGATGAATCTGGTAATTTTACGAATCAATTAAAGAATAGTAATACCATTTCTTTTGAATATGTAAATATCGATAAAAATGAAGTTCAAAAAGTTTTAGAAATCGATGAAAACTATGGAATAATATTCATTCCAGCTAATTCAGACTCAATTAAAGAACTTGAATTTTTAGGAAAAGAACAACCAAGTTTAAATACCTTAGATTATATCGAATCTCAGTTTTTAGCTACAATTAAAAATAAAAAATTATCAGAAAAAGGTATTGATAAAGAGATTTTATCTCAAATTAATAGTCAAAAATTAAACTTAAAAACCATTAAATATACTGAAAAAGGAATTGAAAAAGGTAATTCAGGTGTTACTACAATGATTGGTTTTATTGGAGCTTTCCTAATTTACCTATTTATATTTTTATATGGAATTCAAGTAATGAGAGGTGTTATTGAGGAGAAAACAAATCGCATTGTTGAAGTCATCATTTCTTCTGTTAAACCATTTCAATTGATGATGGGTAAAATCGTTGGTATTGCAATGGTTGGTCTAACTCAATTTCTTCTTTGGATTGTTTTAGTGAGTGTTTTAAGTGGACCAGTTTCAGGTACAATCATGAATTTAATGGATGTTTCTCCAACTGAAATTGCAGCTTCACAAGGAGCTAAGATTCCAGAAAACACAAATGAAGCTGGAATTGGTGGTTTTTTAAGTGATTTAGGAAACTATAATTTTACATTAATATTATCTATGTTTCTGTTTTACTTTATTAGTGGTTATTTATTTTATGGCTCCTTATTTGCGGCGATTGGCTCGGCTGTAGACAATGAAACCGATACACAACAATTTATGCTGCCCATGACAATGCCTTTAATTCTTGCATTTGTTTTAGCGCAAAGTGTAGTTGTAAATGCACCAAATGGCACAATTGCTGTTTGGCTATCAATGATTCCATTTACTTCGCCAGTTGTTATGATGGTAAGATTACCTTTTGGTGTTCCTGTTTGGCAAATTTTAGTTTCTATGCTTTCAATGATTTCAGGATTTATTTTTACAGTTTGGCTTGCAGGAAGAATTTATAGAATTGGGATTTTAACCTTTGGCAAAAAACCAAGTTATAAAGAAATTTGGAAATGGCTTTTTATGAATAATTAAATGAGTTCAAATCCAGCAAGAACTGTACTTAAAATAAAATCGTATCGTGCATTTTTGGGAACCAGGTTATTTCTAATATTAGGTTTTCAAATGCAAGCTGTTTTGGTTGGTTGGAGGATTTTTGAACTAACCAAAAATCCATTATCACTTGGTTTAATTGGCTTGGCTGAAGCAATTCCTGCTCTTTCTGTTGCACTTTATGCTGGTCATTTAGCTGATATCAAAAACAAAAAAAGAATACTTTTAATTTGTTTAACTGGATTAATTATTAGCAGTTTAGGTCTATTTTTAAGCAATTCATCTTTTATTCAAATTCAAAATGAATCAAGAGTTTTGTTTATGTATGTTTTCATTTTCATTAGTGGAATTGCTCGTGGATTTTATGCACCATCTTCCTTTTCTATTATTCCTAAATTAGTTCCAAAAGAATTATTGGTTAATGCCGGAACTTTGAATTCTACTGTTTGGCAATTTGCGGCTGTTGTTGGACCAGCAATTGGCGGTTTGATTTATGCTTTTGGTGGAATTGATTTAAGTTTTGGTGTGATTATAAGTTTTATGTTAATTGGATTCTTTAACCTAACAAGAGTTCATGGAGATTTTAGTCCAAGTGGCGGTCAAATTGAAGGAATAGCTTTAAGGCTTAAAGAAGGAATCAGTTTTGTTTTTAATAATAAAGTTATTCTTTCAGCACTATCATTAGATTTATTTTCGGTTTTATTTGGTGGTGCAGTGGCCCTATTGCCAGTATTTGCCAACGAAATATTAAAAGTAGGTCCAGAAGGTTTAGGTATATTAAGAGCAGCTCCATCTTTAGGAGCAGTAATAACAATGAGTTTCCTTTCAATAAATAAAAGCATTCCTCAACCAGGTAAAATATTAATTGCTGCTGTTGCAGGATTTGGTATTTGTATGATAGGTTTTGGTTTATCTGAAAGCTTTATTTTATCAATAATATTATTATTTTTAAGTGGTGCTTTTGATAGTGTTAGTGTTGTTATCAGGTCTAATATCTTACAATTACAAACACCAGATCACATGCGAGGAAGAGTTTCTGCTGTGAATACCATGTTTATTGGTTCAAGTAACGAAATTGGTGCTTTTGAAAGCGGCTTGGCTGCAAAACTAATGGGAACTGTGCCCTCAGTAGTTTTTGGAGGAATAATGACTCTGGCTATCGTTGGATTTACCCAAGTTAAAGCCAGAGCCCTTAAAAATTTGAAATTTGAATAACTAAGATTTCGACTTTTTCTTAGCTTCTTTATTGTTCCTAAACTCAACTGGATTTGGAACCAATTCATCTAATAAAGCCACATCTAATACTTCCAGCATGTTTTTAACATAATGGAATTTTAAATCTTTTAAATAGTCAGCTTTTATATCATCAATGTCTTTTCTGTTTGCTTCACACAAAATTATATCTGTGATTCCAGCTCTTTTTGCAGCAAGAATTTTTTCTTTAACACCTCCAATTGGCAATACTTTTCCTCTTAAAGTAATTTCGCCAGTCATAGCCAAATTAGGTAAAATCTTTCTTTGTGTGAAAACCGATGCCAACGAAGTTAACATGGTAATACCAGCAGAAGGACCATCTTTTGGAACAGCACCTGCTGGAACGTGAATATGCAAATCAAATTGATCAAAAACTTCAGGATTGATTTGTAAATAAGCACAATGTGATTTCAAAAATGTTAATGCAGTAATTGCAGACTCTTTCATTACCTCACCCAAATGGCCTGTTAAAGTAAGTTTTCCTTTTCCTGGAGTTAATCTACTTTCAACAAAAAGAATCTCCCCTCCTACACTAGTCCAAGCCAATCCTGTTACAACACCAGCTACATCATTTCCTTGATAAATTTCTTTTTCTATTCTTTCGGCGCCAAGAATTTGATGAACTTTTTCTAAAGTAAGTTTTTTATCATACTTATTCTCCATCACTTTTTCTTTAGCAAAATGTCGAGCAATTGAAGCAATTTGTTTTTCTAAACCACGAACACCACTTTCTCTGGTATACGATTCAACAATTTTTTCTAAAACATCAGCAGGAATATCAAAATCTTTAGCTCCTAAACCATGGTTCTTTTTCTGACGAGGAATTAAATATTTAATGGCAATTTGTATTTTCTCTTCAATTGTATAACCATTAATTTCAATGATTTCCATCCTGTCTAATAAAGCTGGTTGAATGGTATCTAATGAATTTGCAGTTGCAATAAACATTACTTTAGATAAATCATATTCTATTTCAACATAATTATCATAAAAACTACCATTTTGCTCTGGGTCTAAAACCTCCAATAAAGCACTTGATGGGTCGCCTCTAAAGCTGTTTCCAAGTTTATCTATTTCATCTAAAACAAAAACTGGATTTCCAGATTTTACTTTTTTAAGATTTTGAATGATTCTTCCAGGCATTGCTCCAATATAAGTTCTGCGGTGTCCACGAATTTCGCTTTCATCATGTAATCCACCTAAAGCAACCCTTGCATACTTACGTCCAAGTGCTTTTGCAATCGATTTTCCTAAAGATGTTTTACCAACTCCTGGAGGGCCGTATAAGCAAAGAATCGGGCTTTTTAAATCATTTTTTAGTTTGATAACAGCCAAATATTCTAGAATTCTTTGTTTTACTTTTTCTAAACCGAAATGGTCTTCATCTAGTATTTTTTGAGCTCTTTTTAAATCAAAATTATCTTTTGAAATATCATCCCAAGGAAGATCTAAAAGCAATTGTAAGTAGTTAATTTGGATACTATAATCAGGAGCCATTGGATTGATTCTCCTTAATTTTTCAATCTCTTTTTGAAAAGCTTCTTTTACATGAATAGCCCATTTCTTCTCATGAGAAGCTTTCGTTAAGTTTTCAATTTCTCTTTCAGGAGAATCACCTCCTAATTCTTCTTGAATAGCCTTAATTTGTTGTTGTAAAAAGAAATCTCTCTGTTGTTTATCTAAATCTCCACGAACCTTACTTTCAATCTGCGCTTTTAATTCTGTAAATTGAAAATCTTTATTTAATGCCTCAAGAACTCTTGATGCACGCGATTTGAAATCTAATAGTTCAAGAATTTGTTGTTTAACTGAAACCTCAGCATTTAAGTTTGAAGCAACAAAATTTACTAAATAACTTGGGGTTTTAATATTTCTAATAGCAATACCAGCCTCACTAGGAATATGCGGCGACATTGACACAATTTTTTGAGATATTTCTTTAATAGATTCTACAATAGCCATTGATTCATCATCGCCATTATAATCTAATTCTTCTAAAGCCTCAACTTCACAAGTTAAATAAGGTGAATTTGAAATTTGTTTTAATAATTTAAACCTTCTTTTACCCTGAATAACAGCCATTGTGCTTCCATCAGGCATTTTAATCATTCTAACAATTGTAGCCATAGTTCCATAAACATAAATATCCTTCATTTCAGGATCTTCAGTTTCTGAACTAAGTTGAGTAACCACACCAACCATTTTAGGACCCGTTTTATTTACATCCTTTAAAAGTTGAATGGAGCGATCTCTACCAACAGTAATTGGAATTACAACACCTGGAAACAATACAGTATTTCTTAGCGGTAAAATTGGCAGAATTTCAGGAACATTTTCCTTGTCTAAGGCTTCCTCTTCTTCTTGACTTAATAAAGATATAAAATCAGCAGAATCAGATTCATCATTTATAAGATTGCTCAATAACAGATTATCAGGACCTTTTTTCATAATTTCTTAATATTTCTACTCCGAAGAGCATACATTTTATTCAATTCACGTGCCAGCATTTTAATTTGTCAATTATGGCAGTTTATTTTGGCTAAGTTGATGAATTAAAATCCCACATGCAACAGCAGCATTTAAACTTTCAGCTTCACCAATTCGGGGAATTGTAATTGTTTGACTTATAAACTCTTTCAAATCATCACTTATTCCACTTCCTTCATTTCCAATTAATAAAATTGAGGTAGTATTATTCACAACTTCATTTACTGGAATTCCAATCATATCAGCTGCAAATACTGGAATGTTTAATTCCTCAAACCACTTTTTTAAATCACCATAATGAACCCTAACCCTGCCAATTGAACCCATACTCGATTGTATAACTTTATTATTAAAACAATCGGCTGTTGATTCTGTACAAAGTATATCTTTAATGCCATACCAATCGGCAATTCTTATAATAGTTCCTAAGTTTCCTGGATCTTGAATGGTATCTAAAGCAATTATTAATCGATTTTTCAACAAATCTTTGATTGGTGTTTTGGGAATTTCAAACAAAGCTAAAACCTCTCTAGGGCTTTTTAAATTGCTGATTAGTTCCATTTCTTTCCCACTAACAATCTGTATTTTAGATGAAGGTACTTCTGCGAATTCTTTTTCAGAAATTACATCTGAATAACAATACATTTGTTTTAAATTCAATCCTGAAATTAACAAATCTCCCGTTAGCTTCTTACCTTCGGAAACGAAAACTTGGTGTTCAGTCCTTGCTTTCTTATCTTTCAACGACTTTATTAACTTGATATCAGACTTTAATAACATAGGAAAAATACTTTTGCTGGCTTTAATAGTTGGCTTTAGCGGTGCATGCAATATAGCTAAACAAGCGCGTAATGATGGTACCTTTTTATATAAAAACAATATCAAAATCAAGGAATCTGAAGTTGCACGTTTTTATACTTCTGATTTAGAGTCACAACTAAAGCAAATTCCAAACAAAAAATTGCTTGGTTTTTATAGATTACGTTTACGTTTATATTTTCTTGGAATTGGCAAAAACGACAATAAATTCAGGCGTTTCCTGAGGTATAATCTCGGTGAGCCACCTGTTATTTTGGATAGCACTTACATCGAGGCTGGTGTTAAAAGTATGAAGTCGTTTTTAAAAACTCAAGGTTTTTATTATCCTGAAATAAAATATTCTATTTCTGGCAAAAAACACAAAGCAAAACTCACTTTTGATGTTTCTTTAGGTAAACCTTATATTCTCTACAGTATTAGAAATCATATTTCAGATAAAAAAATAGATTCGATAGTTAGCGCAAACAGCGATGATTCCTATTTAAGAGAAGGAAATCCATTAAAACTTGAAAACCTTTTCAATGAACAAAATCGAATTACAGAACTTCTGCGCAGTAATGGCTATTATTCATTTACAAAAGAAGCTATTGAATTTGATTTTGATACAGCCTGGGAATCAGGTTATCGAAGTTTTATTGGGCTAAACATTAAAAACCCAGAAAACTTCAAACAACATGAAATCTTTTCAATAAAAGATATCAATATAGAAATTGATTTACCTGGATTAAATGATAGTTTAAAATCAAAAGACACCTTAAAATTTGAGAATTATAACTTTATTAGTAATGGATATAAACTCAATCCTAAAATTTTTGCACCCTTAATTTCTGTAAGGCCTGGAAGTTTGTTTAGTCAAAGACGTTCGAATAGAACTTTTCAACGTTTTAACGATTTGCAATTGTTTCGTTCAGTTAATATTTCGGCTAATATCAGCAGCCTTAAAGCAGATTCAAACAAGCTTAATTATAATATTAGGTTAATTCCAGCAAAAAAATTCGACATCTCTTTTGAACCACAAATAATTACAACCGACCAAGCCAATTTAGTAACAGGTTCAACTTTTAGAAATTATGGGTTTGCTACTATGGCAACCACCAATATCAATAATATTTTTAATGGTGCCGAAATACTCCAAATTAGGTATCGAATTTCATTAGAAGCTCAAAGAGGACCTACAATTCCCAACAAACCTTTCTTTAATAGTTTTGAATCGAGCTTAAGTGCCAATTTAATTATTCCCAGATTAATTGGTTTAACATGGCTAAATAATTCATTCTCTAGCACTGTAAATAAAACAATTATTGCATCATCTGTAATTTACGAACAAAATGTCAGTTGGCTAAGAAATGTATTTACTGTCGGATTAAATTATCAGTTTTCTAAAAGGCAAATCACTTATAATTTTGCACCAGCAGAAATAAGTTTTATTAAAACAAATTTCGCTAATGATGAGCTTGAAATTCAGAGTAAAAATGACCCCTATCTACAAAGCATTTTCGCAAATAACTTAATTACAAATAGTAGATTTGGATTCTTGTATTCGAATCAAGGAAACAAAAAAATAAAGAACTATATCTATTTTAGGTGGGATGCTATTGAGATTGCAGGAATTATACCTCGTTTAATTTTCAAAGCATTAAACAAAGAAGAAAACGATAGTGGTTATTATACAATTTATAATGTACGGTTCTTTAATTATATCAAATCTTATGCAGATTTTAGGTACAATCATTTTTTAGATGTAAACAATAGAATTGTATTCAGATTGGCTGGAGGATTGGCTTTACCATTTTGGAATTCACCAGATTTTGTGCCTTTCGATAAACGTTTTTTTAATGGAGGTGCTAACAGTATCAGGGCTTTTTTACCTAGGTCGCTGGGACCAGGTTCTTACAATGTAGCAGGACAATTAGATAGAAGTGGCGATGTTAAAATAGAAGCCAATGTTGAATTAAGATTTAATTTATTTAATAGGTATTTTGAAGGAGCTGTTTTTGCAGATGCTGGAAATATTTGGAGAATAAAAGATGATGGACGTGAAGGCGCTGCTTTTCAACTTGAATCATTTTATAGACAATTGGCTGCCGGCACTGGTGTAGGACTTCGATTAAATTTAGACTTTTTAGTATTCCGTGTTGATTGGGCAATTCCTGTTTTTGACCCAAGAAAAATTGAAAATGAAAGATTTGTATTAAAAACTTATAACGACCTTGGATTGTTATGGGATGAATCCATCTTTAACTTCGGAGTCGGTTACCCTTTTTAAAAAAACCTATGTTTGATATTTTACTCAGTAGTTTAAGCTCACCAATTGTACTCGCATTTGTCTTAGGTGTTTTTGCCACACTTATCAAAAGCGATTTAAAATTTCCAGATAGTTTATACCAAAGTTTAACCATTTACCTACTTTTTGCTATTGGTATAAAAGGAGGAGTTAAACTTTCTGCAAGTAGTTTTAATGAAGTTTATAAAATAAGTATTGCAGCCATTTTTATGAGTTGTATGATTCCTGTTTGGGTATATTTAATTCTTAGGTATTTAGCCAAATTTGATACAATTAATTCAGCAGCAATGGCTGCTCATTTTGGTTCTGTAAGTGTTGTAACATTTAGTCAAACCACTGTTTATCTTGAACAAAAAGGAATTGTTACCGAAGGCTTTATGCCAGCCATGTTAGCGATTATGGAAGTTCCAGCAATTATGGTGGCAATTTTTATCGCTAGAAAATACTCCGATTCTAAAGGTGAATCTGGTGGCAAAATTATGCATGAATTACTTACTGGAAAAGGTAGTTTATTGTTAACTGGAGGATTAATAATTGGCTTAATTACAGGTAAAAAAGGCTTCGAACAAGTTTCACCTTTTTTCGAAGTTCCTTTTAAAGGTATTCTTTGTTTGTTTTTGCTTGAAGTAGGATTAGTTACAGGTAGAAGATTATCGGATTTAAGAAAAGTTGGTTTTAAATTGATATTCTTTGGAATACTCATTCCGATATTAAATGGATTTATTGGTTCGATGCTTGCCACTTGGGCCGGATTAGGTGTTGGAGGAACAACCTTATTTGCTGTTTTGTGCGCAAGTGCTTCTTATATTGCTGCTCCTGCTGCTATTAGAATGGCATTACCAGAAGCCAATCCTGGTTATTACTTAACTGCTTCTTTAGCAATTGCATTCCCTTTTAATGTAACACTTGGAATTCCTTTATATCTCAATTTTTCTGAATGGCTTCATCATTTAAATTAATCTTATGAAACTTGTACCACTAAAACTAGTTACCATTATTGCAATTGATGCTCTTGAGCAAAAAATTATTTCAGATATTAAACAATGTGGTAGCAAAGGATATACCATTTCAGAAGTTGAAGGTGAAGGTATTCATTCAAAACACTTCTCTGATTGGGAAGGAAGAAATATCAAAATCGAAACTTTAGTTAAAGAGGAAGTTGCTGAAAAAATTCTTGAAAGTATTTCAAGTAAGTACTTTGGAAAATTCTCTATTGTTTGCTTCTTAAGCACAGTTGAGGTGCTTAGACCAGAAAAATTTGAATAAGGTTTTAGGGCTACCTTAAAATCTTTAATAGCACTATTTATAGATCAATTGAATTCAGGCTAAATACTATATGCACGGTTTTTTGAACAATTGTTCAAAAAACCGTGCATATAGTGCTATAAGTTTTCAAACTAATTAAAGACAGAAATAAAGACATATTTATCTTCCTTATCTCAATAAGGTTATGGTTCCATGAACATTTTTGGGTTCGGCCATATTCAATAACCTATAAGTAAACACAAAGTAATAAACGCCATCTGGACATTCTGCTCCTGTATTTTTGTTTTTACCATTCCAGTTATTACCATCATTTCCAATTCCATCTTTTTCGCCTTCATAAACAACATCTCCCCACCTATTGAAAATTTTCAAATCGTACAATCTTCCGCCTTGTATATCAATATCAAATGCATCGTTTTTATTGTCATTGTTTGGCGAGAAAACGTTTGGAATTACAATCAGTACTTTACCTTCAGTAGTTTTACAAATAGAATCATAACAATCTTGATTATTAAATGCTTTTAAACAGATTGTAAATACTCCTGTATCTGGTAAAAAGGTGTGAAATGGATTTGTTTCAGTTGAAAAATTAGCACTTCCAGCTCTTGGTTGACCAAAATCCCATTCGTACCGAGTTGCTCTTTTAGATAAATTATTCATTTGGTAAGATGGCGCTTTTGATTCATCAAACTCAAAATCGGCTTCAACAGTTGATACATTTATCATCTTCCAACTAGAATCAATGCAAACACCTCCCCCAATTTGTGGTAATAAACTTACCCTAAAATCACCTTCCGAATTGTAAGTATATTTTATGCTGGTATCTGGCCATAATGTGTTGATTAAATTTCCATCACCCAAATTCCATTTTATACCCGGTATCAATCTTACACTTTGTGCACCTAAAACAAATGGAACACCAACACAAACTGTATCTGGACCAATGATATTTGCTTTAACCGATTCTGTAACTCTTAATCTCCTTAAAGGAGCATTTATATTCAATGAATCTGGAAATACAGAACGACAAGTTTTCATGATACCACTTATTGGGTCGAATAAGGTATCTTCTCCTAATAAATAAACCTTATAAATTCCAGGTACATCATAAGTAAATGTAACACTTGTATCCATTTGGGTTGATAAAATAGAATTATTCACATCTCTAAAAAACCAAATCCAATTGATTAATGGCTTTCCTGTAGTATTGGTGAAATTTATCTTTAATGGACTACATCCCAATGTATCACTCATGGTAAAGGATGGAGCTGGTCCATCAATAAAAACAGGAATGCTAGCTGTGTCTTCACAACCATGAAATGAGGTAATTTTTAGTTTAACATTAAACAAACCATTTGATGTATAATCATAAACGGGGTCCTTAATCAAAACCAAATTCTTATTTTCTCCAAAGTCCCAAGTCCATTTTACAATTGAATCATAAGGCCCAGAGCCATAGATGGCAGATGAATCTATCATTAATGATAAATCATTAAACCTTAAAATTTGAGGTGCACATAAATACCTTGGTAACATTGGTTTTATTGATGCAACCATATCAACAACTCTAATTCGCCTAGGAAAAGTTACGGTATCCCTGCATCCTAATGAATCAACTGCTACCATTCTAACTCTATAATTTCCGGGTTTGGAATATTTATAACCAGGGATTGAACCCGTTACATTAAATCCTCCACCTTCACCGAAATCCCAAAATATTTGTTCTAATCCAGCTGCTGCTCTTTGTGGGTCGCGCCAGAAGGGCGTATTAGAACTAAAATACTGGACTAAATCATCTAATTTTAAAGTATCACTTACACATACAGTTTCTTTTCTTGGAATAAATGTTTTAATAAATCCGAATGCCAGTTGCTGAGTTGCTACCCTGCTACAATTTCTAGTGTTTACAATAGTGACTGTTACTCTTTTTAATCCTTGGGTTGTAAAAGTAAAATACTGACTTGGTATGACAGAATCGGTTGCACCAAAATTTAAAGTGATAGTTTGTTGGTTATTAAAATTAAATGTAACAGTTTTTAAACTATCCTGAATAGAATCAAGCAAACTTAATTTGATATTCCACGGGCCACATCCACTATTCATTCTGGTGATTTTAAAACTAGGATCCATTGGAAACAACCTGAACATATGATGATACCAGGCTGTATCCATACAAACATTTCCGTTTTTATCAAACCCATTTTTTATAATTAATCCAACTGTTACCCAACCTGAAGGATTACAGGTAGAATTATAAATATAATCGTATATATCTGTGGTTGAATCTATTTCTGTCCAATTGTCTTTTCCGCAAGCTGAATCTAAATTGATATAAGCACGTTGCCTTCCACAAAGCGGTAAAGTTTCTTTTAACCAAAACCTGATTGGTGATAATAAACAGGTTGTTCCTGAATAATATAAACCTCTTCTTATTGGAACTGAAGTACTATCCCATCCTGCATCAGGACTCGTAAGTTTAAGCGACATGCTGCTGGTATCTGTGCAACCTGAAGCTAAATCTGTAAGAATTAATTTTGGTTTGTAACACTTTTCTTCGCCTTGTTTATATATATGATATACAACGGCAGAATCTTTTGAGTATCTACAATTCAATCCAACATTGATATTGTTTTTTGTATCTGTAGTACAATTGGGTGCAAATTCATCATCAAAATCCCACAGCCTATAAATATTGGTATTTTTATACAAACACGAATTGTCTTTTGGTGGACTCCTAAACCAAACAGTATCATGAATCTCACATTGTGAACTATTTATAACTGGATCAAAATTGGTTTCAATTACAGCTTGTGGACCAAAAACATCAATTAAAGTATCTGTTACAGATTTACAAGTACCAAGAGAAACGTACATAGTTACTCGATATTGGCCACATTTTGAAAAAACCTGACTTAAACTAGGGATGTTTGAAACTGTATCATAATTAACCGTATCTCCAATCCTATAAAAGTTCCAATTTATTCTTGCTAAAACAGAGTTTTTTGATTGAAATGAAAATTGATTTGCTCTAAAGCAAGAACCTACCATATTTAAGTAAATGGTGCTATCAATTTTATCGTTTGAACCAGCAGGGTCTAAAATAAAAGTATCACGACATCCATTTAAATCTTCAACCATTAATTTAGCTGCGAATGTTCCTGCTTGTGTGTATATATGGGTGAAATTATTCCATGGACTACTTGCAGTTTGACCATCACCAAAATCCCATAAATAACTTTTTATTTGGTTTTGGGGGATTTTAGTATTGTTTATGAATTGAACAGGTGTTTGGTTACACTGAGGAGTATAACTTGTAGAAAAACTAACATCATTCATTTTTGACCAAACGATGGCAGCTTCTTGAATTTCTTTTCTAGCCAAACATCCATTTCCATCAACAACTTCTAAAACCAAACTATAAGCATTACCAATTGGAGAAGTATAAGTATGACAAATATTTGCACCAGAACCTGGAGCTGAATTATTAAATGAACCATCACCAAATAAAACAACACGAGTACTTAATGGAGAATTATCTAAACCAGGAGTAGATAAATCTGTTATACAAGTTCTATTACCATTAAAACACTGAGTATCCTCTGTTGTAACTATAAAATTAGCTGTTGGTTTATCAACTACTGTAATACTTGGACCATTTATTGTGCAACTGGTACTGTTTGAAAAATTTACGGTAACAGATGGAATAAAAGTACCTCTTGCTGGATATTGATAAACCGGTGCACTTTGGGTACTAGAAGCAGTGTTTCCAAAACTCCAAGAGTATGAGGTGGCTGTTAGTCCTGCATCAAACTTTACAGAAAACAAACTGGTATTACCAATACAAACTGTAGTTGAAGAAACAGTCATTTGGCAGTTTTGCGACCAAACTTGAATTGAAACAATGAAAAAAAGGAAAGTAAATATTTTACGCATAAGGTTCTTGGTTCCGTAAAGTTATCAAATCAAGTTATATATATGATAAATATTTTGTTAAAAAGGTTGCTTTTAGCCGAACTTTACAAAATAATTAGTCAAAACTGTAATTTTTGAATTCATGGAAATATCGATAAATACTCCTGCCTTACTTTTTCCAGCAATAACTTTATTGATGTTAGCCTACACAAATAAATTTTTAGCGATGGCTAGTTTAATCAGGAATTTACATAATCAATATTCAAAAGAAAAAGAAAATGCCTCCATTTTAAGAGCGCAAATTAAAAACCTAAAACTCCGCTTGAATCTAATTAAATACATGCAAGGTTTAGGTGTTATGAGTTTTTTCTTTTGTGTATTATGTATGACATTCATTTTTCTTGGAAATCAAACTTATACCCTAATTATTTTTGGTTTTAGTCTTTTAAGTTTATTGATTTCATTGGGTTTATCCTTATATGAAATTTTTATTTCAACCTATGCTTTACAATTAGAACTGAAGGATATAGAAGGATTAGATTAAAACTTTGTGAAATTTAATACGTACATCCGCATGTTTACCACCAATAATTTTTTACAAATCTGATAAATGTTTTGAGAAACAATTTCAAAAAGCAGGTTGGTGTTAAATTGTTCTGCTTTATGATATTTAAGACCCCGATAGGTGGTCTCATGTTTATAGAAAAATGCTTGAAACGAATTCCCCCAAACTCTTCCAACGGGGACCAAAGGTCCGCGTTGGAAGAGTTTGGGCGGGGGCTTTACTTTATATTTTCTATAATCATGTCATCCCTTCAGGATTTTTTAGAATTTCAAGAAAAAACATATTTCTGATTTTAATTAATTTTCTGAGGATGATTCTGAAGATTTCGAGCAATCATCAACATTATAGCCCTTGAACGTTGGTAAACCAAACTTTAGGTAAAGAAGCGGATATTCGTAAAATTTAATAATAAATAAAAAAGTACCATTAATTTTAATAATATTGTTTTAAAAACAAAAGCCTAAAAATACTTAAAATCTTAACGTATTTAAAATCTAAATAAATTTTTACATTAAACCAATTTTATGAAAAACCTGTCCATTATTTTATTACTATCATCATTATTTCTATTAAGTAGTTGTTCTCATAGAGTTCTTGATTTTACCTTAATATCTTCTAAAAATGTAGACCTCTCCAAAGGAGCAAGTTTTGTCCGAGGCAAAAACAGAGTAGAAGGCAAAGACATGGTTCATTGGATTGTTATTTTTCCAACTGGAACTGTAAATATTAAAGAGGCTGTTGATAAGGCCATTGAAAGCACTCCTGGCTGCGTTGCTTTATTAGATGGAGTGATTTACACTAAATTTTGGTGGATTCCATACATTTATGGTCAGCAATCTGCTACAATTGAAGGAACTCCTTTAATTGATCCAAGTATGGCAAAAAATAATGAAGATTTACCAACATTTGGTAAAATTGAGTTAGATAAAAATGGGGATATTAAATCCGTTGTAAATTTAAGTCCACAAGAATATTCAACTTACAGAAGCAGAGTTACTTCTGATTCGAAAGATGTAAAATTTAATACTACTTTAGAATTAAGGTAAATCTACTTGGATGTATTGGTTTAAGATTCATTAACCTCTTTTTACATGAATATTCGTAAGTTTGCAGTTCATGCAAAAATCAGTAGCTTTTTATACATTAGGCTGTAAACTAAATTTCTCTGAGACTTCTAGTATTGGTAGAAGTTTAAAGGAAGATGGTTACAACAAAGTTGAGTTCCAAGAAGGAGCTGATGTTTATGTAATTAATACTTGTTCTGTTACAGACCATGCAGATAAAAAATGTAAGAAAATTGTAAAAGAAGCTTTACGTCATAATCCTAAAGCATTTGTTGCTATTATTGGTTGTTATGCGCAATTAAAGCCACATGAAATTGCTAGCATTCCTGGTGTTGATTTAGTTTTAGGTGCTGCAGAAAAATTCAATATTCAAAATTTTCTTGGTGATTTAAATAAAAAAGAAATTGCTGAAGTGCATGATGGAAAAATAAAAGAGGTTTTAGATTACCATGCATCTTATTCAATTGGCGACAGAACTAGAACATTCCTAAAGGTTCAAGATGGTTGCGATTATTTTTGCTCTTTTTGTACCATTCCATTAGCTAGAGGAAAAAGTAGAAGTGATACTATCGAAAATACTGTAAAACAAGCAGTAGAAATTGTGAATCAAGGTACAAAAGAAATTGTTCTTACTGGTGTAAACACTGGTGATTTTGGTGTTCAAAATGGAGAAACATTTTATGGTCTACTTCAAGCTCTAGAACAAGTTGAAGGTTTAGAAAGAATTAGAATTAGTAGTATTGAGCCTAATCTTTTATCTGACGAAATCATTGATTTTGCTGCAAATTCCAAAAAAATTGTCCCTCATTTTCATATCCCTCTTCAATCTGGTTCAGATGAAATGCTAAAATTAATGAGAAGAAAATACCTTAGCGATTTATATGCTTCTAGGGTTAATCGAATCAAAGATAAAATGCCTCATGCTTGTATTGGTGTCGATGTTATTGTTGGTTTTCCCGGTGAAACAGATGAGGAGTTTGAAATTACTTATCAGTTTTTAAATGAATTAGATATCAGTTACCTTCATGTTTTTACTTACAGCGAAAGACCTAATACTACGGCATATAAAATGCCAGGAAAAGTAAGAATGGGAATTAGGGCAGAAAGAAGCAAAAGACTTCATATCTTAAGTGATAAAAAACGTCATTTTTTCTACGAACAAAATTTAGGAAAATCATTTAATGTTTTATGGGAAGCTGAAAATGATAATGATACTATGTATGGTTTTACTGAAAATTATATCAAAGTAAAAACCAATTACGATCCAATGTTAGTGAATGAAATTATTCCAGTTGAATTAACTAAAATTGATGAAGATATGGTTGTTAAAACCAAAATATTAAGTTTGGTATATTAATAAAAAGAGCTTTTGTAAAAGGAAAAATTAAAAGCATTAAAATCTATTTCATAAGAACTTGTCCAAATAAAAAAGAGGCTGTTTCATCAAGTGAGATAGCCTCTTTTTGTTTGAACCCAGATTATGCATTGGAATTCGTAATGAGGGGCAAAAGACCAAAGAAATTGGCAGTTTCGTGAGTAAAGCATACTGAACTAGTATGGTGCATGAGGGAAACTGAGTTTACGTCCAATTTCAAAGGTATTTTGACCAGTAATAGAAAATCTAATGCATATTCTGGGTTGTATTTATTGACCTACTATTTCACCTTCATCATGAGCTAAAATAAGTAATCCTGTTCTGATTTTTGGTTCAATCCAAGTAGATTTTGGAGGCATAATTAAATTATTTTCGGCAACGTCTTTAACTTCTTCAATAGAAGTTGGGAAAAGTGTAATTGCCAAATCAAATTCTCCTGAATCAACAGTTTCTTGTAAATGACCAATTCCTTTGCCACCATCCATGAAAGATAATCTGTGATCTGATTTACTATCACTAATTTCAAATATGTTTTTTAGAATATATTCTTCAACAATACTAACATCTAAATTTTCTAGAATTCCGTTCAACTTAGATTTAATTTCAGGTTTTAAACTTAATAAATAAGCTTTATTATGATAATAAATTCCAAATTCACCTTTATTCAATGGCTGAACTGGAAGCGAACCCGATGGCACCAAATCAAAACTTAATTTTAGTTTATCTAAAAAGTTGGGGGCATTTACCTTCGCTTTATCCTTAACTAATCTATGGTATTCAAAAATGGTAAGTTTACTAAAAGGAATCAAACAAACAGGAAAATAGTGGTAAGATTCATTACCATTTCCACTTCCTTTTTGAGTTATCATTCTTTCTCCATAAGCTGCTGAACCAGCAGAGCGATGGTGTCCATCAGCAATATACAAATATGGAATACTAGAAAACCTTTGCTCTATTAATTCAATATCACTTTGTTTACTTACTACCCAAAGATTGTGTTTCTTTTGATCGGCGCTAATGAAATTGTATTCTGGAATATGCTTTTGAATGTATTGATCAATCAATAAATCAATTTGTTGGTCATCTGGGTAAGTTAATAAAACTGGATTCCCTAGTGAATTATAAAATTGAATATGTTCAGCAATTTCATTTTGCTTTTCGGTAAGAGTATTTTCGTGCTTCAGGATTTTATTGTTTAAATAATCTTCAACTGAAGCTGCAGCAATAATTCCGGTATATGCATGACTCCCAACAATCATTCTATAAATATAAAACGATGGTGTTTGGTCTTTAACTAAAACCCCATCAGCTTTAAATTTATTAAGGTATTCTAATCCAATAGCAAAATGCTTTTCAGGATTTTTCTTTTCACCTTTATAATGAAGATAAGGTTTTACAACATGTAAGTAAGAATTTGGATTATTCTTAATTTCGTTTGCTGCCAAATCTTTTGAACCAGAATCAAATGGTTGACAAGAAACCTGACCAGCCTTTTCTTTGGCAGGCCTTAATGCCGCAAATGGTTTAATAACCGCCATATATTATAACTAAGCGTTTTTGAAAAACTCAATTACTTTTTCAGCTAGTTCTATGCTGATTCTATTTTGTGCTTCTTTTGTTGAACCACCAATATGCGGACTTAAAGAAACATTTGGATGTTCTAAAATAGCTAGATTAACAGGAGGTTCTTTTTCGAAAACATCTAAACCTGCAAATGAAACTTGTCCAGAATTTAATGCTTCTAATAAATCAGCTTCTGAGATTACACCACCTCTTGAACAATTGATTAAAGCTACACCTTTTTTCATTTTAGCAATTTTTGCAGCATCAATTGGCGACTTTTCACCTTCATTAAATGGAATATGAAAAGTAATAAAATCACTTTGCGAAACTACTGATTGTTCACTTACTGTTTGAATTGGAACTTTAACTCTAGAATTTGCACCTAACATCGGAAGATTTAAAATTAAATCAACATTGGTTACATAAGGATCAAATGCTAAAACTTTCATTCCTAAACCAATTGCTATTTTAGCAACTTCCTGACCAATTCTTCCAAAACCATAAATACCCATGGTTTTACCTTGAAGTTCAATTCCATTTGATGCTAGTTTTTTCATCTCACCAAACTTAGCATTGCCTTCAATTGGCATTACTCTATTGGTTTGTTGAATAAATCTTGCACCAGAAAATAAATGAGTAAAAACCAATTCTGCAACACTTACCGATGATGAAGCAGGCGTATTTACAACCTTAATTCCTTTTTGTTTAGCTGCTTCTAAATCAATATTATCTAAACCAACACCACCCCTACCTATCAATTTCAAATTAGGACAAGCTTCTATAATATCTTTTCTGATTTTGGTTGCAGAACGAACCAATACTGCATCATAATTTTTCAAAGCATCTACTAGTTGTTCTTGAGGAACTTTAGTAGTTTCAACATGAAATCCAGCTGATTCTAAAATCGCTTTTCCATTGCTATCAATGCCATCATTGGCTAGTATTTTTATCATAATAATTTGTATTAAAAGAAATATTAGGCTTTACTTTTTTCGAATTCTTGCATGGCATTTACTAGCGCTTGCACACTTTCTAATTCAAGTGCATTGTACATTGATGCTCTTAATCCTCCAACAGAACGGTGACCTTTTAAACCACTTAAGTTGTGTGATTTACACAATTTAAAAAATTCTTCTTCTAAACTTGGGTCATTTAATACAAAGTTTACATTCATTCTACTTCTATCTTCAACAGCAACAGTTCCTTTGAACATGCTATTTCTATCAATCTCAGCATATAATAAATCAGCTTTTTCTTTATTTCTGATTTCCATTGCTTCTAATCCAACAGATTTTATCCAACGTAAAGTATGCATAGTTACAAAAATTGCAAACACACTTGGTGTATTATACATGCTACCATTTTCAATATGAACCCTATAATCTAACATGGTAGGAATTTTACGGGTAACTTTTGCCAATAAATCTTTTCTAATAACAGCTAAAGTAGTTCCTGCAGGACCCATATTTTTTTGAGCACCAGCATAAATCATTGCGAATTTAGAAGCATCAACAGGTTTGCTAAAAATATCACTACTCATATCGCAAATCATTGGTACCGGAGATTCAGGGAATTCAAACATCTCTGTTCCGTAAATGGTATTGTTTGAAGTACAGTGAAAATATTCGGCATCAGCAGGAATTACATAATCCTTAGGAATATATGAGTAATTTTTATCCTCGCTACTTGCAACTACGTTTACATTTCCAAAAAAACCAGCTTCTTTTACAGCTCTTTTTGCCCAAACACCTGTATTTAAATAAGCAGCCGTTTTTCCATCATTCAAAAAGTTCATCGGAATCATGTCGAATTGAAGGCTTGCTCCACCTTGCAAAAACACAACTTCATAATCATCATTTAAATTAAGGAGTTCCTTAACTAACTGAGTTGCCTCTGCCACAACTGCCTCATATTCCTTACTTCTGTGACTAATTTCAATTAATGACAATCCAGTTCCTGAAAAATTCTGAAGGGCTTGAATGCTTGCTTCGATAGCTGAGGCCGGCAATATTGCAGGACCTGCCGAGAAATTGTGTACTTTGCTCATGTGTCTTTCGTTGGTAACTGCGAATTAAAGAAACACTATTCGATTTTTTTCAATAACAAATCATTTATTTTTGCTAAAACTTGTAAGTGGTTCCTAAAAAACAGACAGTTTAAACCCAATTATTATGAAAATACATATTTTAATAGCATTTTTTGTCTTAGCCATAAGCAATCATTCATTTGCCCAAAGAAAGGTAAAACCTTTAGATGAAGACTTAGCAAAAGAGGAAAAAAAATATGAAGACCCTTATGGCAAAGGTTTAAATTCCGATAAATGGAAATTTGGTGGAAACTTCACGGGTGGATTAACAAATGGCGGTGGAATGTTATTAATTCAACCTGCTGTTGGGTACAATATTAAACCTAAAACAATGTTAGGGGCTGGATTTACTTATATTTATTTCCAACAGAATTATATAGGGTTTAAATATAAGTCGAACATTTTCGGCCCTCAGGTTTTTGCTCGTCAAACCCTAATAAATAACATCTTCTTACATACTGAATACAATCCAATTAGTTATCCTAAAATAATTGATGCTAAAGGAAATACACGTAGAGATTGGATTCAACAAACTTGGGTTGGCGGCGGACTAAACCCAGGAAAAGGTGCATATTTTATGGTTTTGTATAATGTTTTATATGATAACCAAAACACCTTTACAGGCTCTCCGTGGGATATTAGAGTTGGATTCTTCTTTTAACTTGGATACTATAATTCAGTTGAATCAAATATTATTTACTAAAAATCCTTCTTTATTTTAAGATTACCTTTTTAATAACTGCTCTATAAAAAATAAGCCAATTTGTGGCTTTAGAACTAGGGTGAAAATCAGACCATAAACAGCTCCATAAAAATGAGCTTCATGATTAATTCTATCAGCGTTTTGTTTGGCAGCGTAATTTGAATAAACCAAATAAATGATTCCCATAAAAATTCCTGGGATGCCAAAATAAAATTTCTGAAGAGGATTAAATAAGATTGATGCAAATACTATTGCTGATGTTGCACCTGAGGCTCCCAAAGAATTATAATAACCATTGTTTTGGTTCTTATAATAACTGCTTGCATTTGCAGCAACAATTGAACTAACATATAATAAAACAAATAAAACCTTACCTGAGGCTCCAAAAAACAACATATAGTAAGATTCTACTTCGGCCCCAAAGGCAAATAGTACAAACATATTCATTAATAGATGAGACCAATCTGCATGTAAAAATCCCGAACTCAACATTCGCCACCATTCATTTTTATTCTTAACTAAATAAGGATTTAAAATAAGCTTATCCATTAGATTAGGTTGATAAAACGCCTGAATACTAATGGCGGCAGTAATAAGAATCAAAACAATAGTTATCATTTAAAGGGAATATTATTCTGCAAATAAGAATCAAAACAAAATCATTTATTAAATTTATTTTGATTTGAGGATTTTTATACCAAAAAAAAACAAGAAAATTTGCAATGATTGTTTGGCAATTGCTTTTAAAAGTAAAATTTGCAACATGAAGAAAATTGGAATTCTTAGTGATACACATGGTTTTGTTCCCGAAACATTGTTCGATTTTTTTAAAGATTGTGATGAAATTTGGCACGCAGGTGATTGGGGTGATGAAAAAACATTTGATTTATTAAGAAACTTTAAACCCCTAAAAGCTGTTTATGGAAATATTGATGGACAAGAATTAAGGATTCAAATGCCTGAAATTTTAGAATTTCAATGTGAGGAAGTAAAAGTTTGTATGTTGCATATTGGTGGATATCCAGGCCATTATTCACCATTATTTAGAAAACAATTATCGTTAAATACCTATGATTTAATGATTTGCGGTCATTCACATATTCTAAAAGCAATGAAAGATCCCAATTCTGGAATGATGCATTTGAACCCAGGAGCAGCTGGAAAACATGGATTTCATAAAGTATCAACTGCTATGAGATTAAAATTTGACAAAAAAAGAATGTACGATTTAGAGGTTTGGGAACAAAAAAAATGATACCTTGTACAACCCGTTTTATAAATAAGTTGACTTAAAAAAATATTTTACTAATTTGCTAACCAAACGACAAAACATCATATGAAGAAGTTTTTACTGGCAGCCTCTTTCGCAATTATTTCTGCATCAGGGTATTCACAAGTTAAAGTGAACTCTTGCGGAACCGATCAGCACCACCAAAATTTAGTTTCTGAACATCCTGAATTATTGGAAGCGAAGAAAAAATTTGATGCAGATTTCAAAGAATACATCAAAACTTACAAACCATCAGACAATAATAGTCTGAAAAAAGCGTCAGCCCCTAAATATATCATTCCTGTTGTTGTGCATGTTTTGCACAATTATGGAAGTGAAAATATTAGTGATGCGCAAATTCAAAGTGAAATCAACTTTCTAAATCAAAGTTTTAGAAATTTAGTTTCTGATTCAACAAACCGTCGTCAAGATACTTTTAATGGCGTTTTCTATAGCTACAAACAATTAGCTGCAGATGCGGAAGTTGAATTTAGATTGGCTCGCAAAGACCCTAAAGGAAATTGTACAAACGGTATCGTTAGGGTTCAAACTCCTTTAACTAATAAAGGTAATGACGATTTAAAACAACTTAGTGTATGGGATACCAAAAGGTATTTCAATATTTGGGTTGTTAGAGGAATAAACAGAGGAAATACAGTTGGTATTGCTGGATATGCTCAGTTTCCAATGGGTTTCAATAATGGTGCTTCTACTGATGGTATCATTGTTATTCATAACGAATTTGGAAACATTGGTACTTCAAATCCAGGACAAACTCCTAAAGTAACAACTAGTACCCACGAAGCTGGTCACTGGTTAGGTTTATACCACCCTTTTCAAACACAAGGTGAAACTTGTGGATTAGATGGTGATGAAGTTTTAGATACTCCTCCTACTATATTCTCTGCAACTTCAAATGAGCCTTTGAGAAATAGATGTTCAGATAAAAGATTCAATACTTGTACAAATGAAATTCCTGATCTTCCAGATATGCAAGAAAATTACATGGATTATTTCATCGGAAATTGCGCAAGTAACATGTTTACAAAACAGCAAGTTATTAGAATGCATTATGTTTTAGACAACTACAGAAGAACTTTATGGCAAGAAGATAACTTAATATCTACTGGTGTTAAAGATAACTCACCTGCAACATGTTCTCCTATTGCATCTTTTAGCACCACCACAAGAATTACTTGTGCTGGAAATAAAATTTCATTCACAGATAATTCTTACAATTCAAATATTACTGCTTGGAAATGGAGCTTCCCAGGTGGAACTCCAGTTACAGCAACTACTAAGGCTCCTGGACAAATTCAATATGATAATCCTGGAACTTATGAAGTTACTTTAGAAGTTACTGGTCCTAATGGAACATCTTCTATTACTTATAAAGATTATGTTGTAATTCAACCTGCTGCTGCAAACAATCCTTCAGGATATTATACAGCTGATTGGTGGTATCAAAACAACTGGTATGAAAAAGGTTGGGCATTTGAATATGAAAACGACAAAAACAAATGGGTTAGAACAGGAGCAACATCATTTAATCAGAATGCTTGTATGATGTATCCAAAAGATCCATTTAACTTAAGTTCATCAGTTGGTGCATTAACTTCATTGATTTCACCTTCTTATAATTTCTCTGGTGTTTCAAATGGATACTTCTCATTTAATTACGCATTTGCACAAGGTACTTTAAGTGCTGATATTGGTGGTGGTGCAACTAAAGAAGAACTAAGAGTTTATACTTCTATTGACTGCGGTAAAACATGGATTAGCAGAGCGGCAATAGGTTCAGCAACTATTTCTACAATTGGAACTGGAACAGCAGCACAATTAGCTAGTAATATCAATTTCGTTCCTGCTAACCAAAGCAAATGGAAAGAAGTAAAAATAGAAGGTTCAGCTATTCCTAATAATGCAAATGTGAAATTCAAAATTGAATTCAAATATTCAGGTGGAAATAACTTTTACTTAGACAATGTAAAATTAGGAACAGTTACAGGATTAAATGATGAGTTGGCTTCACAAATTAAATTTAGTGTTCAACCAAATCCATTTAATTCAGAAACTACTATTTCTTATGAATTAAGCAAAAATGAAGATGTAGAAATTCGTTTATTTGATATTGCAGGTAAAGAATTAGGAATATTATTTTCAGGCGATCAAGCAGCAGGAATTCAAGAATTCCAAATCAGCAAATCGCAGTATAATTTACAAAGTGGCCTATATTTTGTGAATATGAACCTTGGAGGTCAAAAATTCTCAAAAAAAATTGTCGTTGAATAACAGACAATTAATTCAAAAAAGGCGCATCAAATCAATTGATGCGCCTTTTTTTTGCTTTTAGTTTTGGATAAATAATCTAGAATACTACTTTTGCAGTGGAGAGTTGGCAGAGTGGTCGATTGCGGCAGTCTTGAAAACTGTTGTCTGTAACAGGACCTGGGGTTCGAATCCCTAACTCTCCGCCAGAATAAATGAAAACCTAATTTTGCAAAGCAAAATTGGGTTTTTTTGTGCCCCAAATTGTCGAAAAAAGCGCAGCGCATTTTCGTAAGATTTGGGGCACAAAAAAACTCAGTATGGAGCAAAGCGGAATACTGAAGGTTTTCATTTATTCTGTAGCCTCCCCCAAACGGGATCATGAAATAATCCCAAAAACAGTATTGAGTTTGAGTTTTGAGCAACAGGCCAAGATTCCCACTGAAACAGTATTGAGTTTGAGTTTGAGTTTTGAGCAACAGGCCAAGATTCCCACTGAAACAGTATTGAG
>JBIMKP010000019.1:0-78640 GCA_051861545.1 Bacteroidia bacterium | reverse complement strand
TCACCCACAAAATGGCTGTATCAATGGACTGTCAAGGGTTTCAGAGAACTCAAACTAAAAACAACGCAACGCTAGTGTTATAATACTTATAAATTTTGTTATAAAATTACATTGAATTTGCTCATTTTTTCTTCTTGGCTTATTCTATTATTTTAAGTCATAGTCTTGTAAGAAATCAGTTTTTACAGCTCTTTTAGCTTGTCTTTGATGATTACAGTTTTTTGACAAATATTGATTAACCTCAATAAATTTAAATTTTGCCTCTATTACTTTTTATCAATTTAACATTAGCTTAACATTGATAAAAATTAACGAATATGAAAAGCTTAAGATTAATCCTTCTATTAGCAATCCAAATGGTTTGGGGTTCAAGTTTTATTAAAGCTCAACAATGGGGCGATTATATTTTATATAGTACCCAAAATTCTACCACTACTACATTATTAGATACCAATAGAACCGTTTTTAAAACTTGGTCACACGCTGGTTATAAAACAGGATATTCTTCTTATTTAGCTCCTGGTGGTTACCTATACAAAACCATTTCTAAATCGGGTGTTTCATTTAGTGGTGGACCAATTTGTGGTCAAATTATTAAAATGGATTGGGCTGGAAATATTGTTTGGAATTATACTTATTCAACAACAGATTATTGCTCTCATCACGACTTTCATGTAATGCCAAATGGTAATGTATTGCTTATAGCTTATGAAAGACATACTGCTGCTGATGTTAGTGCTAATGGTGGTACTTTTAACGGAGAAGTATGGTCGGAACATGTTGCTGAAATTAAACAAACTGGCGCAACAACAGGAGAAGTTGTTTGGAAATGGCGTGTTTGGGATCATATCCTTCAAACCACAGATGCTAGTAAACCTAATTATTATGCAGCGGCTTTAGATCATCCTGAATTATTGAATATAAATTATAATTCGAAGAAAGATTGGATTCACATGAATGGAATCGATTATAATCCTATTACCGACCAGATTGCTGTTAGTTCACATAACCTAAATGAATGGTACATTATCGATCATAGCACTACATCAGAAGAAGCCGCGAGTCATTCAGGTGGTTTTTCAGGAAAGGGTGGTGATATTTTATTTCGTTGGGGAAATCCTGCTGCTTATGGTGCAAGTGGTACTACAATTTTAAATGTTACTCATGATGCACATTGGATTCCTGAAGGTGTTCCAAATGCAGGTCGTTTGGTTGGTTTTAACAACAAAGGTGCTTCTGCAACTAAATCTTCTGTAGACCAAATTATCCTTCCACAAAATGGATATAATTTTGATAGAACAGCAGGGCAGGCTTTTGCTCCATCAACTTATACAGAAAGACATTCTTCAACAGGTTATACAAGTAATATGGGTAATTCACAACAATTGCCCAATGGAAATATGCTAGTTTGTTTGGCCCTTTCAGGTGTTGTATATGAAATCAATCCCAATGGCACAACTTTATGGTCGAAAACAATGGGTGGTTCAACTTCTCAAGCATTTAAATATGAAAAATGTTATGTTGAAAATGAAGCTCCAACTCAACCAACTATCACCAGAGATGCAACAACATTAACAGCATCAACTGCTTCTGCTTACCAATGGTATAAAAATGGAGTTTTAATTGAAGGTGCTACTAGCCAAAATTATACACCTACAGAAGATGCAATTTATTTGGTTAGAATTAAAGATGCAGCCGCTTGTTTTAATAAATATTCTAATTCATATAAATATACTTCAACAGCTACTTCTTTAAATGAAGAATTACAATTACAAGCGCTTAAAGTTTATCCAAATCCTTCAAGTGGTTTGTTTACCATTGATTCTGATGGATTGAATGATTTTTATGCCTCTGTATTTTCAATGAATGGAGATTTAGTTTTCGAAGGTTTTAATTCCAAAGAAATCGATTTATCTTCTCTAACAAATGGTATTTACTTTTTACATGTAAGTGCCGAAAACAAAATTTCTGTTACTAAAAAAATAATCATCAGTAAATAATAAAACTATGAAATTTCAAAACAAATTGGCTTTACTAATTGCAATTTTGGCCATTGCATTGAATACTGTTGAAGCAAAAAAAGTAAAATTTAGTGTAAACATGACTGGCCAAATAATCAATCCAAATGGTTTACATATTTCTGGTGATTTTCAAACATTGGCAGGGTATGAAGGTGGAGATTGGAATTCGGCAACTACTGCTTTAACAGTTGATCCTAACAATCCTAAAATATTTAGTGTAATTGTTGATATTCCTGCAGGTAGAAAGTATGAGTTCAAATTTGTAAATGGTGATTTGTTTTATGAAGTTGAATTTGTTCCAGAGGAATCTAGGGTGGGTTATGATTTTAATGATAATAGATGGTTTTATGTAGATTCATTAGCAAATGATACCACTTTAATTGGACCATTGATGTTTGCTGGAAATGCTCCAGAAGGTAAAAAATTAGTACGATTAAAGGTTGATATGAAAGGGCAAATCCCGGTTAGTTCAAAGGGTGTACACGTTGCTGGTACTTTTAATAATTTTAATTATTCAAGTGCTTATATGTACAATTTTATATCAAATGTTTATGAGTTTCAAGCCTATGCCGATAGCGGAGCAACAGTTAATTATTTATTTGTAAATGGGAATACTGAATCAGAAGTAGAAGAGCTGCCTGCAACTTGCACTGTTAATGGTAAACGACAAGTTATTTTAAATACAGATATTGTACTTGATTCAAATTGTTTTTCTAACTGCGATTTCTGTGCCATGACGGGTTTAAACATGGCAGAAAACTTAAATAATTTCACCATTTTCCCTAATCCAGCTTTGGAAGAAATTACCATCAAAGGCATGAATGGAATAAGCTCATTTCAGCTAAGTATTTTTGATGCTAATGGAAGCTTGATGTTAAACAAAAGTATAATGAATAATGAAAGTGTAAACTTAAATGGTGTGCTTTTAGGTCAGGGTATATATGTTGTTAAAATTCAAACAGGAAATCAAGTTTCAACTAAAAAACTAATGTTGTACTAACCATTGAAAAAGGCTTTAAACATATTATTACTTATCCTAAGTTTGTTTCTCTCAGAAAGTGGAAATGCTCAATCTTGGTATAATGCCGATTCTATTCAGAAAATTGAAATCTACTTTTTTGAAGAAAATTGGGATTATAAATTAGATACAGCAAAACTCGGTACTGGCAGTTATTTAATGGGTTCCGTTAAACTAAATGGAATTCTTTTTGACAGTGTAGGCATTAAATATAAAGGAAATAGTTCCTTTGATTCTGCCAATGCAAAGAATCCTTTTCACATAGAGTTAAATACTTTTAAAGAACAAAATCATAAGGCTTATACAGATATCAAATTGAGTAATGGTTATGGCGATCCTTCTTTAATTAGAGAGGTTTTATCCTATAAAATCTTAAACAATTATATGAAATCTCCAAAGTCGGCATTTGCAAAAGTTTATGTGAATGATGTTTATTTGGGATTGTATTCAAGTGCTGAAAGTATAAACAATAAGTTTTGCGAGCGTAATTTTTTTAACGCTGATGGCACTTTTATTAAAGGAAATCCTTCTATTACACCTGGGCCAACTGTTAAAAGTAATTTGAAATATTTAGGTGATGATTCTTCTGCTTATTTTAAATATTACGAATTGAAATCAATTTCAGGTTGGAATGATTTAAAAAAACTTTGTTATACAATCTCTAATAATCCTGATAGTCTTTCTTTAGTTCTTGATATTGATAAAGTTTTATGGATGTTGGCATACAATAATTTATTTGTAAATCTTGATTCATACACTGGTGTTTTTGCTCAGAATTATTATTTGTACCAAGACCAATTCAAAATTTTTAATCCAATTGTATGGGATGTAAATATGAATTTTGGCGCTTTCCCATTTGCTGGAAGTCCAAATAATGGAATGGGAAGTTTGTCTGTTACAAACATGCAGCAATTAAATCCTCTATATCATTCAAGTCATGCAGATTGGCCACTTATTCAAACCTTATTTTCTAATCAAAAATGGAAGAAAAAATACATTGCTCATTTAAAAACAATGTTAGTAGAAGCTGTAGATTCAGGTGTTTATAGTGCTTTAGCAGATCATTGTCAATCACTCATAAGAGAAGCTAGTTTAGCAGATAGCAATAAGTTTTTTTCAAATTCTCAATTCGAGGGTGCACTCATAACTAATTTTACATTTGGTTCTTACCAAGTACCTGGAATAAAAACTTTAATGGAAGCTAGAGCCGCTTATTTAAAATCGACAACTGAATTAAAAGCAGTAGCTCCAATAGTTTCTAAAATACAGTTTAGTAATAATAAACCAAGTATAAACTCATTACTAGGATTGACTGTTGAGCTAAGTAATGCAACGAATGTTTATTTTTCATTTCGAAATTCAACTCGCGATTTGTTTACTGAAATTGAACTTTTTGATGATGGTAATCATAATGATGGAATTGCAGGCGATGGAATTTTTGGAAATTCATTTACTGTTACTTCATTAAGTACTCAGTATTTTATTTATGCAGAAAATGCCAATGCAGGTGTGTTTTCTCCTGCTAGAGCTCAACATGAATTCTACTATTTAGGAGTTCAACCAAGTTTACTTTCTAAACAAAAAGTTTATATAAATGAGGTTTTGGCAAATAATAATAAATCTGATATTAATGAATATGGTCTTTATTCTGATTGGATTGAACTCTACAATCCAACCAATGAATCGTATAGTTTGTATGGTTCATATTTAAGTGATGATATTAAAAACCCATATAAATATTCCTTTGCTCCAGATGCAATTATAGAAGCAGGTAAGTTTTTAATTGTTTGGGCTGATGCTTTGCCAAACACCAATAAATATGCACATGCAAACTTTACACTTTCTGCAAATGCTGATGAAGTTTTTTTAAGCAATTATAATGGAGAACTTATTGATAGTATACATTTTGTAAATCAATTAGAGGATATTTCTTTTGGAAGATGTCCGGATGCCTCAACTAATTTTGTGTCGATTTATCCTGCAACATTTATGGATTTAAATAAGTTTTTCTGTGTTTCATCTCTCGATAATTACGCAGATAACAGTAGTTGGAAAATATATCCAAATCCCGCTTATGATGTTTTGCATATTGATAATTTGCAGGAGAAGAATAATCAAATTAGAATCTATTCTTTATTTGGAAAAGAAGTATTAAGTTATGATTCGAATGATTTTAATTCAGAAATAGATATTTCAAATTTAAGTTCAGGTGTATATTTACTGAAAATTTCAAGTTCGAATAAGCTCTCAAAATCATTTAAAATAATAATAAACTAAAATATAATGTATAAAATGAAGTCACTTTTTCTTTTACTAATCTCTGTTTCACTTTTAAGTTTAAGCTCATGTAAAAAGCCAGAAGGAGAGGGTGGAACTGGTAGAATTAAAGGAAGTGTTAAGGCCGAACAATGGAATGCCACATTTACGGTTAAACAAGCTGAATTTGTTGCTATGGATGAGTGGGTTTATATTGTTTATGGTTCGGATGTAAGTTATGGTGATAGAATTCGTACCAATTATAATGGGGAATTCGAATTTAAATACCTACGAGCAGGTAACTATAAAATTTATGTTTATTCTAAAGATAAAACATTACAATCTGCTTCTGGTGATATTGCTATTATTAAAGATTTAACTGTTTCTGAAGATAATACTACAGACGCAGGAACAATCACCATTTATAAATAAGTATTATGAGAACTGTATTCGCAATTTTATTCTTTTTTGCTACTTGTCAAATTTTTGCCCAAGGTAAAAAGGATATCAAAAAGTATGATATCAAAACGGTTTTAGTCACAAAAACAGAAGATGGTAAATCGCTGCCTGAAGAAAAATCTGTTTATGATAAAAATGGTAAATTAATTGAGTTAACGGATTATAACAAAGAGGGTCAGATTAAAACTATTCATAAATACAAGTACAATAAAAGTGGAGATATTATTGAAGAAGATGAGTTAGATTCTTCTTTAAAATTAAAAGAAAGAAGAATTAACAAGTACAATTCTTTAGGTGAAAAAATAGAAGAGGCTTTCTACGACGAAAATCTAAAACTTACAAAACGCCATGTTTATACCTATGATAAAAAAGGTTTAAAGTTGGAAAGAAAAACCTATGATGGTGCTGGAGTTCTTAAATCAACAAAAAAATATAGCTATACATTTTGATTGATATCTTAAATATCTTAAAAACATTCGATTCAACTTCGCTTTCAGAAATGGATGCAGTTAAGTTAATGAATAGAACTGAAACCAAATTTGCATTTCATTTAACTCAACTCGAATTTGTGTTAAATGAATTAAAAAACGATTACAAAGTTCTTGAGGTTGAAGGCAAAAGAATGAGTAGATATGAGTCATTATATTTTGATACCAACAATTTAGATTTATATACACAGCACCACAATGGAAGATTGAATCGATATAAAATCAGACAAAGGAATTATGTGGAAAGTGGTACATCATTCTTTGAAATAAAATTTAAGAACAACAAAGGCCGTACTTTAAAAAATAGGATTCAGGAAGAAATAAGCGAAGAGTTAAGCACTGGTTCTAAGCCAAAATTTCTTTCAAAACATACACCTTTTTCTGTTAAAGATTTAAAGCCTGTATTATGGATTAATTATGGTAGAATAACTTTAGTTAACAAAAACAAACCAGAAAGATTAACCATTGATACTGGTTTAGAATTTATCAAAGGAAGTGAACGAACTGGTTTTAACGGATTAGTAATTGCTGAATTGAAACAAGAATATCGAAAAGATTCCCCCTTTTTAAATATAATGAAAGGTCTTAAAATAAAAGAAGGCTCATTAAGTAAATACTGCATGGGAATTGGAAATACGTATGCCGATGCTAAAAAAAATAATTTTAAACAACGACTTAGTCAATTAAAACAATATATATATGCTAACTGATATTTTCCTTCAGGTTCCTGTTGATGAAACTGTTACTAAAACAGGACTTGATGCTTTATTAAAACTTTCGGGCAAAATTGGTTTGAGATTAATTATAGATTTTGCAAGTGTTTTTGTACTTATTAGATTAATCTATTATAGAATTTATAAGAACAATGAACTTCTTTTTACTTATTTAATTTTCAATATTGTCATCTTCTTTATTTGTTATTTACTTAACAAGGTAGAATTGAGTATGGGTGCTGCTTTTGGCTTGTTTGCAGTATTCAGTATGTTACGTTATCGAACAGAGGGCATCAGTATTAAGGATATGACTTATTTGTTTTTGGTGATTGCAATGGGTTTAATTTCAGCAATTACTAAAATTAAAGATGCCGATGATTTTTATGAAAACATGTTCATCATAGTGGTAAATTCTATTTTAATACTTATTACTTATTTGTTGGAAAGTAATTTGTTTTTTAAAAGGGAAATATCAAAATCTATTTTGTATGAAAAGATTGAACTTATAAAAGCAGATAGATACAACGACTTGTTAAATGATTTAAAAGAAAGAACTGGTTTGCCAATTAATAGAGCTGTTGTAACCAAGATTGATTTTCTTAAAGATGCTGCTGTAGTTAAGGTTTTTTATTTCGAAGGAGAATAAGATGAGAGGGTTTGTTTTAAGTTTAATTTTTGTTTTTAACTTCTTTGTAAGCCTACATGCACAAGACGAAATTGTTGAGGATGCTTCTGTATGGCTAGGTTTGAAAATAGAAAAAAAGGTAAGTAGTAGAGTTAATCTTTTATTTGCTAACCAGGCTCGTTACGATAGAAACATTAGCAGATATCGAATGGGTTATCAAGACATA
Source organism: Bacteroidia bacterium (assembly GCA_051861545.1). GTDB lineage: Bacteria > Bacteroidota > Bacteroidia > UKL13-3 > UKL13-3 > CAISCU01. Next base: position 70,834 of record JBIMKP010000019.1, on the reverse strand, counting down.
GGATTGGATTATAAGGTACTAAAGTTTTTACATGTACAAGTTGATTATAAATTAATACATCGTCAACAACCAGATGAATCTTTTAGCATGAGACATCAATACAATTTGTCATTTGTATTAAAAAAGAATTTTGGTCCATGGTCATTTTCTGTAAAAAACAGATGGCAATGTTTTTATAGAGATATTTATAGTAGTGAAGATGGCAAACAAGCTATTTGGACCAATAGAAATAAGCTTACTGTAAAGTATGAACTAAATAAACGGATTCAATTTTATACTTCTGGTGAACTAAATTACACTTTAAAACCATTTGAGGATGAAGGTTTAGATAGGTTTAGAACATCATTTGGACTAGAATACAAACTAAGTAGAAATTCGGGAATAGAACTCTTTTATACCATGCAAAGAGAATTAGATTTTTCTAAAGAAATCAATCGCTTTCATATATATGGATTAAGTTATCAGATTAAAATTTAAGGAATCGTTGTTTGAACTGATTGCTTGCTGAAGTCTTAATTTTTGTATTGTTAAGAAAAAATTTGAATCAAAATTCATAGATTCCAATTTATTTCTATTCGAAACAAAATGAAACCTTCATTTAATATTATCGCATTTTATTTTGTATGCATCATTTTGTTTTTTGTGGCTTGCAAGATCAAACCTTTTGCCATCAACCAAAGAGATAAAATAGGGCAGAAACAAGGTAAATGGAAGGTTTGGTTTGATGATAAAGAAACTAAATTATATTATTCAGGACGATATAAGAACAATGCTCCACGCGGTACTTTTAAGTATTATTATAGAACTGGGCAAATCCAATTAAGGGAAAAATATAAGTCAAACAAAACCATTTTAACTACTTATTATCATCAGAATGGTAAGCTTGATATGAAAGGAACAGCGCAAATTATTCTGACACCAGATACTTCAATTTATCAATGGCTTGGCCAATGGGAAAAGTTTGATACCACAGGTAAACTGATAGAGGTACATACTTACAGAAATGGGCAAAGAATTTGGGTGAAATTTATCAGATAAACGTAAATCTGGTGCTTTTTAGCCTGGAATGTTTATGTGAAATGTAGTGCCAATATTTTCTTTTGTTTCAAAACTAATTTCACCTTCATGAAGGTTAACAAAGTTTTTAATTATAACCAAACCTAAACCAGTTCCTTCAATTTTTTCTACATTTTTGGCTCTAAAAAATGATTGAAACAATTGAGTTTTTTCGTGTTCTGGAATACCCATACCAAAATCTTGCACATGAATTTTAAATTCTTGTTCTGAATAGTCAATTGAAACTAAAGGCTCTTTTCTTCCTTCTGAATATTTTATTGCATTCGATAAAAGGTTATCAATAATATGCTCAATTTGCATTTTATCAGCCTTTACTTCTCTTTCTTTACCGAATATTTTTAACTGAATTTTTTTATCCATTTTGAACTTTAGTTGTTGTCTTTCAAATACTAAGTTCACAATACTTACCAAGTCGAATTTCTCTTTTTTGCAGCCCATCTTATCCGACTCAATTTTTCCAAGAACTAAAACATCGTTCATTAAACTGGTAAGTCGGTTAATTTCATGGTTAATGCTTTCAAGATGTTTTTTGAATTTAGATTCGTTTTTAGAAACGTCACTTAAATACATATCCATAATTTCGGCACTTGATTTTATGCAAGAAAGTGGGGTTTTAAATTCATGAGAGGTCATGCTAACAAACCTCGATTTTAGTTCATTTAATTGCTTTTCTTTTACAAGAGCTCTTTTTATTTCTATTTCTGATTCTTTTCGTTCACTAATATCTTGAATGAGTAATGAAATTCTTTTTTGTTTCCTAAAGTTTTTAATCAAACTAATTTTTGCATTGAACCATTTTGTATGGCCATTTATGATTCCAGGATATTCTATATTATCTGGTATTCCATATTCTAAAACTTGTTGAATTTTCGAAATGAATAAAGGCAATTCTTTGAATTCTAAAAATTCGGTTATGCTTTTACCCATCACATCTTCTCGAGGTATTAGCAGTAAATTATCATCTGAACACCAAACGTTTTCTACAACTAAATGCTCATTTATTTCAAAAACTAAATCTTCTAAAGAGGTAAGAATTGCCAATAAATCGGCCCTTGATTTTTCTAATTCCGCTTGAGTTACAATTTTTTGTTGTTGATTTTTAAACGATGCTAAAATTGATGAACATGTAATCAATAATGGTTCTAAAACATCTAAGCTAGATTCTTTATAAGCCGCAGAATTGTTGGCTAGTCCGATAACACCAACCATATTGTCTCCATAAGAAATAGGAATGCCTATAAAGTTCATTATTTCGAATGGTTTTATTGATTTTCCTTTTTGTAACTCATCTGAATTATTACTAATAAATACTTTTCCAGTTTTTAAAACTGGCTCATATAAGTAATCAATATATTTAAGTGGGGTTTCATTTTTTGGTATAACATCAGTTTTATTGATGTTAGAATAAGCATGGCTAATTAAAAATGCTTTTTCTGTAGTATCATGTTTTACTTCAGCAATAAAACCAATTTCGCTTTTTGTAATTTCCATTAGTTGATTTAGAATCAACTCAAACCCATTTTCTGTTGATGATGATTGAATAAATGCCTCTTGTCCTCTAGAAATACTTGTAAGAATTTTATTCTTTTCTTTAATCTCCATTTCATTAGCAATCCTTTCATCAATTGTTCTTGTTGAGCTTATAAGTGAATAGTTGTTTTCAGGATTGGTAATTTGTTTCACTTTAGTTTCAACCCAAGTATATTTATCATCTTTGGTTTTATACCTATAAATTGCCTCAGAAGGTTGTTTATTATCTTGAATAGCTAATTTATAAGCCTTTATCACTACCTTTTTATCTTCAACATGGATAAAGTCTATTGGATTAGCTCCAATAAGCTCCTCGGGTTCGAAACCCGTTATGCCTTTAATAGATGGGGATAGGTAAATATAATTTCCTTCAGAATCATGAATACATACAAGGTCTTGAATATTTTCGGATAGTACTTCAAAATGTTGTTTTAACTTATCTTGATTGGTTATGTTTCTTGCTAATAAAGCAACTCCAATTACATCAGCTTCATTGTTTGTAATTGGATTCACTTTAAACTCAATTTTTTCATCCCAAATACGATGAGTTTTCATTACAGATTTGCCTTTTAATGCATCATCATATAATTCTTTTATACGTTCATCTTCTTTACTTGGTGTTTTAAAAGATTCAACAACAGCTCCAGGTACAGGATTACTTCTTGTGTTTCGTCGGTAATGATAAGCAAATGATTTATTGAATGAAATTAATTGACCTTCCTTATTAATACTCCAGATTAATTCATCAAATGAGTTGATAGTGGTTTCTAAATTCTTTTTACTCTCCTCTAAATCTTTGGTTAGTCTTATTTCTTCAGTTCTATCAATTCCAATAATTACAATTCCTTCTATTTTGCCATTGATTTCAAGCGGTGAAAACTGAAACAAGTAAAATTGGGTTTCATTCTGAATGATTTTTTCTTTGGTAATTCCTTTTAGAACTTCAATGAATATTTCCTTAAACTCTGCATCCGTTTCATTTTTCCCAAAAGGCGAAAACATTACTTCACCTTGTTTAAACCTGCTGCTGTTTTCATTTTGAGAAGTAAATCCCGATTTTACTACCAATTGGAAATTCCTATCAACACTATAAAAAATTAACTTTAAATTATCGAATAAGGTGTTTAATGAGCCCGATTGTGCTTGCGAACTAATAATTCTTTCAATTTGATTAATTGATTGAATGGTTCCAAGAATTTCATATTGCTGAGTATTCTGTTTTTTTAAACTTCTTAGGTTGATATATACTTTTATTTTCTCTTCAGTTTTATTTCTTAATTCAATACTGAAGCTAGTTTCCATTCCATCTTGCGATAATAAATGTGATTTTATCTCATTCAGTTCTTCTACTTGATTACTTTGGTTTTGTAAGTCATAAAAACTTTTTCCAATTAAATCATAAGATGTATATCCAAGTATTTTTTCTATTCCTTCACTTAGAAATTTTATGTTTAAATCTTCATCTAAGGTAAAAAGACAAATTTGAGTTTGACGTAATACTTGGTTAATTAAATTGGTTTTAATTTCATTTTCTTCTAAGGCAAGTTCGGTTGAAGATTTATCTCTAATTGTATAAATATAATAATCAGATTCAAGGTTGATGAACTGAATATTGACTTGTAATACTAATTTTTTTCTACTGAAATTACTTAGAATTGACTTAAAGTCGATTTTTTCATTTGGCTTCAATGTTTTAGTTGAAGTGCTTATAAATTCGGCATCTTCAGGGAAGTATTCTGAAATATAAGTCCCAATAATAGCACTAGCTTTAACACCAAATACTTGCCTAACACCATGATTTGAAAGTAGAATTTGCCCAGACTGATCTGTAATAAGAAAAGTATCGTTTGTGTTTTTATTGATATGGTCTTTTAGCAATAAATTCAGATTTGCTTTTTCATTTCCCTCATAAATTGTCTCAAGCATTAAGATAAAAACTTGGGTATCATTTTGAAATCCTAAATTCTTAATTCTAATGAGTTGTTTGTTTTGTTTTGAGTGAATTTTAAAATGAGGATTTTCTTTTAAATCGTTTATATCTTTTAAGTATGAAGCTGCTGAGTTTCGGCTAGCTTCAGTAAACAAATCAACAAATATACTTCCTATACTTTCTCTACCTTTATTGAATAAAATGCTGCAAACAGAGTTAAAATCCTTGATGTTGCCAAATTTGTCAATGGCTAATAAGCCAGTTTCTTTTTCCCTTGCTAACTCTAACAAAATCGATGAAAAATAGGTGATTTTGTTTTTCTGTTCAATATTGGGTAGTAGTCCAAATGTTTCTTTTAAAATATCTAATGCGTGGTATAAATTATTTTTGTTTAAATAAAATCCTGCACCATTTTTTATCGTTTGTTCTAAAAATTGTTTGTCGTATAAAGAACTTACTACAACAGTTGGAATTTTGATAGCTCTTTGTTTTAGTTCTTTTAGAATTTCAAAAGAATTATATCCATTTAAAAAATGGTCAATGAATAAAATATCAAATTCTTCAATTTTATGTTCAAGTAAATCTTTGGCTTCTGTAATATGCTTTAGTTCGAAATTTAATGAGGTTTTTTTTAGCATTCTTTCAAATGCAATAAAATCCGTTAAATCATCTTCAACATAGATGATTTTGATTATTTTTTTCGGATTTTCAAATTGATTCAAACTCATGAATATGCAAATTCATGGTTTTATTCGATTTTAGATAGAAATTATTTTGATTTGAAGAAATAATTAAATTTATTGGCAAATTTTGGGACGAAATTAACCAAAATTCATCATCAAAAAGGATTCTCTAGAGTTATAGTTTTAAAACTTAATACCTATCTAGCATTATTAGTTAAGTTTTCGCTGAGCTTATCAAAAATTGTATTATTGATTTGTAATTCAAATATTTCAGCTAAAACTTCTTTTGTTAATAGTTGATATGGATACCATTTCATTTCAAAGGGATGCCAAATTTCCATGGCTTCTTCATTTGGAAATATTTTATAATCGAATTTGCTTGTGCCAGTGCTAATGTATCCAGTATAATAAAATTCAAAATTATTCTCTAACCCATAAATCATCTTTTGAATCATAAGGAATTTTCCAAGACTATATTTTTTATAATCTGGATGATAAAAGTTCATGATTCCTGCTAAACTATGTCTTCCTTTATCAAAAATACCGATTGCAATTAACTCACCTTTATCTCTAATTTTTATAGCAATACTTTCAAATATGTTTGAATCAGTTTGGTCGAATAAATAAGAGGCTACAGTATTTGATGTTTCAAAGTCAATGCCTGATTTATACAAAGCAAATAATGATTCAATTTCATCGTCATTTTTAAAGTTTTCTATGCCAATGTCGAAGTTTTTGTTTTTTCTTAGAATTTCTTTGATGCTTGAACTTATTCTAATTTTATTCAAAGGTGTTCGTAACCAAAAAACGGGCATGATTTCATCTTCCTGAAATATAATATTTGTTGTAAAAACCTGCTGTTGCATGCGGTAAAACCCCTTTGCTAAGCAGCTGTCTAAAATCAAATCATTTATTTTTGGTAAATCACTCACTTTGCGAAAGTATCAAAAAATGATAAATTGAGGAATGAAACTTTCAAAATACTATCCGTTTTTTATTGGTTTGATTGGATTTCCAATACAAATTTTAGTTGGCAACGTATTTAATTTTTTGTATTTCAAATTAATTTTAAAGGAAGATATCTGGCTGCAACAACTTGGAACTATATGCAAAATTGCGGAATACCAACAATCAATGCTCCCTTATTTTATTAGTATTTCATTTGTACTTTTATTCCTTTTTTTTCTAGCCTATTTTGTTGGAAATAAGGTCTTCAGCTTATTATGTGCATCTTATTTTTTATTCGTATCATATGCATTGTTCATACTGCCTTTACCCAATAACGATATACTTTTTTACTTAAAAGCACTTTTCCTTTCTTCTTCCTTTATTCAGATAATGTCTCATTATATAGTATCAAATGATTTTATTCTTTACCTTTTTCCAATGTTATTTTCAATTTTAATTTTAAGAAAATTAAGCTTAAATAGGAGTGATATAACTTACTTTCTTTTGGGTAGTTTGATGAGTTTACTTGGAAGTTTTACTTTCTTTTACGGTATGAGTTTGCTAATGAATAGATGAAATTGGAGGCTGATTACAAAATCCAAAGTTTTTGAGCTTCTCTAAATTATTTTATTTTTTTAATTGCTCAAATATTTCCTTAGCCATTTTTGCTGCTCCATCTTCGTTTGGATGTATGCCATCTGGAAACATTTTTTGGTCGTTTTTAAAAGGGGTATTCAAGTCAATTATCTTGAAATGATTTTTAGCTTCTAGTTTGTGAATGATTGGAATAATTTGATTTGAAATAACAGAATCATCAATTGCCCATTGCATTTTAAATGCTGGAACAGGTAAACAAACATATATTTTAGGTTTGTGTAAAATATGGTTAAATGTATCAATCATTGATTGAAAATCTTTCTCATAATTTTCTGCATTCCAGTTATGTATTTTTGAGTCGTTTGTACCTAATTTGATGATAATTTCATGTGGTTGAAAAGCGAAAACATTTGCAAACTCATTACAATTCCAATAAGGCAAATCCGATTTTTTTAACATAGTTGCGCCGCTTCTACCAGCATTAAATACAAGATACTTCGGGCCTAATAGATTTTGTAAAACTGCAGGATATGCATCTTTACTTTGGATAGGAATTCCTGCACCTTCTGTAATACTATCCCCAACACAGGCAATTTTTCTTTTGGTTTGGCATGATATAAGCATACTTAAAATTGCAATAATTATTAAAGGATTTTTCATATGGCAATGTAGTAAAACATTCATTCTAGTTTAAAATGTTTTCGAATATCCGCTTCTTTACCTATAATTAGTTTTACCAATATTCAAAGGCTATAATGCAGATGATTACTAGAAATAATTAGAATCAACCTTGAAAAATTGATTAGAATAAGAAATATAATTTTTCTTGAGATTTTTTAAATCCTGAAGGGATGACATGATTATAGAAAATAATAAGTAAAGAAAACCAAGCCCAAACCTCTGCCAACGCGGACCTTTGGTCCGCGTTGGCAGAGGTTTGGGGAATTCGTTTCAAGCATTTTTCTATAAACATGTGACCACCTGTCGGGGTCTTAAATATCATAAAGCAGAACGATTTAACTCCAAACTATTTTTTGAAAATGTTTCTCAAAACATTCACCAGATTTATAAAAAATTATTGGTGGTAAACATGCGGATATTCGTAAAAATGTTTAAAGAAGATTTAACCAATAAAATATTTTGATTTATTTCTAAAAAAAAAGAGCTGTTTCGTTATTTGAAACAGCTCTTTTTTATGCTTAATAATTAAATCCTATTGAGCCACAATTCTTATTGTTCTGAATTGTTCTCCAGTTCTTAGTCTTACAAAGTATGCACCATGGTTTGAATGAAGGTTCTCAATATTAAATTCTCTTTCATATTCTCCAGCATTCATGGTTTCATTGTCAATCATTTTAGTGATTAGATTACCCATCATATCATAAATTTCTAAGTCAACTTCACTGCTGCTTGCAAGTTTAAATGCAATACTAGTTTTTCCTGAAAATGGATTTGGATAAGCTACTAAGCCATTTTTCATGCCTGTGAAATCTTCTAGTCCTACAGAATTAATAGTTAAATTCAAACTACTGTCGTTTTTGCAACCTTCGTTTGTACTGGTATACAATACTACTTTATATGTACCATTTGCGGCATATGAATGAGTTGTATTTTTTAAGAATGAGCCTTGGCCATCACCAAAATCCCAATAGTAGTTTTGTGTTGCTGCAGCTGCATAAAAATCAACAGTTCCTCCAATGGTTCTAGTTGTGAAATAGGCGCTTGGCGTGCCAATAACCGTTACTTTTCTAAATGAAGTACTACTGCAACTTGTGCTTGAAACAGTTTCGGTTACGGTAACATAACCATCACCTGCCTGGTTCCAAATAACTGTTATTCTTTCAGTTCCTGCTCCACTAATAATCGTTCCACCTGTAACTACCCAATCATAAGTTCTGTTTGAATTTGGTATTGTTCCATAGTTTGCAGTATCTCCAACACATCTTAGAGTAGCTCCACCAATTAATGAAACTGGTGCATTAATAACTCCTACTTCATAAAGTGTACTAATAGAAGTACATCCACTACTAATAGAACTATCTCTTAAAATTATAGAACCTTTTCCTTTTACATTCCATAAAATATTTACTTCATTGGTTCCTTGTCCGCTTAAAATATTACCTCCAATAACATCCCAAATAAATACTTTATCTGCATTACTTAATGTAGTATAAATTCCTTCTGTGTTTAAGCATACAGATGCTGGTCCACTTATTCCAGGAGCAGTATTTAAGTTTTTCAATACTGGATAACCAACAGTGCTTGTGCTACATCCTGCTATTGAATCAATTTCTTCTAATGTAACACTACCAATTCCAGTTCCCGACCAAAATACAGTTAATCCATTCGAGCCCTGTCCGGCAAGTATACTTCCACCACCAACTGTCCATATATAATTATGACGAGGTACAAAAGGCGTAATGTATACCGAGCTAGAATTGCTACAAACGGTAGCTGGTCCAGAAATTACAGGAGCAGGTTTTGCTGAAATTACAACATCTAATGGTGCTGAATTTGCTTTACAGCCAGATGCGATTACAGAATCTGAAAGTACAATACTACCATTTCCAGGAGTAGTCCAACTTACAGATATATTGTCAGTATTTTGTCCTGATAAAATAGTTCCATTGCTCACATTCCAAGTATAATAATGATTGGTTTCTGGTAATATGCTGTATACATCGGTCGACCCTTCGCATAAAGTATCATTTCCAGTAATTTTTGGAATGGTTATTTTGTTTAAGTTGATATTTAAGATATCAGAGTTTATAGCACAACCAGAGGTATTATTAGAATCTCTAACTGTAATGGCTCCAGTTGGCGAGCCTCCATTCCAATGAATAGTTACATTTGTATCTCCTTTATTACTAAAGAAGCTACCACCACTGATTGCCCATGTAAATGTATGGCCAGGTCTGTTAATAATAGAATAAGTGCCATATTCATTTTCACATAAGTTAGTTGGTCCTGAAATATTTGGTTTAATAACAGGACTTATTGAAACATTTAAAACTGGAGAGAAGGCCTTACATGCGCTACTTACAACGGAATCAAGTACTCTAAGTGTTCCTAATGATGAGGTATTATCCCATCTAACAGTTAAAATAGCTGTTCCTTGTCCGTTAACAATTGTACCTCCTGTAATTTCCCAATTATAAACTCTTGAATTATTAAATTCAATTGAATAATTAAATTCATCTAATCCACAAACCGATGTTTTTCCGGTAATGATTGGGTTAGGTGTTTTATTGATTTGCACTAAATATGGAGTAGTAGCTTGTTTGCAGCCAGTAGCAATAATTGAGTCCATTACAACAACACTTCCATTTTTAGGTCCAGCACTTGTAGTGTCCCATTTAATACTCAAGTTTCCTGTACCTTGTCCGCTTATTATTTCACCGCCAGTAACTGTCCATTTGTAATAATGGCCGCTTGTTACTGCTGTTGAATAAATAGTGATTGATTCAGAGCAAACCATTTGGTCTCCAGTTAAAATTGGGTCTGGAGAGCCATTAATTGTAACTTGAAAAGTATTAGATGTACCATTACAACCAGTGGTTATTAATGAATCTTTTACGCTTAAAGTTCCTAAACCAGTATTGTTCCATAATACCGCAATAGATGAATTTCCTTGTCCAGAAATAATTGTTCCATTGGTAATCGACCATGTGTAAGTTTTATTTGCATCGAAAGGAACACTATAAAATCCAGCAACATTTTTACAAACAGGATTTGTTCCAGTTATACTAAGGGCTGTATATGGATTGATATATACTGTGTCTAAATTACTAGTTGCAGCACATCCTGTAAGTTTAACTGAATCTTTAACTTGAATTAAACCTTTTCCTAAAGTTCCCCATGTAACTCGAATACTATCAGTTCCCTGTCCAGAAACAATCGTTCCTCCTGAAATAGTCCAAGTAAATCTTGAAACACTTGTATCTCCTGAAACTGTATAAGTAGCAAAACTATTGGCACAAGTTGTTTTTGGGCCATTAATTTCTGGTGTATTGTTAATAAGAACATATAAGTTTTTGGTTAAAGAACTTACACATCCATCTGTATTCTGAATATCTAATTTTACGGTTTGAATTCCAGCACTACTAAAGCTCTTGCTTGCTATAGAATCTGTACTTTGGAACAAATCGCTATAAGTCCAAATTCTTTGTAAAACCGGAGTTATTTGTTTTGTAGTATCGGTAAAGGTAAATGAGTTTCCATTGAAGCACTGGGTGCTATCGTCAATAGTAAATCCTACTTTTGGAAGTGCTCTAATTTGAACAATTGTAGGACTGGAATTTGCAGCACAACCGGTTGTGGTATTTGAGTCTCTTAAAATTACTGTTCCGGAAGATGCACTTCCCCAAGTAACAAGTAACTCTTCATTATTTATTCCGGATACAGTTGTAATATTACCACCTGCAACTGTCCACGAGTGAACCAAATTGGTACTTGTTGCTGCAAAATATGAACCTGTTGTTGTAGCACAAACAGGATTTGTTGCACTAATTATCAAAGGTGTTGGATTTGGTAAAACTTCAACGAAAAAGTCTTTAGATGTTCCACATCCACCTGCTTTTTCTAGTACTAAAGTTACTTTATAAATTCCGGGTGAACTATAGTTTTTTGTGGCTATAGAATCGATTGCTATTGTTCCATCACCAAAATCCCAACGGCGGAATAAAGTTTCTCCAGGATTGTTTGAAACATCAACAAACCTAAAGTTATTGCTAGTAATACACTGAATTGTATCTCCTTTTAAAACATCAATATTTAAGTTCAAATTATTGGTGATATTTATATTTACTGTTCCAGCGCTACAAGCTCCTAAATTGCTATCGGCATATCTTCTAACAGTTACACTAACCGATGTATCTTTGGTTGTTGTAATATTTATACTAGGACTAGTTTCTCCTGTTGACCAATTATAAAAGAAATTTTGTTCTTCAATTTCTAATAAGCCATAAATACCATTAAAACATGCATCTGTTGAATTGGTATCTTTATCATCAAAGCTTTTCCATTTTCCTGATGATGAACAATTGTTACCAAACATAAATACGTTATCGTTTGGACTTAATTTTGGTTCATTTAAATCCCAATTGCTATATAATAAAGTATCACAATTCATCCAATTATGATAACCATCAGAATTTCTAAATAATCCTAACCAAGAATTTTCACTAATGATATTCTTAATAAAGTTTTGTTCATTGATATCATTAATACATGCTAAATGCCCTCCATTTATTAAAGCATTAAGAGCAGCATCAGTCCAATCACTGCTGCTTATAGATTGGTAATAATGATGACCTTGGTAAGAACCTAAATAATTATAACCTGAAATTGTTTGTCCAGCAGCATAATTGGTTTGTGCAGGACCTCCAAATGGGTTACAGTAGGTTTCTCTAAAAGGAACAAGTTCAACATTTGCACCAGGACAAATATTGGTATCATTAACTTCAAATGTAAATCCAGCTTTATCATGGTAAATACTATCAACTCCAAAACATGTTCCAAGTGCAATTTCAACTGCCCCATAATGCCATCCTGGATTATATAAATCAGCTTGTTGAGTATTAACACCTGTGCTCCATACATAAGAATTAAATCCACTTGGCAATATTGCTGTGCTTGAATAAGCCTTGCAATTATAGATAGTATCTTCTAAGAATAAATCCATTGGTTTTTGACCGGTATATGTACTTACTTTAACAGTATCAATACAGAAATCATTACCAACTGGAACTTTTAACCAATAGAAATTATCACCTAAAGCGGGAGTAACAGTAATGTTTTGAGCGCTGTCTCCATTCGACCAAATTAGTTTTGATGCTTTTCTTAGTTCTATTTGGATATTATCTACCGACCAGCTTTCATCACAAATTGTTTGATTGCCTGGAAGGTCATTCAAGCTACCAACCCACGATAAATCTAATTTTCCACTTGAATGAGCAAATGTTCTTGTAACAGTATATTTTGTTGTTTTTGAAGTATTTGTACAACGTCTAATTAAGTTGTTTTTTGCAGCATCATTCTCTGCCGCATATAAACCTGGTAATCCTGAATTTGAATAAGTTTGTTGGCAGCTTGGTGTGTTTGAGAAACTTGATTCCATGGCAATTTTACTTCCACCATAAAATTTAAGTATATCTTTTCCTCCCGAAGAGCATTCACCTTCCCAAGTATCATGAATATATAAATCAAAACTTACTCTGGCAGAATCATGGCTTGGTAATGATGTTGCTAGATAAACCAATGAGTCGTTATAAAATGGACCTAAAACTGTTGATGAATTAAAGTTGAATGAAATTTGTTGGTTCCATCCAGAGAATGGAGAAGTTTCAAAACTTTGTGAATATTGGTTTTGATAAGCCAAGGGAGCAACTGGACCTCTTAAAGTTACATTTGAACCAAAACAAACAGTAGTATCTTGATTTTTTATTGTTGTATTGGCAACACTTATGTATACACTATCCAATCCAGAACAATTTCCTGGTGCAATTGCCGATAAATAATACCAACCCGGATTACTTGAACTATTAACTATTAAAGATGAATTATTACTTCCTGTGCTCCAAGAATAACTGCTTAAGCCGGTCATTACGTTTAACATAATTTCATCAGCATCACAAACTTTTACACTATCTAAACCGATTAAATCGCTTAAATCCCAAATATTCACATTCACCTCATCTGTACAAGTTTTTCCAAATTGTTGAACAAACAACATAATAGATTGAGATGTATTCGGTGAAATAGTAATTGTTGGAATGGTATCACCAGTACTCCAAGTATAACCAATATTGCTTTCTTCATCAAATTCAACCAATCCAAAAATACTTTGAAAACATGGGTCGGGATTGTTTAAATTATTGTTTGTGATATTTTCCCAAGTGAAAGCATCTGTACAAGAACTTCCGCGCATAAAAACATAATTTTCACCACTTGTTGTAGATGGTGATGATGCAGCGCTTGACCAATTTGTATAAGTAAAGTTATCACAATTCGACCAACGAAATGATTGATTATCTGCGGGTCTGTATAAACCTAACCATAAGTTTGTATTGGCTAAAGCTCCACTCGATTTAATGAAATTCATTTCAGAACTATCATTAATGGTTGCTAAATAACCGCCAGTACTTTGTGCCAATTGTGCTGCAGCTAACCAAGTTCCGGCACTGGTAATTTTGTAATAATGATGACCATTATAGGCACCAATGTATAAGAAATTACTTCCTAAACTTTGGCCAGTTATTTTGTGACGAGCTGGTGTACCGAAAGGTCCGCAATCAAATCGAGGAAATGCATTAAGTTGAATTGTTGCTCCAGAACAAATAGTTGTGTCTGCTTCTAAAATATTAGCTGAACCAAATTGTACGTAAACAGAATCACTACTAGAACCTGTAAAGTCTGAAACCGTACATTTTACCCAACCATTTTTTGTAACACGGGTGAAAAATAAGGTATCTCCGGTGCTCCACAAATATTGAGGATAAGTCATTGGAGCTACAATATTTGTAAAGGAATTGTTGCATACAAGTATTGAATCGGCCCCTAAATCCAATGTTGTAATGGCTTTAACTTCTGAACTTAAAAGTGAAAAAAGTGGAAGTAAAAGTGCGAGTATTATTTTTTTCATGCGTAATTATTTATCAACTTGACTTGCAGTTTATTAGAAGCTACTAATTTAAACTATTATTCTTTTAATTATTCTGAGTTTTTGCCCATTTTATTGTGGAAACTCCTATTTTTCTTATTTGTTGATAATCTGATGCTTCCTTCGAAAAATATTGAATTCAATTGCGTTTAATTCTTAATTTTTTGATAAAATCATTTTTTAATTTCAACATCATTAATCTCGTTTTTTCATGTTTAATTGCAATATCAATATCACATGAATAATTCAATTCAAAATTTAATAGAAAATTCAAGGAAGGAATTGCTCGATTTCAGTATGCGCAATCCTTTGTTGAATTATAGATTACCCAAATCGAAGGGACTTAGTTTGGTTTGCAAACAACCTGATATGGTTTTTGATTTATTGGTGAATGAAAAACGTTCTGTTGGATTTAGGCAAAAGAAAGCTTCGACTATTCAAACTGAAATTGAAATCCCTCAAGAAAATAATTCAGTAAAAACAACAAGAGGCGCCCAGTTTAAATTCGATACAGAGGAGTCTGAATTAAATCTACAAAAGCGCTTACTTTCTACTTATAATACTGCACAATCAATTATCGAAGAGCAAGGTGTAAATATTCTTTTTATTGCTTTTGGCATTTTAAATTGGTTGGAAGATGAATCGAGTCAGGAATTTCGACAAGCTCCACTCATTTTAATTCCAGTAAGAATTGAACGAAAAGATGCAAAAGATCAGTTTCAAGTTTCTTATTCTGAGGCTGATTTTGGAGTAAATGTTTCCTTAAAAGCTAAATTAAAATCAGATTTTGGAATTGAACTTCCTGAATTTAACGATGAAATTAACTTACCTTTTACTAATTATTTCAACCAAGTAAATAAAATTATTTCTCATAAAGAAAGATGGAGATTAGAAGCTTACAAAACCGAGCTGGGTTTCTTTTCTTTTGGGAAGTTTTTAATTTATAATGACCTAGATTCTTCTCTTTGGCCCGATGATAAAAAGCCATTTAATCATGAAGTTATTCAAGGTTTATTTGGTGATGGTTTTAATCTCTCTGCTTTTCCTTCTGATACTACTTTTATCGATAAACATCCTCAAGTTGATGAATTGTTTCAAGTGGTTGATGCAGATAGTAGTCAGGTGCTTAATCTATTGGAGGTTCATTCGGGTAAACATTTAGTCATTCAAGGTCCTCCAGGTACTGGTAAATCGCAAACCATTACCAATATCATAGGGAATGCTATTGGTCAAGGTAAAAAGGTATTGTTTGTTGCCGAAAAAATGGCCGCTCTTGAAGTCGTAAAAAGACGAATGGATATGTGTGGTTTGGGTGAAGCATGTCTTGAATTACATAGCCATAAAGCCAATAAAAAAGATTTATTATTAGAACTCAAGCGTGTATTAGATATTGGTAAACCTCAAACTTCTTATTTAGAAGAGGAGCTTTCATTACTCAAACAAAGGAAGAATGAACTAAATGCTTATAGTGATGCAGTAAATTCTGAAATTGAGGGAAGTAGATTGACTTTTCATCAAATAATTGGTATGTTGCTTTCAATAAAAGAAAGCACCAAGGACATTAAATTTCCTGAATTACCACATAATGAACTTGCATTACTCGACGCAGATTTATATAAAAATGCAGCCGATTTGGTAGATGGGATTGAGATGAAACTGAAAGAAATTGGCTCTCCAAAAGACTTGGTTTATTATGGTTCTAAATTCAAATCAGTTTTACCTAAACAATTAAACTTAATCAGCGAAAATTCTACTTCATTACTAGAAAATTTCACCCAATTAGATAAGTACCTGAATGAGATTTTTGTTGAATACAAACTACCTATTCCAGAGATTTGGCAAGAGCGTTTACAGTTAGCTAATTTTTTAGAATTTATAATTGCTTCTCCTGATTTAAACGGAGTTGATATTCAAAATAACAGCTGGCATCTTAAACAGGATAATCTCAAAAATTTAATTAGTGCTGGATTAAAGTTTGAATCTTTTTCTTTATCAGTTTTAACAAAGATGAAGGATGAGGTTTTGCAACAAGATTGGGCTGAAGTAAAATCAATTTATGAAACTCATCATCATAAATGGTATAAATTTATTATTTCCGATTTTAGAAAAGCAAAAAAGCTTTTTCTCTCTTATTCAAAAACCATTCAAAAACCTAAGGATTCTGAAATTCTTGCCATAATTGATGAAATTATTCTTGCACAAAAAGATATAGCAATCATTGATTCGAATAAGATACTTGCAGAGAATTTATTTAAAACTAAATGGGAAAAATCTAATCGTAGTTTTAAGGAATTAGAGAAGATAAATGAATTTATGTTTAGTTTTTTTCAAATGGATTTTCCTTTTGAAGTATTTAAAACTATTCCATCAGATAAATCAAAGGCCTTAAGCTTAAAGATAGAACTTGATAAGCTTTTAGAATCTTTCAATTTATCATGGCAAAATTGGAAGAATTCAATAGAATTTGATGAAGAAATAAAGGGTTCTTTGGGGGCAATGAAATCAGTAGAAATAGAGAAATGGTTTCAAAGATTGTTACCAGAAATTCAAGATTTAAATATGGTTTGTTCTTGGAATAATTCATTGGATTTAATTCAAGAAAGGAATTTAAATTATATTATTCCATTGTGTTTAAATTGGAATTTGGCTGCTGATTATTTACGTATGAGCTTTAAAAATGCTTGGCTTGAAACCTTGTATGAAAAAGCAATTAATTCTAATGAGGTTTTAAAACGTTTTGATAGAAACCGACATGAGGAATTAATAAATAAATTCAAAGAAGAAGATAAACTGAATTTTTTATTAAACAGGGCTAAGGCTTCTTTAACTCACTTTAATACCTTGCCAAACGCAATGGCAGGTGGACAAATGATGATTTTAAGAACCGAGATGAATAAAAAAATCAGACATCTTCCTTTACGAAAACTTATTGAACAAGCAGGTTTGGCGATTCAAGATATAAAACCAGTTTTTATGATGAGTCCGATGTCTATTGCTACTTATATTCCTCCTGGATTATTGAATTTTGATTTGGTGATTTTTGATGAAGCTTCACAAGTAAAACCTGTTGAAGCTTTAGGTGCAATTTTAAGAGGAAAACAATTAGTTGTAGTTGGCGATTCAAAACAATTACCTCCAACTAATTTCTTTGAAACAATTTCTGAAGAGATTGATGAGGAAGAAAGTTTAACTTTAGATATTGAAAGTATTTTGGGTTTGGCAGATGCAAAGGGAATTGGTGGCGGAATGCTTAGGTGGCATTATAGAAGTAAACATGAATCTTTAATAAAAGTATCAAATTTTGAATTTTATGATAACCGTTTAATAGTATTTCCTAGTGCTGCAAATCATGAAAAATTAGGACTAAAACTTCGCCATCATCCAGAAACATTTTATGATAGAGGGCAAAGCCGAAGTAATAAAATGGAGGCTGCAATAGTAATTGAAGCAATTTTAACTCATATAAGAAATTACCCTAAACTTAGCCTAGGTATAGTTTCATTTAGTAATGCACAAAAAGAGGTTTTAGAGAATTTGTTTGAGCAAGCTAGAAAGGAATATCCTGAACTTGAAAATTATATTCAATCGCATGTAGATGAGCCATTATTCATTAAAAACTTGGAAAATGTGCAGGGAGATGAAAGAGATGTAATTTTTATTTCGATTGGTTATGGAAAAACTAAAGAAGGTTATTTGGCTATGAGTTTTGGTCCATTAAATGGCATAGGAGGGGAGAGGAGATTAAATGTTTTAATTACTCGAGCACGACAATGTTGTGAAGTATTTACAAATATTAAAGCAGAAGATATTGATATAAGTAAAACACAATCTTTGGGAGTAAAAGCACTGAAGAATTTTCTTTTTTATGCTGAAAATGGTAACCTAAATATGTCTAAAGAAACAGGTCGTTCTGCTGATAGTTTCTTTGAAATTCATGTTGCTGAAAAATTGAGAGAATTTGGTTATGATATTGTACATCAGGTTGGGGCCAATGGCTTTTTTATTGATTTAGCAGCAAGAGATAAAAATGGGAATTACATTTTAGGTATTGAATGTGATGGAAGAATGTACCATTCTGCTCGTTCTGCAAGAGATAGAGATAGATTACGGCAGCAAGTTTTAGAAGGCATGGGTTGGACCATTCACCGAATATGGAGTACCGATTGGTTTGCAAATGCTGATAGAGAAACCAAAAGAACAATTGAAGCCATAGAAAAGGCAATGCTTGATAGAAATAAGCCTCAAGCTGCTCTAGAAAGCAAAACTAAAGAACCGATAATTATACGTGAATCTGTAAAAAACGAAAAGCATATAGTTAAACAATATGAGCTTGCCAAGCTAGATATTCATGCTAATGGTAAAGAGATTCATCAACTGCCATTAGCTATGGTAGCCCAATGGTTGCTTTTAGTTGTAGAAGTAGAGGCTCCAGTGCACATAGAAGAAGCAGGTCGACGAATTATTGAGGCACTAGGTATAACGAGATTAGGAAGCAGAATCAGAACTCACTTAGAGGATGCAGCAGTATTTGCACATCAAAACAAAATGTTTATTAAAAAGGCTGATTTTTTATTTCATATTGATGAGCGTGAAATTGAGGTTCGTGACCGTTCTTCATTAGCAGCACCTTCAAGAAAAACAGAATTCATTTCGCAAGAAGAAGTTTCAAAAGCTTTTACTAAAGTTGTTTCAGAAGCTTATCAAATTCAAGATGATGATGCAATTGTTCTAGCTGCTAATATGCTTGGTTTTTCGAGACTTACCGAGGATTTAAAATCAGAGTTTTTTGTGTTTTTTCAAAATTGGAAAGCTACAAAATCTGAGTGATGATAAATAGGGCCTGCTGAAAATCATTTATAGTATTTATTATCAGTCAATTGAATTGATTTTTTATAATTTAAATGCAAGCTTTTAAGAACAATTACTTTAAATTCTTTGCACCAATTCTATTTCGTTTTCAATTTACCTAAAAACAGAAACAAGGTCATCTTTGTCGTTGCTGCCAAATTGAAGTATTATATATACATCTTAAACACAAAATGGAAATCAAACAGTTTAATACCGAGGCAATTTTGTTTAGGCCAATTTATTGGACTTTAACAAAATGCATTCGGTATACTTTGGCAGCGCCTAAAATCTGACCTGTTTCTGTCTTTTTCAGCAAGCCCTAAATATTATACGATTACTCACTGCTTTACCTAAAAACAAAATTATTGTATTTTTTTTGGTGATTATTATTCATTTAAATCAAACTAAACTACTAAAAATGAAATTTTGTGTTATGTTTCTTCTAGCAAGTTCTAAAAATCCAGAATGGATGACATTATTATAGAAAATTAAATACGAAGGAACACCCTCCAAATCTGCACCACGCGGACCGAAGGTCCGCGTGGTGCAGATTTGGAGGGAATTCATTTAGCACATTTTTCTATAAACATGAGACCACCTTTCGGGGTCTTCATTTTTACAAAATAGGGAAATTGCTATCCTAAAACCTTTTGATAATATTTCTCAAACAAGCAAAGATTTATATAATTTACTACTGGTAACGTTATATTTTACCTGTTAAAACATAACAACTAAAAAAGCACCTGTTATTAAACCTCCTAAAAATCCAATTCCTGCATATTTTAGTTTCATTTTCCAAAGGTTGTTATTGAATTTTTCAATCTTTTGCATGCCTGAAACAATGAAACTATCAGCCTTTTCTAACTGAATTTTTGCATTCAAGGTATTGTTTTTAATAACTAACATGTTTGAATCTGTTGCCAAAATATGATTTTCTGTATTTTGTTTAAACTGAGAATATGATTGTTGTAAAACATCGTAAGCTCTTGATTTTTCCTCATACAAATTTTTAAATATTAAACTCGCTGAATCTGTTTTTAATATCAATTCATTACTTGTATTATACAAACGAGAGTAAGCTTTTTGCATGTTGGCAAAAGTTGGTGGATTGTATAATCTTATGCTGTCACAATTAAATACTACTGTATCACCTTTATTAGCATAGTAATTTTTAATATTGGTGCAGTCTCTATAGTATTTCTGCGAGCCGGTTTGGGCAGTACTTGACATAGTAATTCCAAACATCATAAGTAAAATAATGAATTTGAATTTCATTTTAAATTTATTTTGATTCCATTTCACCATTTTCAGGCTCCGGTAATTTATCATTGAATTTTGCTAAGTCACTCTTTAGATGAGTGATGCTTTTTTCTAATTTATTTAAAGATTGAAGGTATTTTGTTTCTCTGCTTCTGCTAATTGCATCCGATGCTTTAACAATACTATCAACAGCATGAATATAATTTTTGAAGCCTACATTTCTATCTAAAACAATTTGTGTATTTGATAAAATACTATCTAAATTTTGTTGAGTTTTTGCGATTTCTTCCCTTGCGTTTTTTAAATCTTTTATTGCAGAATTTAACTCAGCACTAGGTCCCCAAAAAGCGGAATAAATAGTTATGCCCAATATGGCAATAATGGCACTTATAACTAAATATGATTGGTATTTGGTAAGCATTCTATAAAATTAGAAAGATTATCCAAAAAAGCAATAATGTTCATCTTGTGCCACAGTGTCTATAAATTCATCAAAGCTATTTACTAATGGTTTTGCTGTATATGGGTCCCAGTTTCCGCTAGCTCTCCACCAAAATATTTTCCATTTTTTAGTCTTTTGGACATAGGTTGTTTTAGCAATATTTGATTCAATTATTTTATTTTTATCTTTGAAAAAAGGCCTTTTTGAGAGAATTATAATACTTTGATTTTCTATCTTATAGCAATAGTCTAATTGACTTCTGATTTCTTCTTCCGGTCTAATTGCTTCAATGAAATTTTCAAGACTTAGAATCACTTCTGAACTAATACTGATATCTAAAGGCATAACTTTCAAACTAATTTTATTTCAAATTAGTTGTTTTATTTTATCATAAACCAATTTTAGTTTGATTTTTCAATTTAAAATAATCTGATACCTGCGCGCCAGCCAAACCAGCCAATAACATGAACACCTTTGTTGTTCTCATTGTTTATCCAAGTTTTTGTTGGCACTAAACTTTTTAAGGCTTCATATTGCAGTGAATTATCATTCAATACAAATAGGTTCATTGTTGGTCCTATAAATATTCCTAAGCTGCTTGCTGGTCTTAACTCAATTGCTAGGTTTAACTTGTTCAGCAATGAAACATGGGTATTCCAATCCTTATTGTTTATCTGGTAAGTTGATATGCCTGTTTCAAAATTAAATTTATTGCTTATCCTATAACTGCTGCTAATACCATAACCAACATACCATTTTTGTTGCTGGGTATTAAAGTTTTCGAATCCTGCTATTAGTTCATTTGTAAATTTCTTTACACCCGTTCTTAGCCTGATTTCATTCATTTGGTTTTCATTTCTTGAATATTCTATTTGATGAACACCATTTCTAACAAAACTTAAAACGCCAATAGGAATGCCATATGAATCTTTGCAGAAGTTAAATGGCGCAATCTGAATGCCATCATTTTCTTTGCAAATGTTTGCCAGTCCTGCAATTTGAATTCCTTTATTAACCCTTTTGTTTACATTAAATAATCCGGCTAAATCAGTTGATCTAAAATTTGTTTCACCATTATTAAATAATCCTGCTGCTCTAAAATGCCCATTATAAATTTGAGTCGTATTAAATAATCCTGCTAAACATATAGCACTGTTGCTGTCTTTAGTGACATTAAATATTCCAGCAGCTATTACTTTTCCTTTCGAACTTTCATTGATATTAAACAATCCTGCAAAATCATTTGATACACTTTCTTTTCTTGAAAAGTTGAATAATCCTGCCATTCTTAATTTACCTTGATAGATTTCACTTACATTAAATAAACCAGCGAATTCTGGTCCTTTTGTATGTATTTTATTTATATTAAATATTCCAGCAAATTGAGTTCCTTCCGTATGTTTTAAGTTGATATTATTTATACCGGCAAATTGAATTCCTGTCATTGTATCCAAGTTCAAATTGGTAATACCTGCAATTTGTATTCCTTTAGTTAGACCTCTATTGGTATTATTAATTCCAGCTATTTGAAGCCCTGTTACATTGCCGTTTACTAAATTACTTATACCACATATTTGCACACCTTTAACATTTCCATTAACTAGGTTCAAAATAGACCCAATTTCTGTCGCATTTACTCCTTTAGAAATACCTCCAAGAATATTAAAAGAAACATCATTTACAACATTAGCAGAAAGTGCTCCATTTGTTCCGATAAATGGTAAAAAGCTAACCTGACTTTTTCTAAATAGCGTATCTTTAATATTGATAGAGTGAATCAATGATTTTGTTTCTAACCATATGTCTTTTCCAAGCTGTTTTACTTCAATTATAGCTCTATTTAATTTGGCTGAATCAGAATTGTACAATAAAGAATCTGTAGGCTTAATACTCAGATTTTGTATATCATCTAAGTTGTTTAGTTTTATTAGCGTGTCTTGGTATGATTCCTTGTTTACGGTAATTTCTGACGTTTTGTTTCCTGGAATTTCAATCTCATAATAGCCGTAATCATTACTTGTTGTTGATGCCAGAGTTTGTTTGTCGTAAACTGAAGCTCTTGCAATTTTTTTTCCATTTTGTGAATCACTTACATAGCCTTTAATAATTACCTTATCAGCCTTAGCTTCTTTGGCTTTTTGTAAAATGATATAGTTTCCTTTTTGTTTAAAATCGATTTCCTTTTTAAAAATTATCAATAGACATTCTCTTATTGTTTTATTTTTAACTTGAATTGAAATTTCTTTAGTTGAGTTTATCAAGTTTGAAGGGTATGAAAAATGAAATCCACCAGCTTGTTCTAATTTTTCAAGGACTATTGCAGTTTTTTCATTTGTGAGATTTAAGCTTACTTCTTTTTCAAGAAATGGTTTGATGCTTTGGGCGCGAATTATTCCGGAGCATATGATTAATATGCAGATAATTAAATTTTTTGTTTTCATTTTTACTAAGGTTGATTACATCCAATTCCACTAAGAATAATCTGAGTGTTGTTCTTTTTCATATCTAAATGAAGGGTTTCGCAAATAACTTGTAATACGATGTCCGGATTTTCATCGGTAAAACTGGCAGTTATTTCGCAAGATTGGATTTGTTTGGTACTAATTATAATATTGGTTCCATAAATTGAATTGATGTCTTCAATGGCATCTATCAATGGAGTTCTGTTGAATTTTAAAATTTTCGATGCATAAAGAGGTCGTATTTTATGATTGATTTTTAGTTTATCTATTTTACCTGTTTCTGCATTATAAATTGCTTTTTCACCAGCAATTAGCTCCATTTTTGTTTTGTTTTGTTCTAATAAAACTATTCCTTCTTCAACACTTACAGTTACCTCATTAAGTTTTTCATTTTCACTTACTAAAAATGATGTTCCAATGTCTGTTATTGTTAAGTCATCAACTTCTACAATAAAAGGTTTATTCTCGTCATGAACTACTTCAAAGAAGGCCTCACCTTTTAACTTAATAGTTCTGTTTTCTTTCTTAGAGAAGTCATATTCAATACTTGAAGCTTCATTTAAACTAATTTGGCTTCCATCTGGCAGTTTTTCTTTTGTTGTTTGATTTTGAGTTGCAACAGTTATTTTATTTTGGCTTTGTTTGATTTTAACCAAAAGTAAACTTCCAATACCAACAATGATTAAACTTGCCGCAATGGTTCTAATTAATGGATTAAGCTGAAACTTTTTTCCTGGTTTTTTTGAAATTTGGCTCTTCATTTTTAACCAAGCTGCCTCCGTATCAAATTCAGGTATTTCCTTAAATTTGTTAAGCGCAATTTTGCTTTTTTCAAACTCATTTTTTAAGTTAGAGTCAGAAGCTAATAATTTGTTAAATTGATTTAATTCTTCCAAACTTGCTTCACCACAAATTACTTTTGCAATTAATATGTCTTGTTCTTCTTTATTCATTATTAATTGATTAGTAGTAAGAGTATAATCAGTTCTAAATAGTCCTTAAGCTTTTCTCTAAGTTCTTTTAAGGCTCTACCCATGTGTTTTTCTACTGTTTTTACAGAGATTCCTAATTGTTTAGCAATTTCTGAGTATTTTAAGTTTTCAAATCGGCTCATACCAAAAACCAATCTACATTGGTCAGGAAGTGCTTCAATACTTTCCTTAATTAAGGTATCCAGTTCTTTGCTTAAAATTCGTTCTGCAGAAAGATTGGATGAACTTAAATGTTCACCCGAATAACTCGCTTCATGCTTCATTTTTACTTGAGCATGTTCAATTCTATTGAGGCTTGTATTTCTTACAGCGCCAAATAAATAGGAGCGGAGGGAGGAGCTGAGTTGCATAACTTCACGCTTCGCCCAAAGGTTAAAAAAAACTTGTTGTACCATTTCTTCTGCTTCATCTTTATCTCCAACAAAACTGTATGCAAAACGGCAAAGCTCTTGGTAGTGGAGTTTGAAGAAATGCTCAAACGCCGGCTCGCTGCCATTTTTTATATCAGTCCAGGAGTAAGAATCAGAATGAATGATCATGGTTGAATCCGGCAAACATAAACAATCATTTTATTCTTATTGAGTTAAGACAGGCATGATTATGTTTACCCCCAGTTTCAAAATAAAATATTTTGGTATTCGAGCAAAAAAAATCCCCATCTAACTAGTAGACAGGGATTTTTTTAGATTGAGAATTATTTTAGCTACTTAGTGCAGCAGCTCCACCAACGATTTCAGAGATTTCTTTGGTAATAGCAGCCTGACGAGCTCTATTGTATTCTAATTTTAAGCCTTTAATGATATCTCCGGCGTTTTCAGTTGCTTTATCCATAGCAACCATTCGTGCACCATGCTCAGAAGCTTGAGAATCTAATAATGCTTTGTATAATTGAGTTTTAAGGATTCTTGGAATTAATTCTTCCAAAATTTCTTCCTTAGAAGGTTCAAAAATATAATCATTTTTAGATTGAACTGAACCAGTACCAGCTTGTTTAACAATAGGTAAGAAAGGTTCAGCAGTTAAAATCTGAGTAGCAGCATTTTTGAATTGGTTGTAAATAATTTCAACCTTATCAAATTTTCCGCTTTTGAATTGTTGTAGGATAAACTCACCAATTGCAAAGCTATTTTCTGCATTTAATTGCAAGAAAGTATCTTTAAAATCAGTAATCATTTGATAACCTTGTTTACCGTAGAATTCAAAAGCTTTTTTTCCTATAGGAAGGATAGTGATATTTTTACCAGCATATTGCTCTTTTATTAAAGCATTAGCTTGTTTGATAACGTTTGCGTTGAATGAACCACACAAACCTCTATCTGAAGTAATAACTACTAATAAAGTATTTTTTACTTCTTTTTGGTTGAAATATACTTTTAATGAATCGACATCAATGGAATCGCTCAAGTTCGACAAAATGCCATTCAGTTTTTGAGAATAAGGTCTCATTTGAATGATAGCATTTTGAGCTCTTCTCAACTTTGTAGCAGAAACCAGCTTCATAGCTTTGGTTATCTGTTGAGTTGAGTTAACAGATGCGATTCTGATGCGGACTTCTTTTAAGTTAGCCAAGGTTTCTTAGAATTAAGCGTTATACTTTGCTGAAAGTTCTTTTCCAACACTTTCGATTACTTTGGTAATATCATCATTGAAATTACCTTTTTTCAATTCATTTAAAGTGTCTTTGTGTTTGCTTTCCATGTATTGGTGGAATTCAGATTCGAACTCACGTACTTTATTTAATGGCACGTTCGATAATAAACCTTTTGTTCCTAAATAGATGATAGCAATTTGTTGTTCTACACGTAAAGGTGCGAACTGACCTTGTTTCAAAATTTCTACGTTACGAGCACCTTTTGAAAGTACAGCTTTTGTAGCAGGATCTAAATCAGAACCAAATTTTGAGAAAGCCTCTAATTCACGGTATTGAGCTTGGTCTAATTTCAAAGTACCAGCAACTTTTTTCATCGATTTGATTTGAGCGTTACCACCCACACGAGATACCGAGATACCTACGTTAATCGCCGGACGAATACCAGAGTTAAACAAGTTTGCTTCTAAGAATATCTGACCATCGGTAATTGAAATTACGTTGGTTGGAATATAAGCAGAAACGTCACCTGCTTGAGTTTCAATAATTGGAAGAGCAGTTAATGAACCACCACCTTTAACCAAATGTTTGATTGAATCAGGAAGGTCATTCATATCTTTTGCAATCGCATCAGTTGAGTTGATTTTAGCAGCTCTTTCTAATAAACGACTATGTAAGTAGAATACGTCACCAGGATAAGCCTCACGGCCTGGAGGACGACGCAATAACAATGATACTTCACGATAAGCAACCGCTTGTTTTGATAAATCATCATAAATTACCAAAGCAGGACGACCTGTATCACGGAAGAATTCACCGATTGCAGCACCAGCCATTGGAGCAAAGAATTGCATTGGAGCTGGATCTGAAGATGTTGCAGCTACGATGATTGTGTAAGGCATTGCACCGCGCTCTTCAAGAGTTTTTACAACCTGAGCAATAGTAGATGCTTTTTGTCCACAAGCAACATAAATACAATATACAGGTTGACCTGCTTCGTAGAATTCTTTTTGGTTGATGATGGTATCGATACATACAGCAGTTTTACCTGTCTGACGGTCACCAATAACCAACTCACGTTGACCACGACCAACTGGAATCATTGCATCGATAGCTTTGATACCTGTTTGTAATGGTTCTTTAACTGGTTCACGGAAAATTACACCTGGTGCTTTACGCTCAAGTGGCATTTCATATAAATCACCAGCTATTGGTCCTTTTCCATCAATTGGGCGACCTAAAGTATTGATTACGCGACCAGTCATACCTTCACCTACTTTAATAGATGCGATACGGCCAGTACGTTTTACGGTATCACCTTCTTTAATTTCTTCAGAAGAACCTAATAATACAGCTCCAACGTTGTCTTCTTCAAGGTTCAAAACGATCCCTTCAACACCGTTAGCAAATTGAATTAATTCACCTGATTGTACTTTGGTTAATCCATAGATGCGCGCGATACCATCGCCCACCTGAAGCACTGTACCTACTTCTTCGAGTTCTGCATCAGATTTAAAATTACTGAGCTGCTCGCGTATGATGGCTGATACCTCGTCTGGTCTAATCTCTACCATAATGACATTGTTATTTTGAAATGTACGTATTTAATAATTCCTGTTTTGCTTTCCTGAGTTTTCCAGAAATGCTGGCATCATAAAGTTTATCTTCAATCTGCACAACTAATCCTCCGATCAGGCTCGGATCAACCTTGCTATCTAAAATAACAGTTTTACCTGTTCCTTTTTCAATAAGGCTTTTTATTTCCTGCGTGTTGGCTTCAGTCAATTCTTGAGCTGTAGTTACTTTTGCAGTAGTAATTTGATTCATTGCATAATATTGGCCAATGAACGCTTGGGCGATATCATACAAATAATACTCCCTCTTTTTCCTGATAATCGTTTCGAAAAACGTTATCGTTAGCGTATCAAAGGAGGCTGAAAATATCTGACTGATGATTTTATTTTTCTTATCCCCATCGATAATTGGGCTTTTCATTAAATTGAAAAGAGAAAGATTTGCATCTAATGCAGATTTAAATGCCTGTATATCACCAAAAACCTTATCAATAGAATTTCTTTCTTTTGATAAGTCAATTAGTGACTTTGCATAACGGTTGGATACCCTGGTTTCAGACATCTTAGTTCAATGTAATTGATTTCAGATTTTCGTTTACAAAAGCTTCTTGCTCTGCACGATCATTCATTTTTCTACGTAATACTTTTTCAGCTAAATCAACAGATAACTCAGCAACCTGAGTTTTCAATTCATTCAATGCTTTTAGTTTCGCAGATTCGATTGATTCGTTTGCAGATGCAACAATACGGCGAGCCTCATCGTCTGCCGATTTTTTTGCTGTAGAAATGATTTCTTCTTTCATTTCTTTTGCTTCTTTGAGCATAACATCTCGCTCTAAACGGGCTTGTTGTAACAATTTTTCATTGTCACTTTTCAAAGCATCCATTTGTTTGCGAGCATCTTCTGCTGCGTTCAGGGCATTGTTAATAGAGTCTTCTCTTTCCCTGATTGAATTAAGGATTGGTTTCCATGCAAATTTGGAAAGGATAAACAATACCAAACTAAAGGTAAGTGTCATCCAAAATATCAATCCTAAACCTGGTTTTACTAATTCCATGTTCTTTTAATTTTATTGTTTTTGATTTAAAGCTGTACTAGTAATCAGAAAGCACGGTACACTATTGTATACCGTGTTTCTTAATCTTATTAGTATTACAGCAATACGATCAAAAGACAAACTACGATACCGAAGAAGGCAGCACCTTCAATCAGAGCAGCAGCTACGATCATGTTTGCACGAATATCTCCTGATACTTCTGGTTGACGAGCGATAGACTCAAGGGCGCTTCCGCCGATACGTCCGATACCCATACCTGCACCGATTGCAGCTAAACCTGCTCCGATACCTGCACCCATTTTAGCAAAACCTGGATCTGCAACTGCTTGTAAGATGATGTTTAATAAAGTCATAATTGTGTTGGTTAATAGATGATTTGTATGTTAATTAATGATGTTCTTCGTGGTGATGTTCTTCTACTGCCGAGCCAAAATATAATGATGACAGTAAAGTAAATACATAAGCTTGTAGAAATGCTACTAACAATTCTAAGAAACTCATGAATGTTGTAAATGCTACTGATAATATTGATACTCCGAATCCTAAATATACATTCATTGCTCCGAAGATAAATATCAAACTGAAAAATCCTAAAATAATAATGTGACCTGCTGTAATGTTTGCAAATAAACGAATCATTAATACAATTGGTTTATTCAACATTCCAATGATTTCAATTGGAACTAACAGTATCCATAATCCTTTTGGAACTCCTGGAGGCATGAATATATGTCCCCAATAGCTCTTGTTACCATTGAATGAGGTGATAAAAAATGTAAACAAGGCTAATACTAAAGTAATTGCAATGTTTCCAGTTACGTTAGCTCCTCCTGGGAAAAATGGAACCAATCCTAAAATATTGTTGAAGAATATAAAAAAGAATATGGTTAACAAGTAAGGTAAGAATTTCTCATATTTTGGTCCAATTGACGGTTTTGCAACTTCATCACGGATAAATATAATTAATGATTCAATTAGATTATTTAAACCTTTAGGGGCTTTATTTTTATTTACAGTGTAATGTTTTGCTACGCTTAACATTACCCACATCAACAAAAATACTGCGATAAACATTGCTGCTACATTTTTAGTGATAGATAAATCAAAGAATTTTGCCTCATGATTTTCTGAGCCATCAGCATTTACAGCAACTATTTTGCCTTCATGCAATTTGTATCCTTCATAAACTTCATGTCCATGACCAAATCTGCTTGATGAAAAGATTTTTAATCCAGCATCATCTTTAATGATAACTGGTAATGGAATAGAGATATGTGATTCTCCAATTGTAGCAATATGCCAATCATGGGCATCTGCAATATGTTCCATAATTAATTTACCAGCATCAACTTTTCCTTCTTCATGTGCACCTGCTTCATGATTTGCATCAGCATGTGAGGCATCTCCATGTTGGTTGGCTTCATGATTATGGTCGGCTTGGGCATCGTGGCTAGCCTCAACGCCTTGAATTTGAGTGGAGTCTGCGTGTCCTTCTTGTCCGTAGACTTTTAGACTTGCGTAACCGACATACAAAATAACCAAAAAAGTTGGTATTAAGTATCTGAAAATCTTTTTATTGGAGAGCTGCATCAATTGACTTATTTGTTTAAATCGGGGCGCAAGTTAACCACAAGGAAATAAATTTCAAAAGCAGTGTAAAAGAAATACAATAAAAGATAGCTAATTATGAAGCTTAATTCTTTGGTTGGAATGAAGAATAGGTAGATTAGTAAAGGGCTAAGGCTGAAAATAAATCTTATTCCAATTGATGAATAAATTCTTGTAATAAATGTTTTATTGTCCTTTTTTAGACCCGATTTTGAGATAAAATAGATTGCAATGCTCAAAAAGTAGAAGTAAAAAAGTGCAATCCAAACTAAATTATTAAGTACAATTTTATCTTGGACTCCTTTAAAAATTAAAATGGCACCTGCTAATAATAAAGTAAGTGCATTGATAGATTTGCTGAATCTGTCTTTAAACATTTTGCAAACCTAAGGCATTACTTTAATAATTCTCTAATTGATAAATAAACTGCTGAAAAAACCGAAAATAAAACACCAATTAATGTAAAGTATGGAAAAGAGTTTTCCATGTATTGGTCTAGGTATTTTCCTCCTAAACTTATACTTGCAATTATGGCTATCATGTTGAATGCTAGCCCGCTATATTTGAGAATAGGATTAGGCTCCGGTTTTTTCGCTGGCTTTTTCTCCATTTTGCAAACCTTTTTCTTCAATAGGTTTTGTTGATTTTGGTTTTGAAAATTCAGATGAATATCCCGCTGGTTTCATTTCACTTTTTCCATTAAAGCTTGCACCAGATTCAATTATTAACTTGCTACAACTAATATCACCACTAATTTGCGCACTTGCTTTAATTGCCAGCAATTCTGTTATTTGAATATTTCCTGTCACAATACCAAAAATATCACAATTTAGAGCACTTACATTTCCTGTTATTTGCGAAGATGGTCCAAGTACCAATTTGGCTTTTACGTTTACGTTACCCTTAACTGTTCCGTCAATTCTAATATCTCCCTCTGAATTTAAATCACCTTGAATTGTGGTTCCTGCATTTAAAATATTTATCTCCTGAGGATTGAATGTCGTATTTTTATTAGAGTTAAAGATTGCCATATTTTAATTTTAAAAAGTTAATAATTCTTCTGGGTTTAGGGCTTTTCCGTTTTCCCAGAGTTCTAAATGTAAATGTGTTCCAGTTGTATACTCTCCAGTATTACCAACAATTGCAACAACTTCACCTGTTCCTACAAACATACCAACTTTTTTTAATAATGCCGAATTGTGCTTATAAATGCTAATTAGGTTGTTAGTGTGCTGAATAACAATAGTTTTACCTGCTTCTGGTGTCCAGTCTGCAAAAATTACAGTTCCTTCTTGGACAGCTTTTATTGGCGCTTCAGGAATTGAAGCTATATCAATGGCAAAATGATTTTCACCAGGATTAAAAGGTTTACTTATTAAACCTTTTGTAGGTGTCATTAAAAATAAATTTTTGTAATCTGCCGAAATTTCTCGCTTTGATTCTGTTTTTGTATTGTTTGAAATTTTCTCAAATTCACTTCTGAAAGCTAGTTCTTTTTCTCCGGCACTTGATTTTGAAGTTTTTGAACTTGTTTTTTTGCTAGTAGTGGTGCTGTCATTCAGTCCATTACCTCCATTCATGATGTCTAAAAGATTTTTGTAATAAGTTTCTTTAGCTTTTAAACTTTCTTCCAAAGAATCAGCTTTAAACAATAATTGTTGAATATTCCGTTTGGTTTGGGTATCGGTATATCCGGGCACATATTCTTTTAATGGTGTAAAAAAAATCAACAAAATAATGAGGATTGTCAATGAAACTAAAGATGAGCTAAAACCCACGAAAACATTCATGGGAGTAAGCTTAAATGAAAATTTTTCTTCAAAAGTTTCATCATTTATGAGTATGAAACGATACTTATACCTTAATTTGTGAATGAGTTTTTTTTTCTGCTGCTCCATGTCTTTCCTTATTATTGTAAAGATTGGTTAAAATTGTACTTTATATAGAACTCAAAGGTATTAAATCAGACGCTCCCTTGTATCAACAAAATAGAATAACATACGCAATCCTTGGTTTTAGCTTGTTTTTAGTGGCTTGTAGTCCTACTAAAGATAAGTGGATGAACCGCAAATGGCATACATTAACTGGTCATTACAATATTTATTTTAATGGTCAACAAAAGGTTCTCGATGCTGAAATGCAGCTTGAGGCAAGCCATGTTAATAATTTTAACCAAATTTTGGATGTTTTTCCTTTAGGAACGCCTGAGGCAGCAAAAGGAGCTGCAAACATTTTAGATGAAGCTTCGAAAAAGTTCTCTGGAACAATTCAACTTCACCAAATTGGAAGTTATACCGATGATGCCTATTTTGGAATTGCTCAATGTCACTTTTATAAAAGAGATTATTTTGCAGCAATTGAAGCTTTTCAATATGTAGGTAACAAATACAAAAAGGGCGATTACCGCAATTTATGTAATAGTTGGATTGCTAGGTGTTATGTTGGTTTAGAGAAACTCGGAGAAGCTGAGGCTGTAATTAGCTCTATGTTAACTGAGAAAAATTATACCAAAAAAGAAATTACACAAATTTTTACTACTGCTGCCGATATTAATATCAAATTAGGAAAATATTCTTCTGCCATCGAAAACTTAAAAATGGCTCTAAATGGCTCACTTAATAAGGAACAAAAAATTAGGTATCATTATATTTTAGGTCAACTGTGCATGGAGGCAGATAAAAAGCCGGAAGCAATTGTCCATTTTGATAAAGTAATTAAATTAATTCCAGCTTACGATTTCGCTTTTAATGCAAATATTAACCTAACAAAGGTTTACGATTTGAGCAATAAAAAGAATGTTGCAAAAGTGAGAAGGAACTTAAAAAGAATGGCTAATGATGATAAGAATGAAGATTATTTAGACCAGATTTATTTCGAATTAGGTAAACTTGAATGGTCGCAAAAAAATGAAGTTGCTGCTATAAAAGATTTTAAGCAATCAGTTGCAAAAAGCACTAAGAACAAAGCACAGAAGGCTAAATCTTATAAAGAGCTTGCTGTAATATTTTTTGATAAAAAGGATTATGTAAATGCACAGGCTTATTACGATTCAACAGTTCAAATACTTGACCCTAAAGAAAAAGATTATGAGCAATTAAAAAATACCCAAATTGTTTTAAAGGATTTAGTAAGCAATTTAAATGCTTATGAAACAGAGGATTCTTTGCAAGCACTTAGTCGATTAAGTAAAGATGCTTTAGATAGAAAAGTTAGTTCTTGGATGGCTGCTGAAAAGTTGAAACAAGAACAAGAAGCTAAACAAAAGAAAAAGAATGAACAAATAGCTGCAAGTATGCAGAATAATTCAAGTACTCCAATTAATGCAGGTCCTGCGCCTTTACCAGGAGCTGGTAGTGCATCGTGGTATTTTTATAATAGTACTCTAATGGTTCAAGGTGCCGCAGAGTTTTATAGTGCAAGAAAATGGGGCAAAAGAACAAATGAAGATTTTTGGCGAATAGCAGCTAAGGAAAAAACAAAATCAAATGATGAAGATGGCGAAAAGCAAAATACACCAATTGATACTTTAAACAAAAAAGAAACCAACGAGAATAAAGCCAAAGCTATTCCTGAAGTTGTAGAAAACAAAACTTTTGGTGATGCTACAAAAGATGCTTGGGTTAAAAATGTTCCATTTACAAAAGAAAAACTCGAAAGTTCTAACAATAGAATAATGGAGTCCTTAAATAATTTAGGAAGTATTTATTATGAAAAGTTGAAAAATAATTCTGAGGCTATCAAATTTTTAAATGAATTAGAAAAGAGATTTCCTTTAAATGAATACGAACCTAAGGCTTATTATTATTTACATAAATCGTATTTAAATTTAGAACAAAAATCTAAAGCTGAAGATTTTAAAAATCTATTGATTAAAGAATATCCAGAACATCCTTATACATTGTTTTTACAAAAAAAGGTCTTAAAGAATACAGAGTCTGAAAGTAATAAAGAATTAAATAAGGAATATGAAAAAATGTTTGAGTTATATAAAGCAGGTTCTTTTTCTGAGGCTATGGTATTAAAGGAGCAATTAGATAAAAAGTATCCCGGAAATAGCCTAAAACCTAAATATGAATATTTAAATGCTTTATGTATTGGCAAGATAAAAGGTAAATCGGAATTAAAAAGTGCTATGACAACTATTTTGTCGGCATATCCAAATACTGAAGTAGGGGAGTCGGCGAAGGCAATTTTAGCTGCTATGAATAAGGAAGAAAAGAAAGCTGCTATTGTTGGAAATGGAGATTCAGCTAATCAGGTTGAATTTGATTTAGAAACAGAAACACCATTTTATTATGTGTTTGCTGTAAAAAATGAAAAAGCAGATTTAACTGATTATCTAAGTTTATTTGGAAACCATAATGAGGCTTATAACTCAAATGATAATTTAAGAGTTAATTCAATGATGAGTAATGAGGGTTATCAATTGATATTAATTAGAGAATTTAAGAATTTAGCAGCAGCTAATTTGTACTTAGAAACATTAAGTGCAATTAAGTTTGCAGATACAAAACTTGTTTGTAAAGAACCTTATATACAAACTGTTATTTCGATTAAAAATTTTAGAAATGCTTTAAAAGATAAAAAGTTGGAGTCTTATTCAAAATTTTATCCAAAGTTAGCAGCAAGTTTGAATAAAAAGAAAAACTAAGAATCAGTAATGAAAAGCGGAGTTAAAGAATTATTATTTAAAAATCCTTATTGGAAGTGGGTAAAATGGATTTGGATTTTTTCATTTTTGGGAGCCTTATTGTTTGTTGGTTTAATTGCTGCAATTGGAAAAGGTTGGTTTGGAGAACTTCCTCCAATTGAGGAGTTAGAGAATCCTAAAACGTATTTAGCCAGTGAAATTTATGCTGAAGATGGAAGTCAGTTAGGTAAATATTATTTACAAAATAGAAGTAATGCTAACTTCGAAGATTTAAGTCCTAATTTAATTAATGCTTTGGTATCTACTGAAGATATTAGGTTTTACGACCATGCAGGTATCGACAATAACCGTTTGTTTACTATTGTTGCTTATAATTTAATTGGAAGACGTCAAGGTGGTAGTACCATTACTCAGCAATTAGCTAAAAATTTATTTCCAAGAAAAAGATTTAAAAGCTTAAAAGATAAAGTTGTTACTAAGTTACAAGAATGGATTACTGCCATAAGAATCGAACAAAGGTATACCAAGGAAGAAATTCTAACAATGTATTTTAATACGGTTGAATTTGGTGGAAATTCATTTGGTATTCGTTCTGCATCTAAAACTTTTTTTGGTAAATCTCCTAAAACATTAACAGCGAGTGAAGCTGCATTGTTGGTTGGAATGTTAAAAGCTATTACAAGATTTAATCCAGTATTACATCCTGCAAATGCTTTAGCAAGAAGAAATACGGTATTAAACCAAATGGCAAAAAATGATGCCATTACTGATGAAGAATGCGCTAAGTTAAAGGCTCAACCTATAGAATTAAAATACCAAGAAGAAGACCATAATGAAGGACTTGCCACTTATTTCAGAGAAACTCTACGAATTGAACTTTTAGAATGGTGCGAAGAAAATGGTTATAACCTATATAAAGATGGATTGAAAATTTATACAACTATTAATCCAACCATGCAAAAACAAGCAGAGGAAGTTGTTGCAGAACAATTAAAAGACCAACAAAAGAAATTTTATGCGCATTGGAAAGGCAGAGAGCCTTGGGGAAAATTTAAAGAACTTATCACTTTAAGCATGAAAAGAAGTGATAGGTATAGAATTTTAAAACAATTGGGTAGAACAGAGGCTGAGATAACAAAGGAGTTCAATACTCCTGTTAAGATGAAAGTTTTTAGTTATAATAGAGGTGATATTGATACAATTATGTCGCCATTAGACAGTATTAAGTACTATAAATACTTTGCACAATGTGGTTTAATGAGCATGGATCCAGTAAGTGGTAGAATTAAAGCTTGGGTTGGTGGTCATAATTACAAGTATTTTAAATATGACCATGTAAATTCAACAGCAAAACGCCAAGTGGGTTCAACGTTTAAGCCATTGGTTTATACCTTAGCAATTGACAATGGTTATTCACCTTGTACTGTTGTTCCAAACAAACCAGTTGTTTTTGAGGAATACAATGATTGGGCGCCACAAAATTCAGATGAAAAATACACCACACCTGATATGGACTTATATCATGGTTTGCAGCATTCTGTAAACAATATCGTTTTGTATTTAATGAAAAATTGTGTTCCAGGTGGACCAAAAACAGTTGTTGAATTAGCAAGAAAATTAGGAATAACATCAAAACTAGAACCTTATCCAAGTATTGCTTTGGGCACATCAGATGTGTCAATTTACGAAATGGTTGGTGCTTTTAGTGCATTTGCAAATAAAGGTGTATGGATTAAACCTGTTTATTTATTAAGAATTCAGGATAAAAATGGAAATACAATTTTCGAAAATGTTCCTCAAACACAGGAAGCATTAAGTGAGCAAACAGCTTATGTAATGTGTAAAATGTTAGAACGAGTTACAACTCATGGTACAGCCGCAAAGGTTAAATATATGTATCAGATTCCTGGTGCAGTAGGAGGGAAAACTGGTACTACTCAGAATTACTCTGATGGATGGTTTATAGGAATTACACCAACTTTGGTTACAGGATGTTGGGTTGGTTGGGAAGATAGAGCGATACATTTTAGAACCATGGATTTGGGTTCTGGTTCGGCAATGGCTATGCCAATTTGGGCTAATTATATGAAAAAAGTTGTAGCCACTCCAGGCTTAATAAATATTGTAAACCAATGGGAAGCTCCTCAATCTCCTATAACAATAGAGATGGATTGTGCTAAATACAAGGAAGAACAAGCTCAAAAGGCAAAGCCTGATTTTATGGAAGAATAATTGTTTCTATTATGTTAATCAAGCTGTGAATTAATTTTTCAAATTGTTTATTAGGTTAAATTCCTATATTGGCAATTGAAATTTTAAACTATGGCAAATATTTTCTATAAGAAATCACTTAAAGATTTACTTGAAGTCTCCTCAGACGGACATCAACTAAAACGAACCTTAACTGCTGCAAATTTAATCGCCCTTGGAATTGGTGCCATTATTGGAGCTGGTTTATTCGTAAGAACAGCTGCTGCTGCTGGCGAACATGCTGGTCCGGCGGTTACAGTCTCATTTATTATTGCAGCAGTTGGTTGTGCATTTGCTGGTTTGTGTTATGCTGAATTTGCATCAATTATTCCTGCAGCCGGTAGTGCTTATACCTATGCTTATACCACAATGGGTGAACTTGTTGCTTGGACAATTGGTTGGGCTTTGGTTTTAGAATACGCATTAGGAGCTGCAACAGTTTCAATTGCTTGGAGTGAATATTTAAACAAAT
The DNA here is from genome assembly GCA_051861545.1 of Bacteroidia bacterium. Lineage (GTDB taxonomy): Bacteria > Bacteroidota > Bacteroidia > UKL13-3 > UKL13-3 > CAISCU01. Next base: position 33,204 of record JBIMKP010000019.1, on the reverse strand, counting down.
TATTAGGTAATGCCATACCATATGAATGGACGCATTCTCCTTTTGAATCAATCTTAAATGCAGATGGAACCATGACCACTGGAATCATGAATTTTCCAGCATTAATTATTTTGTTATTGATATCCCTATTATTAATAAAAGGTACTCAAGAATCAGCCATTGTAAATGCTGTAATTGTATTTGTTAAAGTGGCAATTATTATACTTTTTATTGCTTTAGGTTGGGGATTCATCAATCCTGCAAACCATACACCTTATTTAATTCCTGATAATGCAACGCCTGCATTATTACCTGATGGAAGTTTTTATGATTATTCTAAATTCTGGAACCATGGAATGGGCGGTGTTATAACCGGAGCCGGAATTGTATTTTTTGCTTTTATTGGTTTTGATGCGGTATCAACTGCTGCACAAGAAGCGAAACGTCCTGAAAGAGATATGCCAATTGGAATTTTGGGTTCATTGGTAGTTTGTACCATTCTTTATATTTTATTTTCACACGTATTAACAGGTGTTGCACCTTATACAGATTTTGTAAAAGAAGGAAAAGAGGCTTCAGTAGCTTTTGCAATTACTAAATATATGCCTGGTTATGATTGGTTGGCATTTTCAATTACAATTGCCATTTTAGCAGGATTTTCTTCTGTAATATTAGTGATGTTAATGGGACAATCACGTGTGTTTTATTCAATGGCAAAAGATGGTTTATTACCTAAAGTTTTTGCTGATGTTCATCCGAAATTTAGAACCCCTTATAAGTCAAATATTATTTTGTTCTTTTTCGTTGGAACTTTTGCTGCATTTGTACCTGGCTCGGTAGCTGGAGATTTAACAAGTATTGGAACTTTGTTTGCATTTGTACTTGTATGTATTGCAGTTTGGATTTTAAGAGTTAAAGAGCCTGAATTAAAGAGAAATTTCAAAACTCCATTGGTGCCATTGGTTCCTATTTTAGGAGTTATAGTTTGTTCTGCAATGATTGTTGGTTTACCTGGTACCACTTTATTAAGCGCTGCAATTTGGTTAATAGCAGGATTAGGAATTTACTTTTTATACAGTTCGAAAAATGCCGCTAAAAAACGCGGAGAATAAAGAATTCATTAAAACAAAAAAGGCTGCAAATTTTGCAGCCTTTTTTGTTTTAAGCAGACCCTAAAACTAAAAAGAAGTTTACTTTTAATTGATCATCTACCTTTATTAAACCACCCATTTTACTTACAGGTTTGAGTCCAAAATCTGATAAGTTTAACCTTTTGTTTCCAATTAAATGGATGATTTTATTTCCGGGTGAATGCAGCACTACATAATCTACTTCATATTCTTTAATTACGTTGGCTAATCTAATTTTGATTATCCCTTTAACCACCTGAGAATTGGGCGATGGATCGAACTTTTCAATTTGTTCGAAATGAATGGTCATCATTGGATTTTCCTTGTATTTTAAGGTTTTTCTGAAATCTCTTGTGATTAAAACATCATGACAATTAAAACTTGTGATGTCTAATTTCATGCATCCATTCATGATGTAATAATTATCATCCTTTTTATGGTTTGATTTAAAAAACGAAATGGTGTCGAATTTACAATAGTCTGTAATTTCGCAACTGAACTTATTTACATTTGATTTTCCCTCTACACATAAACTGCTTGAATGTTGAACCACCCATTTAGTATTGTAGTGATTATTTTTTTCAGTTGGTTTAAAGCTGAAAATTGCCAACATAATGAATGTTAAAGCAACAATATTTATATATGACTTCATTTTCATCTTTTATTTTCTTAAGAAAAAACGGACCTGAAGTTATAACTACAGATCCGTTTTTGTTCAATTTGAATGAGTTAAATAACAAACCTTAGTTTAAAATCCAACTGTTGCTTGAATTAAGAATCCATTGAATTTACCATTGTAACGAGCATCAATTGGAGTTCCAGTAGCAGTCATTCTTTGAGCGAAGTCTTTGTATTCTTGCATTACATATTCACCTTTTAATAAGATGTTATCAGTTACAAACCAACCAGCAGCTAATGAAGTTCTGTTAATTGTGATTTTATTAGTTTGTTCAGTTGGAGCAATATTTCCACTTGCAGTATTATAACGAGCACCTACAAATACATTTTCTGTTTTTCCAAAACGGTAGATTGCATCAACTGCCATTTGAGATAATTCTCTTTCTTTTGTTTCTGTACTTGTACGACCTTTCATCATATCATAAGTTCCAAAAATTTCAGCACCTTTATATTTCAATAATATGTTGAATTGTTGAGCAGCAATTTTATCGGCTAATCTTGGATTTAATCTTCCTGACCAAGCTTGAGCAGTATAACCAGAAGGAGTAGTAACCAATCCATTTAAGAATGCTCTTTCCATCACCATGAAGTAGTTTGAACCTGTTCTGTCACCCCACATCAAAGTATTATTTTGTGAGCTGTTATCATTATACATAGAAGCAGCTAAACGAACACGGAAACCATTGTCCATTGTTTTATCGTAAGCTAATTTACCATAAATAGCAGGAGTTTTTTTAGCAGTTGGGTCAATTGTAGTTGCTGTTAATGCATCTACAGAACCTTTGATTTCACCATTACTCACACCAATCATACCCATGAATCCTTTGTGTTGACCGTATATCTCACCACCAATTTCTGTAGTAAATGCATCAATGATATAATTTTCGCCAAAAGGATTGTACAATGTATGTCCACCATCTGATCTTCTGTAGTGATTGTCACCATAGTTAATTTCCATATGACCTACTTTAATAGTAGTGTATTTCATGATTTTATCGAAAACACCTGATTTAAATGGCATTTTGTCGAATTGGATATAACCACCTTTTACCCAAGTTTCATTGTGGTGACGAGAAGAAAGGTATGAAGTTAAGTTCAAACGAATACCATCAGCAAGCATTACGTCAACAAACCAGTTTGCTTGAGCAGTATTAAAACCAGAAGACATATTATACAAAGAATTGGTATCTTTTTTGCTGATATTACTTAAAGCAGATGGCTGACCATTTTCATGCGTTAGGGCTTGGAAACTTTGTGTGAAACCCGCACCAAATCTCACTTTGATACCATCGAATTTTGTATTTACTTCTTTTTTGGGTTCAAAAACGTTTACTCCTGATTTACCATAAGAGCGCATGTTTTCCATTGGTGTTTGTTGAACAACCTGAGCATTTGAGAACATTGGTTGCATTCCAATTAAAGCAGTTAAAAATAAACCTACTTTTCTAAAGTTAATTGTTTTCATAATTTTAATTCTAAAGGGGTTTGTAATTTTTTAATTTGTTGATTTTGTTATTTTGCTAATGTTAATGTGTAGTCGATAGTTACATCATCTCCTGTTACGATTGTGCCCATCATTACACTTGGTGGTTCTACTTTGTAATCTGTCATTTTTACATTGGTAGAGCCTTTACAAGTAATTGAGTTGTCAGCATTTACTGTGCAGGTTGTTGTTAGTTCGACTTCTTTTGTTACTTCTGATATTTGTAATTTTCCTTTTGTTACTATAATAAATGTTGTTGCATTTACTTGTTTAATAGTACTTGATGTTCCTAAAAAATTAATGCTTGATTGAACATCTGTTTTTAATGCTTTGTAACAGTTTTTATCCATTACTTTATGCTCACTTTTTAAATTTTCTACAGGAAAACTGAAGTATAAAAATCCAAGTGATTTGATTACTTTATTCTGGATTACAAATGTTGCACTTGTAGTTCCTTTTGAACCTTGCATTTTCCAATCGTGAATGTTTGAAGTGCCATTCACAATAATTTTAACATCACCTGATTTGTATTTTTCTTGTGCAGAAGTTTTTACACCAAGTAATAAAACCACTATCATCAACAAAAATGCCAATGGTTTTATTAAAAGTGTTTTTGTGTTATTGTATTTAGTTTTCATTTTTTGTGGGTTTGAATTCGTAGACAAAAGTATATGCCGCATGAAGTCATAAGTATGACATGACTCAATGTTTGCTGTGATAATTATCAAAGTAAAAGGTGTGAAAAGTCAGTTTTTTAAATGTTCTGAGAGTATAAAATTATTTGCAGATGAATTTTATAAAATGCTGTAAATGAGCTTGTTTTTGTGGTTTAGATTTGTTATAATCAAGCGTGCCAATTTATTTTTAGTTCTGTGGTGGGGGTGAAATAGATTTTGTCTGTCTTAATTCAAAACAGATTAAAATGATAAAAGAACAAAAAATTATTTGGTATAGGAGGTTATTCTATTTGTATTTATTTCTATTGTTTATTCTTTTTAGTAGTCGTTTGGCTGCTCAAAACCTCACACAAACTATAAGAGGTAAAGTATTTGATAAACAAAATCAGAATGAATTAATTGGCGCAACTATAGTAATAACAGATTTAAATCCTGTTCAGGGCTGCATCACCAATAATAACGGGGAGTTTAAACTAACGAAGGTTCCAATTGGTAAACATTCGATTAAAGTAACTTATATAGGATATAAGGATAGATATTATAATGATATCATATTAAACTCAGGAAAAGAATTGGTTTTAGAAGTTTTTATGGAAGAGAATCTCCAGAATCAAAAAGAAATTGTTATTAAGGCATCTCATCAAAAGGATAAGCCATTAAATGAACTATCGGTAGTAAGCAGCCGTACTTTTTCTGTAGAAGAAACCCAGAAGTTTGCAGCTGCTATTAATGATCCATCAAGAATGGCTGTATCTTTTGCAGGTGTTACTTCAACTGATGATGGAAATAATCAGATTTCAATCCGTGGTAATTCACCAGCAGGTTTATTATATAGAATGGAGGGTGTAGAGATTCCTAATCCAAACCACTTCTCAGATGCCGGAACTGTTGGTGGTGGAATCTCTATCCTCAGTTCTCAGTTAATGGGGAATTCTGATTTTATTACTGGGGCTTTTGCTGCTGAATATGGTAATGCACTTTCAGGTGTATTTGATTTAAAACTAAGAAAGGGAAATAATGAAAAACGTGAATTTACATTACAAGCTGGTTTTCTTGGATTTGATTTTGCATCTGAAGGTCCAATTAAAAAAGGATACGCAGGCTCGTATTTAGTGAATTACCGCTATTCTACTTTGGGTGTAATTTCAAAGTTAGGAGTGAATATTGGTGATGCCGTAACTACCTTTCAAGACTTATCTTTTAATGTTTCTTTGCCTACAGAGAAATATGGAAATTTCGGTGTTTTTGCTTTTGGAGGATTGAGTAATCAAGAGCATTTGGCTGTTAAAGATTCATTGAAATGGGAAAGTTCTTTTGATAAACAAAACCGTAATTTTATTTCAAATACCGGTGCAATCGGACTCAATCATCTCTTTCATTTATCAAAAAAATCATATCTAAAATCAGTTTTGGTTTTTAGTGGAACTACTCACAACTTCGATGCAGAGGAATTTAATTTTGAAGGTTTGATTCCTAAGAATTATAAAGAGTCATTTAACCAAAATAAGATAAGTTTAAGTACAACTTATAATTTTAAACTGAATGCAAAAAATAATTTCAGAAGTGGATTTATCATTAATCATCAGAGTTTTGATTTACTCCAAAAAATGCGTGAAATGAATCAAGAAAATTTCCTTGAACATATCAATCAGAATGGTTCGTTTTTAATATACCAGGCATTTTCTCAATGGCAACATAAGTTTAATGAAAGACTTAGTATTAATTTAGGTTTTCATTCATTGATGTTGAGTTTAAACAATACCTATTCAATAGAACCAAGAAGTTCTATTAAATACCAATTAAATGAAAAACAAAGTGTTGGATTTGGTTATGGAATGCATGGTCAGACTCAACCCATTGGATTATATTTTGCAAAGATTCAGTTGAATAATGGTACTTATTCAAAACCTAATACCAATTTAGATTTAAACAAATCGCAGCATTTCGTTTTGTCTTATGATAGAATGTTAAACAATCACTTAAAGTTGAAGCTGGAAACGTATGTTCAATTTTTGAATAATTTGCCAGTTTCTCCAGATATCAATAGTTCTTTCAGCACAATTAACAATACTTTTGGCTTTTTAAATGATAGTTTGTTAAACAATGGAATTGGTGAAAACAAAGGAATAGAATTGAGTTTGGAGCAATACATGCACCGCAATTTTTATTACTTATTGTCTGTTTCATTTTACGATTCAAAATACAAAGCAGCTAATGGAAATTGGTATAATACCAGGTTTAATGGCAATTTTAATCTAACCTTTACAACAGGTAAGGAATGGTATTTGTCGGAAAGATTTGGAAAGAGAATTCTTGGTTTAAACATCAAGACAATTTGGGCTGGTGGACAAAGAATTACGCCTATTGATTTAGAGTTGTCAAAACTTAAAGGAGATGCTGTATATATTGAGAATTTGGCATTTACTCAACAGAATCCTAATTACTTTAGAACAGATTTACGTGTTTCAATTAAAAAGAATCGAATCAAATCAACTTCTATATGGTCATTAGACTTTCAAAATGTTTCTAATAATAAGAATGTTGGTGGTACTTATTATGATGCAGAAACTCAAAAGGTAAAAACATGGTTTCAGGCACCTTTAATTCCTGTATTGAGTTATAAAATTGAGTTTTAGTTTTTCATGTTTCAAAATACTTATTTTTGCTCAAATTTCTTTTATGAGCAATAAAAATAAGAAAAGGGACGGAGTTGTTTATTCAACAGATGATTCATTTGAATATTCGGAATTTTCTGAAGAGTCGATTGATACTTTGCCTAATCAACAGCAGAATTTAAAGATTTATTTAGACAGAAAAAGTGGCGGTAAATTGGTGTCAAGAGTTAACGGATTTGTTGGTTCTGAAGATGATTTAGCTGAATTGGGCTCGAAACTAAAAAAGTTCTGTGGTGTAGGTGGTAGCTCAAAAGATGGAGAAATTTTAATTCAAGGTGATTTTAGAGAAAAAATTCTTACTTGGTTAAGTAAAGAAAATTATAAGGCAAAAAAAGCTGGGGGTTGATTTATGAAACTCAATCCCCTGAAAAAAAGTTTTCCATTAAGATTGGCTAATCAGGCTCATATTCTGAGAAGTGGGGATGAGTATTTCGAAAAATTAATTCAACAAATAAGAATTTCAAAGTTCGAAATTCAAATTCAGGTTTATATTTTTCATGATGATGATATCGGCAAAAGAATCATTCATGAACTAATTCTTGCCTCTAAACGTGGGGTATTTGTTTATTTATTATTAGATGATTATGGCAGTCAGGAATTGAGTTCCAATTCTCTGAATTTAATGCAAAAAGCTGGTGTAAAAATCAGGCATTACGCACCCTTTAGGAAGTCGTTTTTTATGCAAATGGGATTACGACTTCACCATAAAATCATAGTTGTAGATAGGAAATGGGCAACTTGTGGAGGAATAAATCTTGCAGACCATTATTGTTTTTTGGAGAATGATAAAACTTGGTTAGATTTTGCCTTTGAAGTTGAAGGGGAAATTGTAAATGATTTACTAAAGGTTTGTGATAGATATTGGAAAAATATTCCTTTTGGGGGTGAGAAAATTAAGCTTGAAGCCAATTTTACTATACCTATGAAGGTGGTTGAAAACAATTGGTTTCGTTCACGATTGGCAATAAGTAGTTATTATAAAACACAAATCAGAAGAGCTCAAACTGAAATAATAATAGTGGCTGGTTATTTTTTACCAGGCCCTGTATTAAAAGGAGCATTAAAACGAGCATCAAGAAGAGGTGTAAAAGTAAAAATTATACTTGGCGGAAATTCAGATATTGGTTTAATGCAAAGTGCAATCAGGTTTTTTTATTCAGATTTATTAAAAGCTGGAGTAGAATTATACGAGTGGGAAAAGTCTGTTTTACATGCAAAACTTGCCATGTTTGATGGGAAATCAATGACAATTGGTTCATACAATTTAATTAGTTTAAGTGATTATGGTTCGATTGAATGTAACTTGGTTGCAGAGTCTCCGATTTTATATAAAAATTGTTCAGAGATATTAAATGGAGTAATCAAAGAAGCTTGCAGAGTTATAACACCTGCCGAGTTTGAAAAGTCACAAAGTATATTCATTCGTTTAAAAAATCGATTTAGTTATTATGTTTTATCGGTGGGATTGAAGTTTATTTTCATGTTACAGAATCCGGTTTCAAACAACGAAGAAGAACTTGTAGACATAGAAAAGCCTTGATAATTCTAGGATTTTTTAGTTCTTAGTCGCCTAAACCCTTTATAATTGGGCACAAGAAATAGTGCTGAAAATAAAATTTAATAAAACTTGCTAATTAATTATATTTATGCTTATTTAGTATATCGTTTTAATAATTTGTATATGTCTGTAGATGTTAAATGCCCAAAATGCCAAAGTTTTCGCATCATAAAAAGCGGAATTTTAAAAGAACGCCAGCGTTATAAATGTAAGAATTGTGGCTACTTTTTTACAGTAAATAAACTTGGAAAAAGAATCGATAATTATTACGTAACAAAGGCTTTGCAGCTTTATATAGAAGGCTTAAGTTACAGAGAAATTGAAAGACTTTTAGGTACAAGTCATGTATCGGTGATGAACTGGGTAAAACAATATGGTTTAAAGCGGCCAGAAAACTCTCAATACCATCCAACCTATAAAATCCTTAATCATACTGAATTAGTTGAATACATGCGTAACAAGGATAATTTGAAAGGTGCTGGTTCCGTAATTACAGAATTAGGTGATAAGTTTATGATGATTAAGTGGGAACGCTTTCGAGATTAGCGTCTTGTTGCCTTTGTTTATTGATGAAGTACATTAAATTTACAATCTACTGCACGAAATTTTTTTTCAGCTCTTAGTTTCTCAAACTTTGGCTTATCAAACTAAACCAACAATATGAGAAAGAATTACCCTCAATTAATTTTTGCAGCATGTTTGCTGCTCATGAATTTGAACCTGCGGGCACAAGGTTCTGCCGACTATGGTCCTGGATTAAAACTCGGACTTAATGAAGACAAGAGTAAATACATCAGATTTATTTTTTGGAACCAGATTTGGGCTCGTTATACCCAGAATAATCCTGGTACTTTAGTTAATGGCAATGTTGAAGACAATACCTTCGATATTGGTGCAAGAAGAATTCGTTTTTTAGCCTATGCTCAAATCTCACCTCGTTACATGATTATGACTCATGTTGGTATCAATAACCAAACCTTTGTAAATGGAGGTGGTTCAGGTGCAGCTGGAACGGGTGCTTATGGCCAAGGGAAAAAACCTCAAATATTTTTTCATGATGTTTGGAATGAATATGCTATTATTCCAGACATGAATCCTGAAACCAAAATAAAAAATAAATATACTTTATCACTTGGTGCTGGTTTACACTATTTTCATGGATTATCGAGAATGACATCTGGTAGTACTTTAAATTTTCTTATGATTGATGCGCCTATTTTTAACTGGCCATTGATTGAAAATTCAGATCAGTTTGCCCGTCAGTATGGACTTTTTGCCAAAGGTTATATTGGCAAGTTACGCTACCAACTTCATGCAAATAAACCATTTGCTACAACTTTGGTTGCAGATACTGCCAGAAATATTGTGGCTTTAGGTGGAGTTAAAGAAGTTGCTGTAGATAACAACGCTCTTTCTAAAACAGCTTTAGGGGGCTATTTTGAATATAATTTTTTAGATAAAGAATCAGATTTATTACCATTTAGAGTTGGAACTTATATTGGTACTAAACGTGTATTTAATGTAGGAGCTGGCTTTTACCATCAACCAGAAGGAACCCAATCTAAAACAGCTACTGGGGCCTTACAAAAGCACGATATTACTTTATTATCTGTTGATGCATTTGCTGATTTACCTATAGGTTCAAAAGAAAAGAACATGGCTATAACTGCTTATTCGGTTTACTATAATTATAATTTCGGACCTAATTATATGCGTTATATTGGTATTATGAATCCAGGTACTGCTAATACCGCTATACCTGCTGCTTCAAGAGTATTGGAAGGTGCAGGAAATTCAAGAGCAATGATGGGTACAGGAAACATATGGTATACACAAGCCGGATTTTTATTGCCAAAAACATTGAGTAAAAAATTAAGAATTCAACCAATTGCTGCGTTTGCTATGAAAGATTTTGAAGCATTAAATGAGTCAGGGGCTTATTTTGATGCTGGTGCTAATTTCTTTTTAGATGGTCATCATTCAAAAGTTACTTTTCAATATTCTTCTCGTCCTACTTACAGCAGTGTTACAAGAAACTTAACTGGTGAAAGAAAAGGAGAGTTTTTAGTTCAATTCCAAATATTTTTATAATCTATTAAAATCTATATTATGTCTAAGAAAAGCGAAAGTTCAAGTATATTTCAGGTGATTGGAGCCTCTTCTGTAGGTACACTCATCGAATGGTACGATTTTTACATTTTTGGTAGTTTAGCTACTATTATTTCAAAGCAATTTTTCCCAGAGGAGCAAGGTACTGCTGCTTTATTATCAACCTTAGCAATTTTTGCAGCAGGTTTTATTGTAAGGCCATTTGGAGCACTTGTATTTGGTAGATTGGGTGATTTATTGGGAAGAAAATTCACCTTTCTATTAACATTGGTTTTAATGGGTGGTTCTACCTTTGCAATTGGTTTGGTGCCAACTTATAAAACCATTGGTGTGGCTGCTCCTTTATTGGTTTTATTACTTCGTTTGGTACAAGGTTTGGCTTTAGGTGGTGAGTATGGTGGTGCTGCAACTTATGTAGCAGAGCATTCGCCTGCAAACAGAAGAGGTTTTTTTACTTCATGGATTCAAACTACAGCTACTTTAGGTTTATTTCTTTCTTTAGGTGTAATCTTATTTACTCGTAATTCTTTAGGTGTCGATCAGTTTAATGATTGGGGATGGCGTGTTCCTTTTTGGGTTTCTATCATTCTAGTTATTGTTTCTATTTATATCCGTTTAAGAATGCATGAATCACCTTTGTTTGCTAAAATTAAAAAGGAAGGTAAAATATCTAAAAATCCATTGAAAGAAAGTTTTAGTAATAAAACAAATTTGAAAATGGTTTTACTTGCTTTATTTGGCGCTGTAATGGGTCAGGGTGTAATTTGGTATACTGGTCAGTTTTATGCACAATCATTTATTGAGAATACTTGTAAAGTAGACTTTGAGCAATCGAGAACTATTATATTATGGGCGATTGTTTTGGCAACTCCTTTCTTTATAGTGTTTGGTAGTTTAAGTGATAAATATGGCAGAAAATGGATTATGATGTTGGGTATGTTATTGGGAATATTATCATACCGACCTATCTACCAAAAATTTCTTGATTATACGAGTCCTGCTTTAACAAGGGAAAATGTTGCAACAGATAAGTGTGTAGTTCATCCTTCAATAGCGAGTATCGATCCAAAAAATAACCAAAAATTATTTGTTGTTACCAAGAAGGATTCTGTTTATAATGATGGTGCAATATTTAAGTATACAAGCACAGATACACTTTATTTATCAGAGCATATCGGTTATAATTCAGAAAAGCATTCAACAATGAATGTAGTTTTGGCTTGCAATTCTGTAAATGAAGATAGCACCATTTCTACTAATTATATCGCTTTAAAAAGCAGCTTAAAAGAAGGTGCTACAGCAATTGGAATTGATACTATTCAAGTTCCAGTTCAAAAAGCAGGTGTTAAAGCTGCAATTGGTGTTGAGAAAAATGTAGGTTCTGGCACTTTCTGGGCTATGGTTTTTCTAGTATTTGTTCAAATTGTTTATGTAACAATGGTTTATGGTCCTATAGCTGCATTCTTAGTTGAATTGTTCCCAACTCGTATTCGTTATACTTCAATGTCGTTGCCATACCATGTAGGTAATGGTGTATTTGGAGGTTTAGTTCCATTTATTTCAACCTTAATAATAGAGTATACTAAAACTGCTGAAAATCCAACAGGTTCGCCTTTAGCAGGTTTATGGTATCCAATAGGGGTCGCAATAGTTTGTTTAATAATTGGAACTTTATATCTTTCTAATAAAACAGATGAAGATGTAATGGACAATGAAAATGAGTATATCCACAATTAAAAATTAAAGTACAATGAATAGTTTAAGAAGAATTTTAGGTGTTGTTTGGATTCTATTAGGTCCGGCTGCCGTAATATTTATGTTATCACAAGCATTTGCAAAAGTAGCAATTGCAAATACAAAGGTTTTAGCTGCAACCGATGAAGCAACAAAGGCTTTGGCATCAGCTGCTAAATTAAATGTTCAATTGCAATGGGGAATTATTATTGGAATTTTCGTTCCAATTGCTTTTGGATTAATTATTTTTGGTTTGTACTCTATGAAAGGTGAATACGATAGAAGTTAAATCCAAGTTTTGATTTCGCCTTGTATAAGGACGAAGATTAATACAATTTATCAAACATAAAGGCGAGGCATTTTTTAATGTCTCGCCTTTATGTTTAATAATTTTTATAACTTGTTTGCCCAAACAAATAAATTAACAATGAACGTCAAAAATAGATCAGCAAAACTTTCTGTTGTATCACTGCTGTTTTTATTGCTGTTAAACTATCCGTTTTTGAGTATTGCCAATCAATCTAAAATGTTGATGGGTATACCCGTTTTGTTTGTTTACTTGTTTGCCTGTTGGGTAATTTTTATTTTTATTATTTACAGAATTGCAAATAGATAATGAGTAGTTGGATTGTCATATTAGCTTCTGTTATTTACTTGGTGCTGCTGTTTTTTATTGCCTATTATGTTGAAGGTAAAAAAATTGCTGGTAAGAGAATTTTTAATAATCCATATATTTATGCTTTGTCTTTGGCAGTGTATTGCACAGCTTGGACATTCTACGGCTCTGTTGGAAAAGCAAGTAAAGATGGCTTTGATTTTTTAGCAGTTTATATTGGTCCAACTTTAGTGGCGCCAATTTGGATATTTATTCTTAGGAAAATTATTCGCATTTGTAAAACACAAAGAATTACCACAATTGCCGATTTTATTTCCTCACGCTATGGTAAGAATATTTCATTAGCAAGTATCATTACTGTATTGTGTTTTCTAGGAGTTATACCTTATATCAGTTTACAATTAAAAGCAATTGCCGAAAGTTTTGATATCATCATAAGTTCAAATTTTAAACAAAAAACTGGCTCTTATTTATTGTTTAGTGATACGGCTTTAATTGTTGCAATTTTTATGGCTGCATTTACGGTTTTGTTTGGTACACGCAGGGTAGAAAGTAATGAACAGCATAGTGGCATGGTTGCTGCGGTTGCTTTCGAATCAATCATTAAATTACTCGCATTTTTATCAGTTGGTATTTATGTTACTTGGGTAATGTATGATGGGTTTGGCGATATTTTTACCAGAGCTTCTAATTTTGTCTCCTACCAAAAATTATTTACAGTAAAGCCTGTTTCAGGTTATTCCGATTGGTTTTGGGTGAGTATTTTATCGGGTATAGCAGCTACTTTATTGCCTCGCCAATTTCAGGTTGCAGTGGTTGAAAATACAGATGAGAATCACTTAAAAAAGGTAATATGGTTGTTTCCATTATACCTTTTACTAATTAATATTTTTGTTTTGCCAATTGCTTTGAGTGGTCAAATGTTGTTCGAAGGTTTGTCTGTAAATGCAGATTATTTTGTATTAGATATTCCTTTATTAGCCAATAATAAACTGCTTGCTTTGGTTGTTTTTATAGGTGGATTTGCAGCTGCAACCAGTATGATTATTGTTGAGACAATAGCTTTAAGTACCATGTTTAGTAACCATTTGGTTATTCCTGCATTACTAGGGACTGATTATCTAAAGCAGAACCATCAAATTGGTTTAAGCAAGATTTTATTGAATTCAAGAAGAATGGGTATGGTTCTTATTTTAGGCACTGCTTATGGCTATTACCATTATATAAGTAAATACTATTCTTTGGTATCTATCGGATTAATTTCTTTTGTTTCGGTTGCCCAACTTGCACCCTCTATTTTCGGTGGTTTGTATTGGAAAAAAGGCAATAAAACAGGAGCAATTTCAGGCTTAATTGCAGGTTTTGTTATTTGGTTTTATACCTTGGTTCTACCGTCTCTTACTGGTTCAAATATTTTATCGGTTGATTTTGTTTTACATGGACCATTTGGTATTGAATGGTTAAAGCCAAATGCATTGTTGGGCATGACAGAATTTAGTCCAATTGTACATTCTATGTTTTTTAGTTTGATTTTAAATTTAGGATTATATGTAACAGTATCATTATGGACAAAACAAAGTGCAACAGAACAGAATCAAGCTGAAATTTTTGTTGATATATTCAAATACGAAAAAATTATGGATACAACTGCAACTTGGAAAGGAGTTGCTAGTATTCCAGATATGCAATCGCTTTTGGCGAATTTTTTGGGCGAGCAGAGAAGCAAAACTGCTATTCAAAATTTTGCAACAAGAAATAATTTAGATCTCAATCAGAATAAAGCAGATCCAAAGTTGGTTGCTTATGTTGAAAGGGTTTTAGCTGGAATTATAGGCTCTGCATCGGCGCGAATTATGTTAGGTTCTGTTGTTATGGAAGAAGAAATAAAATTGGCTGAATTAATGGATATTCTGAAAGAATCTCAGCAATTAATGTTGTTAAATAGAGAATTAAAGAAAGCCAAAGAACAGCTTGAAGATGCAAATTTTATTTTGAAGGAAATTGATGAATTAAAAGATGATTTTTTGGCAACTGTTACACATGAATTAAGAACACCAATTACATCAATTAGGGCTTTTTCTGAAATACTTTATGATAATCCTGAAATTGAATTGGAAGAACGCCAGCAATATCTTCAAATCATCAACAAAGAAACTGATAGACTTTCTCGTTTGATATCGCAGGTTTTAGATTTGGAAAAGTATGATTCAGGCAAACAAAAACTGAATTTAAACAAAGAGAATATTGTTGAAATTATGAAGGAATGCACCGATTCTATTTTGCAATTGGTGAAAGATAAAGGAATCAGTTTGCAAACTAAAATCGATTTAAATGAAAACGATTATTTAATCGATAAAGATAAAGTAATGCAAGTGGTGATTAATTTGTTATCGAATGCAGTTAAATTCACTGAACCACCCAATGGATTAATCGTATTAAGGGTGATTTATTCAGGTGATTTTTTAGAAATTTCGGTAGAAGATAATGGGAAAGGAATTTCACATGAATACCAGCAATTAATATTTGAGAAGTTTTTTCAGGCACGTAATCAAACAGTTAGAAAGCCAAAAGGCAGTGGTTTGGGATTGGCCATTTGCAAGAAAATAGTTGAATTACATGGTGGTGAAATTAAGGTATTGAGTGAAAGCGGAAAAGGTGCTACTTTTGTATTCTCAATTCCAAAGTTAATAGCCTAATTTTACTGATATGACTAAAGTAGATAAAATAAGAATTCTCGTTGCAGATGATGAACCTAATATTTTATTATCGCTTGAGTTTTTAATGCGTAAGAGTGGATATGAAGTTTTTATTGCCAGAAATGGAACAGAAGCTATGGAAATTGTAAAAAAGCAAAGTCCAGATTTAGCAGTTTTAGATATTATGATGCCTGATATTGATGGTTACCAAATTTGTGACTACATCAAAAAAAGCAAGGAATTAGCTGCTTGTAAAGTCATCTTTTTATCAGCAAAATCGAAAGAAAGTGATATTCAAAAAGGAATGAGTTTTGGAGCAGATTTTTATATGACAAAACCATATTCTACCAGAGTATTAATGCAAAAGGTTAACGATTTACTAGCTTCAGAATAAAAAAAACCTGCTGATATGCTCAGCAGGCTTTTACCAAACCTAACCAATGCCTTGAAAGAACCACCCTCCAAGGAATTGGATTTTATCAATCAAAATTTATTGTAATCCAAGTGATGAATTCTCATTGAGAATTTTCTTCAATGCAAATATTAGTAAAAAAAATGAAATAGCGAAATTTCGCTAAAAGATAATTTTCGCGAAATGCGATTTTTTTTATTTGGATTCTTGTACATCCCTCGAATTTCCTTAGTTTTGGATGAGTAGAAATATTTTTGCTAAAGGTATAGTTAGGTGAAAAAAAACGAACAAGTACAGATTATCTTCGGTTTAAAGTTAAGGCAGTTGAGAAATGCCAAGGGGTTTTCTTTGCTCGATTTAAGCAAAAAGTCAGGAATTAGTCTGTCTTATATTAATGAAATTGAAAAGGGTAAAAAATATCCCAAATCTGATAAAATTTTAGCCTTAGCTGAAGCTTTATCCATTCCTTATGATCAGTTAGTTTCTCTTAAAGTAAATAAGGCATTGGCACCCGCAATGCAAGCAATCAATTCCGATTTATTAAGTCAGTTTCCTCTAGGATTATTTGGAATTGAAGCTAATAAGTTAATTGAGATGATTGCAGCTTCTCCTGCAAAAGTAAATGCTTTCATTACAACCTTAATTGAAATTGCCAGAAGTTATCAGTTAACCAGTGAGCAATTTTATTTCAGAGCGCTCAGGGCCTATCAGGAGCTTCACATGAATTATTTTGAAGAACTTGAAGTGGCAGTAGTTTCATTCATTAAACAAACAGGTTTAACCAGAGCAAAATTATCACAGTCGGCTAGCTTAATTCAGATTTTAGAAGAAAAATATAATTATAAAGTTATTGTTGATGAGTCTTTTAAAGACAAGGGTTTAAGTGAATTTCGTTCTTTAACAATAAATGGAAAACAGAGTATTTATTATTTAAATCCAACCTTAAAAGAATCTCAAAAGTGTTTTCAAATTACACGTGAATTAGGGTACTGTGTTTTGGCTTTAAAAGATAGACCTCATACTTCTACGATTGTACGTGTTAAAAGTTTTGAAGAGGCATTAAATAACTTTAAAGCATCCTATTTTGCCAATGCCGTTTTAATGCCTTACGATGAAATTGTTGAGGACTTAAATAATTGGTTTTCTCAAACTAGTTGGGATGAAGATTTTCTAATTAAACTTATAGAAAAGTATAAGGTTAGTGCTGAAACATTTTTGTATAGATTATGCTCAATTATCCCCCATGAATTTGGCATTAATAATTTGTTTTTCCTTCGTTTTTATAATACAAAAATGAAGTTTTCCTATGAGTTGGATAAGGAGCTTCATCTAGGACAATTACATAGTCCGCATGCTAGTGGATTAGGTAAACATTATTGCAGAAGATGGGCTGCTATCAGAAGTTTAGCAGAATTAACCAAACAAAGAGAGAAAAAACGCGGTATTGCTAATAAGCCTCTTATTCATGTGCAAAGGTCGAAGTATATTGATACAGATTATGAGTATTTGCTCATAAGTATTGCACGGCCACATCAAATTGATGAAAACTTAAACAGTAGCATCAGTATTGGTTTTTTAGTGAATAAAGATTTATTAGAAAAAGTAAAGTTCGCAAATGATTCCTCCATTATTCGTTCAGAAGTGAACCATATTTGTGAAACCTGCGCCTTAACAAATTGCAAAGAAAGAGCTGCAAAACCTTACGATTTGGAGGAAACAATTCGCAAAAAGAAACAGGAAGATACCCTTCTTCATTTCTTTAATTCTGTAGGTAAAAACTAAGGTTTTCTTTGTCGCTATATTTATTTAGCATAAAAACAGATGGAATTTGATTTTTGTCGTGTTTACTTTGATATTACAAATCCAAATTTGATTTTAATATAAAGAACCAATGATACCACAAATAAAAACCTTCGATGAGTACCAGGCTGCTTATCAAGAAAGCATTACAAATCCCGAGTCTTTCTGGTCGGCTGTAGCTGATACATTTAGCTGGAAGCAGAAATGGAGTTCAGTTTTAGATTGGAACTTTAATACGCCAGATATTAAATGGTTTGATGGTGGTGTTTTAAATATTACTGAGAATTGCATCGATAGACATCTTGAAACTAGAGGCGACCAAACTGCTATTATATGGGAACCGAATAATCCTCATGATAAGTATAGAAAATTAACATATAAGGAATTATCTGTTCTTGTAAATAAGTTTTCGAATTCACTCATTTCTTTGGGTGTAAAAAAGGGTGATAGAGTTTGTATTTACATGCCAATGATTCCTGAAGCTGCGGTTGCAATGTTAGCTTGTGCTAGAATTGGTGCTGTGCATTCGGTAGTATTTGCTGGGTTTTCTTCACAATCATTATCAGATAGAATTGTAGATGCAGAATGTACTTTTTTAATTACAGCAGATGGAATGCATCGTGGTGAAAAGAAGATTGATTTAAAAGAAATTGCTAATGAAGCAATGGAAAAATCACCAAGTATTAAAACTTGTATCGTCTACAACCACAAAAACTTTCATAAAGAAATGAAGGAAGGCCGTGATTTAGATTGGTCTACTTTAATGGCTTTGGCTTCAGATGAACATGTTGCAGAATCGGTTGGAAGTGAAGATCCATTATTTATTTTGTACACTTCTGGTTCTACAGGAAAACCAAAAGGAGTTTTACATACTACTGCTGGTTACATGGTTTATTCTGCTTATACTTTTAAAAATGTATTTCAGTACCAAGATGGTGATGTATTCTGTTGCACTGCTGATATTGGTTGGGTTACCGGACATAGTTATATTGTTTATGGTCCATTATTAAATGGTGCTACAACAGTTATGTTTGAAGGAGTTCCAACTTTTCCTGATGCAGGAAGATTCTGGAGTTTAATTGAGAAACATAAGGTTAATACATTTTATACTGCACCAACTGCCATTCGTTCATTAGAGGTTTTTGGAACAGATCCTTTTAAAGGAAAAGACTTATCTTCTTTAAAAGTTTTGGGTTCGGTTGGAGAGCCAATTAATGAAGAAGCCTGGCATTGGTACCACGAAAATGCAGGTAGGGGAGAATGCCCAATTGTAGATACTTGGTGGCAAACAGAAACAGGTGGAATTATGATTTCTCCTTTAGCCGGAATTACCAAGCTAAAACCAGCCTTTGCAACTTTACCCTTACCTGGTGTGCAATTACAAATTGTTGATGAAAAGGGTACTGTTATAGATGGTAACGGTGTAGAAGGAAATTTATGTATTAGTTTTCCTTGGCCTGGAATGGCGCGTTCTGTTTATGGGGATCATGAGCGTTTTAAAGTGAACTATTTTAGCACTTATCCAGGTAAATATTTTACAGGTGATGGTTGCAAAAGAGATGAAGATGGATATATCAGAATTACCGGACGTGTAGACGATGTAATCAATGTATCAGGACATAGAATTGGTACTGGAGAAGTTGAGGATGCAATCAACGAACATGGATATGTTATCGAAAGTGCTGTTGTTGGTTATCCGCACGATATAAAAGGACAAGGAATCTGGGCTTTCGTTATTTGTGACAGAGAGCATCATTCATACGAAGAATTGTGTAATGAAGTAAAAGCACATGTTACAAGTATAATTGGTCCTTTTGCCCGCCCTGATAGAATTCAGATTGTTAAAGCTCTTCCAAAAACTCGTTCAGGTAAAATTATGAGAAGAATTCTTCGCAAAATAGCAGAAGGAGATATCTCTAATTTAGGAGATACTTCTACCTTAATTGATCCAACAGTTGTTGAATGGATTCAGTTTGGTGCTGAAGCTATTAGGTAGTAAAAATTTAAAAGGTCAGAAATACAGAACTGAATTTGTTTTGTATTTCTGAGCCTTTAAATTGTTTGTTTGTTGTTGAAGGATGTTTACTTTTTGTAGGCATCCTTTTGTTTTTTAGGATTATTCTCTTTCGTACAAATCTCTAATTGCCACAGATGCAACTGTACATCCAAATACTGCTGGAATATAACTGATTGTTCCAACAAACGAGCGTTTATTTCTTGCAGCTGTAGTTTCAACAACTTGTGCTCCAATGAACTTTTGTTCATCAGAAAACACTGCTTTTACACCTTTGTAAACTCCTAATCGGTGTAAATATTTTCTAGTGTACCTAGCTAGTTTGCAATTATAAGTTTCGCTAATGTCTGCAACTCTTATTCTTGTTGGGTCAACTTTTGAGCCAGCACCCATGCTGCTAACAATCGGAATTTTTCTATCAATACAAGCTTTTATGAAATATACTTTTGGTGATAGTGTATCAATACAATCCAAAGCATAATCAAAATTGCCATTGTCTAAAACATCATGAGTTAATTGGTCTCTAAAGTACTCAGGGATTACAGTTAAGTCTAATTCGGGATTGATGTCTAAAAGTCTTTCAGCCAAAACATCTGCTTTGATTTTATGCTCAGTACTTTTTAAAGCAGGTATTTGACGGTTTCTATTTGTTGGGTCTACAGTATCAGCATCAACTATGGTCATTTTTCCAACGCCACTTCGTGCAATCATTTCTGCTGCAATACCACCCACACCACCTAAACCAACAACTAATACATTTGAATTAACTAATTTCAGGAGTTTTTCTTCTCCAAGTAATAATTCGGTTCTCCCCATCCAGGGTTTGATTTCCTTACTCATACTGCGAAAATAGAAAAATTGAGTTCCGACAAAAACTTTTCTGTTGTTTTAAATTTTAGATTGGCTGATACTCCATTTTACTTTTAACACTCCATCCTTATTTTTTATTGGTTCTAAAAGCTTTTCAATGCCATTTTCAATTTGTTTGATTGCTTTGATTTCAATTGTAAAGATTTTATTTCCATTACTTAAAAATTGAGTTTCGCTAGAGGAAATGAATAAATTTTCGGGATGAGTTTTAATCAATTCTTCAGAATTAAAAAGTAAAGAATCATTGGTCTCAATCTCAATTTTATAGTGGAATGAAGCGAGATTCAATTTGTTTTCAAGTTTGTGCGAAATACTTCTTAAGGAGATGTTTGCTATAATGAGAATAATTGTACCAATGATGGCCTCATAAGTCATACCTAAGCCGCTTAAACTGCCAATTGCACCTGCACACCAAATGGTTGCAGCGGTGTTCAGTCCAGAAATATTTAAACCTTCTTTCATGATTGCCCCAGCACCTAAAAATCCAATACCTGAAACAATTTGAGCAATAATTCGAGATTCGCTGCTACTATCGCCATTAATATCATGGGCCAATAAAACAAATAAAGCTGAGCCTAATGAAACCAATGCATTTGTTTTAATACCAGCTGTTTTATGCTGCCATTGTCTTTCGAGACCAATAACGGCACCAAGAAAAAGTGCAATTAATAAGCGGATTTCAAATTGGTTGATTTCAAAACTCATGTGAATGATAAAATTTAAAGTTAATGCTTTATTTTAAATCTTTTTGATTTGAATTGATTGTATTGATTATTGGGGAATTTGTATCAAACAAAAAATAAAAAAAGCTCCCTTTTGAGGAGCTTTTGAGGTACCGAGCAGATTCGAACTGCTGTGGAAGCTTTTGCAGAGCCTTGCCTAGCCTCTCGGCCACGGTACCATTTGGGAGTGCAAAGAAAAGAAAATTTTAGGGTATCACCAATAATTTTTTTTCTTCTAGCATTCCTGCTCTAGGTTCTTTCAGTCTTAAATAGTAAAAACCTGGTTTTAATCCCAGTGTTTTTGAGTTGAAACTGAATTCATTATAAGCATTTTGCATTTCAAATTCTATTTTTTGTAAAAAGGCTCCTTCTGATGTATAAATTTCTAATTGAAATAATTTTACATCGTAATAATTCATGTAAACCAACTTAAAGTCTTCAAAAACAGGATTAGGAATAATATTCAGTCTGTTTTGATGTTTAGGTAGAATTAAAATCTGTTTTCCCGAAATTTCTTCTAAAGTTTTAATTGCATTTGGAATTCCCCAACCAACATAATTATTCGGAAATTCTGCTAGTGAACCATATTTTTTTATGGAAGAAATCAACTCCATATTTTTAGCATTTTCATTAGCTTGCCAGATACAAGCGCTCATTCCACTTATCATCGGACATGCAAATGAAGTGCCATTTCCGGTTTTTAAACTGCCATCTGTCATGATAGTTAAAGCCTGTGTTCCCATTGCAGAAATATCAGGTCTGATTAAGCCATCTATTCTTGGTCCCTGTGAGCTATAACTGCTATATTTTTCATATCCATCTACTGCTCCAACTGCTAATATACTATCTGCATCGGCAGGTGAAATAAAGTGTTTCCATCTGGAATTACCCTCATTTCCGGCACTGTTTACAACAAGAATTCCTTTTCTTGCTGCAATAGATGCAGCTTGAGCTACAATGCTAGTTTTGCCATCTAATTGTTCATATTTATAATCTTCGCCATAAGTAAATCCGGTAGCATAACCCAATGAAGAACTAATGATATCAACTCCAATACTATCAGCCCATTCAGCCGCATTTAGCCAGTTAAATTCTTCTAATACTCCTTCTCTGCCCATATCTTCAGTTGCTGCTAAAATGAAGTTTGCTCCATAAGCTGTACCTACCATTTGAGGAGGTGAGATTGCTGCAATTATTGATAATACTCGTGCGCCATGTTCACCATCTGAACTGGTTCTAAAAACACCTAATGATGGATTTACAAAATTTCTACTAGCTAGTAGTTGTTTGTTTTTAAAAATATGACTGAAAGCAGAGTTCTTATCGACATTAGAAAATCCATTGTCAAAAACCGCAATGGTGATTCCTTTTCCGTTATAGCCATTGTTGTGCAGTTCATCTAGTTTCAGCATTTTCGATTGCCAGTATGAGGCAGCTTGAGGTGGTAAAACTTGTTTTGTTTCCGCAAGTATCGATTTTGACTGATAAGCTGGTTTTATATTTTGTATGAAATTTAAACTTCTTAGTTGTTCAAGTTGGTTTGTTTCTGCATCAATCAAAACACAATTTAGCCATTTGCTTTTTGCTAAAATTTGAATGTTTAAAGATTTAATTGAGTTTATATAATCTTCATTTACAGGTAAGTCTAGTTCGTCAAAGGCAATGTTTCGTTTATTTTTTTTGTTGATACTATTTTGACTGAAATAGTATGAACTTTCATGAAAAGACATTCCTTTGGATTTAAAACTAACAATGTATTGTGCCGCAAACGACTGCATTGTTAGTAGCAAAATGCCAAATAGTAATATGAATGTCTTTATAAATTTCATGCTTATTATTCAAATATCTACAAAATTTGGATGAGATTTTTTGAAAAGATTCATTCCGATTTTAATTCTAAACCATTATTCAAATCTTTACTTAAAACAGGTTAGTAGAAGGTTAAAAAAATAAAGCGGTTTAAGTTTTATAATAATCATAATAAACCCATAGAAATATTTTAGTATTATAAATATAGTTTTACTTATAGATTTTAATAATCCTGAAGGGATAGCATTATTATAGAAAATAAATACGATGAACCACCACCCACAAAATCAGCAATGCGGACCATTGGTCCGCGTTGTTGAGTTTGGGGGGATTTTGTTTCCAGCAATTTTCTATAAACATGTGACCACCTTCAGGGTCATATCTAATAAAATAAATCTAATTTAAAACCAAACTGCTTTTTAAATTCATTATCAAATTAAGAACAGGATTTATAAAAATCATTATTGTTAAAGGTGCTGATAAACTAAATAACACTGATTGCAATTTCGGTTTCATTCTCTAATACAGTGCGAAAACTTTGTTTTAAGTTAGAGTCGTTATTAGCAAGCCAAATAAAAATATGCGTATCAATTAGAATCAAACTAAAACATCCCAATCATTTAAGTTTGTTGCAGCATCAAAAGGTTTATTATATTTTATAATAGAACCATTTAATGGATAATCTTTACCTATTTTTTTTTCTTGTTTTTTGTTTGGCAAAATGTCAATTCCCATTGATTTTATTAAACGTAGAAGAGAATTGTAAAGCAATTTGCTTTCAGTATGAATAGTAATTTCCATTCTATTTTATTTTACACAAGTTTAGTTTTTTTCTATTAAACAAAAAAGCCGCCAATAGCTTAGATTTATTGTTCATTGGCCCAAATGAAATTTCTTATTTTGCTTTCATATGTTGCCTGCAATTTGTTTTTTTTAAATTGTACCATCTGAATAAATCTGAACATTTTTGTTTATTTAAAAGGCCCAAATAAATGTAGATTGTACAAATTGTAGATTGATATTTGTGCCATTTATATTATTTTGAAGGAAATAGTTTTAAATTTGTTTAACTAAATAAAAATTACATGAAAAAAATGTTATTAGCTGCTTCAGTAGCTTTGTTTTTGGCTTCTTGCGGTGGTGCAGGCAATAAAACTGCTCCATCAACAGATTCGTTACAGGTAGCTCCAAATAGCGATACTTCAAGCGCAACTGCTTTGTATTTTGGCGATAAAATTACAGAAGATGGTGCTATTTCTATTACTGATTTGAAAACTCAAATGGGTGATAAAAAAGAAATGAATGTAAAATTAACAGGAAGTATTGAAGCTGTTTGTCAGAAAAAAGGATGTTGGATGGAATTAACTAATGAAGGTTCTGAACCTTTAAGAGTTACTTTTAAAGATTATGCTTTTTTTATGCCTAAAGATGCATCTGGAAAAACTGCAATTATTGAAGGTATTGCTAAAATTGAAGAAACAAGTGTAGCTGATTTACAAGAATATGCTAAAGATGCAGGTAAATCAAAAGAAGAAATTGCTGCTATTAAAGAACCTAAAAAAGAATTGGCTTTCGAAGCTAATGGCGTTATTTTAAGATAATTTATTTCCCTATTTCAAAAAAGGCATGAGGTTTTCTCGTGCCTTTTTTGTTTTTTTACTCCAATGAAAAAATTAATTGTTTTAGCAAGTTTGCTTTTGGGTAGCTTTTTGTTTTTTGCTGCTTGTAATGGTTCTGGTACGAATAAAGAAACTAAATCTGACTCTACTGCTGTTGTTCAAAATGATAAGGAGGATTCAGCTTCGTGTTCAAATGAAACTATTATGGATCCTAATAATCCAAAGCCAATGGCATTAATGATGCGTGAAATGGTTAAGAATTCAGATAGAATGAAATCAAAATTAGAAAAAGGAGAAGAGTTGGATTCTGCTGATTTTCCTTTTTTAAGATTTTACCTAACTGAACCAACCGATCCTAATGTTTTGGAGCCTGAATTTTTCGAAAAAGCCAGGTTATTTCAGGAATCATACAAGGCTATTTTTGCACATCAAACAGAGCAAAAGAAGTATTATAATTTAATGATTAATCGCTGTGTTAAATGCCATGAAAGTTATTGCAGTGGTCCTTTAAAAAGGATTAGAAAATTGCCAATAAATTAATTGAATTTAGTTTCTGTTAAATCGCTTTTTACCTCCTTTGTAGGAACTTTTATTAGAATTGGTCCCATTGAAAAAGGAGCTATTTCATATTGATTATACATGAATTCTATGCTGTCGTTTCTAAAGCAAAAGTTTTCATTGATATGAAATTTGTTGTTGGTAAACCAGTAGCCGCTTTTTTCTAAATCATCATTTTCTTTTAATTCCATTTGTTTCCTAAACGAAGATTCTGCCAGTTTCATTAACTTATCTGTTGATTTAAAGAAATCATTGAGATATAGTCTTTTTCCTGTCTTTAAATCATGATGAATAAAATCAGTCCAGCCCATTCCGTGAGCGCCTGCTGAGAAGGAATATCTTTCAACTTCGAAACTTATAAAATTCTCATTTTGTAAAATGAATCTTTGTTTAATGTCATGGTCATAGCCATTATAGTTTTCAGGAAAATCTTTTAATTGAGTTTGGTATTCATTCAGTAAACTTGTTTTAGATTCCTCTACCAATTGTTTTAATGATTTAGTAAGATTGGGCTCAACTTCAAAAACAAAACTTCTTAAATTGGTATTAATTGAATCGTTGATTATCTTATCAAAGCCAATAATATCCAATAAAGCATAATTCATCTTCAAATATGAATTTGAATCTTTTCTTTCATCTTCAAATACAAAGTTTACAGAATCAAAAATCGGTTTTGAAGTATTTTCTTTTTTGGTTTGTTGATTATTTGAACATCCATAATTAAGACTAATAATGGAAATTAGAATGAATAAAGCTTTGAATTTTTTCATTGATAAAAGTGTGATTTCAAATGTATTGAATTTTATTTTCTGATTTAAAATGAAATTTTTGTTAGATGATGAGTAATATTTTCAGTTAATACTTAAATGATGCTCTAACTCTGTTTTTAGTGCTAGGCAATTTTTCCAACGCAGTGAAATTTCAATAGTATATAAACAAAAAAGGCGCCTCACTTGAAGCGCCTTTCTTATTATAATAAGGATGATTATCTATATAAAACTTCTTTTACAGTTTTAACTGTTTTTTCTACACTTGGAAGAAAAGCTTGAACAAAAGTTGGAGCATATCCTAAAGGTACATCTTGAGTGGTAATTCTTCTGATAGGAGCATCTAAATAATCAAAAGCATTTTTTTGAACCATATAAGTAATTTCAGTAGAAATACTTGCTAATGGCCAGGCTTCTTCAATAATAACTAATCTGTTGGTTTTCTTAACCGACTCAATTACTGTATCGTAATCAATAGGTCTAACTGATCTTAAATCAATTACCTCGCAGCTGATACCTTCTTTTTCAAGTTCTTCAGCAGCTTGTAATACAACTTTCATGATTTTTCCAAATGAAACCAATGTTACATCTGTACCAGCTCTTTTAATATCAGCAACACCAATAGGAATTAAATATTCTTCTTCAGGAACTTCACCTTTATCGCCATACATCTGCTCACTTTCCATAAAAATAACAGGATCGTTATCGCGAATGGCAGTTTTTAATAAACCTTTAGCATCATAAGGATTTGAAGGAACTACAACTTTTAAACCTGGACAGTTTGCATACCAATTTTCGAAAGCTTGTGAGTGTTGTGCTCCTAATTGTCCGGCGCTACCTGTTGGACCACGGAATACCATAGGAATATGAAACTGTCCGCCACTCATAGAGTACATTTTTGCAGCTGCATTAATAACTTGGTCAATAGCAACCAAAGAGAAGTTAAAAGTCATGAATTCAATTACAGGACGTAATCCATTCATGGCAGCACCAACACCAATACCTGCAAATCCTAGTTCTGCAATTGGAGTATCGATAATTCTTTTGGCACCAAATTCCTCTAACATACCTTGGCTTACTTTATAAGCACCATTGTATTCTGCTACTTCTTCACCCATAAGGAATACTTCCGGGTCTCTGCGCATTTCTTCTGATAGTGCCTCTCTGAGGGCTTCGCGAAATTGAATAGATCTCATAGTTTTTTAAAGAATTGCAAAAATACATTCTCAATCAGTATATCAAAGTTTTTCCTTTGAATTTGACAGGATTTCTTAAAATTTATCTGATTTTGGTAAATGTTACCAAATAGTTAAATAA
The DNA here is from genome assembly GCA_051861545.1 of Bacteroidia bacterium. Classification (GTDB taxonomy): domain Bacteria; phylum Bacteroidota; class Bacteroidia; order UKL13-3; family UKL13-3; genus CAISCU01. Next base: position 5,981 of record JBIMKP010000019.1, on the reverse strand, counting down.
TTGCATATTAATTATTACCTTTGATGTTAAGTAATTAAAGTTCAAACAAATACTAATGTCTAAAAAAATAGAATTTATGCTTTTCACTCTATTATCCTTCCTTGCTTTCACACAGCAAGCATGGGCTGATGTAAATAGAGTGGGCCTAGATTTATATGGACATAAACTATTTATATCTGCCGATTTTCCTGCTATTTCAAATTCAAACATCATAAACAAAGATGAAATTAGGTCTGATTTAGGGAAATTTACCCAAGAGTTTGATGTGAATTTATTGCTAGATTTAAATAAGTATTCAGAAGAATTTGCAATGGATGATATGGCATTTTTAATGATGTCGAGAAAATTATCAGCAGAAGTTTACCAGACAGAATACCAAAGAAATGTTTTTTTATACCATTTATTAAAACTAAAACATTACGACGTTATACTCGGATTCTCTGAAAGTCAAACCACTGTTTATGGTCAATTAGGTTTCAAAGTTTTTAATGTAATTGATGTTCAAATTGGAGCTAAAACCTTCACTGATTTATCTTTTTCTCAAAAAAGAAATCCGCAGACAGAAGAAATTTTTGAAGAACAAGAAGTAGTTGCCAGAGCTATTTTAATCAATGAAAATCGTCCACCATTGTTTAATGCAACATCAAAAAAGTATAAATTGTATTTCGAATTCGAGCAATTCCCGTATTATTTTACAGGTAAACTAAACGAATCTTTGGTGTCTTACTATAATGACTTGCCAGATATCATGTTTTCGGATATTTATTTGAATTACCAAGTTTCTGAAAGTGTTAAAACTTCATTGTTAAAAGAATTAGAATCAACTCTTTCAGAAATGAAGGATGAAAAGAAATTGGCTTTTTTACTCAAATTTTCTCAAGACGCTATTCCTTATCAAGATGATATGATTTCACAAGGAAAAGAGAAATTTTCATTCCCTGAAGAATCATTGGCTAACCCTTATGGCGATTGTGAAGACAAATCAATTTTATTTGCTTATTTGGCAAAAGAATTACTCAATAAAACATCTTTGGCATTGGTTTATTTTCAACAACATCACTTAAATGTTGCCATAGAATCAAAAGGAAAAGAAGATTACAATTTCAGTTTTAAAGACAAACGTTATTTGGTTTGTGAGCCTTCTGGCAGCGGTTTTAAGCCCGGAGATAACACTTATGATGTAAGCAAAGCAAGCATTATTAGTTGGTAGTTTTTGGTCCTTTAGGTTGAAGCGGTCTGATTTCTAAATTGACTGTATGAAAATTATCAGGCATTTCTAACGCAACTACTAAATTATAAGCAACATCTTCAGGCATCAGCATAAAATCATGAGGTTTAATACCCGGACTGTTTCTGAAAAAATCTGTTTTTGTTGAACCTGGGTAAACACAAGTTACTTTGATTCTATGGTCTCTTAGTTCTCTAAAAAGACTTTCACTTAAACCTTTCACGGCCCATTTAGTTGCGCAATAAGCGCTTACTTGAGGCATACCTTCTAAAGCAGCGGTAGAAGCAATATTAATGATATGGCCATATTGGGCTTTTTTCATTTGGGGAATTACCTGTTTGCAGCAATAAAACATTCCAGAAACATTGGTATCAAACATCTCATCCCAAATTTTGTATGAGATATCTTCAAGAAATCCAAAGTATCCCAATCCGGCATTGTTTACTAAAACATGAATTTGGTTTTCACGACTCAAAATATTGGCAAAAGCAGCTTCAACCTCATTTTTATTTCTGATATCACAAGGAATAAAATGGAATAAATCTGATATCAAAGCATCATTTGAGTTTCTTCCCAAACCATAAACCTTACATTCTTTTTGAATCAATTGTTTGGCTAATTCAAAACCAATCCCTTTGCTGATACCAGTAATAACAGCAACTTTGTTCTTTAATTCCATGAAGCAAATATATTGAAGAAAAGAGTAAAATAAGATAATTATGGACTGCTGAATGTCTTTATTAAGCCTTAATGTAAATCAATTAATTTCTGATAATAAATTAAGTCTAAGTAAAAATTCTTAAATCACCTCACCCGCCCAAAGTTTCTCTAAGAAAATCTTCCAAGGTAAAACAAGAATATTGTCTATGAGTCTTGGAAATGCTTCATTACAAACCACAATCATTTGTTTGGTTTGGTATTCTTCAGAAAAACTTTTTAAACCTTTTAAGTGTCTGGGGTTGATATTTGAAGACGATTTAACTTCAATAGCAACTTCATTCTCCCCAATGATAAAATCTACCTCTATTTGAGATGTTGTTCTCCAATAGTTAATAGGAAATTCTTTTCCTGAATATTGGCTATAAGCGTAAATTTCTAAGTAAATAAAATGTTCGAAAGCATTTCCGAAAACCTCGCTGCCAAATTGAATATCTTTTCTTTTTAGCAAATAATTCACAAGACCAATATCGAAGAAATAGAATTTGGGTGCAGTTATAACCCTTCTTTTGGGCTTTTTTTGAAAGGAAGGAAGAAATCTGCCAATAAGTGTGTCTTCCAAAATTTGAAAATACTCTTTTATTGTTGGGGCTGATACTCCACAATCTGTAGCAATATTTGCGAAATTCACCATTTCACCATTGCTAAAAGCAGCGGCCTCAAGAAATTTAGAAAATGCTTGGATATTTCTAATTTTTGCTTCAGCGGCAATTTCATCTTTAAGGTAGTTTCCAATATAAGCAGAAATCAGTTTTTGAGGATTTGCTGATAAATAATGCCTAGGAATGAGTCCATTATTCAAAGCCTTTAATAAATCAAAGTTTGGAATTTCACTGCTTACCAATGGAAACAATTCATACCTTAATGCTCTTCCTCCAAGTAAATTAGAGCCTCCTCTTATGATTTTTCTTGGACTAGAACCACTTAGAATAAAACGAATTTGTTTGTTACTAATTAGCCAATGAATTTCATTGAGTAATTCTGGAATTCTTTGTATTTCATCAACAATTACAATAGTTTTCTCAGTATTTGCTAAAATGATTTCCCTAAAAAGAGTAGGATTTTTTGCTAATCTTTCAAAGACATCTGAAAGTAGTAAATCAAACCATAAAGCATCAGGAAAAAGTGCTTTTAACAAAGTGCTTTTCCCAGTTTGTCTTGCTCCCCAAAGAAACAAACTCTCCATCTCAGAGTCTATTAATATTTGTCTACGATTAAACATTTAGATACAAATATACTTTATTTTATCATGATAATCTAAAGTAATACTTTATTTTATCATGATAATCTAAAGTAGAAAGTTATTAAAATATTGGTAATTAAGTTAATATAGTTTTTGATAGTTTTTTGTGTTTGTTGGGTATTTTTGATTCAGAAACAAAAATTTAGCTGATTTGTCAATCAAATCAAGAATAAAAACTTTTTTGTAAATAAAAGAGGAATTGGGATTATTCCATGATTTCAACTGTTGGTGATTTACAATGCAGAATAAGCTTTTGTCTTTTATTACTTGTCAAAGTTCCTTTGAAATATTACCTAAACTCAGTTTAACACATTCACTAAATGATAAAGCTCTTTATGAGTGGAACTCCAATTTATTTAGTTTTTTACCTCAAGGTACGAAATTTCACTACAAAATCTGGAATTTATAAATCTAGAAAACTACTCGAAAATTACCATGTGAACCATGGATAAGAATTTTATTATAGTGGAAAATATTTTCGATTTATTGGCTTATAGTGGAAAGTAATATTTAATTTTGGCTTATATCTGATGTATAATGGAAAATAATTTGCCACTTTATATGATGAGAAAATGGATGATATGCAAGAATACTTAATTCGATGTAATGCATTCAAAGAAGATTCGGATGACATTTTGAAAATTGCTTCGTGTTAATACAAAAATCAAATTCCTAAGTCAATCAAATCAAGAATAAAAACGTTTAAATTTAAATTATAGGGTTTAAGGATTATTGCTTAAATCATTTTCCTAATTAACCTTGAAAAACTATAAAATTTGTTAATTCATGTTTTTTTGGACTCAATGTGGATTCCTCAATATTTTTTAAATTACATTGCAATTAAATAAAAAGTGTTTAAGCTTAATCCCGTCAAAACATAAAATATCAAGACATGAAAAAAATTATACTAAAAAGTTTAATGTTAATTCCAATTGTGTTATTAATTCAATCTTTTGGTCCTACTGTACTTGGTAAGCGTGATGGAACTGAGCCCGGATATACAGGTTCACCAGGTGATTCATTAAAAAATTGTACAGTTTGCCATGGAGGTAAAGCCACGAATATTGATGGTTGGATTACGTCAACAATACCATCTACTGGATTCGAACCTAACACTAAGTATACAATTACAGCTACAAATACCGAAGTTGGTGGAACTCGATTTGGTTTCTCAATTTCGCCTCAATCAATCACAGGAGAACTATTAGGTACGCTTGTTATTTCTGATACTGTAACAACCAAATTGGTTGGTAATAATAAATATGTTACCTATCGCGCAGCAGGAGTTAATGGCGTTAATAGCAAAACTTGGACATTTGATTGGATAGCTCCAGATAGCGTAAATGAAGTTGTATTTTATGGAGCATTTAACTCAAACTTTGAAGGACATAAAGATGGTGATAATACATATTTATCTCAGCTTAAGGTTTTCAAAAAAGGCTTTACAAGTTTGAAGGAAAATAATTCAATCAGTGGGGTTAATGTGTTTCCAAATCCGTTGAAAGACCAGGCTCAAGTTAGTTTTTATAACAAAGAAAATGCTCCGGTTGAAATTAGTTTAATTGGATTAGATGGCAGATTACATAAAGAATTGTTTAAGCAAGAACTAGCGGCAGGACATCAATCCATTCAACTTGAGCTCAATGAAAAAACTGGAATTTACTTCTTGAAAATTACGAATTCGAAATCAACAACATATCAGAAGATATTTATACAGTAGAAATACTTATTGGGCTATTTTTCAAAGAGCTTATAAAGAATTTTGTGTAATCGAATGATGTTGAATAGGGCCTTGGTTTATAGCCTAAATCTAACTTTAATTTAAAATCAAATTTTCCAATTCAAAAAAGTGCTCTTTTTGGATACTCAAGTCTCCGAAAAGACTAACTTTTGGAGAGTCTGTTCTCCAAAAGTTAGTCTTTTCGGAGAAAGTGATTTTGATATCAGAACGAATCAAACATTTGAACTATCAGCTTATTTATCCAAATTTTTATTTTTGGCGTACTAAAGACCAACAAGAGGTTGATTGGATAGAAGAGTCTGATTTAAAATTAAAAGCTTTTGAATTCAAATGGAAAGATACTGGGAAGTTCAAATTTCCCACAAAGTTTATAGAAGCTTATACGCCAGAAACCCAAATAATTGACATTGATAATTTTAGTGATTTTTTATTGGATGATATTAACGATTCTAAAGTGTAGTTTAAAGTCATTACTATTTTAATTCATGTAATTATCGAAGACTTTTGGGTCAGATTTAATTTTTGGGGACTAAACTGTTTTAGGCGAATAGTTTTTCAAGTCTAAAGATGAAAAAATTGATGTCTGTAACACCCCTTAAGTTTGCCCTAAAACCTTTTATTTTAGAGTTAAATGATTCTGCATTAGCATTTGTTGATCTATTGTTAAAGAAGTTCAAAATATTATTTAAATGATAATCTAATGAATTCATAACAGTATTAAACTCATCGATTTTTGACTCCAAAACTTTAAGTTTCCAATCATTAAACGTTATTTCGGCATCTTCTTTGGAATTCGATTTGTAGATGTTTCTGAATGATAAGGTTAATTTATATGCTATTTTTAAGATTGGATATTTTTCAAATAATATAGAGGCTCGTTCAGCTTGTTTAATAGTCCAATCCTCTTCAAACTTATATAATAAGTACCGACTTCTTACTAATAATTCTTTTGGAGTATCTCCATTTGGCAGTGCTTCTGGCTTATACTTTTGGCCTTTTTGCCTAGCAATTTTAATCGCTATATTTTCTTCTTCAAGAGCTTCCCAACGCAG
>JBIMKP010000018.1:0-86673 GCA_051861545.1 Bacteroidia bacterium | reverse complement strand
AAAGCTCAAGATGTATTTTTGGTAAACAATATTAAAAAGTTGGCTTAAAAGCGGTCAACGTAATTTAGGCTTTTACATAAAAGCCAGGAGCAAGGAGCCAGATGCCAGCGGCAAAAACCAACAGCTACCTAATTACCTCAATTTTCGAATAATACACCGATTCTAAGGTATTTATTCTTAAAAAATATAAACCAGATTTCAAATTTTCATTGAGATTTATTTCTGCTTGATGTTTGATTTCATTGATTGTTTGAACCAATTTCCCTTGGTTGTCAAAAACTTCAATGCTGGTTATATTATTTAAATCAGAAATATAAAAACTTCCTGAATTTGGATTAGGATAAATATTTATAAATTGATTTTTATTCAGCTCATTAATGCCAACTGGTGTTTTAATATTAACCACCAATTTAACAGTATCTCCTTTACAATTTCCTATTCCGGTTTCAATTAACTTAATTTCATCAGTTCCGATAAACTGCCATAAAATGCTTGTAGAATTGCCAGTTTTGTTCCCAATTCCTTTTTCAAAAAACCATTGGTAACTTGAACCATTTGTTTGATTCACAGCATATACTTTGGTTTCGTTCCTAAATACATCTGCTTCTCCTATTATAGCTGAAGTAATTGGATTTGGATGAACTACGACATTCATTGAAGCTGAATCTGTGCAATTGAAACTGTTTTTTGTGATTAGTTTTACTGAATAGGTTCCTGCTGAAGAATAAATTTTAAAAGGCACTTTCATACTACTTACAGTATTGTCACCAAATAACCAAAGCTGTATGTTCGAGTTTGCTTCTGTTGTGGTATCTGTAAATAAAAAGATATTTCCATTTATACATTGTTCCTGCTTATCCACATTAAATCCTGCCTTTGGATTCGGAAAAACCTGAATGGTTTTAGTAATTGAATCTGTACATAAATTCGAATTTTTAACTAGTAATTTAACTGAGTAATTACCTGGTAAAATATACTGCTTCTCAATTGTAGAATCAGTTGAATTGCTTAAATCATCAAATGTCCAAATTCGACTAATATTGCTGTTGCTTTGGTTCGAAACATCAGAAAATACAAAACGATTTCCATTGATACATTGGTTCAAGTTATTTGTATAAAATGCAGCATTTGGCATAGCATCAACTTGTATAGTTTTTACTATTGAATCTCTACAATTATTGTTGCTGATGTTTACTAGTTTTACTTGATATATACCAGCTTGAGAATAGCTTATTGTCGGATTTTTTATGCTTGAAATTGTTCCATTACCAAAGTCCCATTGGTTAGTTAAATTTCCGTTTTTTATGATTGATGAATCAGAAAAAATAAAAGAATTTCCGGTTAAACACTGGGTAGCTTTATTGATGTTATATTGAGCTTTAGGACTATCAAATACTTGAATGGATTTAGTGATGCTATCTTTACAAGAATTGGTTCCGGCAACCAGTTTTATCGTATATATACCTGATGTAGTAAATGATTTTCCGGGATTGATTTTGCTTGAAGTATCAGAAAGCGATTCTCCAAAATTCCAGATTCTATAAGTGTTTCCAGTACTTGTATCATTGAAGTTGAAGAAATTTCCTTTTTCACAGAAATTAGTTGAACTGAAGCTAAAGCCAGGTTTTGGACTTACTAAAACTTGTATGTTTTTACTAATTGAATCTTTACAACTTTGATTCATTACTACCAACTTTATGGTATAATTTCCGTTACTTGAATATGTTTTATTGAACTGAACAGAGGATGAACTATCGCTAATACCTTCGCCAAAACTCCAGATTCTACCGGCATTATTAGAAGAGGTATCTGTTACCTGAAATTGATTATTTTTTTCACAGTTTGATACAGTATTAAGTATAAATCCAGCTTTTGGACTTTCCAATATCTGAATGCTTCTACTGGTAGAGTCGGTGCATAAACTATTTGAAGAAATTAGTTTAACAGAATATATACCGGAGTTATTAAATGTTTTGCTGAAGTTAAAACTGGTATCTGTTTCATTATTTAATTTCCAAGTTCTTGTTCCATTGGAATTTGTAGAAGAATCACTAAATATAAATTGATTAGCATTTAAACACTGAGTAGCGGAATTCAAAGCAATAATTGGATTTGGTAAACCCACAATTTCTATACTTTGATTCAAAGAATCTTTACATCCTAAAACATCTGATACAACTAATTTTACATTATAAATTCCGGATAAAGTATAAGATTTTGTTGGATTTGAAATCGTAGAAGTATCATTATTGCCGTTTCCAAAATTCCATACTCTTGTATAAGCTAATTTTGATTCACTGCTGTCTGCAAAGTTAAATTGGTTTCCTGAAATACACTGTTTGGAATTGTTGATGGAAAAAGCAATTTGGATTCCAATCCGTGAAATTGAAACCACATTTGAGCTATCAATAGTTTGTAATGATTGAACAACTCTTTTATACCAAATAATTGAATCATTAGAATTAGCTTGATAAAATAAAGTATCGTTTTTCCCCTCTGCTAAACTATAAGGACCATTTGGTCCATTTAATGATTTTACCCAAGTTGTTACAAACTGATTATTTCCACCATTGGGAATAGAACCTGAAAAGCTACTCGGTGTATTGTTTTTACAAATAACTTGATTACCTGAAATTTGATTGTTTAATGTTGAGCCTTCTAATGTTTGAGATGTCATGTATTTGTTATTTCCATCAGGTCCATTGTATTCAAAAACTTTAAAATGATATGAATTCACATTTGAAATGTTTTGCAAAGTGAATTTCGAAAGTGGACCATTATATATAACGTAATTGCCAACACCAATTTGAGAGCCATTGCCAAAAACATCTGATGCTATATAAGAAATAGAATCTGTTGGAATTGCATTTACTGGACTACCTTGTTTTGCCAAAATCAAACATTTTTCACCATTGCCTCTGCTTATTGAAACATTCAATAAACTATCTGTATTTTTAGAAAGAATTAGTTGAGAAGCCGCTAATGTGGGCTTTTTGATTTGATTGTTGTTTTTAAAAATTCTTGCCTCAGTAAATGTTTCTAAAGTCAAATCAGGCAAACCATCATTGTTCATATCTGAGATAAACAGTTTACTTCCATTAAAACTTCCACTTGGTAGTGTGAAAGAAGCAGGTATGAAATTTAGATTGATTTTATTGGCATTGTTTCTCAATAAACTAATTGTTTTTTGAGAAGTATTCTCAGAAGCCATTACCAAATCATTGAATCCATCTCCATTTAATTCTCCGGCAACTAAAGAAGATATATTGTTGTAAGGTGCTGTTAATATTGATTGTACCAAACCAATGGTTTTGTTTTGTCCTTGAATATTTAAACCGATGTATAAGTTTGTTGAACTTTTACATGTAGCTAAAATATCCGGTCTTCCATCTGCATTTAAATCTGCAATTTCTATAGCAGAAGGATTTGTATTATTTAAACCCATAACCAAAATATTGCTAAATGAAAAGTTGTTTTGGTTGTTTAAATTCTTCAACACTCTAATTTGAGCAGTAAACTGATTTGATATCACACCCAATGCAGCAATTATTTCAGGTCTAAGATCGCCATCTAAATCTTCCACTCTTAAATGAGTCAGCAATGTAGAACCAATCGAAATATTTTGTGAAACAGGGTTGAATGAAATAGCACCTAAACTATTACTTGTATTGAAAAATACTTGTAAATAGGTTTTTCCACTTGCACCAACAATGATGTCAGTTTTGCCATCTCTGTTCATATCAGCAAAACAAATGGATGTTGGTGTTGAATCTGTTGTTATTACAACTGGTAGCGCAAATGAATTGTTTGATGATGAGGAAGTATTCCAATAAATACTTATTGTTTTTGCTGCATTATTACTTCCAATAATTTCACGTTTTCCATCATTATTTATATCTAATTGAAATATTTTAGAAAAGGTGGAAGCTGAGGTGAATAATTGACTATTAGTGAAATTTGTTTGAGCAAAAACTGAGTTGATCTGTAAAGTATTTGGAAACAATCTTATTAAGCTATTTGTCGAATTGTATGCTTCAACCAAATCAGTTTTATTATCATTATTTAAATCAAGCAGTGTAATTGGTTGTCCTGAAGTAGCAGTTAATGGATTTGTTACAAAATTGAACAATGAATCCTGACCAGAAAATCCCGGACTAAAGAATTGCGGACTTGTTAGTTGTAGATTTGAAGTAATAATTTGAATTGGTGCATGGGAAGCTCCATGAGGAACTTCAACAACTAAACAAGTATCATTTCTCTGAATTAGTAAAGCATTACGCAATCCAAAATTCACTAAAATACTATCAGATATTAGTGAAAAGTTATTTCCATAAACATATACCAAAGCTCCGGGAGCAGCATAAGTAGGAGAGATGTGACTTATAAAAGGAGCTCTCCTAATTTTCATTTTTAACTCACTTGCTTTACTAATCATCGCTGAATTAGTAGTTCTTATTCTAAGTTTATAAGTATCTCCATCTGGAACAAAACCCGGAATACTAAACTGAAGATTAATGTTATTTTGGTTTTCATACGCAGATGTATTACCTGCATTTAACATTCTGCCAATTTCAATGGGATTGTCAAAATTCCCATCCTTGTTAGAAAGTTCCAAAATCATTTGGTTATCGGCTTTGAAATGAGTGCCACCAGGCGCATAAAATCTTTGGTTATAGCGTGTTCCTGTATAATAAATAAAGGAGGTGTCGGGTTCTACAAAAAGTGTTGGTATTTCGTTTCTGATGATTGAAAATCCATTAGCGCCAGTATTTGGATATAAAATATCAGCCCTACCATCATTGTCAAAATCTGCAATATTGATTTTGCCTGTAATTTCGCCAGTTCCTATGCCAAAATAGTTGCCTTCATTTATTGCTGTAGATGCTGAAAAGTCTTGGCCAACAAATATTTTAAGTTGATTGTTGTTACTACTTATGCTAATGATTTGTGGCGTACCGGTTCCATCTATATCATATAATGTTGGTTCCTGTGTAATGGCATTTGGAATAGTAGTTCCATATTTATAATTGAAACAAAGGTTATCTATATTGGATAGATTGTTACAATTACTTGTGCTTACACCAAGGTTCCCATTACTTTCATTTCTCGACCAAACAAATGCAATTCCATTATCATTTGGATTCATTACATAAGTCTGTAAAATTTTACCGAAATTAGTGAAACTAACTGAACCTTGACTTGAAAACATATCAATCCCAATTTGCCTTTTTAGGTTTCTGAAAAATGAAATGCCGTTATTGGTTTTCGTTAGAATATCAAGGAATCCATCTCTATTAAAATCTGCAATATTTAATTCATAAACAGATTGAACGGCAGGAATTATATAGATTTCACTAAAGTTATCAGATGAAATTAGTCCATTCCTAGAATTATTTTTGAATACACAAAAATTGGTACTATTAATTCCCAATAAATCAGGTTTACCATCTTTGTCGAAGTCTCCAACTGCACCCTGAATTGTATAAGTGCTGTTAATAAATATAGGTTCATTAAATAAATTACTATCCCCAGAATTTAGGTAAATTGATATACCTGATGGAAATGATGACCAACAAATGATATCAAACAAACCATCATTATTTATATCATGAACATTTAAGCTATTGATAGAGCCACCACTTTTTATAATTGTTTTTGATAAATTAAAACTTGATTGATTAAACATCCCGTTTTGAGTTTGTGTATTGATAAACAAACTGATTTCATTGCCAATATAAAAAATGATGTCTGTTTTACCATCTGCATTTAAGTCAACAACTTCTGTTTTACCTCCTGGTTTTAATGGATAATTTACGGGTGCTGCAAACGATTTTACAGAGTCGAAAGGAATTCCACCACCAACATATTTTGTAAAGAAATAATGTGTTCCGTTCGTTTGTTTTTTGTTTACAGTTACAGTAACTGGTTTTATGCTCGAACCCCTAGGTACAATTACATCTATTGTTGTATCGGATGCTCCTACAACCTGAGCCTTGTTTGCTCCAAAATAAACAATGTTTTTTGTTAAGTCAGATGAAAATGAGCTCCCTCTTAATCTGACAGTGCTATCTGGTAAACTCGAACTTGGTGTAATGCTTGTTAATTCAGGACAATTGCTTATTTCTATTTCACTTTTATTGTCGTTTGAGTTTAAATTTGGATTGCTCGAGCTCATCCTAAAACGATAACCAGAGCCTACATAATTAGAACTAATAAATGCTGAAATAGTATCAGAAAAATTGCCTGATTTAGATACAATATTGATTGGATTCGCAAAACTTCCATTTTGGTCTGATAGCTGTAAAGTGAATGTATTTCCTGCAGTATAGGTATTAGTCGCAGTATATTTAAAAATAGTATTTCTTCCTGAACAAATCGTAGAAGGTACAATATCCATTGTAAACAATCCACCATTGTTTTTTAGGAATGTTATTGGATAGTTATTAGTTGTGCTGCTACTTAAAACTATGATATCAGGTTTTTCATCACCATTCATATCATTAATTTTTATGAAGGATGGAAAAGCAAAAGTTGTAATGTTTATTTTAGCCGCAAATGATGAAGTACTAATTGCACCGGATGTATGAATATTTCTTAAAATTGAAATATTATTTGAACCGGAATTTGTAACAGCTAAATCAACATTTCCATCTCCATCAATATCTCCTACAGCAATACAATTTGGCGTTCCACTAGTTAATGATATATCAACTCTTGCTGAAAATGAACTTGAGTTGATTGTAGAATTTATAGTTGAATTTTCGAACAGATTGAGCATGTTTGAGGTGCCGCAAACTACTGCCAAATCAGGCTTTCCGTCTTTGTTGATATCAGTACAAGTTACAAAACGAGGATTGGTTGATGTGGTGAAATTAACTCCTGTAGCAAAAGAAATTGTACTTGAAGTACTGGTGTTTTTTAATATTCTAATATTTCCTGAAGCAGAATTAGTTAATATGATATCTGAATAAAAATCACCATCTAAATCTTCCAAAAGCAATGCAGTCATTGCTGGTTGAGAAATGATATCTGTTCTTGTGAAACTGGATGCTAAAATGTTCCCAGGTGAATTGTTGTTAATAAAGATACTAACTGATGTTCCACCAGCTGTTATAATATCAATTTTACCATCTTTGTTTATATCTGCAAAAGCCAACATTGTAGATGCGTTTGCTAATGTTGTAAGACTTACAGGAACATTAAGAATATTGGCAATTCCATTATTTCTATAAATGCCTAAAATATTTGTTCCTGCTACATAAGCCAAATCTTTTACTCCATCTCCATCTAAATCGGCAATTCCTGAAAAGTTAACAATTGATGTACTTGTAAAAACTGTTGAGTTTTGAATATTGATGTTAGATTTTATTCCTGAATTAATCAATACTGTATTGTTTGTTCCTGAAGTAGCTGCATTTGCAACAATTAAATCTGGAAACCCATCATTATTGAGGTCACCTAGGTCGAAATTTATATTACTTGGATTTAAAAAGGTATTTGAGGAGCCACTAAACAATGTTGAAGTTATGGTAGGGCTACCTACATAAATGGGTAAAAATGATTCAGAAGATTGCGCAGTAAAACCATTGCTTGTAACCGTTATTGGACCATATCCGGCATTTTCAGGCACTCTTACTTTTATCATAGAGCTTGTGGCTGAAACAATTTTATTAGCTTTAGTTGGTCCAAAAAATATTGTATTCTTATTGGGTTCCTCATTAAAATAGTTTCCGTAAATGATGATATCATTTCCAACCATTCCTGTATTTTGACTAATAGAATTAATTAGAACTTGTTCAGCAATTGTAAGATTAACTGGTTCACTTATTAAAGCAGGCGAACTTGAAATGATTCTAATTTTATAATTGGGTGAAAGAACTGTTGAAAATGGAATTGTTAAATTGAAATTACCTTGTGAAGTCGTTTGTGTGTAATATCCTAAAATAGTTGGAGAGATGAATTCGCCTTGTGAGTTAGACAATTGAACCTCAAATGCATTTGTGCTGCCAAAATTCAAGGTGCTTGAATAACTTAAATCTAGTTGATTTCCAGGTTTTACAATACGTGGTATTGGAGAGTTTGCTTTTAAAATCCCTGAAATATTTTCACTAATAGAAACAATACCAAGTGTGGTTCCGCATGAAATAAGATCAGGTTTTCCATCTAAATTAAGGTCGGAAACTCTTGGGTTTTTTACAGATACTGCAATTTGAGTTTTAGAATCCGGACTTAGAAAACTAAGATTTCCCGGATTACTATTGTTTTGAAATAAAGTCAGTTGACCATTCGCGGAATTTTCAATAACAATATCAGGTTTTGCATCGCCATTCACATCTGAAATAAGAAGGTTTGAACCTGCATTAGAAAAACTAAAATCAATTTTAGTATAAGATGAAGTGGAGATAGAATTGTTGATTCCTGAATTTTTTAAAACAGAAAGCAGAGTTCCCGCCAAATATGAAATATCATTTCTACCATCACCATCTAAATCTCCAATAGCAATTCCACTACCAATTGGGAAAATGGCTGGAGTACCAAAAACAATATTTGAACTTGTGCTATTGTTTTTTATTATAAGAAGTCCATTTGGTGAGTAAGTTAATAATATATCAGCCAATCCATCATTGTCAACATCATCCGAATATATGCCTGTGGCCGGCGCTGTATAACCATTTAAATTGGTAACCACGGCTGACGAAAATGAAATTGAATTCATTGAACTTGTATTTAAGAATACAACAATTTTTATTACATCAGTTAATGGTAAAGGGTTAAATGTGGCTATGATATCAGGTTTTCCATCATTGTTTAAATCTCTTATACAAAAATGTGTTATACCAGGTAGTGAGCCATTTGTTAAAGTTAAAGGTGTCCCAAAATTAATTTGATTATTTGAACTTAAGTTTGGTGATACTTTAATACTCAATGATGTTGAATTTGAAGCACTACATACAATATCTAGTTTCCCATTTCCATCTAAATCTACTGATTCAATATTCTGCGCATTTATTCCAATACTAGCAGAGTACAAGCTAGAAAAACTGTAAGCATTTTGTTTAGAATATGCTGTTCCGAAAACATTTAAACTTTGATTAAGAACCGTAGCAAACTCCATGGTTCCATTGTTGTCGTAATCGGCAATATCAAAAGTATTGATACTGGAATTACTGATTTTATAGTTCAATCTTGAATCAAATGAATTAGCATTTACAGAACCTCCGTTTTCGAAAGTAGGATTGAAATTTAAATTGGAACTACTACCAATGCCTAAACTTGTAACACTAAATTTTCCATAAGTAGCACCAATAGGCAATCTTACAAGTAATTGGGTGCTTGAGGCACTTATTACATTAACTGGCATTTTATTAATAAAAACCGAATTAAATGATGGATTGATTGGATTAAAATTGCTTCCAAAAATTGTATCAATTGAATTTACTTTTGCATGCGGAAATCCAAGTGAGTTGATAGAAGGAAATATTTGCGCTTCAGAATAAGTGGAAGCCAAAAATAATATAGAGAAAATTACATTTCTGAGGGTTAGATAAAATAGTTTCATAAATGGAGTTTTTCCAAATTTATGTTCACGATGTTTATAAACCTTGTGAAATTTCAGCTTTCACTTTTTCTTAATAAAAAATTAGGCAATTTTTAAGAGGCTTCTGGCTCCTTGCAGCTGGCGACTGGCAAAATTGCTTATGGAACCAATATCTTATTCCAAAGAAGTTTTTGCGGCTTCTGGCTCCTAGCAACTAGTAACTAGCTTAGATTGCTTTATGAATAAACATCTTAATTCTAAAGAACTTTAAAGTATCTTTAGTTGAAGAATTTCCCTAAATAGTAGAATTAATAGCCAGATGCTAGGAGCCAGATGCCAGCCGCCTGAAGCTATTTCTTTACATTAATATAAGATTTCAATACCTTCACATAGTCTTCAAATGCTTTTAATCCTATGGGTGTAAGTCGACAAGTTGTTAAAGGGAAATTATCTTTAAACTGCTTTTCAATTTCAACATAACCAGCTTCTTTTAATTTCTGTAATTGAACACTTAGATTCCCTGCACTTGCTGATGTTTGCTCCTTTATATAAGTAAACTCGGCCTCTTTTACCGAAACCAATAGAGAAACTATAGCTAGTCGCAATTGTGAATGTAAAATTGGGTCTAAGTCCTTAAACATGTTCAGCTTTGAATTCTTTGTTTTGTATATGTCCTGGAATTATAAATCCACCTAAAACAGCTAATGCCAAAAGTAATAATTGCCAATCATATGTAACGAAAAATGCTACTATAGCACAAGCCCAATTTAGAAACGAACCCATTCTTAGTGGTTTTGATTTTACAATTCCGCCTGTAATATATGTGATGGTTGCATACAATACCATAATCACAGGATAAAATGCCTTCCAAGTACCTGCATTCATTGGCATGATGAAACATATAATTAATAAACTTATTACGTAGGCTGTTGTAACATATGTCATTAATTCATCTACATAAGTTTTAGCAGTTTTTCTTTTTTCATTGTATTCTTTTTTACTTGCTATTGCTGTAATTACACCTCCCAATGGCATTAATATTCCCCATACCAATGCATGTTTTGGGTGATTTAAGAATACCAAAAGTGAATAATCTGTCATGGCAGAAATAAATACCAACCACCCCCAAAGTATCCAGTAAAATCCATTATCACTAATACCTTGTTTGGTTTTTTGAATCATTTGCTCAATGATAGCTAATGCTTCGGTCTCGTTAATTTCTTTGTTTTCCATGTTAATTAATGATAATTTTATTAGTAAATATTTGCTTGTTTTTGTTGATTAGTGTGATGTAATAGATACCCGAATTTAGCTTTTCTAGATTGATTTCATTATTGCTTAATTCTTGTTGTTCAACTATTTGTCCTTGTAAATTATACACACTAAATGATTCGAATTGGTATTCATTTGCAAAATAGAATTTTTGATCGGTGCTAGGATTTGGATACAATTTAATATTCCTTACTTCATGTTCATAAATTCCACTATTGATGTATTCTAATTTTATATCATCTATTAATAAACTACTACCAATTATAGGGTCGAATCCATTAATACTAGAAGAGAAAATAATTGAAGCCGAATCTGGATTTTCATCAGAATAATACTCAAAATATACTTTAATAAATTGGTAGCTTGAATCTGTACTTCCTTTTGTCCAGCTGGCTTTTCCAATTGTTTGTTCTGCATTGTTTTTAAACTTACTCAAGGTAAAGTTAAATGCCGATGAATCGCCCAATGCGGGATTAGCTTTACTCCAAAAACTAATTGCTACAGGTCTGCTTTTAAAAGGAATTTTATTTAGTTCTATTATTGGATTTCCCATATTATCTAACATGTTGTTACAGGTTAGAAGTCCTGGAATTATACCAAATGCTTGTGAAGTTGTTTCAAGATAAACCGCTTTTGTCCCTGATTTTGGATTGTTTGATGGCCATGTAGTCGGCTCCATCCCAAATGCTTTTAAACTATTTAAAGTATACCAAAATTCGGGATCAGAATAAGTAGTTCCATTTTTACTTCTATCAACCCAATTTTCAAAACTTCCATTTCTGATACTATCAATTTGAGCATTTGCTCTTGGAATGCTCGAACATCCAAGTCCAAGCATTAGAATTAACCAGGATATATTTTTCATGACGGAGCAAATATAAACTGGTTTATAATATAAACTACTTTATGGCGATAAATATTTGGTAAATGCCTGAAAAATAATATTTTAAAATTTATTCAGATGTATTTTTTTAATTTATTTTTCTGATTTTGTGACCAGAAATTCCACCCTTCTATTCATAGCTCTACCTTCTTCTGTAGAGTTATCTGCAATGGGTTTTTCCTCACCATAACCTTTGAATTCAAGTCGTTTGGCAGAAATGCCTTTTGATATTAACCAATTCATTACTTTTTTTGCTCTATCAGATGATAATTTCAGATTATATGAGGCTGAGTTAATACTATCTGTGTGACCAATAATCTGGATATGTAAGCCAGGATTTTCGTTTAATGTTTGATATAATTTTTCAAGTTCAATGCTTGATTCTATTTTTAAGCTTGATTTATCTAAATCAAAAAAGATATTTTGTAATGTATAAGTTTTTCCTTTTTCGAATCGTGGAGGCCTTAATGTATCACTGCAATTACAGGTTCCATCGAGTTGTTTTTCGCTGATGCAGATATCATCAAAGTATGCTCTAACTTGAAAGTACATAGCTTGTAAACGCGCGTTTTTGCAAGAATCGAGATAGCCTTGATACCATCTGTTAATCCATCTTACAGTTGTGTCTCTTTGATATGCATTTACTTTGGTGAAATCAGTTAGAAGTTTAACCTGTCGTTTTAAATCTCTTTTGTTTTTTGGTTCATCAAATTCAAGACTTCTTCCATTAAAACTATCTTTTGTAAATTGAACCCATTCATCTCTTTCTAGCAAAGTTTGTTTTTCAAATTCAGTCCATTCATCAAGTGCCTTTCCTGTTTCATCATCAAAAAAGCGTCCAATGTATAAGTACTTTCCGCTGCGTTGAGCTGTGAAGGAGGTTTCAACATATTGCCAAAATGGTCTTTCACTCATGGTATCAACTTCGAATTCTAAATCAGCTTGTTCAAATATTCGTGTTCTCTTATTGAGTTCAATTCCTTCATTCAAAAAAGCCATTTGTACTTTCTTCAACCATTCTGGACGGTCCCACTGATTTGATTTAAAGAACAATTTGAATTTGATGCAATATTGTTTCCCTTCTTGGATCGGTTCTTTCAATAAAACATACATGTATTCACTAGGCAATGGATGTATTAAACAAAGCCCGTTTAAGTGATTGTAATATTTTTCTCCACTTGTGTCAAGCCACATATCTTCATAATGATAAAACTCACCAGGCGGCTGCACCCAATGACTTACACCATGTCCATATGTTGATTCGAAATTACCGTTTGGAACCAGGTTTTGGGTAGAACCAAAAAAGGAAGTGAAAAAGAAAATAAGTCCTAGAAAATACCGCATTAAAATTTGTTCAAATCAATATTTACTTACTTTCTCAGAATAAATCACCTTGTTGTTCTCTATAATTCCAATTAGATAATTACCCGGATTTAATGCCGAAATTTCATCTTCTAAACAAATTTCTTTAGAGTTAAATTCTTTCTCAATTATTTTGATTCCATTCATATCCAATAACATCAATCCTAATTTTTTTTCTGTTGGATTTTGAATACATAATTTATCCTGAAATGGATTCGGATAAATATTAAAATCGTTTATTTCTTTTTTTTTGGATTGAAGTTCATTGCTTTGGTTAGGTAATTTAAATCTAAACAAAGATGCATCACTTAAAGGGCTCGATTCTTCAGTAAAATAAAGAGTATTTGAATCGGAAAAACAGATTCCTTCTTTTTGACTCAAGGCATTAAATGTATAAGTGTTTACCTGTCCTTTTAGAAATTTGTTTCCAGTATATCCTTTAAAAAGCCAAAGTTTATCATAGCCTAATAATACTACTTTTTTACCATCCTGACTTATAGCTGCACCAGTAATTGATTGGTTTAACCAGGCTCCGGCGCCAGTATAAAAACTATCTCTTTTTGAAGCTACGTAGGTTCCGGCTTTTGCAGGAAGCGCATACATTACAGTATAACCATTATATGGACTTGTTCTATTTTTGCTGAAAAGAAACAAGCTATCATTCCACCAAAACATAGCTTCCATATCATAATTTAAAGCATCTGCTGCTGGAGGAAATGCGGTTTGTCCTTGGTAAGAAAAGTTTAAAATCCCCACACTGGTTGTATCTCTAGTAAAGCTTGAAGGATTGGCCATGATATAAATTCGAAGATTTTTTCTGTCATTATTATTATTGCCAAACTCACCAATATAAACTTTGCCGCTGGCATCTGTTGTAATATCTTCCCAATCAACATTCGAGGCATTGATATACAATCTTCTTTTTATTGTTCCGCTTGAATCAAATTCAGTTAATACGGGGTCCGAGCCACTATCATTGTGACTAAAAAAGCGATTGGCACCTGTTTTAAGCAAGCCAGATGATTCTGCTAAAACACTAGGTAGAGTGCATATTTTTGTAGGAACAATTTGGGCAGAAGCAAGGGCCATTGTAGAAAAGCTTAATACAAACAGAATTAGTTTTTTCATGATTCAATATATAAAAAAAGATTGAAATAGATGATGGGGAACTTTTTATTGTTATCTGTTTTCTATTTTCAATATTATTTCATCATGGTTATAGGCGGCTATTTCAATATCTTTAAAATCCTTTGTATTTCGTGTTACAATGATATCAATTTTTTCAATTGTTGATGCACAATTGATTTGTGTAGAGTCTTCAAAATCTTTATGATTTGACCGAAGTCCCTTTTTAAGAATATCAACATCAACAGGAATAACAGAAATGAAATCTAATAGATTATATAAAACATCTCTCAACTCTTTTTCCGATAAATATTTTTTCAAAAGATAGTGCGTTGTGGCAATTGAATGAGATGAGGTGATGAGGATCAATTCTTATGAGTCTGCTTTTTGAAAAATTTGAATAGCCTATTTGCTAAAGGATTTTCTATCTGCTATTAAGTCAACAATTATATTCTCATCTAAAAATAGCTTTTTTATAAGTGTTTATTTTCTATTGCAGCTTGTAATTCTGCCTTTTCGTTAAAATCCTCAGGAAGATTTACAACACCTACTAATTTTTTTATTTTAGGAGATATTTGATCATTTTCACTTTCTTCAGTAATTGTAATTAAGTAATTTTCAATTATCTCAGATAAACTTCTTCCAGTTTTTTTTGCATAGATTTTGGAACGGTCAATGACTTCTTTTTCAATAGTTAAAGAGAGTTTACTTACCATGGTACCTGTATTTTATTCAAAATTATATATTGTTGTTTTTGATTCCAAATTCATAAAAAAAAGCGGCTTGCATCAATCGATACAAGCCGCTCTTTAATTTTTAGATAGAGAATTAGTAACCGAAAATTTCTTCTAAACTTACTTCTGTTACTTTGCCGTATTTCGACAAATCTTCCATTTTAATTTTGTCTTTTGAACCCATTACACAATAAGTGAAAGGTTTGTTTTTATAGGTTGTTTGTTGAAAGTTCACAACATCTTTTAAAGTGATTTTAGGTAAACTTTCATATACATCTTTGTTGATGTCTTTTGTTAAGCCTAATTTTTCATTAGCAACATATGAGAAAATGATATCAGCATCATTTGTTCTTTGTGTTTCAATTCCATTAATCAAAGAACTTTTTGCTGCTTCAAACATGTTTTCAGCCTGAGGCATGTCATTTAATAACTCATTCATTGCTGGAACTGCTTCATTCATTTTGTCTGATTGAGTTCCAACATAAGCCATTATATAATATGGATCGTTTTTCTTGCTTGGTTGTAAGTACCTTGAATACGTAGAATAAGCCAAAGCTTTACTTTCACGAATGGTTTGGAAAACAACTGATGACATTCCTCCTCCGAAATACTCATTAAACATGGTTATCATCGCTGTTTTGCTTGGGTCGTAACCAACAGCTGTTTTGCTTAACCACATGATTTCAGCTTGAACCATATCATAATTCACAAATAAAACATTGTTTTCTTTGGTATCTTGTCTTGCGAATTCTACAGGCTTAGGGATACTTAAAGCAACTTTTGGAGTTTTATGTTCTTTAGCAAGAATGCTGTTTAAACCTTTTAATTCTTGTGGACCAAAATACCAGATTTTGTGCGTGTACGAAGTAATATTGTGAATGTATTTAACTAATTCTTCTGCTTTTAATGCCTTTAATTCTGTAGCACTTAATTCATGTTTAAAAGGATTTTTTGCTCCATACATCGCATAATTTTGAAGAGCTACTCTAAAGATTAAACCTTTGTTCTTTTTAGCATCTTCTCTTGATTTTAGAGTTCTTTCAATCATAGTGTTTAATGCTGCTTGGTCAGGTTTTGCATTAGCTAATAAATGCTCGAATAATTTTACTGCTGGTACAAAGTTTTCATCCAATCCACTTAATGAAACATAAACTTGTTCATTTGAAACATTCACGCTAAAATCACAAGCCAATTTAAAGAATTCTTTGCTGATTTCTTCCGCTGAATATTTGTCTGTTCCTAAGTATTGTAGCATGTTTACAGCAACGGGTAATTTTAAATCGTTGAATTTTCCCATTTCCAAAACATAGTATAATTGGAACAATCCTGATTCAGTATTTCTAACATAATATACATTTCCCATACGAGTCATGTCTTTATCGAAATCAATGAATTTAGGTTTGATAGAAGGTGAAGGACTCTCTGTTACTTGTTTAACAAATGGAGAAACATCATTTCTGTTTACTTCCACAGGAGTGATTTCAGGTTTTTCGATTTTGGTGATTGATTTATCTTCACCTAATCTTTTATAAACAACAACATAATCATTATTGAACCATTTTTTTGCAAATTCAACCAATTCTGGTTTAGTAATTTTGCTCATTAGCTCTAATTCTTCTGATACATTTTTCCAATTTCTATCCATACAAAATGCGTCTAACATGGCATAAGCTCTTCCATCGTTGTTCTCGCGTTCTTTAATTTTGTAGATTTTTAAATTAGCAATAATGGCTTTTAAAGTAGCGTCATCAAATTCACCATTTTTTAATTTTTCTAATTGATTTAAAAGTAAGGTTTTAACTTCTTCTAAACTTTGATCTTTTTTAGGCTTTCCACTAATAAACATAACGCTGTAATCTTTATTAGCCCATGTTTGTGAACCTGCGCTTAATACAGCTTGTTTTTTTACTAGGTTTAAATCGATTAATCCTGCTTTTGCATTCGATAATAACATATCAGCCATTTGCAACATCATCGATTCTTTGGTACCACCACCTGGGAATCTGAAACCTATCATTAGGTTTTCGGCATCTGGACCATAAACACTAATTTCTGCAGGACTTGTTCTCGGAACTTCAGGTGCAAAGCTGAATGAAGGAACAGGTTTTGCTTGCATGTAAGAGAATTTTTCATCAATTAAACGAATCATTTTGTCAGGGTCGATATCACCTGATAAAATGATAGCCATATTATTAGGCACATAATAAGTATTGTAGTAATTTCTGATTTTAACCAATGATGGATTTTTCAAATGTTCAACAGTTCCAATGGTTGTTTGTGTACCATATGAATGTTTCTTGAATAATCCTTGTAACATGGCTTCAAAAACTTTACGGCCATCATTGTCTAGTGAGATGTTTTTCTCTTCGTAAACAGCCTCTAATTCTGTATGAAACAAACGTAAAATTGGATTACGGAATCTTTCAGCTTCAATGCCAATCCATTTTTCAATGTTGTTTTCTGGAATATCATTTACATAAACTGTTTGCTCTAAAGAAGTAAATGCATTGGTTCCTTGTGCACCAATAACTTGCATCATTTTGTCGTATTCGTTTGCAATAGCAAAACTTGATGCCACTCCAGAAACTGAGTCGATTTGGTGATAAATATTTTTTCTTTTAGCCTCATCAATTGTTTTGTTGTACAACTCATAAAGAGCGTCAATTTTATCTAATTGCTCTTTTTCTTTAGCCCAGTTTAAAGTACCATAGGTATCTGTTCCTTTAAATAACATGTGTTCTAAGTAATGGGCTAGACCTGTATTATCTGCAGGGTCATTTTTGCTACCAGCTTTAGTGGCAATCATTGTTTGAACTCTAGGTTGCTTTTTATTAACGCTCATCATTACTGTGAGTCCGTTTTTTAAAACATAAGTTCTAACTTTTAAAGGGTCGTTGCTTACCATTGTGTATTGGTATTTGCCATCGGCCGATTTTAAAGTTTGTGTTTCGAATTTAGTTTGTGCATTTGCAAACAGTATTGCAAATACTAAACTAATCATGAAAATAGTTTTCCTCATGGGTTTAGGTTTTTATTAAAGGGTGAAAATCTTATTTTTTTTAATGAATGCAAAAGCCTTTTATTTAAGTGGTTAAATATAAGCAGTTTGATTCGTTTTTTTATGGATGTGAACTAGGAAATACCTTCGCCATTCTTGGATTTCCACTCATATCATTTTTAATCAGAATTTCTCTTTGAAGGTTTTCTGCAAGTTGAAAAAGGTTTTTTTCTTGAGATGCAGCAATTTCAAAATAGATGAGTCCATTAAACAATTCTATAATTCTCTGGTAAAATAAAAGCGGATTGATATCTGGCACAAACAAGGCAATCGATGGCTCAAATTCTTTTACATTGATATGCATCTCTGCTTTTTCTTTTTCTGGAATATAAGGTGGATTGCTAATAATGATATCAAATTTTTGCTCTTTTATAAACTGCTCAGCTTCTGGAGAAAGTATATCCAATTGTTTAAACTGAATACTGCAAACATTCTTTTTCGCATTATGTTGGGCTACTTCCAATGCATCATCAGAAACATCAATTGCGCTAATATTCCAGTTCTTTTTTTCTTTGGCAATTGAAATGGCTATGCAAGCTGAACCTGTTCCAATGTCTAAAATCTTTAAATCGGTTTTTGATTGATTTTCTTCCAAAAGCCAATCAATTAATTCTTCAGTTTCAGGGCGTGGAATTAAAACCGACTCATTAACATCGACTACAATTTTTCTGAACCAAGCATATCCTAATACATATTGAAGTGGTTTCCCTTTTTGTAATTCTTCAATACAATAACTCAGTTTCATTTCCTCGGCAGAATCAATTTCTTTATCTAAAATATTGAGATGCTGCTTTTTAATGAGTAGGATTTCTTCAATTAAAATGCAAACAATCTCGTGTGCCTCAGCCGGTTCATATATATGTTTGAGTAGGTTTTTTGCATATGGAAGAAATTCTGAAACTAACATCGTTCTTTAAGGCTTAGAAATAAGTCTTGCAAAATACTACTTTCGTGGCATTGATGAACCATTCTTTATTCATGAGTAGATGCCTTGAACTTGCAGAAGCGGGTAGGGGTAAAGTTGCACCCAATCCTTTGGTGGGTTCGGTTTTGGTGTATGATGGGATAATTGTAGCTGAAGGATTTCATCAAAAATTTGGTGAAGCACATGCAGAAGTGAATTGTATTCTTTCATTAAAAGATCCTTCAATTTTGCCAGATTGCACTCTTTATGTGAATTTGGAACCCTGCTCTCATTTTGGAAAAACACCTCCTTGTGCCAATTTAATTATTCAATCAGGAATTAAAAAGGTAGTTATAGGGATGAATGATCCCAATGAATTGGTTGCTGGTAAAGGAATTCAATTGTTGAAAGAAGCAGGAATAGAAGTAATTTCTGGAATTTTGGAAGAGGAATGTAAATGGTTAAATCGAAGGTTTATCAAATACATCACAAAAAAGGAGCCTTATATTATCTTAAAATGGGCTCAAACTTTAAGTGGATATATTGCTCCTGATGCCAATAAAATGAGCAAAGAAGAGTTTGAACAAGCAAGACATATCACGGGTTTTATTGTTCAAAAACAGGTGCATAAATGGAGAACCGAAGAAGATGCAATTTTGGTTGGAAGCAATACCGCCTTGCTCGATAATCCTGCATTAAACGCAAGGGCTTGGGTTGGAAGAAATCCTTTGAGAATTGTGGTTGATAGAAATCTAAAATTGCCTTCGGGTTTAAAGATTTTTGACAATTCTCAAGAGACTTGGATCATCAACAAAAAAGAAGAAAAAAACAATAGTTTAACAAGCTGGTTGAAATATGAAGAATCCGAAGATTGGATGGAGTATGTTAAACGAAAAATGTTTGAAGTAGGTAAACAAAGTCTCATTATTGAAGGTGGTTTACAAATTTTAACCCATGTAATTGAATCTGGAAATTGGGATGAAGCCCAGGTTTTTTATACACCTGCTCACATCTCAGAAGGAGTTCGCGCTCCAGCTATACATGGTGTTTTGAATGAATCAGGTGAATTAGATAATAGTATTTTTAAAAGATATATCAATGGTCGTTTTTTTACTGCTTAGTATTTTATTTTCAACAATAACTGTAAGCTTTTTTAAGATTTTTGAAATTAAAAAAGTGCAAACATTTCAGGCAATTGTAATGAATTACCTTAGTTGCGGAATTATAGGAAATCTACTAGCAGATACAACAGTTTTTCAAATTCAGGTTTGGAATACAGATTGGTATATTTATACTTTGATATTGGGCTCTTTATTCATTAGTATTCTCTTTTGCATTGGACTAACTGCGCAGAAAATGGGTGTTTCTGTTAGTATGGTTGCGGCAAAATTATCTGTTGTGATTCCGGTTTTGATAGCTGTTTTTCTTCATAATGAAATGCCTGGAATTATTGGTGTAATAGGGATTGTTGTTTCTATGATAGCTGTTGTTATCATGAGTAGAACAAATGAAGAACATTCAACATCAACCAATTCGTGGATATTACCATTATTGGTTTTTGTAGGAAGTGGTTTTATTGATTCGATTTTACATTATTTGGAAGAAATGTTTATTCCGGCTTATAGCGCTGATACAATTGTGACAACAGTGTTTTTAAATGCATTTTTATTGGGTTCTATTATTCTAATTGGTGGAATTATTACAGGTAAAACCAAACTCGATTTAAATTCCATTTTATGGGGATTGCTATTAGGATTGCCAAATTATTTCAGCATGTTTTTTCTTGTTAAAACTTTACAGGGTTCAAACGCTACTATTATTTTTCCTATCAATAATATTGGAATTGTTTTGGCCAGTACCTTGTTTTCAGTTTTGTTTTTTAAAGAAATTCTGACTAAAAACAAATGGATTGGTTTAAGTCTTGCTTTGCTTGCCATTGCTTTAATGTCGATATAAACAATGTTGTTTACTGATTCATATCAAACCATTAAAAGCAATTGTGAGGCGGAATTAAGAGAGCGTGCAAGCAGGTTTATTGCTTATGCTTATCCAATCAAAACTGAACATGAAGCTAAAGATATTATTCAGCAATTAAAAAAGGAACATTATTCGGCAGCACATCATTGCTGGGCTTTGGTATTGGAACCTGATTCCTCCTTTCAAAAAAGTTCAGACGACAGAGAGCCATCAGGAACAGCAGGAAGACCTATACTCAGAACCATTTTGGCGAAAAATCTGACTAATATTTTAGTAGTGGTTGTGCGTTATTTTGGAGGAAAATTATTAGGAGTTCCCGGTTTAATTGCAGCATACGGAGGCGCATCTGAAGCTTGTCTTGAGAAAGTGGAGATTGTAAAAAAGGATTTGTTTAATCAGTATAAAATTGAAATTCCTTTTGCCAGACACCATGAACTTATCAGACATTTTAAACAATTCGATTTAAAATTCTATCCTCATGCAGAAGAAGATTTTGAGGGTATTATATTTGAAGTAAGTCCAACAAAAGTGAATGCCGTTTTAGATAAAATAAAAGAGAATGGATTCAATACACCCAAATGGTTAAAATATGAGAAATAAATTTGCGCTATTTTTTTTATTGCTGAATGTTTGTGTATTCGCTCAAACGTCAATAGATACCCAAAAGAATGCTGCTTCGTCAAGGACTAATCATTCAATTAATTTTAACCAGTTAAATGAAATTGAATTGCAGAACTATTTAAGAGCTACATTTCTGAATTCGAAAGATCAGGTACATAGTTTTAAATTGTTGTTTGAGAAAAATAGTGTTGTAGGAAAACACCAGTTGTTTCAGCATTGTTACAATGGCATTCCTGTTTACGGAAGTGATATCAAACTTAACATCAATAAAAATGGCGTTTTGATATTTGTCAGCAGCAATCTTGAAAACGGAACTGCTTCAAAAATCAGCTTTAAATCAAGTCAATCCAACATGGTTTGGACCAATAAAAATGGTGAATATTCAATTGCTTATTTGAGCAAAGTGAAATCTGAAACTGGTGTTTTGTTTGAAGAAATCAGAACTGGAAAAGGAGAATTGTTGTTCAATAGACAATTGGATTTATTAGCCAAACAAGATACTTTAGTTAGCAGTAAATTGTTCAAGCCTGATCCATTAACCACTGCTCAAAAAGCTTATGGTGATGATAATGGACTTTGGGTGAACAACAATGGCAATGATTATCCTGCAATATCAGCACAAAGAGTAAACGTTACTGTTCCAATTCGTTTTGATAATGATAGTTTTTTTGCTGAAAACAAATATGCTGTCATCATGGATTTAGAGTCGCCAAGCAATGAACCATTTACTTCTAAAACAGCCAATTTCGATTTCAGCAGAAACCAGTCATTCTTCAGAGAATTCATGGTATTGTATCATATTGCTGAAGTACAAGCATATTTAAAAAGTATTGGATTGGATAGTCTGGCCAATTATCAGATTAAAGTTGATCCAACAGCTTTTCAGGGACAGGACCAATCGAGGTTTGCTTTTGATAATGATGATCCTTCGCTTTATTTTGGAACAGGCGGAGTGCCTGATGCAGAAGATGCTGACGTGATTGTGCATGAATATACCCATGCATTAAATTACAGCATTGCACCTAATTCAACAAACGGATTAGAGCGATTGGCCTTTGAGGAAGCCAACTGTGATTTCATGGCAACACAATATTCAAAAGCTATTTCAGAGTTCAATTGGAGAAAAGTATTTAATTGGGATGGACATAACGTATACTGGGATGGAAGAAATACCGATACCAACAAAAAATATCCTACTAATGTAAGCTCTGATTTCTATTCAACATCAGAAATCTGGAGTAGTATGTTAAACGATATTAGTTTGGATTTGGGAAGAGAAATAACTACAAAACTATTGTTTGGCTCAACCTATTTTTATACCAACAACATGAGTTTACAGGATGCCGCAGATTTATTGGTACTTGCAGATAGTTTATTGTATTCGAGGGCACATTATGGTCCACTAAAAACTAGGTTACAAGAAAGAGGATTTGCAGTGGTTTTATCACTAGATCCAATAAAAGCATTCAAAGAGCAAGTTCAAATTTTTAACACCAATGGATTTGCAAATGGAACAAGTGCAATAGAAATCAGTAATCAATCGAATAAGCTGCTTCAATACAAAGTTTACACATTAGAAGGTAAATTACTTCAAAGCAGCGAATGGAATTCAAACTTTAAAATTGACCCAACTTTATTCACCAGCGGAATTTATTTGCTAGAAATAAGCAATGGCGAAAATGCGTTTGCAGAGAAGATTGTAAAGTATTGATTTACAAACTTTGGCTTTTTGCTTTTGGCTGTTGGCGGAGGGGGATTCGTTTTAATAAAGCGCTTTTAAAAGGAGACTGTAAAGAATTTTGTGTAAATTGTAGATGTTTGATTAGGCAATTGTTTTCAAACTATTTCTTAGATTTACTAGTTTAGTATTTATTGCCATTATCTCAAGAGTTTTTTATTCTTATGAAACATTTTTTAATTATAGTTTTAACTTTTTTAGGTTTTTCAAACTGCTTAGGACAAACCTTTAATTCTATAGACTCAACTTGTTCTTATCGTTTGGAAACATCCTTGAAAGAACTATCCTTAGAGGATTTAACTAAAACAAAATTTACAAAATTCCTTCGAATTTGGACTGGAGGTCAACAGATAATTGAGGTTTGGCAAGATGGTAAAGGTAAAATTCATGGTATAGTTACTTCATATGTTTGGACTTCAAATGATACTGATATTACTTTTGAAGAAAAGGTGATTTTCGGAAAAAGAAAATTGTCAACTAGACAAAGTAAAATGATTATTAATGAAGCTGCTTTTATAGACACAATTCCATTTCAAAAAGATATTATAGGTTGGTCTGCTGGAGTAGATGGAACTACTATTACAATAGAGTTTTGCTCAAAGAATAGGCACTTTAGAAAATGTTATTGGACACCAAGAGTTCAGAATAAATCTATTGTTGAAAGTGTAAAATTGAACAACTTTTTAGATAATCTGAAAATTCGATTAAATCTTAAAGGTTTATACAAAGATTTTTATAATAAGTTACCAATTGGCGAATACAAAAGAGGAATGATGATTTATAATAAAGTAAAATGAATAAATCATTGGGAATTAAAAAGTATTGGGTTCAAATGAAGCAATTTATTTAAATAACCTCAATTTAATCTATTTAAGAATACACTAAATAATTATATGGTGTTAAATCTCACATCCCTCTAAAATCCAAGCCAATAGCAAACTTCCAAAAGCCAAAAGCCGGCTGCTAATTAAGTCTCGGCAGCACATTGCCCCTCAAATCAACATATAAATTAATGCCTCTGTAAATTACTTCAGCAACACCATTTTCGAAAATACCAATGTGTTCAAATTGGAATGGAACTAAAATATGTCCTTGTTTATCGATTGCCCCCCATTTGCCTTTTAGTTTAACAGGACATAATCCTTCGTTGAAATAACTTGCTTCTTCGAAATAAGGTTGGTAGATATAATTTCCTTTTTCATCAACAAAAGCCCATTTGTTCATTTCTAAAACTGCAGCTCTTCCTTCAGCGAATGGTCTTACATCATCGAATTTTGCTGGAATTGCCAATTTGCCATCTGTATCAATAAAGCCAAATTTTCCTTTTACTGAAACGGCTGCCATTCCATTACTAAAAGCTTTTGCATATTCGAATTGAGGTTTAATAATTTCAACACCATTGGTATCGATATAGCCATAAGAGCCAATATAGTCTACAACAGCTAATCCTTCATTAAAAACACTCATGTTTGAATAACGTGGTTCAATCAAGAATTTTCCGCTAAGGTTTATCAAACCAAATTTTTTGCCTTGTAAAACCCTTGCAACTGGTTCTATAAAATCATCTGCATCATCAAAAATGAAATCAGTTAAATAGCTACCATCTTTTTTGATATATGTAAATGCATAACCTAAATTGCTGATGTCCACTCCAAATTTGTTTTGGTGGATGTCTATCTTTTTTCCAACTCTAGCTAAACCATTGTGAAAAGTGCCTGCATCATAAATTTCATCAGCAAGTTTGATGACAATTTTTGATTGATTATTGAGGTAATAACGTTTGAATTTATAATCCATCACAGAAACCAAACCTTCAGAATAATTTCCGATGAATTGATATAAACCTGTATCAATAATCCTATTTTCATTTTCATCAATCACACAAGGCATTCTGTTTAAGGCCACAGTTGCATAACCCTCATTGAATTCGCCTGCAATATCGAATTTGAAATCGATAATCATTTTGCCACTTTCATCCATATAACCCCATTTTCCTTTTTTCTCAATAGGAAATAGGTTTGAAGCAAAAATAGTTTGGGTAGTTAAAAATAGTATGAATACAAAGATTCCTTTATAGATGAGTTGAGTTTTCATTTGATGCGAATGTAATACCAATTGTAAATATTTTTAGTATTGATATTGTCTGTCCTTAATTGTTTAAACATCAACAAAATTAAGAAGATAATTCAATAGGGTAAAATTAAGGATATTCACCCTTTTTACTTTATTTCGTAGTTCATGAATCCGTTTTTACAAACTCCAATCGAATACCTCAAAGGCGTAGGTCCGGCTAAGGCAGAATTGCTGAAGAAGGATTTGGAGATTTTTAATTTTCATGATTTGATTTTTAATTTCCCTTATCGACACATCGATAGAAGCCGTATTTACAAGGTAAAAGAGATTGATGCCAGTTTAGCTTATATTCAATTAAAAGGTACAATTGGAAACCTAAGAACCATTGGTGAAGGTAGGGCTTCACGTTTGGTTGCTGAGTTTTATGATGGTAGTGGTGTGCTAGAATTGGTTTGGTTTCAGGGAGTAAAATGGGTTAAGGAAAACCTAAAAGCCAATAAAACTTACCTTATTTTTGGTAAACCATCGGAATTCAATGGTAGTTTTAATATGGTTCATCCTTCATTAGATGACCTTGAAGATTTACAAAACAAAAGGTATTTACACATCATGCCTTTGTATAATTGTTCTGAAAAAATGAAGGCGAGAGGTGTCGATTCAAAAGCCATCATGAAAATGGTTCATGCTGTTATTTCAGATCCTCGTTTTGAATTGGCTGAAAATATTCCAACACAAATTTTAACGAAGTTTAATTTCCTAAATAGAAAAGATGCTTTTCTTCAAATACATTTCCCCGAAAATCTAGACAAATTGGGTAAAGCCGAACATCGTTTAAAATTTGAAGAACTCTTCTTTATTCAATTGCGTTTGCTCAGGTATAAAATGAATAGAACACAAGTTGTAAACGGAATTCGACTTGAACAAATTGGTGATTTTTTCAATACTTTTTATAATTCTTATTTACCTTTTGAATTAACCAATGCGCAAAAACGCGTCTTAAAAGAAATAAGAGCTGATGTAAAAAGAGGTATTCAAATGAACAGGCTTTTACAAGGTGATGTTGGTAGTGGTAAAACTGTTGTTGCTTTGATGTGTATGCTCATGGCGCTTGATAACAAATACCAGGCTTGTATGATGGCACCTACAGAAATTCTGGCTCAGCAACATTACCAAACTTTGGTTTCCTTATTAAAGGATATGCCAGTAAAAGTGGCATTGTTAACTGGCTCAACTAAAACCAAAGAGCGCCGACAAATTGCCATGGATTTGGAATCTGGTGATTTGCATATTCTGGTTGGAACACATGCATTGATAGAAGACAAAGTAGTTTTTAAGAATTTGGGTTTGGCTATTGTTGATGAACAACACCGATTTGGGGTAGAACAAAGAGCCAGGCTGTGGAAGAAGAATATTTATCCGCCGCATGTTTTGGTAATGACAGCTACTCCTATTCCTAGAACTTTAGCCATGACTCTTTATGGTGATTTAGATACATCAATCATAGATGAATTACCAGCTGGAAGAAAGCCCATTCATACCGTACATCGTTTTGATGCAAGTAGATTACAAGTTTATGGCTTCATTCAGCAGCAAATTACTTTAGGTCGACAAGTTTATATAGTTTATCCATTAATTGAAGAATCAGAAAAGCTAACTTATAAAAGTTTGGTTGATGGTTTTGAAAGCATCATCAAAGAATTTCCAGCGCCTAAGTATGCTGTTAGTATGGTTCATGGGAAGCTTAAGCCTTCAGACAAAGATTTTGAAATGCAAAGGTTTGTGAGAGGTGAAACGCAAATTATGGTGGCAACAACTGTTATTGAAGTAGGTGTGAATGTGCCAAATGCTTCCGTAATGATTATAGAAAGTGCCGAAAAATTTGGCTTATCACAATTACATCAGTTAAGAGGTAGAGTAGGGCGTGGTGCAGATCAATCATATTGTATTTTAATGAGTGGACATGAACTTAGTAATGATGCCAGACTTCGTTTAAAAACCATGACTGAAACAACGGATGGGTTTAAAATTGCGGAGGTTGATTTGAAATTAAGAGGTCCGGGCGAATTAGAAGGAACAGCTCAAAGTGGTAGTCTGGATTTGAAAATTGCAGACATATCAGAAGACCATGTTTTAATAGAACAAGCGCGAAATGAAGCGAAATTAGTGTTAGAGAATGACATAAATCTTGAAAAAGATGTGAATAAATCCCTAAGTCTATACTTTGCTCTTTACCAAAAAAATGCAAAATGGGGCAGGATATCATAGTCATATTGCTATTCAAACAAAAGTCTCCATTTTTAAGCTTTGTGTTGATTTAGAAAGCCTTACAAGTTGTATTTTGTGGGCTCAAAATCAATTATGAAAAGCAAGTATCTATTAGCCATTTGTCCACCACAACCCAGCATTGGGATTATGGATGAAATGCGTGGTATGATGGATAAATTCCTGTTAATGGAAAATGCCTTACCTCCACACATAGAAATTTTGCCGGAATTTCATTGGAGGGATGCTGAGGAATACTTATTGGTTCACCAAATAAAATCGGCGGTACAAAATTGTTATTCTCAAGTAATAGAAATCGTAGAAATTGTTTGCGATAAAGAGAATGAATTGATTTATGCTAAAATCGAAGAGAACGAAGGTTTATTGACTTGTATGAAAGGTTTTTTTGAGAAAATTTCTCCTGAACCTCAATTTGAACCCTTTTCAAATATCAAAATAGCACACCGTGACTTAGAAAAAGGATGTGTTCAAAAAGCTTGGAACCGCATCAAAACAAAAGAACTTCATGGCGGTTTTTTAGCTGATAAAATCACGCTATTTAAACACAATGGCGATTTATGGGAATCGAAATATGTGTTTGATTTGGATTAAATTAAGTTTTGTAATTTTGTTTGGAAATAATTAAAAGCAATTACTTTCATTATGGATGAAAAGATAAATGAATATCAGTTAACTGATGAAATGAAGTTGGTCTTAGATGAACGATTGAAAGAGGATATTAATACTTATTTGACAGAAGAAGAGTCAATCAAAAAACTTATTGAAAAGTTTCAATAAAAATTAAAGGATAATCCAATTATTATCCTTTTTCATCATAGATTAAATCCACACAAAAGGCTCATTTAACAAGTAAATGATGAATTTATTTCTTCAAATACTTTTCTAAAAATTGATCTTGTTCCCACAATAAATGAAGGATGTTCTCTTTAGCAGCATAACCATGTGATTCTTTTGGCAGCAATACCATTCTTACTGGAGCACCCAATCCTTTTAATGCCTGAAAATACCTTTCTGTTTGTAATGTAAATGTTCCTGGATTGTTATCAGCATCGCCATGTACCAACAACATCGGCGTTTTCATTTTATGTGCATTCATAAATGGCGACATCGTATTATACACTTCAGGCACATCCCAATAATTTCTTTGTTCACTTTGAAATCCAAATGGAGTTAAGGTTCTGTTATAAGCGCCGCTTCGTGCAATTCCACAGGCAAATAAATTGGAATGAGTCAATAAATTAGCTGTCATGAAGGCTCCATAAGAATGGCCACCAACAGCAACTTTTTTAGGATTGATATAACCCATATTGTTTACCGCTTCAATAGCAGCTTCGGCATT
Source organism: Bacteroidia bacterium (assembly GCA_051861545.1). Taxonomy (GTDB): domain Bacteria; phylum Bacteroidota; class Bacteroidia; order UKL13-3; family UKL13-3; genus CAISCU01. The sequence goes on along the minus strand of JBIMKP010000018.1, from coordinate 57,766 downwards.
CCAAACCAATTGATCCATGAAATTATCATTGGGTTCTGTTTTACCTTCACCAATAATAGGAAAAGCTGCATCATCTAAAACAGCATAACCTTTACTTACCCAATATACAAATGAACCATAATTAGGAAAGGTAAATTCATTTGGATTTTGAGTGTTTTGTCCTGCAGAATTTTTGTCTTTGTATTCTGTTGGATAAGCCCAGATTAAAAGAGGTAATTTTTCTTTTTTAGTTTTATCGTAATTGGCTGGTAAATATAAGGTTCCAGTTAATTCAACTCCATCTTTTCTTTTGTATTGAATTAATTCTTTTGATACATTTTTAATGCTTTCAAAAGGATTGATAAAGAAGGTCAATTGAACAGGTTTTGCTTTACTTGAATAGGTTCTGAAATAGTAATTTGGGAAATCGGTTTTTGATTGTATTTGAACCAATGCAATTCCTTTTTTGAAATCTTCAATTGATAAAATATCCTCCTTTTTGTTTGGAATATTGGAAGTGTAAATACGTTTTGTTTTAAAGGTATTGATGTCAAGTTCATCAATAAAAGGGAATTGTCCTTTAGCTGTAAATCCATCGCCAATTAAGAATAACTTATTATCTTCAATAACTAAAGTTTGTCTGCCATATTGGTTCTTTTTAGTTTCATATGAACCAGGGTCTGAGTAAACATCCTGGTAATTTCTATTGTATAATTCTTTTGCAGCTTGATTTGGATTAGATGGATTTATCACATAAGTTAAAGTATTCCTTGTATCATACCACATATCACTTATAATGGCCAAGTTTTCATTTCCCCAAGTAACACCAGCAAATCTTTGTTTGGTTTTGAAAATACTTTTTGGTGATTCAGAAAAAGGCGCTGTCCAAACAAAAATTTCATCCCTGAAATCTACTTTTTTTGCTTGGTCTCCTTCATCTAATGCTTCAACAAAATAAAGTTCGGCTGCTTTATCACTTCTCCAAACCATGTTTCGTTTACCTTTTCTTACAGATGAAAATCCTTTGGGCATGATTTCATTTAGTGGCACATCATTCACAAGTTTGATTTCCTTTCCTGATAGATCAAACACATAGGATTTTTGAGGGAAACGGCTTAATGGAACGATATAAGAAAATGGCTTTTCCAATTTCGTAATCATTAAATAATTACCATCTGGTGAGTATGATTCTCCAATATACATATCAGCTTTTTTAAAGGTAGTTTTGGTTCCATCAAGACTAATTAAATTGAGTTCTGAGGTAACCAAGTTTTCAAAATTGATTTCATCGGTTTTGTTTTTTAGTAAATCTTGAAAGGTTCTATTTTGTGATTTACTTCCATCGCTGTTAGAAACAGTTGGGCCTTTAGGTAAATCTTTTTTCGGGTCGATAAGTGCCGGCCTATTTGATGGTAAATTCTTACACAACAAAGATTTCGAATCTGCTGTCCATGTAAAAGGAGACCCAAGATTTGCATTTAAGTTGGCATCACAAATTCTTTTGGCGGAGCCTGATTCTAGATGTATGAGCCACAATTCAACTCCTGTAGAAACGGTATTTGTAAAAGCCATGTATTTTTCATCAGGACTAAAACTCATATAAGCAATTTTTGCATCTAAAGGAAGTCCTTTGATATCGCGAATTTCCTTTTCGTTGATTTTACGCATTTTCAAGTTGTTGACATATGTAATGCTACTTGAAATATTTGTAATAGGGTTGATACGTAAACCACCCAAACGCATTTCTTCTTGGTTTAAATCGTCGAGTGTTTTGTATGTATTTCTATAAGAGAAAATCAGGTACTCTTTTTTAGAATTCATAGAAACGGAAGGAGCTCTTTGGTAATCAGCAAGAGCTAGTATTTCAGCTGAAGGTTTTTGGTAATTGAGATTTTCTTGAGCACTCAATTTCATTCCACAAATTGAAATGACTAATAAAATAAATGACCTTATTTTCATAAAAATAGATTTGATGTGAAAATAGTAAATCTTTTGGGATTGAGGGTTGGAATAAATGAATAATTACTAAATTTGTATAAGTAGGCCTATTAATTTAAAATGGGTTTAATTAATTGATTTGAAATGAGACAGGTAACAATTTATACAACAGATAAAGAATATCAGCACTTTTTAGAGTTGGCTCGTAATCTTCATTATGTAAAAAGGATTGAAGTTGATGAAAAGTCAATTAATGAAAATTTGGAAAATATTAAAGTTGGTTTAGAAGAAGTAAATCAATTTAAAAAAGGCAAATTGAAAACCACCAAAGCTAAAGATTTTTTGAATGAACTTTAGTGTCGAACTTTCTCCAAATTTCAAAAAAGAAGCAAAAAGATTAACAAAGAAATACCCCTCACTAAAAGTTGAATTATTAGATCTTTTTAAAGAATTGGAAGTAAATCCTACTTTGGGTATTCCCTTAGGAAATGATATCTATAAAATTAGATTGGCAATTTCATCTAAAAATAAGGGTAAATCAGGTGGAGGTAGAGTTTTAACTTTTGTAAAAAGAACAGATAATATTGTTCTACTATTTTCAATTTTTTCTAAAGGGGAAGTAAATAATCTTACCGATAAACAAATTCAGGAATTGATAAATAAAATTTTAGAGTAGTTTAATTCTATTTTAGTTCGAATTTAGAAACTCATTTTTGGGACTTCTCCTCTATTAATCTATTTTCCCAAAATTATTATGAAAAGAGTTTTTAGAATCATCAAGCAATCTTTAAATGGAGAGGATGTAGATTATACCAACATTCCAATACGTTCTGCTGTATTTTTATTGGCCATTCCAATGATTCTTGAATTGAGTCTAGAAAGTGTATTTGCCATTGTTGATATGTATTTTGTTGGTAGATTAGGTTCCAATGCCATTGCAACTGTGGGTTTAACTGAATCTTTAATATCCATCATCTATTCTATTGCAATGGGAATTAGCACCGCTGCAACTGCAATCATAGCTAGAAGAGTAGGAGAAAAACATTTAGACCAAGCTGCTGATTCTGCTGCACAAGCCATTTTACTTTCTATTGGTTTAGGAATCGTTTTTGGTGCTCTGGGAATTTACTTTTCAGAAGATTTATTGTATTTCATGGGTGCATCAAAAACAGTAGTGCAAGATGGTGGCATTTTTACAAAGGTCATGATGGGTGGAAGTTTATCCATTATTTTATTGTTCATGATTAATGGTATTTTCAGAGGTGCAGGTAATGCTGCTATTGCCATGAAAAGTTTATGGATTGCTAGTCTTGTCAATATTGTATTGTGTCCGATTCTCATTTACCAATATGGTATTTTGGGTGCCGCTTTGGCCACATTAATTGGTAGAAGTTGTGGAGTTGTTTACCAAGTTTTTCAATTGGTTAATCAAAAAGGACTTATCAAAATTAACTGGAGTCATTTTCATATTCGCTTCGATTTAATGAAGTCGATTTTCCAAATTGGTTGGCCAGCTACTTTTCAATTTTTTATCTCTAGTGGAAGTTGGATTGTACTCTCTAAATTAGTTGCAGAAACAGGCGGAACTGAAGCTTCTGCTGCTTATCAGATTGCTATCAGAAATGTTGTGTTTTTCATTTTACCAGCTTGGGGTTTGAGTAATGCAGCTGCTACTTTAGTAGGACAAAATTTGGGTGCCGGTAAACCTGAAAGGGTAGTTGCTAGTGTAAGATTAAGTGCTATCTACAATGGTGCTTTTATGGGAATTGTGATGTTGTTATTTGTGTTTTTTTCAAAAGCAATTATTGGCTTTTATACCAGCGATGCCAATTTGATTAGTATAGGTTCAAGGGCATTAGAAATCATAGCTTATGGCTATTTTTTTTATGGCATTGGTATGGTAATGACACAAGCTTTAAACGGAGCAGGAGATACCAAAACACCAACCTATATTTTTATTATTGGTTTTTGGTTGATACAAATTCCATTAGCCTATTACCTAGCTAAACCAATGGGCATGGGTCCCGATGGCGTTTTCTGGGCAATACCAATTGCTGAAACATTTATGGCCATCATTTCAAGCTACTTCTTTTATAGAGGTAAGTGGAAAACTATTCAGGTATAAATGTAGTTAAGATTGTTTTGAGAATAGTTTTATGATATTCTTTCCATTAAATCCAAAGCAGTTTTTTCAAGGATTTCAGTCTTCTCTTTTTCCAAACCAATTGCATGTAAATGTTTCATGGCAATATCCAAATAGGTTTGCTTTTTTACTTCTGCAAATTGTCTGATTTGGTATTTATCATACAACCTTAAAGTTTCACTTATCTTTTTGTTTTGGTCTGATTCTTTAAACAATTCAAGAAGAAACTTTTTATCGTCTTTATGTGCTGATTCAAGTAATTCAATCAGTAATAATGTTTTTTTGTTTGATGAGATGTCACCACCAACTTGTTTTCCAGTAACTGAACCATCGCCAAAACTATCTAAAATATCATCTTGAATTTGAAAAGCTATTCCAATGTTTTTACCAAATTCATAAATGTGTTCTGATGCTTCTTTTGATGCTCCTGCAATCATGGCTCCCAATTGTAAAGATGCGCCAAGTAATACAGCAGTTTTTAAGCTAATCATTTGGATATATTCTTCATGAGTTACCTTTTCATTCACCTCGAAGTTCATATCGATTTGCTGCCCTTCACAAACTTCTCTGGCTGTTTTGTTGAATAAAAAAATCAGACTTTTTATATCTGAACTTTCTGTTTCACATAAAAAGTCTGTTGCTTTAATCATCATTAAATCACCAGCTAAAATGGCAACAGGCATGTTCCACTTTTTATAAACCGTTTCTTTTCCTCTTCTTAATGGGGCATTGTCCATAATATCGTCATGAACCAAGGTAAAATTATGAAACACTTCTACAGCCAATGCTGCATTTAAAGCTTTCTCAACATCTTGGCCAAACATGTCACATGCCATCAATGTTAAAACGGGTCTAAGGCGTTTCCCACCTAATGACATCATATAACTAATGGGTTCGTACAACTCATTTGGATAAGAACCATAAGTTGTTTCACTAATTTTTTTATTGATGGTTTGAAGTAGCTCTGAATAACTTTTCACTGAGATTTAATTTTTTGTAAACTTAATTGATTCTTTTCTGTGTTCCGAAAAATTCATGAATTCTTCTTTCGTGCTCATAAGTTCCATTTGCTTTTGAATAAGCAAATCCAACGTGTCCGCCAAAATCAGAAAACATAAAATGAAATAAGTCTGATTGTTCTGAAATTGTTTTAGGGAAACAAGATTTTGCTAAAAAGGGGTCATTCGCAGCATTTAAAAGCATTGTTGGAATAGGCGCTTGATGCAAAAACTGAAGCGCGTTACATTTTTGGTAATAATCTTTTGAGTCTTTAAAACCATGAATGGGAGCCGTAAATTCTGAATCCCATTCATGAAATGTTTTTATTTTTTCTATGCCTTTGGTGCTGATTGTTCCAGGAAATTGTTTCTCCTTTTCCCTCATTTTATTGTTCAAACTTTTCAAAAATCTTTGCATATAAACCTTGTTAGAAAAGGTTTCTAGTGTTTTTGAAGAAGCTGCCAAATCAATTGGGACAGAAACTGCGGCTACTTTTTTTAAGTTTTTTGGTAGTGGATGTTCCAAATCGCAGGTATATTTTAGCAAAGCATTTCCACCTAAACTAAAACCCAATGCATATAAATTTGCTTGAGGAAATCTGTTGGAAATGAATTGTAACACTTCATCAATATCATCAGTGGCACCGCTGTGGTAGGAGCGGAGTTTATTGTTTAAACTTCCACTACACGACCTAAAATTAACTGCAACAGTAGTAAATCCAATTTCATAAAATGATTTCGAAAATCCTTTGATATACTGAGAATCTGAGCTTCCTTCCAAGCCATGAAACAAAACCAATACAGGTGAATTTTCATTTTTTAGAAAATCTAAATCCAAAAAATCTCCATCTTTTAAAATGATTCTTTCTCTTTGGTAAGAAACATGAATATTTCGGAAAAGGGCAGGATAGATTGTTTCAAAATGACCGTTTTTTGAAAATGAATTTCCCTTAAAATCACTTTGAATAAATGGCATTATCTTTTCCTTTTTCTATCTGTATTTTTTGCTTTTTTATCCTTTTTTCTACCCGGTTTTTCAAATGTAGCTTTAAATGATTTACGAAGATTTCCATCAACCCAAGCCAAATCAATCTGACGTTTGAAAATATCGGCAGCAACTACCAAAACCCGCAATGGGTCGCCAAGTGTAAGTTTTTTACGAGTACTTCTGCCAATGATACATTTATTGGTTTCATCATATTCAAAATAATCATCCCCTAAATTTTGAATCCTGATTAAACCTTCTGCTTTGAATTGTGAAATTTCTACATAAACACCCCAATCGGTGACACCAGAAATAATACCATCAAACTCTTCTCCAATAAAATCGCTGATGTACTCTACTTGTTTGTATCGAACACTTGCTCTTTCTGCATCTGCTGCTTTTACTTCCATGGCAGATGATTGTTTACAAAGGTCTTCAATCTCTTTTTCGGAGGCTGATTTTCCTTTATTTAAATATTCAAACAACAACCTATGTGCAATCAAATCAGGATACCTTCTAATCGGAGAAGTAAAGTGTGTATAATGATCAAAAGCCAATCCATAATGCAAAGTTTTATGAGTTGTATAATAGGCTTTACTCATGGTGCGTATTGCCTGACTCTGAACCAAATTTTGTTCAGGTTTGCCTTCAACTTCTTCCAGTAATTTATTAAATGATCTTGCAATCGCTTTGATTCCAGTGGTCATAATTTTATAACCAAATCTCGATGCGAAAATATTAAACTGAGTTAATTTGTCTTCGTTTGGTTCTTCATGCACACGGTAAACAAAGGTTTTCTTTTCATCACCTTGTTTTAGTTTACTAGCAGATTCAGCTACTTTTCTATTAGCAAGAAGCATAAATTCTTCAATGAGTTTATGTGCATCTTTTCTAACTTTTAAATAAACATCAACTGGTTTGAAATTCGCGTCCAACCTGAATTTTACTTCTTGAGTTTCAAAACTGATTGCTCCTTTAGAGAACCTTTGTTCTTTTAGTATTTTTGCTAAAGTATTGATGATATTTAATTCTTTAGCCAAATCACCTTCACCTGTTTCTAAGCGTGTTTGTGCTTCTTCATAAGAAAATCGTCTACGTGAATGAATAATGGTTTTCCCATACCAAGTTTCAATTACCTCAGCTTTATCATTCATTAAAACCACTACGCTGAATGTTAGTTTATCTTCATTAGGTCTCAAAGAACAAAGTCCGTTTGATAATTTCTCGGGTAACATCGGAATGGTTCGGTCTACGAGATAAACCGAAGTTCCTCTTCTTATGGCCTCTTCGTTTAGTTTAGAACCTTTTGTTACATAATGAGATACATCAGCAATATGAACTCCAATTTCATACAAACCAGATTGTACTTCTTTAAACGAAATGGCATCATCAAAATCTTTTGCATCTTCAGGGTCAATAGTAAAAGTGAGTGTATCTCTAAAATCTCTTCTTGATTTGATTTCCTCTTTGCTGATTTTATCGGAGATTTTCTCAGCTTCTAATTCCACTTCTTCAGGGAATTTAGTTGCGAAACCAAATTCAGCAACGATGGCATTCATTTCGGTTTCATGCTCGCCAGGTTTACCTAAAACTGCAATAATTTCACCTACTGGATTTTGGGTATCCGAATTCCATTCAGTTATTCTTGCAATTGCTTTGTCACCGTTTTTTGCACCACCAAATTTTTCTTTTGGGATGAAAATATCGACATGCATTTTTTTGTCGTCAGTTGCTAAAAATCCGTAATAGGCATGCACTTGTAAAATACCAACAAACTGTTCTTTTTCACGTTTGATGATTTCAACCACCTCGCCCGATTTTTTCGCACCTGGTCTCTGAGCCAATAATGAAACCTTTACTTTATCACCATTTAAAGCAGTATTCATGAAATCAGGTGAAATATAAATATCATCTGAGCCATCATCAGGAATTACAAATCCTGCTCCATTTTGCGTTACATCTAAACGTCCTTCAATAAACTTATGAATGAAAGTGATGACAAATCTACCAGCATCAATTTCTTCTAATACATGTTCTTTCACCAATTGTTTAATAGCAGCAATAATTTCATTTCTGCCTTCACTGCTTTCAATTCCTAAGCGAGAAGCGACTTGTTTATAATTCAAGACCTTTCTTCCAGCTTCTATAAATATTTTTTGGATTTTATTTTTAAACAAATCCGGGTTCTTTTTTTTCTTCATGAGAGTTTTTCTCCACTAAATAATTTCCTGACATCATCAGGAATTGCAACTGTTTTAGCTGCTGTATAATCATAACAAACCATTCCTGTTTTTGCTTCACAAGCTATGGAATTGTCTTCTTTTATAAATCTATAATACAAGTCAAAACTTCTGGCACCTAATTCTCCGGCATCTACTTCAATGCTTAATTCCTCGCCATAGTAACATTCTTTTTTATAAACTATTGCTACATCACCCATAATCACCGCAACTCCACCAAGGTTCTTTTCAGAATAATTAAACGATTGAAAAAACTGCAATCTCGCTTCATGAATCATACTTAAATAAGCATCATTACTTAAGTGATTTCCATAATTGATATCAGAAATTCTAACTTTTATAGTTGTTGAAAACCTGAGTATTTTCGGTAGCTCCAGTTTAATTCTTGCCATCGTTACTTGAATAGATAATTGTTTTGTCGGGAATCGATTCTGCCCAGGTTTTTATGGAAGGAGGCATTTTTTGTTTCCATTCATCCACATTGGTAAAATAATGAATTTCACTTTTTTCAGGGTCGATAACCGCTGCCCAAATTTGGTTACCCTTGAGAAGAATGATGTTTTCCATTTCGCCATAAAGTCCTGCAACACCCGAACTTTTTACTTTGGCACCTGTTTCCGCATCATTTGGAAGGTTTCTTGTTTGGTGACTTGAATTCAAAAATAAGTCTTTATCGGCACCAACCAAATTTTCTATCAGTTTTGCTTGACCTTCATTTTTTGCTAAACCAAGTTTTGTGAAACTTAATTCAGCCTCACTATCATCTTTTTGTGAGCTAATTTTGTATTGTCCATCATATCGAACTCCCATACCTGCGCCGCATTCCTGACTAGGTGATTTAACCAAAATGCCTTTTTTGTTTCTAACAAAATACAATTCACATAAGCCACTTTCGGCACTAGAAAAAAAACCTTCACCATTTTCGGTAATCATAGCTTTGCCGCTTAATTCACCCAAGTTTCCGCCGTATGAACCGTTAATCGAAAACTCAAATCCAGCTTCATTTGAGTTAGTGATGTTGATGGTTACAATCTCATGACTTTTTCCTTTAATCCAAATACCATCCCATTCAGAATAATTACTTTCTTCTTTTTTTTCTTGGATTGAAGAAGTGCTTGAATTTGGATAATCATAAACACCCATTTTTGGACTTTCATCGCATGCGAAAAATGTTAAGATGAATAGAATGGAAAATGAATTTTTAAATATATTCATGAATTTTATGTCTTAAAGCAAAGTAAAGAATCTTATTTTTGATTGATGAACAAGTTATTTACTCTTTTATTCTTGATTGTCTGCAAATTCACCTTTTCACAATCAACAATATTTTATCCTGATTCTTCTAGTATTACAACTGAAACTAGCTTTAAACTCAATACAATTTCAATTCGAGGATTATCGGTTTTGGATAATAAAACAGTTTGGTTTTCAGGAAGTAAAGGAGTTTTTGGAAAAAGTGAGAATGCTTTATCTTCAACTGAATTTCATCAGATTGAAAAATATAAAAAATCTGATTTTAGAGATATTGAAGCATTTTCAAAGAAAAAAGCTGTAATGATGAGCTCTGGATTTCCAGCTTTGATATTATATACAGAAGATGCTGGGCTTACTTGGATTGAATCTTTTAGAAGTATGGATTCAGCTATATTTTTAGACGGAATGGATTTTTGGAATGCTAAGGAAGGTGTAGTTTTTGGAGATCCTATAAATGGACGTTTTTTTGTGATGAAAACCAAAGATGGAGGAAAAACCTGGAAGGAAATTGACACAGCAGGCTTTCCTCTAACGATGAATGGTGAAGCAGCATTTGCGGCTAGTGGAACAAGCATCAGGTGTTTAAAAAATGGAGATTTTGCCTTTGTGAGTGGAGGTGCTGTTTCGAGATTCTATTATTTCAACAAGATAAAAAACAGGTGGAATGTTAGCCCTGTTCCAATTATTCAAGGTAAATCATCACAAGGTGCATTTTCTTTTTCAGCTTTGGACAAAGATGAATTTAATGAAAACCTTTTTTGTTTTGTTGGTGGTGATTTTTTAAAAGATACTTTGAATGAAGATGAGTCCAACTCGGCTTGGTACAGATTAAGTCCGCCTTTGTGGTTCAGACAAAAGTTTATTCAGAATACCAATGGTTATCGTTCGTGTGTAGAAGCAATTAATTCCTTTTTTTTAATAAGCTGCGGTACATCAGGAGTTGATATTTCTGTAGGAACGGGTGTTGATAAACACTGGAAGAAAATCAGTGATGATTCATTCCATGTTGTAAGAAAAGCCAAAAGAGGAAATTTAATAGTATTAGCAGGAGCTAATGGCAGAATAGCAAAACTAAAATTGAATAAAAAATAAGCTTAAATCAGCAAGAAAATTAAAAGTGCCTTCCAACTGCATCAGCAATTTTTTGAGCAGGTAAATCTTCCATACAACTAGTACCATCAATACAAGAACCTCTATAGAAACATTTACAAGCTTTATTTGGTGCAACAATTTCTCCTTTGCCAAATAAATCAAATTCATAAGGATTAAAGATATTGTTCATCAAAACAATTTTCTTTCCTAATGCTAAAGTAATGTGCATTCCCATTGTAACTTGAGTTATTACCAAATGGCAATGATTCACTAAATTGATGAATTCAAACAAAGAATAATAACCCAAATAATGTGCACCTGAACGAGCTTGAATTTCTTTATTTCTGGCATCTTCAGCTTCACCTCCTAATAATAAAATATGTGCATCAGGATGTTGTTTTTGGACTAAGTCAACCAATTCTACCCATTTGTCAATACTCCATAAACGGGTTGTCCACCTGCCACCACAGCCGGTGTTCATACCTATTATTTTTTTACCAGTTGGAAGATTCCATTTGTAGCCTTTTTCACTATGAGTATCCATTAAATAAGGCTCACCTTGATGAGTTAAACCGCAGATTTCGAAAATTTCCTGTAAGTAAGATTTTGTATTCGCTTTTGAAGTATCATCAAACATACCTGTAGCAAACTTGTGGTTGGCTAAGTCATTATATGGTTGAATTTCATTATCTTTTAATACATATCCGTATTTTTCTTTTGCATCAACAATTTTCAATAAAGCACCCGCTTCTTTTTCTTTGTCAAGGTTGATGGCAATATCCCAACTTGAATGTTGAACGTATAAAATAGAATTGTGGTCCCATTTCAAAATTTCATCCACTTGAGATGCTGGCAGAATATCTGGTGTCCATGTTAACCAAGTGATTTTGCAATCTGGATGCATGTTTTTGTATTTTACAACCAATGGAGTTGTTCTTATTACATCACCAATTGCTCCTAATTTAATAATTAAGATTCTTTTAGATACTTTGGTATATACTGGACAATTATCACAATGGTAGCCTTCTTGTTTGTGAGGTTTGCAAGGGATATGTCCTTTATAATGTTTACAATCTGCGTTAAAAATCATACATCTTCAAATTTTCCGCTGCCAAGATAAGGAATTTCAGGGATTATGGCTTTAATGAATAAAAGCATTTAAAATTTTAATTTGAAGGTTTTTAAGGTTTGAATTTTGTTTATTTATTTTTTAAACATCTGATATAATGAGTTTTGTGTGTTTAAGGGTGTAAAGTATTTTGTATTTTTAGGCATTTTGAATTTTGGTAACTTAAAAATGCCGTTTAACATTTTATAAGTACATTTTGTCAGGTTATTATATGTTGGCAGTTATTTTGTATATTTACTTCATCGTAATAAAAAATCAAAAAAATGAATAAAGGAACGATTATTTTGTTGGCAATTGTTGCTGCAGTTGTATTGTTATTAATGAGCGGATGTGGCTCTTATAACAACATGGTAACTAAACAAGAAGGTACTACCAAGGCTTGGGCAAATGTTCAAAGTGCTTACCAAAGACGTTTAGATTTGATTCCTAATTTGGTTGCTACTGTTAAAGGAGCTGCAAATTTCGAACAACAAACATTAACTGCTGTCATTGAAGCAAGAGCAAAAGCTACTCAAATTACTGTTGATCCTGAAAAATTAACACCTGAAAGCTTACAGAAATTCCAATCTTCTCAAGGTGAATTAAGTCAAGCATTAGGTCGTTTAATGGTAGTTTCAGAGCAATATCCTCAATTAAGAGCGACTCAAAATTTCAGCGAATTACAAAGCCAAATTGAAGGAACTGAAAATAGAATTAAGGTTGAAAGAGATAATTTTAACGTAGCTGTTAATGATTATAATTCTTATGTGAGAAAGTTTCCTCAAGTATTATTTGCTGGAATCTTAGGATTTGATAAAAAAGGATATTTTGAAGCTGATGCAGCCGCTGCAAAAGCTCCAGAAGTAAAATTCTAATTCTTTATTAATCATACAAAATCAGGTTTATTGGGTTTTGCCTGGTAAACCTGATTTTATTTTTAAGCCAATTCTATGTCAAAACAATTTTTTACTCAGCAAGAACAAGAGCAATTGGTTGAGTCAATTCGACTAGCAGAGTTAAATACATCTGGAGAAATTAGGGTTCATATTGAGCCAAAATGTATTGTTAAACCAGAAGAAAGAGCAAAAGAAGTTTTTTCTCAATTGGGCATGCATTCCACTGAAAAGCAAAATGGTGTTTTAATATACCTTGCTTATGAGTCGAAGGTATTTGCTATTATTGGAGATATTGGTATTCATGAAAAAGTAAGTAATGCTTTTTGGGATGCAGAAAGAGATACGATGAAAAATCATTTTTCAAAATCCGAATTTCTTAAAGGATTACAAATTGTGATTGGAGATGTTGGCACAAAACTCAAACAATATTTTCCTTTCCAAAGTGATGATACAAACGAATTGTCTAATGAAATATCATTTGGAGGAGAGCAAAAATGAAGAAATTAAGCAGCTTAATTTTATTCTTATTTCTTAGCTTATTTTCAATAGCAAAGGAAGTTCCTTCGAGTCCAAATCCTCCAAAATTAGTCAATGATTTTACTGGAATTTTAGATGCTTCACAAGTTCAAAATCTTGAAGCTAAACTTAAAGCTTACAACGATTCTACTTCAACACAAGTGGCAATTGTTATAGAAAATAGCTTAGAAGGTGATGATATTTTTGATTATTGTCAAAGACTTTCAACTGCATGGGGAATTGGTGTTAAAGGTAGAAATAATGGCTTGTTGATTTTTGTTGCCCTTAACGACCGAAAAATGAGGATTCATGTTGGTTATGGTATGGAAGCTACCATTACAGATGGACTATCAAAAAGAATCATCGACCAGGTTATGAAACCGGCGTTTAAACAAAATGATTATTATGGAGGATTAGATGCTGCAACAACCTATATTTTTAGAGCTGCAGCAGGCGAATTTATAAACGATTTACCCAAAAATAAAAAGGGAAAAGGAAGTCCTTTTTCTTCATTATTTGTGATAATCGTAATTATTATCATTATTGCACTTATTAGCAGAGGTGGCGGAAGAAATAGAGGATTTAGAGGAGGAATGGTACCTCCATTTTTTGGAAACTTCGGTAGTGGAGGATTTAGTGGAGGCGGTGGAGATAGCGGCTTCGGTGGATTTGGCGGCGGAAGTTTTGGTGGTGGTGGTTCTAGTGGAAGTTGGTAAGAAAAACTATTAATTATAATTAGGCGGTCAACATTAAAAGTTGTCCGCCTTTTTTATTTATAATCATTTTCTTCCTGCAATATCAAAAAACTTCTTTAATTGCAGCATGAATCAAAAACATCCTTCTGGCTTAAGATTTTTGTTCTTCACTGAAATGTGGGAACGATTTGGTTATTACCTAATGATTGGCATTTTCCAACTTTACTTAACCGAAACCATTGATAAAGGTGGTATGGGTATGGATAGAAAAGAGGCCGCTGATATTTACGGAACCTTTATCGCATTCGTATTTCTAACTCCTTTTTTAGGTGGATTACTTGCTGATAGAGTTTTAGGCTATAAAAACTCTATTTTAATTGGTGGAGTTTTAATGGGTTTAGGTTATATGGGTTTGGCATTGCCAGGCATGACTTTCTTTTATATATCCTTGTTTCTAATCATTCTAGGAAATGGCTTTTTTAAGCCTAATATCTCCACTTTATTGGGTAATTTGTATTCAGAGCCTGCCTACAAAGACCAAAAAGATTCAGGCTTCAATATCTTTTACATGGGTATAAATATTGGCGCATGCGTTTGTAATCTTTTCGCAGCCTACATGCGCAATCGTTTTGGTTGGGGTTATGCATTCGGAACAGCTGGAATTGGAATGTTTATTGGTCTAGCAACATTTTTAATAGGACTTCGTCATTACCGCCATGCGGATATCAGAAAAGCAATTGAACCAGGAGATATGTCTTTGGCTAGAATATTTGCTCAGGTATTTTTACCTGCAATAGTTGTAGGAGTTGGTGCTTGGATGATTCCGGGTAGTATTTTTGGTTCAGATAGCACCGATGCATTCATTTTTGCAACAATTCCAGTTATTATTTTTTATGTTGGATTATATGTGAAGGCATCAATTGAAGATAAAAGACCAATGGCTGCTCTTCTTAGTATTATGGCCGTATCAGTTATGTTTTGGGCAGTGTTTAAACAAAACGGAACAGCATTAACAACCTGGGCTCAATTTTATACAGACAGAGAAATTCCTGCTGTTGTTGAACCAGCTGCAAGAACTTTATACTTAGCAGAGAAACAGACATATGCAATTGATACCGTAACCTTATTTAATGAAAAATTTCAAGTAGTAAAAAAGGCAGGTATTGAATTAAAAACAGTAGATTATCCGGCCTATTTCAGAAATTATGATAAGTCTTTATTACCACCGGAAGGAACAGATGTTTACTTGTATAATACGGAACTTTTTCAAAGTATCAATCCATTTTGGGTGATAGTTTTAACTCCAGTTGTTGTTGGATTTTTTGTTTGGTTAAACAAAAGGCGGGGCAAAGACTTAAGTACAGCTTCAAAAATTGCTTGGGGTTTACTTATTTCAGCTATATCAACATTGGTAATGGTTGCTGCTGTTTATGTTGGAAGTAATGGTTCGGTAAAAGTATCTCCAGCATGGTTGTTTGGAGTTTATGGAGTTGTAACTGTAGGGGAATTGTTTTTAAGTCCAATGGGTTTAAGTCTAGTTTCTAAATTAAGTCCGAAACGAATTACTGCAGTTATGATGGGTGGATGGTTTTTAGCAACATCCATTGGTAATAAATTATCTGGAATTCTAGCTACACTTTGGGATGGTTATGAAAACAAAGCCAACTTTTTTCTGGTGAATTTTGTCTTATTAGGTATAGCCGCTATTGTTATGTTTGCCATGTTAAAGTGGTTAAACAAAATATTAAGCGAGCATTTGAAATAGTTCATTTTTTTAGGTCAATTAACTAGTTGGATTAACCAGATTATAGGTTTGATTGTAAAATTTGATAGAATAAATTAAAACCTTTTATCAAGAATTTGGTCATTTATAGTTAAATGCACCTTAATTTGTGAATATACACGTTTATGCAGGTGTAAAAATTTGACAGAACTTATTAAATTGCAAAAACAAGTTTGGAACCTTTTTTGATACTTAAGTTCCTTTAATAAATAGATAGCATTATGGAGGCAAAATTCTCACCACGTGTGAAAGATGTGATCTCTTACAGCAGAGAAGAGGCCATTCGTCTGGGGCATGATTACATAGGCACCGAACATTTGCTACTCGGCTTAATCCGAGAAGGAGATGGTAAGGCGCTTAAAACTCTTAAGGCCTTAGACATAGACCCGCTACGACTGAAAAAGACAATCGAAGACAATATCAGAGGTTCAGCTACTAACAATACGAATTTTGTTAATATACCTTTGACCAAACAAGCAGAGAAGGTTTTAAAAATTACCTATCTCGAAGCTAAAATTTTTAAAACAGATATCATTGGCACCGAACATTTGTTGCTGTCAATTTTGCGTGATGAAGATAACCTTGCATCACAGATTTTAAGTCAATACGGCATAACTTATGACATTTTTAAGGCTGCCATCGAAAACAATATTTCAGAGGTAAAAAACGAAATGCCTGCAGAAGACGAAGAATTTTTTGGCCAAGCGCCCGAAGAACGCAGAACCGAAACTCCTAGAAAAGGAGATGTAAAATCTAAAACTCCAGTTTTAGATAATTTTGGAAGAGATTTAACCAAAGCTGGTGAAGAAGGAAAACTTGACCCAATTGTTGGACGTGAAAAAGAAATTGAACGTGTTTCTCAAATTCTATCAAGAAGAAAGAAAAATAACCCAATTTTAATTGGTGAACCAGGTGTTGGTAAAACAGCCATTGCCGAAGGTCTTGCTCTACGTATTATTCAAAAGAAAGTATCAAGAGTTTTATTCGGAAAACGAATTGTAATGCTAGACTTAGCAAGTTTAGTTGCTGGTACAAAATACCGTGGACAATTTGAAGAAAGAATGAAAGCTGTGATGAATGAATTAGAAAAATCACCAGATGTAATTTTATTTATTGATGAAATTCATACCCTTGTTGGTGCTGGTGGTGCTTCAGGTTCTTTAGATGCTTCTAATATGTTTAAGCCTGCTTTAGCTAGAGGCGAAATACAATGTATTGGTGCTACAACTTTAAATGAATACCGTCAATATATAGAAAAAGATGGTGCACTTGAACGTCGTTTTCAAATGGTAATGGTTGAACCTGCTACTGCCGAAGAAAGTGTTGAGATATTAAATAATATCAAAGATAAATACGAAGCGCATCACAGTGTAAATTACGATCCAGCTGCTATTGAAGCTTGTGTAAAAATGAGCTCTCGTTATTTAACAGACCGTCACCTTCCAGATAAAGCAATTGATGTTTTGGATGAATCTGGTGCTCGTGTTCACTTAAGTAATATTCATGTTCCTGTAAACATTCTTGAACTAGAAAAACAGATTGAAGAAATCAAAGTTGAAAAGAACAAGGTTGTTAAAAGTCAGAAGTACGAAGAAGCTGCTAAACTAAGAGACAAGGAAAAACATTTACTTGAACAATTAGAAATAGAAAAAGGTAAATGGGATGAAGAAACCAAGACTCAACGTTATGCAGTAACTGAAAATGATGTGGCTGATGTAATTGCAATGATGACAGGTATTCCTGTAAAACGTATTGCACAAAGTGAAGGCCAACGTTTACTCAATATGGGTTCTGAATTACAAGGTAAAGTTATTGGTCAAGATGAAGCAATTAAAAAATTAACTAAAGCTATTCAAAGAACCAGAGCAGGCTTAAAGAATCCTAATAAACCAATTGGTTCATTTGTTTTCCTTGGTCCTACTGGTGTTGGTAAAACCGAAATGGCAAAGGTATTGGCTAGGTATTTATTCGATAGCGATGAAGCTATGATTAGAATAGATATGAGTGAATACATGGAGAAATTCGCTGTAACTAGATTGGTTGGTGCCCCTCCAGGATATGTTGGTTATGAAGAAGGTGGACAGTTAACAGAAAAAATCAGAAGAAAACC
This sequence comes from Bacteroidia bacterium, assembly GCA_051861545.1. Lineage (GTDB taxonomy): Bacteria > Bacteroidota > Bacteroidia > UKL13-3 > UKL13-3 > CAISCU01. The sequence continues at coordinate 40,029 of JBIMKP010000018.1, read as the reverse complement.
TTACGCGGTTCTTTTACTTGATGAAATAGAAAAAGCTCATCCAGATGTGTTTAATATTTTATTACAAGTTTTAGATGAAGGTTTTATCACAGATAGTTTAGGTCGTAAAGTTGATTTTAGAAATACAATCATCATTATGACATCGAATTTGGGTTCTCGTCAATTGAAGGATTTTGGCTCAGGAGTAGGATTTTCTACACCAGGTAAAAATGCTGATTTTGAAAAGAATTCGAAGATTGTAATTGAAAACGCATTGAAGAGATTTTTCTCTCCAGAGTTTTTAAATAGAATTGATGATGTAATTGTATTTAGTTCTTTGGAAAAAGAATCAATTACCAAAATTCTTGATTTAAACTTAATTAAACTTCATAAACGTATTGAAGAATTAGGCTTTAAAGTGAAAGTGAGTGATGAAGCAAAAACGTTTTTAGCAGAAAAAGGCTTTGATCCAGACTTGGGTGCTCGTCCACTTGCCAGAACCATTCAAAAATTTGTTGAAGATCCACTTGCAGAAGAATTATTAAAAATGGAAATGGGTGAAGGTGATACTTTAGAAGTAGATTACGACAAAGAAGCCAATCCAAATGAATTAAAAATTTCGATTGCAGGTAAGAAAGCAACTCGTAAGAAAAAAGATACATCAGCAAGTACAGATAAAACTGAATAGAAAACAACTGAATCCAAACTAAAACGGTCTCATTATTTTATAGTGAGACCGTTTTTTTATGTCATATTTTGAATATCAAGTTTATTTAAATCGTGGATTATGGTATCGAGTTCAATAGCGCTATCCAACATCATTTTAATAATCTCTTTGTTTTCTGGATCATCAGGATTGTTCTTGGAAATTGCATCACAAAGACCTAAAAGATTTGCAACTGGTTTTCTTAGATGATGACTGTTTGCATAAGAGAAATCGCGCAATTGCTGATAAGCTGATTCTAGATTTTTGGTACGTTCTTTTACCTTTTCTTGGAGACTAAAATTCAACTCATTGATTTCGTTTTTTTGCTCTGAAAGCTCAATTAAACTTTGATGTAAAGCCTCAGTTTTTTGTTTAATTTCAATATTAGCTAATTCAAGTTTTTTATAACTCATTTGAACATTCATTTTGCTCAATTGAATTGCAATTATAAATGCTAACAAAAAAACAATAAACAGAGAAATCACAATGATTATATACCTCTGGTTTTCGGATTTTGTAATGAAGGTTAAACGTTCTTTTTCTTTTTCTTCTTTAAGTTGAATAGCTTTTTGTTCAAACTCATGTTTGGTTTTAAGCTCTAAAGTTTTATTTTCAACCTCGTCATTAAATAAACTATCTTCAATAATATTGTGCTGCTCTAAGTGGTAAATTGCTTTTGACAGATTCCCATATTCTTTATGAGCTTTATACATTTCCTGATGAAATGAGGATGAAAGATCTCTTCTGCCAATTTTTTCAGAAATAGCTAGGCCTTTTCCATAATAATTAAATGCTTTATCCTTTTTTTCCATAGCCTGATAAAAATCCCCCATCGAAATATAACTACGTGCAATGCCGTATAAATCTTTGTTTTGCTCTCTAATTTCTAATGAGCGTAATTGGAGTGAAATGGCTTCTTGAATTTTATTTTGGTTGAATTTTACTCTTGAAATATTATCCAAGTTATGTGCAATTCCTACATGGTCATCATTTTTTTCTGCAATTTTTAATGCCTTGTCATGGTAAAATAATGCTTTTGAATAGTTTTTAAAATAAGTATAATTAGTTGCTAAATTACCTGCTGCTGTACATATTCCATTTTCATCATTTATTTCTTTAAATAATTGATAGGCTTTTAATTGCTCAATCAAAGATTCTTTAAAACGTTTTTGATTTTTGTATAAAATGGCAATATTTCCTCTGCTAACTGCAATTCCTCTTTTATCTTTATGTCTTTCTTTAATAGCTAACGATTTATAATGATATTCTAAAGCTTTGGGATAGTCACCAATATTTTTATAAACTACAGCCATATTGTTATAAATTTTGGCCTGACCTTTTTCGTTTTTTAATTCTGTAAATAAATCTAATGATTTGTTAAACAGAATCATTGCTTCTGAGTAATTACCGAGTGTAACCAATGCAAAACCTTGATGCCTGATAGCCTCAGCTTCAATTAGACCCAAATTTGCCTCATGAGCCATTTGCTCGTTTATATGAGCCAATTCTAATGCTGAATCCGGATGATTTGTTAAGAAAATTGCAATTATATCATTTATGCTTTTTAAGTAAATACTATCAGTTTTAAAACCCGGTTGTTTACTTAATTTCTGTGTAAGCTGTTGAAGGCTGTCTAATTGTTTGTTTTGAGAACTAACTAATAATGGGAATACGATGAAAAGAACAGGAATTGTCCTCAACCTCAGTTTTCTAAGGATTAAAAAGAAATTTAATTTTATAAACATACAGGGGTGTTCACCATTCATTATCCTTGCAATTATAAAGGTTTGATTTCAAAAATAAGTTATTAATTATTAGGGATTTTGTTCCCATATTCTAATTTGTTAATGATGAAAATATAGAGGCAGTTTGACTTTATGAAATTGATTAATTATTTATATAAATAATAAATCAAATCTCATTTAAAGCACCTTTGTTTGACATAGGTTTAATAGGTTTTCATTAAAGATAGAAATCAATTCGATGGATAGTATATTTTTAGTCATATCATAAAAGGCATTAATTCTGAGCTGAAATCTACTTTAAGTTTCTAAAAATCAGTTGTTTTTTAAGATTTTGATGAAGGTCAAATAAGCAATTGAAATGCGTATTATTCCTCAATTGCTTTCTACAAATCATGAATTTTGCTTAAGTTCGAAATTCTATTTATGAAAATTCAACTGATTCAAACAGGGAAATCACATTTTAACTTTGTAAATGAAGGTTTTGATGAGTACTTCAAAAGACTCAAGTTTTATACATCATTTACCTACCAAGAAATTCAAATAAGTAATAAAGAAAAATCTTCGCAACCTGAATTAATAATGAAAGCAGAAGCTGCTTTACAAATGAAACAGATTAAAGCCGGAGATTTTCTGGTATTACTTGATGAAGGTGGTAAAGAGTTTGATTCTATTTCATTTTCTAAATACATCGAAAAATTATCTATTCAAACCAATCAATTAACTTTTTTAATTGGTGGTGCTTATGGATTCGATCAAAGTATTTACGATAGAGCTAATGCCAAAATTAGTTTATCTAAAATGACATTTTCTCACCAATTAGTGAAACTCATTTTTGCTGAACAATTATATCGTGCCTATACAATTATAAAAGGCGAACCTTATCACCACGCTTAATGAACTGGAAGGAATTTTGGAATAATCAGGCCAAGGAAAATGATCCTAAAGCGCAAGTAGGTAGGCTTATTTCGGGCAATTTACATACAGATGAATTGATGGATAAAATAGCAAACAAAATTGCCAATCAGATTCAATTAAAACCAAATGATGTTTTATTGGATGTTTGTTGTGGAAATGGAATTTTAACAAGAAAGTTAGCTGCTAAATGTAATAGTGTCACAGCTATAGATTTTTCAGAAGTACTCATAAAAAATGCTCAAAGAACTGAATCCTCCAATATTACCTGGATTTGTGAAGATGCTAGCAACTTTAAGTTAAATCAGCAATTCGATAAAATAATTCTTTATTTTTCTTTTCAATATTTTGAATCTGACGAACAAGCATCAAAGGTTATTGAATCACTAAGGTTGCATTTAAAACCAGGTGGAATTTTGCTATTAGGTGATATTCCAGATTATGATTTTAAGTGGAAATATTATGATACTTTTCCCAAAAGGTTTTTTGCTATTTGGTCGAAGTTAAAAGGCAAAAACAATATGGGAAGGTTTTGGAGAAAATCGGGTTTGGTTAATCTATGTACAGATAAAGATTTTACAGCAGAAGTATTTCAACAAGAAAGCTGGCAGCCTTATTCTTGGTATAGATTTGACTTAGTGGCTTATTCAAAAAAGTAAACCCTTTTTACTCTTTGTGAAATGCTGGTTAAAATTTCATAAGGAATGCTTTGAACTGCTTCTGATATTTCTAAGAGATTTGGTTTTTCTCCGAAAACAATCACTTCATCTCCTTCTTTACAATCAATTCCGTTGATATTGAGCATGGTCATATCCATACAAATATTGCCAATTATTGGCGCAACTTTTCCATTAACCAACATATAACCTTTTCCATTACTTAATAAGCGATTTAAACCATCTGCGTAACCAATTGCAACAATGGCAATTTTAGTTGGAACCACAACATTTCCTTTTCGTCCATAACCAACACTTTCTCCAATATCTAAATCTCTAATTTGAGAAATAACGGTTTTTAGCGTTCCAATTATTTGTAGTTTAGATTGTATTTCCTCAGCTGGATCAATTCCATAAAGACCAATTCCTAATCTAACCATATCAAATTGTGCATCTGGAAATCGAACAATTCCGCCACTATTTAAACAATGCCGAATGATTAGGTAATCGAATGCATCACATATTTGTTTTGATATATTACTAAATCTTTGGATTTGAGTTTGAGTAAATCCGTCGTGCTCGGCCGCTTCACTTGCAGCTAAATGGGTGAAAACAGATTTAATTCTTAAATGAGGATATTCTTTTAATAGTTTAATCAATTCGGGAATTTCGGATTCATTAAACCCCAGTCTTTTCATTCCAGTATCAAATTCTAAATGAATGCCACATTCCACACCATTTGAGTTTTGAATTAAACTTTTTAAGATATTAAATTGGTAAATCTCAGGTTCTAAATTGTATTTTAAAATAGCATCAAAACTAGCAGGTTCTGGATTCATAACCATTATTGGAGTTTTGATACCTGCTTTTCTTAAAGTTGTTCCTTCATCGGCATAAGCAACAGTTAAATAATCAACCCTATTGAATTCAAGCATTCTGGCAATTTCAAAACTTCCAGCTCCATAACTAAAAGCCTTTACCATCGCCATGGTTTTAACTCCAGGTTTTAGAACACTTTTATAAGTATTCAGATTTTGCACCAAAGCATTTAAATTGATTTCAAAAATGGTTTGATGTACTTTCTTTTCAAACCATTTACTAATTTTTTCAAACTCAAATTTTCGTGCACCTTTAATTAAAATGATTTGTTGATGGAAATCACCTGCATGGCTTTGATTTATGAATGAATTTGTATCTGGAAAGAAGATTGTATTTGGGGGTAAAATATGATTAAAAGCTGCAATGTTTGGACCAATTGCAATCACTTGGTCAATCTGTTTTTCTTTTAAAAGAAATGCTACTTTTTTATAGAGTAAATCACTTTGAATACCACTTTCATAAATATCAGAAAGAATGACTGTGCTTTTTAATTCACCTTTGTTTTGTTGAAGAAAATCGAGTGCAATTTTCAGTGAATCTAGGTCGGCACTATAACTATCGTTTATTATGATACAATTGTTGTTACCTTCTTTAAGCTGAAGACGCATATCTAGCACAGGTAAACTCAGAAATCTATTTTGTAAAACAGAAAGGTTCTCCTGATTAATTTTATTGTCGTAAATAAGAAATGCTAAACAAGAGCAAGCATTCCAAATAGAAGCATCATCTGTAAACGGTATTTGGATATTGAATTGATTTTCGATGCAAGAAATAGAACTAAAATTACTATTCTTCTCGCATTTAAAATGTAAATCAGCAAAATTATTTTCTAGTGACCAAGTGTAATATTGTTTTCGATTGTCTGAATTTTCAATGTGTTTTGATACAATTTCCTGGTCTATCCCAATGATTATTTTCTTAGATGATTTAAACAATTTTAGCTTTTCACTAAGCTTTTCTTCCTTGTTTTTAAAACCTTGTTGATGTGCTTCACCTAAAAATGAGAAAATTCCAATTTCAGGCAAAATCATTTCTTCAAGTTTATCCATTTCATTAACCTGAGAAATTCCAGCTTCAAAAATTCCAATTTGATGTTCTTTTTGAAGCAGCCATAAGGAAAGAGGAACTCCAACTTGTGAATTATAACTTTTAGGATTTCTAACTATAAAATAATCTTCGTGAAGTAAATGGTGAAGCCATTCTTTGACAATTGTTTTTCCATTACTGCCAGTTATTGCAATAATTGGAATATGAAAAGATTTTCTATGATACTTGGCTAGCGATTGAAAACTTTCAAGTGTATTTTCAACCAATATAAAACAAGCATTAATATATTGATGTGAATATTCTTGCTTCCATTCATTTTTGTTTAAAAGAAAACACCTAATGCCTGAATCATATACATCAGGAATAAAGTCAATTCCTTTATGCCTTTCTCCTGAAATGGCAATAAACATAGCACTTTCAGAAGAAATGATTTTTCTTGAATCAATCAATAAATGGTCGATTTCAGGATTAAAACCATTTGATGAAATAAAACTTCCACCACAAATTTCTGCTATTTTCGATGCTTTATATTTCATAAAATTACCATCAATCTTTACTCTTAATCAATACCCATCCTGAAACAAATAAGAAAACAGCTAATACCAAGAAGGCATAAATAATATTTTGACCAAATGTAAAAAACGGAATTGAAAAGCAGAAGATAAACAAGCTTCTCATAAAAACATTAGCCATATTAAAAATACTGTTTACTCTTCCCATTAATTCATTCGGAACATGGTTGAATAAATAGGTTAATCTTAATATTCTGGTCCCGGCATTACTTATTCCCATCAACAAACTAAACAAATAAAGTATGAGCACACTTGAGGATGAAAAAACAGTAAAATACAAAACACTTGCTAAAAATGTTAAAATAATAACTGCTTTAACTGGGTTTGTATTTTTAAATGCAATACTAGTTAACAAACCCGCAAGTAATGCGCCAATTGCATAAACTAAGTCGGCAGCCGCAAATACACTCCCATCTTCATGTAACCTATTTTCAACATAAATAGGTAATAATGCATGGATACTTACAATGAGTGCGGCAAAAACAGAATAAGAAAATAGGCCAAAAATTAAATGTTTTGGATGTGCCTTTAAATAAGAAAAACCTGATTTTATTCTTTGTGATAAACTTCCTAATTCGGGATTAAATTTTTGAAGGGGTTTATATTTTATTGCAGCAATTAACATGGTAGCAAGTAGATAAGTTGCTGCATCTAGCATAAAAATTTCATGAATTCCCCATGATTTAATTTCAAAAGGCATGTTCATGTAAAAGCCAAATATTTTGCCATTTCCTTTGCTTACACCTTCAAGTAATAAGCCTGCAAATGCGCCTGATAAAATGGAGGTGCTTTGTCCAACTACTTCTATTGAAGAGTTGATTTTACCGTACTCTTCCGGTTTCGAAATTTCATGTCCAAATGCATATAAAGTAGGGTAGTGGATATTGTAATTAAGCATGGTAATCCCAAAAACTGAGATGATTAAAAAACTAGGGAGTTCCTGAAAATAGCCTAAAGTTGCTATTCCACCAATCAAAATAAAACAGATTAAATTGGTGAATAGGAAATTATTTTTTCTGCTAAATCTATCTACTAAAGTTCCAGCGTACAAGCCGAAAAACATCACCAAAATAGTAATGAATCCGTATGATATAGAAAAGTAGGTGCTTTCATGTCGGGCTGCAAAATACCAAGGAATTGCAAGCATACTTATACCTTGTGCGAATCCTGAAATTGCATTGGCACTGAAAAGAAGAAAGAGAGATTGTTTATTTTGCACAATATTTATTGGCTGCTAAGTTAGTTAAGTGGCTTAAAAAAAGATGGATCAAGAAGCGAAACAGAAAAAATTTACACCATTACAAGCCAAATTTAAGGCAGAATCTTACTGTGCATATCAGGAAAGATGTCAGCAAGAAATGCGAAGAAAGTTGTCGGAATGGGGAGTTTGGGGAAATGATGCAGAGCAGATACTTTATCATTTAATTAGTGAAAACTTTTTAAATGAAGAAAGATTTGCTAAGGCATATGCTGGAGGAAAATTCAGAACCCAACATTGGGGAAGAACGCGTATAAAAAGGGAACTAAAGTTTAGAGAGATTTCTGAATATTGCATCAAACAAGCAATGAAAGAAATTGATGAGGATGATTATATAAAGGTTATAGAATTTGAGGCCGAAAAGAAATTGGCTCAAACCAAATTAAAAATAGATTGGCAAAAGAAACAGAAAGTTGCTCAATATTTAATTTCCAGAGGTTTTGAGTCGGATTTGGTTTGGACAGTTTTAAAATAAAAAAAGCCATTGAAATTATATGTTCAATGGCTTTTCTATAAGTTGAAATGATTACAAAGCAACTACTTCTTTTACTTCAGGAACCATTCTTGTAAGCATTCCTTCAATTCCTCTTTTTAAAGTAACTGTTGAAGATGGACAACCACTGCAAGAACCTTGTAATTCTACAGTTACTTTTCCTTCATCAAATGATTTAAAGATAATTTGTCCGCCATCAACCTCAACAGCAGGTTTGATATAAGTTTCCAAAATTTCTTGAATTTTAGAAATAATTGGATCTTCTGATTCTAGGTTTTCTCTTTCAAAAGTTTCGATTACTACTTTTTCACCAGCCGAAATATATGATTTCAAAAACTCTCTAGTAATAGGAATAATATCTTCCCATTCATTTCCTGGAGCTCTGGTAATAGTTACAAAGTTATTCATAATGAAAACTCCATTTACAAAACTGAATTCAAATAAATTCTTTGCTAAAGGTGATGTAATTGCCTTCTCTTTTGTTGGAAAATCTAAAGCTTCATTAGGAAGGATATCTCTATTGAAAACAAACTTCATCGTTTCAGGATTTGGCGTTTGTTCTGCGTATACGTCTAAAAATGTTTGGTCCATATGTATATATAACTAATTATTTATTTTTTTGTTCTGATTGATTTTAAATCAATGCATCCTCATGTTTTTTATTGGCTAATTGCCCACAAGCAGCATCTATATCTTTACCACGACTTCTTCTGATAGTAGTTTGAACACCATTTTTCATTAAGAAATCGGCGAATTTATCTGTTTGATTTTTATCTGCTTTTTCAAAAAGTCCATCACCAATAGGATTGTATTCAATGATATTTACTTTAGCAGGAATAACCTTACAAATTGCAAGTAATTCTCTTGCATCTTGCATAGAATCGTTGAAATTTCTAAAAGCAATATATTCAAAAGTGATGCGGTTTCGGGTATTATTTGAAAAGTATTTTAAAGCTTTTATGATAGAATCAAGACTATTGCTTTCGTTGATAGGCATAATCTGATTTCTTTTTGCATCATTAGCGGCATGAAGCGATAATGCAAGACGAAATTTAACTTTATCATCAGCCAATTTTTCAATCATTTTGGCGATACCAGCTGTAGAAACTGTGATTCGTTCATTACTCATACCCAATCCTTCAGGTGAGGTAATTTTCTGAATTGCGGCTAATACATTTTTGTAGTTCAATAAAGGTTCACCCATTCCCATAAAAACAATATTTGTTAATGGTTGATTGTAGTGTTTCATCGCCCAATTTTTGATATGAACAACCTGGTCGTAAATTTCATCTGGATTGAGGTTTCTCAAACGATCCATTTTACCAGTAGCACAAAATTTACATGTTAAACTGCATCCCACTTGCGAAGAAACACAAGCTGTCATACGGTCATCAGCAGGAATCAAAACACCTTCTACAAGGTGATTGTCATGTAGTTTGAATCCACTTTTAATGGTTTTATCAGAGCTAATTTGTTTGTCGACAACCTTTACATGATTGATTACATAATTTTCTTTCAGCCAGTTTCTGGTATCAAAAGAAAGGTTACTCATTTGGTCGAAATCTGAGGCAGATTTATTCCACAGCCATTCGTATACTTGTTTGGCTCTGAAAGCTTTTTCGCCTTTAGAAACAAATGCTTCCTTGATTTGCTCGTGGCTAAGCGACCTGATATCGATGAGTTTTTGGGTTTCCATGAAAATGCAAAGATAAGGCTTCGCTTAAAGTTTGTGCTTTTTAGATTGAAGTTTTACCTTGCAAACATGATAATTTTAGGTGATCAGCTGATTTCTGAGGACATTTTAGAGAAGAATTTTATTTGTAATCTTAGTAAATGTAAAGGAGCATGTTGCATTGAAGGCGATGCTGGAGCCCCGTTAAGTAAGGAAGAGGTCGAGATTTTGAAAAATGATTATCCTAAAATTAAACCATTTTTGAATCAGGTTTCTATTGAAGCAATTGAGAAATTTGGTTTTTTTGAAATTGATGAAGATGGTGAAAATGTGACAACTTGCTTACCGACAGGAGAGTGTAATTTTGTTGTAAGAGATGAAAGCGGAACCTTACAATGTGGAATTGAAAATGCTTGGAAAGCGGGTGAAACAGAATTTCAAAAGCCCATTTCTTGCCATTTGTATCCAATAAGAACCATTAAAGTTGGGGATTTTGAAGGATTAAATTACCACCGTTGGGACATTTGCAAAGCCGCCTGTGCACTAGGAAATGAAAAACAAGTGAAGATTTTTGAGTTTTTAAAAGAGCCGCTAATCAGAAAATATGGTGCTGCCTGGTATGCAGAATTAGAAGAAATTTCGGTAGCTTATAATGAGAGCATGAATAATGGAAGCTACCCACGAAACTAATCGGCTTTAAAAAAATCCTTTTGGTTTTTACCTGCCCAAAAAATTACTAAAGCCACATATATTATTGAAATGCTTATAATCATGGCTGCAAGATTTGAAATCTTTCAATAATTCTGCAACAATTTTGGATGAATCGGAAATTTGTATGGATGAAGGGGCGAAAATGGGGGATGGGGAAGGTAGTTTTAAGATGTTTTCATTCGAGAAACGCATTTTTTGGAAATCAAAAAGCAAATCATTTGGAGGTCTTGATAGTCGTCCCTGAAGGACTCGAACCTTCGTCCGCCGGTGGGCGGATTAGAAAACCGTTGCTCCGATTCAACATGTAAGTTGAATCTACGAGACCTTATATAAACCATTTTAAAGTTGGTTAAAACTTTTTTGGTAATCCTTGAAGGCCTCGAATCTTCGTCAGCCAGGTGGCGGATTAGAAAACCGTTTTTGTTAAATGAAATTTAAATTTTTCATGAGAACAATTTGAGTCTCTCGAATAAACTTCCTTCCTTGAAATGTTTTTAATTCTTTTTCTCTTCTCATAGCTTCGGACTTAGTTTCAAAATATTCACAATAAATAACAAGCCATGGTCTGAAATTTTTGGTGAATGATTTGTCCTTACCAAAATTGTGATTCCAAATTCGTTGAATTAGGTTAGAAGTATAACCGATATAAATTTTATCGAAGTTTTTGGAGTAAAGTACATAAACAGTAAACATAGGGGTATAAAGCTAAAAAAGCTTCAGGAAAACCTGAAGCTTTGTAGTCCCTGAAGGACTCGAACCTTCGTCCGCCGGTGGGCGGATTAGAAAACCGAGTCTACTTTTCAGTAGTCCCTGAAGGACTCGAACCTTCGTCCGCCGGTGGGCGGATTAGAAAACCGTTTTGTTAAATGAAATTTAAATTTTTCATGAGAAGAATTTGAGTCTCTCGAATAAACTTCCTTCCTTGAAATGTTTTTAATTCTTTTTCTCTCCTCATAGCTTCGGACTTAGTTTCAAAATATTCACAATAAATAACAAGCCATGGTCTGAAATTTTTGGTGAATGATTTATCCTTACCAAAATTGTGATTCCAAATTCGTTGAATTAGGTTAGAAGTATAACCGATATAAATTTTATCGAAGTTTTTGGAGTAAAGTACGTAAACAGTAAACATAGGGGTATAAAGCTAAAAAAGCTTCAGGAAAACCTGAAGCTTTGTAGTCCCTGAAGGACTCGAACCTTCGTCCGCCAGTGGGCGGATTAGAAAACCGTTTTTTTTAGATGAAATTTAAATTTTTCATGAGAAGAATTTGACTCTCTAGAATAAACTTCCTTCCTTGAAATGTTTTTAATTCTTTTTCTCTCCTCATAGCTTCAGACTTAGTTTCAAAATATTCACAATAAATAACAAGCCATGGTCTGAAATTTTTGGTGAATGATTTGTCCTTACCAAAATTATGATTCCAAATTCGTTGAATTAGGTTAGAAGTGTAACCGATATAGATTTTATCGTGTATAGAGGAGTAGAGAACATATACAGTAAACATAGAAAATCCATTAAAATTAAAATAAAAAAGCACTGCAATTGCAGTGCTTAAGTAGTCCCTGAAGGACTCGAACCTTCGACCTACGGTTTAGAAAACCGTTGCTCTATCCAGCTGAGCTAAGAGACCATATATAAACCATTTTAAAGTTGGTTAAAACTATTTGTTGTCCCTGAAGGACTCGAACCTTCGTCCGCCGGTGGGCGGATTAGAAAACCGTTGCTCTATCTCAGCCAGCTGGCGGAAGCTAAGAGACCGAGTAAACCGTTGCTCCGATTCAACATGTAAGTTGAATCTACGAGACCATTGATTTTTTACGGGATGCAAAGAAAGTATTTTTTTTAGTTTTGTCAAAATAAAAATTGTGATACAATGGCTTTAAGTTGTTGCAAAAGTTAAATTTAGATTAAAATAATATTAAATAAAACTGAGTATTATCAAGGGTTTCGGCTAATAATTAAGGGTGTTTTAAGTATTTATATTAAATACTAAAATTAACTTGCAGCATGCGAAATTTTAACATGAAACTAAATTCTTTCTTTTTACTTTTTTGTTTGTTGTTTGGAATTCAAACAAATTTATCTGCTCAAAATGAGATAAGTAATGAAATTGAATATATCTCACCCAAACCAAATTCTATTTATAATTTTCCATCAACAAACATTATTATAAAATATGTAAGTGAAGTAGCCAATCTCAATAGCCTTAAATACAGCTATGAGATTAGGTCTAATGGTAAATTAATTCCATTTAAGCTTATCATCAATACTAAAAAAATAGTTTTATTAAAACCTCTTTTCGATTTACCCCCAAATCATAAAATCGTTGTTAAACAAACACGTGCAATTAACCTTTTGGGAAAAATTATTTCTAAACCATTTTCGTATTATTTTCAAACTACCCAAGATTTAAAAATAGGTTATGTTGATAATGGGAAGTTGAAAGAAAACATGGATAAGTTTATAAAGGAGAGTAGCAAGAAGAATGAACTTGGAATAGGAATTCAAAATCCTTTAAATCAAAAGCTTTCTAAACAAATTCCTTTGGTAGTTAGAGCAAATAATTTAGGTTCTCAAAAGCGTTTTTATTTTACAACAACCATTAATTATCAATTATCTACAAAAAATAGAATGATGATAACAAATGAAGAAGGAAGGATAGTTTTTGAAAGATTTACTCCTAATTACTGTTTAGATTTTAAACAATTAGGAACTAATAGATTTTCTTACTACGATTGGAAAGATACTTGTTATTATATTTTAAATGAAACCTTTGAGCTTGTAGATACTGTGAAAGCAGGAAATGGATTGGTAACAGACAATCACGATATTCAAATGGATGCACAAACTGGGAACTATTGGGTTATTGCACAACAAGTAGTTTCTATGGATTTAAGTGAGATTGTGGTTGGTGGCCAATCAGATGCTAGAGTTTTAGGTATGGTTATTCAAGAAATAACTCCTCAAAAAGAGGTAGTATTTGAGTGGAAATCATTGGATTTTATTCCTGTTCGTGATGCTGTTAATATCGATTTAAACAATCCAGGGATAATTGATTATATGCATACCAATTCAATTGATTTAGAATCTGATACTAGCTTTTTAATCTCTTCAAGGCATTTAAATGAGGTGACTAGAATTAATAGAAAAACTGGAAATGTGATGTGGCGTATGGGATTAAATTCTGCTAGTAAAAGTTTTAGGTTTGCAAACGACCCTGAAGGTTTCACCTATCAACACGATGCAAGAAGATTATCGAATGGTAATATTCTAATTTTTGATAATGGAAATTTTAAACCAGGTGAAAGGTATTCAAGAGTTGTAGAATATCAAATTGATGAAATAAACTTAGTTGCTACAAAAGTTTGGGAATTTAAAGGTAATGATGCTATTGTTAGCGATTTTATGGGTGGAGCTCAACGCCTTCCCAATGGAAATACTGTTATTGGTTGGGGAGGTACAATTCCTACTTTTACAGAAGTGAATCCTGATGGTCAAGTAGTTTTTGAAGCTAGCACACCACTTTGGAGTGTAAGTTATAGAGCTTATCATTTTGATGTTGATGCTATTTTGAAAAATATAGGAATACAAAATTCACTTAATGATACAATTGAGTTTTGTAATGAAGATTCAATCAGTATACTTTCTAATATTAATAATTGGATAAGGGCCAATTTTGATGGAAATACTCCCGATTCTTTAATTCAAGTAAATTTTGATGATACCAAAGAATTTAATGTGATAACTTGGAATCCTATTAATGGAAACGATATTTATTCTTTTAGTAAACATCAAATTCATTTTAACTATGCATTTTTAAATCAAAAGGATACTACAATTTGCTCTGATAGTAGGATTTTTCATGTTTCAGTAGAAAACAATTGTTCGAATATTGAATACTTATGGTCAAATGGCTCAACCGAAAGTTCAATTAACATTGATCCAAGTTTAACTAGTTCATCAAGTTATTGGGTTAGAATTGGTAATGCACAATTCTCCAATATTGATTCTTTTCATCTTGAAATTTCCAAAATGCCACCTTACGAAATTTTTGGTAAAGAAAATTTCGAAAAGCCCTTCGAAATAGCAACTTATTCTGTTCCTTTTGATCCCACTTATAACTATAAATGGAATATTACAAATGGTAATATTATTTCAGGATATGCAACAAATGCAATTCAAGTTCAATGGGGAAAAAGTGATTCAAGTATAATTTATTCTACAATTGTTAATCAATTTGGATGTAAGGCTAGTACAAAACATACTGTACAATTACCTTCTTCAACAAATGGGATAAAAGAAAATGGTGCTAATTTATTTGAAGTTTATCCTAATCCCTTTGTAGAAAAAATCTCAGTGGATATTTTTGATTCAGGCGAGTTAAGTTTATTTGATGAATTGGGAAAAATTGTATTTTCTCAAAATGTAAGCAAAGGTGAATTTACCGAAATTCAAACTCAACAATTGGTGAATGGATTTTATGTATTACAGATAAAAAATGATCAAGGGATTTTTCAAACAAAACTTCTTAAATCAAACTAAAAGAAACACCCAATATGGAATCAAATTATTGGGTGTTTTTTTTAAGCATTATAGATTCTAAAAACTTTGAATATGCTTAGTAATAGAGCAAGCCAAAATCCTAACATTAATTCATAAGGATTTTCTAAGAATATTAGTGAAATCAGGCTTATTGGAATTAACCATAATATTGTTTTATGTAGAATGGTTTTAACATCACTTTTAAAAGCTAAAATTACATTCGTAATTGATAGTAATAAAAAGATTAAAACTGGCGGAAACATTACTAAATCAAAACCAAACCAAGTGTTTTTTATTTCGATGCTGTGTTCAAACCATTTCAAAATTTCTGGTTTAATCTCTTCTTCGGCAATTTTTGACCTAATTTTTAGAATTTCTTCATTTAATGAATCTGGATTTAAGCCAGCTTCTTTTTGTGAATTTAATATTGCCAATAACTCATTGTCACTTTTGATTGTTCTTTTAGAATTCCATGCTGAATTGTTAATGAATGGCAACAACAAACAAGCAATAATTGCAAAATTTAAGAGGTGATTCATGCAACTTTAAACTAAATCTTGACATAATTCAATAAGCACACCATTGCTGCTTTTGGGATGCAAAAAAACAATTAACTTATTGTCGGCTCCTTTTTTAGGTTCCTCATTTATGAATATGAAACCAGCTTCTTTAAGTCGTATAATCTCTGCATTTATATCCTTTACTGCAAAAGCTATATGATGAATTCCTTCTCCCTTTTTTTCTATGAATTTAGCAATTGGACTGCTTTCATGAGTGGCTTCTAAAAGTTCAATTTTATTTGGACCACATTCAAAAAAGATGGTTTTTACATGTTCACTTATTACTTCTTCTTCTTTATAAGCAGGACTATTAAACAAAGCAGTAAATAAATCTTTGCTTTTTTGTGCATCTTTTACTGCAATTCCTAAGTGTTCTATTTTATCAAACATATTATTCTTCTAAATGTAAAGCGTAAGTTAATACATAACCATTAAATATTTCATATTTTATATCTAACAAAATAGGGGAGTCTGATTTTAAAATGGAGCCATGTATAAGGCCTTTTTCTTTAATCTCAAATGGATGTATTAACATATGTTCTCTAAAATCCATTGATTTCCTTCCATATACTTTATATAATGTTTCTTTACTCGACCAAATTAAAGTTCGGTATAAAGTTGTATTTGTTAAGCTAAAGGCATTTTCTTCTTCACTCATATATTTATGGCTAACCCTATTTACCCTTTCATCTATTTTTTCTAGGTCAATGCCTGTTTCTAAATGCGGACAAACAAAAATCGCTGCATATTCAAATGAATGAGTAATACTAATAAAATAAGGATTGCCATTAACTTTTAAATATGGTTTGTTAAAGCTGTCTTTATGAATTTCAAAGTTACTGTCTTCAAAAATTTGTTGCAGTAAAACTCTACTTGCAAACCAGTGTAATCCTACAGATTCCGCTGGATTTAGTTTTTTAGAAGGTTCTAATAATTTATCACCTAGTAATTCTTCTAATTCAGATTTTTTTTCAGTTATTTTCCAAATGGCAATTGTTGAAAATTGACCTACTTTGAATATTCTATCTAATGGCATTTTTTCTTTTATGTTAAACTTTAAATTTCATCTTCCACATGGTTATTAGAAAAAGAATCTAATTTTGCGCTTATGAAAGTGTTGACAAAAAACAAGTTTACGGGTCACAAAGATGCTATCTTTTCTTTAGGAATTGATATAGGTGAAGATGTTTTTTATTCTGGCGCAGGTGATGGATATATTGTGGAATGGAAATTAGATGGAAGTTCAGATGGTCGCTTACTTTGCAGGGTAAATAGGCCAGTATATTGTTTTAGTGTTTTAAAAGAAAAGGGTTTATTACTTGCAGGAACAGCTTCTGGTAATTTACATATAATTGATTTGAAAAAAGCTATCGAAATTAAAAATATTGAAGCTCATTCATTAGGTTTATATGATATGAAAGTTTCTGGTGATAAATTAATTACAGCTGGAGGAGATGGACTTGTGAAAATCTGGAATTTAGAAAACTTTAAATTGGTTCAAAATCTTAATTATTCAGATAAATCAGCTAGAGTAATAGCGTTAAAAGAAAATGGAGCAGGGTTTACCATTGGTTATAGTGATTGTTTTATTCGAGAATTTATTTGGGCAGAACCTGCTTTTTTATTAGAAGAATTTAAGGCTCACGAGAATTCTGTTTTTGCTTTAGCATACGATAAAGCCAAAGGAACATTATTAAGTGGAGGCAGAGATGCGATGCTAAAACAATGGAACCAAACTAGTTTATTAAAAGATATTCCGGCTCATAATTACCATATCAACGATATTAAGTTTAATCCTTCAGCAAGCTTAATTGCAACGGTAAGTATGGATAAAACATTAAAAATTTGGGATTCGGAAACCTTGAATTTATTAAAAGTTGTTGATAGGTTTAAACAGGATGCACACACCAATTCAGTAAATAAAATTATTTGGCTTAACAACAAAGAGCTTATCACCTGTGGAGATGATAAGCTCATATTTCATTGGGAAATTATTGAAGATTAGTCTTCTTTACTTTTATCTCCCACAAAATTATCATGTGGGAATTTAAACAATACATTAAAGGTTGTCAGTGAGCCATAAATTCTGGTAATATATTGTTGCATGTTAACCTTTTCTTCATCAGTCATTTTATCGTTCGAGTTGATTCTTTGTTCCATCACTCTCAATCGGTCTCTTAACATCACTATTTTATGAAAGAAAGTATCAATAGGAATTTCCTTTGAAGCCATATTTTTATCACCTGGTTGAAGAATCATTTTTCCACCTGTCCATTTGCCATGTAAACTAACATGTTCTGGCACTTCTGTCCAGCGACGAAGAATTCCGATTAAAGTTTTTTCCATTTCAGCACTACTAATAAGGTCTTCAGGTGCATCTACACCATCAATAATCTCCATGTTATGTTGAAAACGAGAAATCTCTTTTGGTCCTTCTTGAATAAAGGTTACTTTATAAGTTTCTGATTTTACATTGGTTATAACTCCATCACCAAATTGATGATGACGAACTCTACTTCCGATTCCTAAATTTGATGCTTCACTCATAATTATGATATTTGATTAACAAAATAAATTGATTTTTCATTTAAAAAACTTTTAATTACTTAAAATTGCAATATGATCCTCTCCGACAAAAGAATTTTAGAAGAAATTGAAGCTGGAAACATTCTAATTGAACCATTTCGAAAAGAATGTTTAGGTACCAATAGCTATGATGTGCATTTAGGGCGCTACTTTGCTACCTACAAAGACCGAGTTTTAGACGCCCGCGAGCACAATAAAATTGAAACATTTGAAATACCAATGGAAGGTTTTGTTTTACAGCCAAATACATTGTACCTTGGTGTAACTGCCGAATACACAGAAACCCATAAACATGTTCCTTTTTTGGAAGGAAAATCAAGTACAGGTAGATTGGGCATTGATATTCATGCAACAGCTGGAAAAGGAGATGTTGGATTTTGTAATACGTGGACACTTGAAATCAGTTGTGCTCAACCGGTAAGAATTTATGCAGGTATGCCAATTGGTCAACTTATTTATTTTGTTGTTGAAGGGGAAATTGAAACCATGTATAACACTAAAAAGAATGCTAAATACAATAAAAGAGGTGTTAAGCCTGTAGAGAGCATGATGTTTAAAAATAAGTTTTAATAAAATAATAACAACAATGTCACGTTAAAGCGTGACATTTTTTTTACATGAAAAATACAATAAGGTCCATTTTTTTCTTCATTGCTGTTTTGTTTTGGAGTATACCATGTTTTTCACAAGGAAAAGAAAAACATACCATAAGTGGCTATGTAAAAGAAAAAGGTAGTGGGGAATTACTGCCAGGTGCAAGTGTTGCCATTCCTCGCTTAAAAACTGGAACAGTTACCAATAACTATGGCTTTTTTTCAATCACAATTCCGAGTGATTCAATTGAAATTTTAATAAGTTATGTTGGTTATTCTCCAAAAGCATTTAGATTTAATTTAAATGAGGATAAGGAGTTAAACATTGAACTTGAAACAAATAAAAATTTAAAGGAATTGGTTGTTGTTTCAAGCAAAACATATCAGAAAATTTCTGATAACTCAAGAATGAGTACCATTGAAATTCCGGTTCATCAAATTAAAGAAATACCAGCGCTTTTAGGGGAGAAAGATGTTTTAAAAGTAATACAGTTGTTGCCAGGTGTTCAAAAAGGGGGAGAAGGGAATTCTGGTTTGTATGTTAGAGGTGGTGGTCCAGATCAGAATTTAATCATGTTGGATGATGCTATTGTTTATAATGCATTTCATTTGTTCGGTTTTTTCTCATTATTTAATGGTGATGCACTTAAATCTATTGAACTAACTAAAGGAGGTTTTCCATCTAGGTATGGTGGTAGATTAAGTTCTGTGTTGGAAATGCAAATGAAAGATGGTGACAAGGAGAAATTACATGGTGAGGCCGGTATTGGTTTGTTATCTTCAAGATTAGTTTTAGAAGGTCCAATTATTAAGAAAAAGTCATCGTTTCTTGTTTCTGCAAGAAGAACTTATTTTGACGTTCTTACATTACCATTTCAAACTTCTGGGGAAAAGGTGGGTTATTATTTTTATGATTTGAATGCTAAAGCCAATTATGAAATAGACGATAAAAATAAACTATTCTTAAGTGGTTATCTTGGGCGAGATAAGTTTTATTTCAAATCATCTTATGGAAACGGAAATACTGATATTGGTGAAATGTCGTGGGGCAATGCAACAGGTACATTAAGATGGAATCATTTATTTAATGGAAGGTTGTTTAGTAATACTTCACTTGTATTTAGTAATTATGATTTCGGTATAGGACAAGAAACCGAATTTGATAATCAAAAATATAAATTGAAATATTCATCAGGAATTAGGGATTTGTCGCTAAAATATGATTTAGATTACAGACCATCTCCAATGCATACAATAAAAGCTGGAGCGCTTTTTATCAGACATACGTTTACTCCATCTGCCATGGTTTACGTTGATAATTTTGCAGGAATTAATGAAAATAAAAAAAGTCAAATTGGTTCATGGGAAAATGCAATTTATGCTGAAGACGATATAAAAATCGGACAAAGAACAAAAGTAAATGCAGGCTTAAGGGTTTCTCATTTTGCTGCCAATAAAAGTAATTATATAAACTTAGAACCTCGATTTAATGCGCTTTATATGATTAAGTCTGATTTATCTGCAAAAGCGTCATATGCAGTTATGAATCAATATGTTCATTTATTAACCAATACAGGATTAGGTTTACCAACAGATTTATGGGTACCAGCAACAGATATTTTAAAACCACAAAATAGCTGGCAAATAGCTGGAGGTTTCGCTAAAGATTTTATTGAAAAAGAAGTTTTATTAAGTATTGAAGGATATTATAAAGAATCAAAAAATGTAATATCATATAAAGAAGGAGCCAGTTTTTTAGAAGTAACAGGAGATGCTTCAGAAGAGCAAAGTGAAAATTTTAATTGGGAGGATAATATTACAAGCGGAAGAGGTTGGAGTTATGGTGCTGAATTTCTACTTCAGAAAAAAGCCGGAAAATTTTCTGGATGGATTGGATATACATTATCGTGGACACAATTACAATTTGATGAAATAAATTTTGGAAAGAAATTTTGGGCTAGATATGATAGACGTCATGATATTTCTCTTGTAGGTATTTGGAAAATTAGGGAAATGAGTAATGATAAAAATGGCATCACATTAAGTGGCACATGGGTTTATGGAACGGGTAATGCTATAACAATGCCCATTGCAGAATATAATTCACCTGTTCACAATCCTGGGATTGCTAATGGGAACAATTTTTTCGGAAATTATGTATCTCAATATACTGGAAGAGGTGAATTTAGAATGGCTCCATATCATAGAATGGATTTGGGATTACGAATAACTCGGAAATTCGAAAAGTATAATAGAACAATTGAATTAAGTGTTTACAATTTGTACAACAGGTTCAATCCATTCTTTTATTATATAGGTCATGAAGATTCTTTTGGTTTTGGATCCTCTAGTAAAAGAGTTTTAAGACAAGTCACACTTTTTCCTATAATTCCTAGCATATCGTACCATATAAAATTTTAAAACATGAAAAATCTATTCAATATAATTTTATTATTTTTGGGATTTAGTATGTTATCATGTGATAGGTTGGTAACAAATATTGAACCACCCAAATCAGAAAAGCAACTCGTCTTATTTGCATTCATTTCTCCAGAGGAAACAAATATTTCAGTCGAATTGTCGTATTCAAGCCCTGTTTTTGGCACAGATAATTTTGGGGAAGTTGATTTTATTTCAAAAGCATTAGTTGTAATTAGCAATAATGAAGGGAATTCAGATACTTTAAAATACAACTCAACAAATTCAAATTATGAATCTCAATCTTCATTTAAAATTGAACCAGGGAAAACTTACAAAATAAAAGCATCATATGATGGCAAAAGTGCTGAAGGTACGACATCAGTTCCTGATCAACTTGTGCTAATTGATACGATTGAAGTTTTAAAATCCGTTGGTTCACAGGGAGATAGTAGAGTTAAAGTTAAAACAATTTGGGATGACCCTGGGGTGAAAGGCTTATACTACAGAATTTATAATGAACAAGAATATAGTTTTGGACCTGTAGAGAAATCAGCATACCAAATTTGTTCTGAGTTTATTTCAAATTCGGGTAAAGAAAACAAGAGATTAAATAGTATTTGCGAAAGTTCATATTTTAACGATGGAGGTTCGGGTTCAAATTCAATTAATATATATTTACTTACAACGGATATTCATTATTATGAATACAGCAGAAGAAGAGAAAATTATTTTGGCGATGATCCATTTTCAGAACCAGTACCTCAATATATGAACGTTAAAGGTGGATTAGGAGTTGTTTCGTCTTTTAGAAGAACAAAAGTTCAAATTAAGCCATAGTTAAGGATTTTCTAGTCTTAATTTATGTAATACAAAATGCCAAAGTACAATACCGGCACTAACTGCAACGTTTAAAGACTTTTTTTCGCCAAATTGTGGAATTTCTAGATGATTTTCGCAAATCGACAAAATTTCTGAATTAACTCCATCAACTTCATTTCCAAGGATTAATAAATAGTTTTTGGAAACATCAGGAATAAAAGAGTTAAGCGCAATACTAGAATCGCTTTGTTCGACAGCAAGAATGATAAATCCTTGATTTCTTAAATCTGTAATTACATCTAAAGGGTTATTTTGATAGGACCAATTAACAGATTCTGTTGCACCTAAAGCAGTTTTGAAAATTTCTTTATTAGGAGGGCATGCGCAAATACCTGTAAGCCAGATTTTTGAAATTCCTAGTGCATCGCAGCTTCTAAAAATTGAACCAATATTTAAAGCTGACCTTACGTCGTTAAGTAAAACATGTATCATTCTGGCATGCAAATTAGTTTTAAAAATGAATTTATTAGGACTTACTGCAAATCTTTATTAGGACTTGTTATCAATAAATTAGGGCCTGCTGATAATCTTTAACAAGACTTATTATCAATCAATTAGACTGTATTTTAATAAATTAAATTTAAAGTTTTAAGAACAATTGCTTAAAAATCTTTGTATCAGGTAAAATTAGTTTTCGATTTTCATAAGGCAGAAACTAGGTCATTTTTATTGCTAAATTGAGGTAATATGCATATAAATAAATTGACATTGTTTAAAATCTTACTTGTTTATATCTTTTTCAGCAGGTCTAATTCTTTGGATTTGCATGAAATGAAAAAAGGGGCATTTAATTGGAGAATTATTTAAACCTTGATGAAGAAAAGTTAAATCTTTAAATAATTTGTTAAATTTTTATATTAATTGCCTTTAAATTGGTTTTAATTGCTTTTAAATTGTTTTTAAGCGCTGAAATTGTATACTTTATGTGTTTTATTTTATATTTTTAAGAATATTTTTTTTGATTAATAATTTTGATTGAATGCCTCAAAATAGCCCTTAAAATGCAAGTTTTATCGAATAAGTGGTATTTTTTTTTTTCTGTTTATATACAAATGCAGAAATATTTATGATTTGATAATTGACATTTCTTTTAAAATGATTTAAAACCCTTTACTTTTGCAACAAATAACTATATATGAAATTCAATATGTTACGTAAAACTCTATTGTTGGCTTGTTCCTTGGCGGTGTTTGTTGGGTCTGCATTTTCGCAGGCTACAGAATCAAAGCCAAACACTAAATTATCCATTGATTTAAATTATGGAATTCCTGTTACATTCTTTTCTGTTAATTCTGGATTAGTAGCAATTTATGGGGTAGGTGCTAGGTATTCATTTACACCAACTATTAGTGTTGCTGGAAAGTTTAACTCTTTTGCATTTGTGAATACAAATACAGGAAATGCAGCGGGGCCTTTATCTTCAAACCCTGTTGGACCAACTGATGTTTTGAGTTACAATAATAAGTTCAGAAGTATCAATGGCTTCGTGCAATATAACTTGCATAAAGTTTTAGGACTAGATCAAGCTACTAATAGATTTATGCCATATGTTACATTTGGTGGTGGTTTGTTAATTGCTAATAAGTTTAGTCATGTGAATATAGATGGTAAGAGTTCAATTATGCAGAACTTTTCTTACACTTCAAAAATGAGAAATTACCAATTGGGTGGAGGTGTTCGTTATTATTTAAATTCTTTTGTTGATTTAACTTTAGCTACCGAATATAATTATGTTGAAACTTATTGGTTAGATGGAGCATATTCAGATAAAAAATTAGATACTTATTTAAATACTTACTTAGGAGTAAATGTAAAGATAGGTGCTAAAAAATCACATAATTTAATTGATTGGAGTTTTAAAGATGAACCAGAAGAAATCAAAGAAGCGTTTGATTATTCTAGATTAAGTGCTGATGCTCACTTAGGTCTTCCTATCATGTTTACAGGTATTGGTTATTCGCCATCATTAGGTGGAGGATTAAGTGGAAGGTATTCAATAACAAAGGCTTTTTCTGCTCAGGCAAACTTAGGTTGGTACAAATACCGTGGAACTCAAGAAACAAACACAGCTATTGCAACTCCAGGATATTTTGAAAATTCAAATGTTAAACATTTTAATACATTAATCACCAATATGGGATTACGTGTTTTGTTTAATTTGAATCAAATTGGAGAAACTCCATCAGAAAGAAGAACTTGGAACCATTATGTAAGTGTTGGCGCTGGAATTAATAACTTTAGACAAGATTTAGAATTATCTGATAATTCTAAAATTGAAGATACTAAAGTTAGATGGAAAACATCAAATGCTGTTGTTGGATACCAAGCAAGAAAATATATCAATAGTGAGTTAGATTTCGTAACTGGTGCTGATTTTAATTATAACCAATCATTTTGGTTAGATGGTGCTCCAAAGGATAGAAAATTAGATCATAGTGTTTATTTGTTCGCAGGTATTAGTTATAAAGTTGGAGCTAAAGGTGGAAAAGAATTAATTGACTGGACTTACGGAAATTATAATTGGACTCAGGAGAAAAAATCGATTCCTCTAGCACAAGTTCCTGTAATTGATAAGCCTACAATTGAAGAGCCTAAAGCTCCAGAAGCACCAAAAGCACCAGAGCCAGAAGCACCAAAAGCACCAGAACCTGTTGTTGAAACTCCAAAACCAGCTGAGCCGGTTGTTGTTGAAACTCCGAAACCAGCTGAACCTGTTGTTGTTGAAACTCCAAAACCAAGTCCTAAACCAACTCCAGCTCCAAAACCAGTTGTTAAACCAACTCCAGCTGAGCCAGTTTCAACTCCAGCTTATGTTGTAAGTTCAGAAATTGCTCCTCCACCAATGAAGTACAATGTTATTGTTGCTTGTTATGGTGCTAGCAAAGTAAATATTGCTGAAATGGCAAAAGCTAATTTGGAGAAAAAAGGTTATACTCCAAGTATCTACCAAGATCCTAATTCTAGAATGTTAAGAATGGCTTTAATTTCAACAGATAGCAAAGCTGAAGCAATTGAAATCTTACGTAAAGCTAGAAAAGATGTTGATGCAAATTCTTGGATTCATTTGTACAATAAACAATAAGTTGTAGATAAAGCCTTAAAAGGCAGTTTTTAGTTCTCATGTTTAGATGTAAATTAGCAGATATATTTTTGCTAAGCCATCTAAGCATGAGAACTTCTTTTTTTATACTATTTCTATTAGGTTTTACGCTTGCTTTACAAGCACAAAAAAAACCTGTCAGTAAATCGAAAGATTCAAAACTGAAAAAACCTGACATGACTGTTCTGGGTGAAGATAATATCTATCTCAAGGCCGGCGCCAATGATTCCAATGAAATCATTCCTCAAGAAAAATATTCTCATTTTGCTGTGGGAGGTAATTTTGGAATTGCATTTTATACAGGTGATGTCCCTATGGATGCTGCTTGGCCAGGTTATGGTGGATTTGCAAAATATTCATTTAGTCATATTTCAAGCATTCGTTTTCAATATCTACATGGGAAAATCTCTGGTTCTAACGGTGCTACCGACAGATCTTCATATTTTACAACAGTAGTAAATACTTATAGTCTTCAAACGGTATTTAACTTAGGTAATGTTGATTTTAGAAAGAGCTTTCCTCGAAATAATTTCTATTTCGGTATTGGTGGTGGAATTTTAAATGCTAATGCTAGACATGATTTTCCAGATACTAGCAACAAAAATTTAAAATACAATGGAAATACTTTCTTTGTTCCTATTAGTTTAGGTGTTAGACGAAAATTAACCAATGCATTTGACATTAGCTTGGAATTTAACATGGGAATTAGTGGTAATAATCTATTAGATTTAAATGAAACAGGGGCACTTCCTGATGCTCATGGTTTTGTTTTAGCTGGTATTAATTATAATATTACTTCAAAATCTCGTCCTAAACATATCGATTGGTCGAATCCTGTTGAGAAAATTTATAGAGATTTATTAAAAGCTAAACAGGATGCTGAAGCGGCTATGAAAGCTGATGGAGATAGTGATGGAGTTCCGGATGCTTTAGATATTGAAAAAGATACAAAACCTGGTTTTAAAGTTGATAGCAAAGGTAAAACATTAGATAGTGATGGAGATGATATTCCTGATACAATTGATCCAGATCCATACGGTTTTAGTAAAGCTTTAGGTTTGTATTTCCCAACAATGAAACCTGGTGGAAATGATACTTCTGGTGCCACCATTCTTCAGTTCAATGATTCAGTTCCTAAATCAGATTTCGTTGTAATTTCTGAAAGTAGTTATGGTTTACCTACCATTGTTTTCCCACCTAATGGATTTACTGTTCATGTTGAACAATATGGTTTACTTCAACAGATTGCCAGAATTATGATTATAGATACAACAGCATCCGTTTTAATTATTGGTCATTCAGATAATAATAAACCAGATATGACGCAATTAACTCTTGCTGAAAAACGTGCATTGGAAGTGAAACGCAAATTGTATAGAATTTACGAAATTGATGAGACTAGAATGTTGGTTTTCTCAGCTAAAGATCCTTATGTTCAGCGTTATAGCTTGAGTACAGAAGGTTTAAATAGAAAAGTTGAATTTAGAATTATTCGTCCAAAACCGAAGAAATAAAGTTTATAGTTTAGGGATATGTTAAAGGGGTGGAATTATAAAATTCTACCCTTTTTTGTGTATTAAATGATGGTCTTTACAGTGATTTAGGGCTTGCTGAAAATCTTTAAACGAATATTCGCATGTTTACCACCAATATTTTTTTATAAATCTTTTGAATGTCTTGAGATACATTTTCAAAATTGATTTGGTGTTAGTTGTTCTTCTTTGTGATATTTAAGATCCCAATAGGTGGTCACATGTTTATAGAAAAATGCTTGAAACGAATTCCTCAAACCACTGCTAACGCGGACCTTTGGTCTGCGTTGGCAGTGGTTTGGGCTTGGTTTACTTTACTTTATTTTTATTTTCTATAATCATGTCATCCCTTCAGGATTTTAAAGAATTTCAAGAAAGAATATGTTTTAAATTCTAATTTATGTTTTAAGGTTGATTTTGATTATTTCGAGCAATCAACTTATAGTCTTTTAAACTTGGTAAAACTAGTTTTAGGTATAGAAGCGGATATTCGAAAAATTATTTTAATTAATCAAATTGTAATTCGCAATACAGCTTATTTTTCTTCCCAAGGTAAATCTCCAATTCTATACATGAATCGTGTAATTACCATTTGTTTCTTTTTGATGTATCGTGTAGGCTGATTAGCTTTCCACCTTCTTGGATTTGGGAAACATGCCACTATTGCAGCTGCTTCACTTGCTTTTAATTTGTTTGATGGTTTATGGAAATAAAATTGGGACGCACTTTCTGAGCCATAAACACCATTTCCCATTTCTATGATGTTTAGATAAACTTCTAAAATCCGTTTTTTCGTCCAAAGTGTTTCTAAACAAATTGTTACATAAACCTCTAATATTTTTCTAATCCAACTTCTACTAGGAGTGAAAAATAGATTCTTTGCAGTTTGTTGAGTAATAGTTGAAGCACCTCTGGGCTTTTTACCTTTTTTAATACTCTTATTTAATGAATCCCAGATTTGTTCAAAGTCAAATCCTACATGATGCAAAAACTTAGGGTCTTCAGATGTTATGGCTGCCAAACACATATTTTTACCAATTTTCTCAATAGGCTCCCAATCTTTCTTTAATCTAATAGGGTCTGGACCAAATGCTTGTTCAAAGAAACGAACAATAGGTAATGGAGTTAAGGGTACAGGTATTATTCTATAAATTACTATAAAAAACAGGCTTATCTGAAAAGCAAGAAGACTAATTTTCCATAGGAATGACCTAAGGTTATCAAATTTTCTTTTTAAGGCTTTACCTGTTTTTCCCATCATTGCAATTTTATGAAATATTAGGAATTATTTTGGTTCTTTTTTTAGATATGTTTTACAAAGTAGGGCCCGCTGAAAAAGACAGAAACAGGTCAGATTTTAGACGCTACCAAAATATACCGAATGCATTTTGTTAAAGTCCAATAAATTGGCCTAAAAAAAATTGCCTCGGTATTAAACTGTTTGATTTCAATTTTGTGTTTAAGATGTATATTTAATACTTCAATTTGGCAGCAACGACAAAGATGGCCTTGTTTCTGTCTTTATTTAATTGAAAACCAATTGTACTTAATGCAAAGATTTTTAAGCAATTGCTCTTAAAACCTAGCATTTAAATTATTAAAATATAGTCTAATTGATTGATAATAAGTTATAATAAAGATTTTCAGCAGGCCCAAAGTATTAATATGTTTCATGTTGCTTAAATCTATTGCTATACTTAGATTTGTTATTAATGAAATATAGAAATTTAGGGAATTCAGGTTTAATAATATCTGAAATTAGTTTAGGTACTTGGTTAACTGCTGGTTTAGGAGTTGAAAAACAAGTAGCCTTCGATTGTATGAAATCTGCAATTGATTTAGGTATTAATTTTATTGATACAGCCGATATGTACAATAGAGGTGAAAGTGAAATTGTTGTTGGTGAGTTTGTTAAAACAATGAAAAGAGAAGAGGTAGTTATTGGTACAAAGGTTTTTGGACCAATGACCGATCATTGGATGACACAAGGACTTTCACATCGTCATATTAGAAATGCTTGTGAAGGTTCATTAAAAAGACTTCAAACCGATTATATAGATTTATTTCAATGTCATAGATATGATATTGATACTCCTTTAGAAGAAGTTTGTTTTGCCATGAATAATCTCATAGAAAGAGGAATGATTCTTCATTGGGGAGTTAGCCAGTGGTCGGCAGTTCAAATTACAAATGCTGTTAGAGTTTGCGAAAAAAATGCTTGGAGAAAGCCAATTTCTAATCAACCTGTATATAACATGTTAAACAGAAGTTTAGAAACAGATGTAATGGATGTTTGTGCTAATGAAGGTTTGGGTTTAGTAGTTTATTCTCCGCTTGCTCAAGGTTTACTTAGCGGAAAATATAAAAAGAATGAGGTTCCTGCCGATAGCCGCTTAGCTAGTGAAGTAATGAACAATTGGTTTCCAGTTAAACGTATGAATGATGAATATTTTGCAATGCAAGACTCACTTTTAGAAATTGCGAAATCTGAGAATTGTTCATTATCTGAATTAGCATTGGCATGGATTTTAAATAGAAAGCCAATAAGTTCTTGCATTACAGGAGCATCAAAAGTATCTCAAGTTCAAGCAAATGTAAAAGCAACAGAAGTCACATTATCCAATTCAACTATGGAGAAAATTGAACTCGTTCTTAATAATGCACCTGTTGATCAATATACAGGAGCTAGAGTTGGTTTTGGAATTATTAAAAGAGGTTACTAAGAATGTTAGCTTATAAATTAAAAGTTATATTTTATTTCCTTCTTTTTGCTTTAATAGTTGATTCTTATGTATGGCAAGCTGTTAAAACTATTATTAAGAGAAAAAGTAAATTAACCAAAAGAATAATAGCAGTTTTATATTGGTCTATTCCAATTGCTTCTTTTACTATTATTTGTTTAGTGATGTTTAACGACACATTTGCAATGATGAGGGAGGGGCGGACCCTATTTCAAGGTTTTCTAATGGTGATTTATGGTTCTAAATTAATTAGCTTTTTATTTTTAATCGTTGATGATATAAAAAGACTATTTGTTTGGATTTACCATAGATTGGTTCGACTTTTTTCAAGAGGGAATTCTAAGATTATTGCTGAAGATATTGAAGAAGAACGTGAGGAAGAATTAGAAGAAGCAATTCTTCCATCTGACCAAAAAATAAATCGTTCGGAATTTTTAGCAAAAGCCGGATTAATTGCTGGAGTTGCACCTTTGGTCTTTCTTACTAGAGGAATTTATTCAGGGGCCTATAATTATCAGGTCAGAAGATTGGATTTGGTTTTGCCTAATTTACCAGAAGCATTTGATGGCCTTAAAATCCTTCAAATTTCAGATGTTCACTCAGGAAGCTTTACTAATAAAGACGCTGTTTACAGAGGAATTCAATTAATCAAGGAGCAAAAAGCTCATGTAACTTTTTTTACCGGTGATATTGTAAATAATAGAACAGAGGAATTAAATGATTACATGGAAATGTTTTCTGAAATAAAATCACCGATGGGTGTTTATTCAACATTAGGTAACCACGATTATGGCGATTATGTAAACAATTGGAGAAGTCCAGAACACAAAAAGCAAAACTTCGAAGACCTAGTTTCTGCTCATAAAAATATGGGTTGGAACTTGCTTAGGAATGAACATGTTTTATTAGAAAAAGAAAATAAAAGGATAGCAATTTTAGGGGTAGAAAATTGGGGCGATAAAGGAAGATTTCAAAAGTTTGGAGATGTAGATTTGGCCAAAAAAGGTATGCCGGATGCACCTGTAAAATTGTTATTGTCTCATGACCCATCGCATTTCGATAAAATCATTAGTAAACACCATAAAGATATTGATATCACCTTTTCCGGTCATACACATGGATTTCAATTTGGGGTTGAATTTGGTAATATAAAATGGAGCCCATCTCAATATTTGTATCCTCACTGGGCTGATTTATATAAAGTTGACAAACAAATGATTTATGTTAACAGAGGATTTGGATTTATTGGATATCCAGATAGGGTAGGAATTTTACCTGAAATTACTGTTTTTACATTGTTTAGAGCTTGATTTATTTTTTTCATGGAAGCATTTCAAATGCCAATCACCTTTATTTTAAAATAACATCTTTATTATACATTTGCCAAATGCGCATTATTCTTACATTACTAGGTATTTTAATTTTAAGCACTTCATTTGCTCAGGTAACATCGCAACGAAAAACTACAGGAGTTGGACGAATTGCACTTAGTGTAAATAATTTTGGAACATTTGGTAAACCAGATGTTCGTTCTAATACTCAAGGTCCTTCTTCTATGAGTTATCCTAAAGGAAGTGGGGTAGAGCATTTATTTGAAGCTGGAATTTGGATTGGTGCTTATATTGACGGACAAGTTCGTGTAAGCACGAGTTCTGTTGATGCTTCTTCAGGTTATTCGCCAGGTGGAAGTGGTTTTGAGTTTTCTCAGTTATCTACAATTTCAGAAAAATCTAAATTACCATCGAGTTCAAGCTATTCGGCATCTGCTGTTTCTCACCAAGATTTTGTAATGAATATGACAGATAGTTTTGTGGTGATTCCAGGAACTACTTTTCCAATATCTGGTCATGTTAATCCTTTAAAAGCTGTTTGTAAATTAGAAACTTATACATGGAATTATTCATTTGCTGATTATTTTGTTATTGCTAATTATGAAATTACAAATAATTCAGAGCAAAGATGGGATTCGGTTTATTTGGGATTGTTTAGTGATTTAGTGGTTCGCAATGTTAATGTAACTCGTGATGCGGGTACTGCATTTTTTAATAAAGGTAGAAATGGTATTAATAAACAATTTCATAGTATCTATGCCTATCAGAGTTTTGGTGATGATATCGACTTTACAAAATCATATGGTGCTTTACAATTTTTAGGAATGGATTGGAGAGGAATGTTTTTTAATCCTTCTAAACCAGATACCTTTATAACAAGAGGATTTCCTTCACCAGAAGTAAATTACAATTTTTGGAATTTTAACTCTGTTTTAGCTCCATGGAATACACCTACAAACGATCAAGAAAGATATCAGAAATTAACAACAGGAATTGATTCTAATGATTTGTATAGTGGAATTGGACCCATTGTTGGTCCGCCTGCCAATTGGCTTCAATTGCTTTCTGCTGGCCCATTAGTTAATGTAAATCCTGGAGAGAAATTTACATTTACAGTTGCTTTTGTTTGCGCTAAACAACAAGCTCCATTTTCATTTTTACCAGTTTCAAGCACAAGTATTATATCAACAGAAGAAAGTGAAAAAGAGTTACTTGAGCATTTAAAAAGAACACGTTCAACTTATGTGGGTGAAGACCAAGACGAAAAAGGAGTTTATAAGCCAGAATTAGATTTAAACCAAAATGGTGTTTTAGATAGATTTGTTTTACCTGAGCCTCCTTTAAGTCCTAATACAAAAGTAATTACTGGCGAAAACTCAATTGATGTTTATTGGGATAATCGTGCAGAAGGTTCGATTGACCCCATTACCAGAAAACAGGATTTTGAGGGATACAAAATATACAGAACAAATCCTGAGGATGATTTAGGAACTGACTTAATAAGTGAAGCAAACTTAATAGCACAATGGGATAGTATTGGAAATTCTGTAGGCTTTAATAATGGATTTGCGCCAATTTTATTAGATAAACCAATCAAGTTTGATGGAGATACTACAACTTACAGATATAAATACAGCTTTAATAATATCAGTAATGGTTGGCAATATTTGATATTAGTAACTGCATTCGATAAAGGTGATAAAGAATTAGGCGTTGAATCATTGGAGTCATCGTTTTCTGAAAATGAAATAAGAGCATTTGCTGGTACAAAAGCCAAAGAATTTAATGGTGCAAGTACAAAAGTGGGTGTATATCCAAATCCTTATAATAGCAAAGCTGCTTGGGATGGTGAAAATTCTAGACTTAGAAAGATTATATTTTACAATCTTCCCAAAGAAGCAGAAATTGTTGTTTATGCATCGAGTGGAGATGTAATTGCTACAATAAAACACCAAGCAGATACCTATAAAGGTGAAGACATTAGGTGGTTTGATAATTATAGTGACACTTCCAAAGTTGTAATGAGTGGAGGAGAGCATGCATGGGATTTATTAAATGAAAGTAAAACTCAATTATCAACAGGAGTATATATGTTCACTGTGAAAGATTTAAAAACTGGTGAGATACAGTCAGGTAACTTTGCTGTCATAAAATAAGAAAATCATTCTAAAGAAATCGCCCATTTTCTTAATTGTTGATATCCGGTGACTTATTTCTACCAAAATTGAGGTTTTGATAACTTGTAAAAAGTAAAGCATAAGCTTAGCTTTGCAGCAAAAGGTTAAAACCTCAATTATGAAAAGAATATTACTTTTAATCGCATTTTGCTACATAACAGTGTTAGCATCTGCACAAAATCCTTATCCAATTGTTCCTATTTCAACTGTTCAGTTTGTAAATAGTGACAAACTAGGAGCAACTCCTCCTAATGATTCTTCTGATTATGTAAACCCAAGTTTTTCTGATACACTCTTCAGAGATACAGTAAGATTTGACGGTTACGTACTTTTTGATCCAAGAACATATGGTTTGTCTACAAGCAGAAAAGCAACTGTTCTTTCAGCAGATACCATTGCAAAACCTTGGGGTGGAGTAGAAATTATGTGTGAACCAGCTGGAACAGGAAGAACACTTGCTCAATTATTAAATGAAACTAAATTTTACGAAAACTTAAGACCAGGAACTAAAGTTCGTGTTACTGGAGTAATTCGCCAATTTAGAGGCTCTGCTCCTGCAACTTCTAAAACTGGTCAAAGTCAGGTTAACATGATTAGAGCTAGTGTTGATTGGGAAAATGGTGTTGAAATTTTGGATTTAAATCCATACTCAATTAAACCAGCTGAGTTAACAATCGATTCATTAATGACTGGAAATGCAAATACAGGTCAAGTTATTCAAAAGGTTTCTGGAGAAAAATGGGAAGGTTCTTATATAGAATTAAAAGATGTAACGGTATTTACAAGAACTCAAAGTGGAAATAGATGGTTTTGGTCTGTTGCTGATAGCAAAGGAAATGCTATAGATATTGGTGATTTTTCTGGTTGGTTCAGAAATGATAACAACGCAGTTGATACTTTGCCTGTGGGAAGATTTACACCTCCAGTTATTGGAACTAAATTAGCATTCATTAAAGGTGTTATTATTGAATCATTTATTGGTGGTCAGTTCAGATATACACTAGCTCCATTGCTACCTAGTGATTTAGGTCAAGCAAGTTATACTCCTCCAATTTTAGAAAGCAGAAGTAGAATCCCTGTAATTGCTAATTCAACTGATTCATTATTTATAACTGCTAAAGTTTTACAAGGTTCAGCAAGAGTTTCAAACTTGAAATTATTCTATGCAAACGGATTAATGACTCCAAGTTTTGATTCAGTAACAATGACTCGTAATGTTTTACCTAATGATACAATGGTTTGGTTTGGTAAAATTCCTCCTTATGCTAATGGCTCAGTGGTGAAATATTTCATCAAATTAACTGATGCAAATAATTTCGTAAATTATGCTCCTGATACTTTTGCTACAAATAGCAATTACGTAATCATGGATGGTGGTCCTCAATCTATCAAGGATTTACAATTCAGTGTTACTCCTAATAATTCAAGTATCTGGAATGGTGATTCTTTGACAAATATTAATATCAATGCAATTGTTACCTCAACAAGCATGGCTCAAGGAACAGTTAATATTTTGACACTTCAAACAAAAAATACAAATGATTCTAATACTGCAATTGTAGTAAACAGACAAGTTGGTGATGCTACTGCTTCTTGGAGAGTTGGTGATGAAATCAATATCACATCAACAAGAGTAGTTGAAAGTTTTGGTGTAACTGCTTTGCTTTTCCCTAATGCAACTAAAATTTCATCTGGAAATGCTTTACCTCCGGTTAAAACTGGCTTAAACATTAATGATATTGCAACAATCAGTGCTTCGGCTGCAAGAAGATGGGAATTAACTCCATTCGAAGGAATGATTGTTGGTTTTGATAGTGTTTATGTTGTAAAGAAAAATGCTGATGGTGCTGATACAGATCCAGGGTTTGGTGAGTTTTTAATCAATACAGATAAAAATGCTACTACTGGTTTACGTGTTGATGATATTGCTGGTTCATTACCTGATTTATTAAATCAAAACTTAAGAGTTGGTCAGTTAATGAAAAGAGCTCAAGGTGTATTTTATTTGAGTTTCAGTAACTGGAAATTAGAGCCAAGAGATAGTAATGATTTAGATTTCTCAGATATTGCTGATACCACTAGACCAGTTATTACTTTGTTAGGAAAAAATCCTGATTCATTGTTATTAAATGGTTCTTATGTTGATCCAGGTTTCACTGCTAATGATAATATTGATGGTGATTTAACTTCAAGCGTAACTTTCACTAGTTTCGTTGATTCTAGTAAAGTAAATACTTATGGAATTCTTTATTCTGTAAAAGATAAAGCAGGTAATACTGGTTCAGCTGTTAGATCGGTTGTTGTTTACTTACCTGTAGGTGTTAATGAAAATGAATTATTAGGTGTTTTAACAAGTTTATATCCAAACCCTGCTAAAGAAGAATTAACTATTAATGTTACTGGAACTAAAACATTACCATTAGAAGTTTCTATTTTAGATATGAGTGGAAGATTAGTTGAAAGCAAAACTTTTTATACAAAAGACATTCATACAAACTTTAATCTTTCAGTTTTAGAAAGTGGTGTTTATTTCTGTAATTTCAAAAATGCAAATGGCTTTAAAACCATGAAATTTGTTATTGCTAAATAATTAGATTTTAACTAATTAATCAAAAAAGGGTCATTTCGTAAGATTTGACCCTTTTTTGTGTTTTTAACACCCCATTCTTTATATATTGATTTTCATTTTTTGTTTCATTTTTGTTTTTTAGTGAAATTTTTAAAATTAATGAAGCACTTTTGGGGAACTGAAAAACATAGTTTTGACGAAGTTAGAAAGGAAAGTTATTTGTTTGCAAATGCTTGTTTTGAAATAGTAAAGCAATTTGAAACAGTTGAAAAGAATTTCGATGGAATTGAAATCATGAATCATGCTCCCAAAATTTTAAGAATAATTGATTCATTAAAAACTGAGACTGATTGGAAAAAGTTTAAGATTGGCATTCAGTCTTGTAGAATAGAAGTTCAAGAATCAATTTTGGGATTATTGAATATTTTTAGAAATTCTAATAATCGACATGAAATTGAACAGGTTCTAAAATACGCTCAAAACCTACAAGATATCTATTCTCAACTGCTTCAAGTAAGAATGGAGAATTAAGTGGATATGTAAATCCTAAATACTTATTAAATCCGATTCCTGCTACTTCTTAAAATTTTTGACTAGTTTGAAATTCATTGCTTGAAAATTATGTTTATCCAATTTTTCAGCTTCAACAAACAGATTTTCTTTTTTCATACTCCAATGAAAATGATTTTATATTTAACTGTAAATAGTATTTTTACCTTGTCAATTACGTTTTTGTAATTGCTAATTTATTTTTTATGAGGTATTTAAAATCAGTTTTAATCATTTTAGCATTCTACAGTTTTACCTTAAATTACACGAAGGCTCAAACATCTGTAAATGATAGTATTGTGATTCATTTAACTGATTATGCAAAAGACGAAAGGTTTCATAAATTCCAAATAACATTGGCTTTATTTATGGCCCAAGGTGACACAATAAAAAGTATGGATTTTGAAAACCTTCGACCTGAAAAGAGTATTATAATTAAAAAACCTGCAGGCTATAATTATTATGCTTATGGTTATATATTTTTTACAGGTTCAAATGTTCCACAAAATCCGGGTTATGTAAGTGTCTTGGTATGTAATCCTTTTCATAAACATCCTCATATGTTTATTGATTATAACCAGAATTTTGATTTTACCGATGATCCCAGATTTACCTTACCCTATTTTGATGAACCTCCAATTGAGTTTGAATTAGCGAATTCTTCTGATAGTTTGGCCCGTATTAAAGTTCAATTAACTAGAAATAAATTGTTTGGTAAGGCCGATTTTAAAAAGTATATGGATGAATATTATGCATATACATATAAAGGAAGAATTTTTGCAGGAATAGAATACACCTACAGAGAACAAAGATTTTTGGCTCGATCAGGCATAATGACCATGGAAAGTGATTCATTTAGAATTGCCTTATATGATGCAAATGCAAATGGCTTTTATAATGATGCTGATACTGATAAAGTAGTATTTATAAATTATAATGATACCATTTTTGATGCCACCAATCCCCTTTCATATCAAGTTATTAGTAGCAAAGCAAATGAGAATTATTTTGAAAAAAATGGGAATGTTTTTCAAATTTTATATGCTGATAAATTAGGGAAAAAGTTAGTCATCAAACCAACCCAAACTTCAAATGGTCTAGGTAGAATTGCCAAAGGAAAAAAGGTTCCAAATGTGAAATTGAATTTCGCTAATGGTGATAAAAATAAATTGAGAAAATTTAAAAGAAAAGAACTTTACATCTACTTTGCCGGCCCTAATACGAAGAATTTCGATGCTGATACACTTTTGTTACGTCAAATAGCATCTTTAGATTCGAACCATTTAAAAGTGATTTGTGTACTTTATCTTAAAAAGAGTTATGATTTAAGTATTTATCAAGATCAGGCAAAACCCAACTATTATTTGGTAAATGGTACAAGAGAGCTTAGTAAGCAATTAGGAATTAGGAGTTTACCTCAAAGTTTATACTTGGGGAAAAGAAGAAGAGTAAAAGAATACGGACTTAAACCAAATGAGTTTATGAGGTTTTATTTACAGAAATAGAATCTGTAAAACTAACTTAGTTTGCTTTCCATTTAATAAATTTCATTCCTTGGTTTCCATCAAAATCTTTACTTGAAATAAGTGTGAGTTTTTTGTTGATGGCTGTTGAAATAAGGATACGGCTAAATATTTCACGATTGTCACCGGGTAAATTACTTACGGTTTCAAATTCATTAATACCGGGTTGAAGAATCAAAAAATGATTTTGAAAGAGTATGGTCTCAAGCGCTCTAAATGGGAAATGAAGTTCAATTTCTTTATTTTGAACCCTTATAGCTAATTCCCAAATACTGGTCATACTTACATAATTTAAGCTATTCTCATTTTCTATTAATTCTCTAATCTCAACAGGAAGTTTTTCATTGCCTTCTAGGTACCAAATTAAGGTGTCTAAATCTAAAAGTTTATTGGTCAATTCCTTTATCATTTGCACCTAAATAAATAGTAATGGGTTCAGTAGCCATGTTATTGCTGCAGATTAAATCTTTGCAGAATCCAAACTTAGGATGAATAATTCCTTCTCTTGATTTATAGATAGGGGTTATAAGTTCAAATAGTTCATTTATATCTGAATGAAAACTAGTTGGTTTTGTA
Organism: Bacteroidia bacterium; assembly: GCA_051861545.1. Classification (GTDB taxonomy): domain Bacteria; phylum Bacteroidota; class Bacteroidia; order UKL13-3; family UKL13-3; genus CAISCU01. Next base: position 1,719 of record JBIMKP010000018.1, on the reverse strand, counting down.
TAATCAGATTCAATGGTATATTGGTATTGTGGTTTCATGTTTCCAATTAAAATAGATAAAACATGATTTCAAATATTTTTTTCTTAATAATTACATTTGATAAAATTTACTATTTGGTAATAGTAAATTAATATGCGGATGGCGAATAGTTTATTTAAATGGTTTTAACTTTTTCCATAAAATCCGATTTATTTAAATTGAAATTCTACTAAAAAAGTGTTTTAAGGTATTCCTTAGTTTTATTGTCTGACAAATTATTTACAACACTTTTTTACCTGATTTTACCAAAATTCATTCCTAAACTTACCCCAAGCCAATGCAGATATTCTTCTTTTCTAAAAATAGGCACATAACTTATTCTAAAGCAAATTCGGTTACTTTCTATTACACGTAAGCCTAAAACTAAAGTAGGAACTATTTCTTGGTCTGTAAAGTTTTTAGTTAACATAGTGAATCCTGCTCCAACTTCAAGTTTATCTTTTTGTTCTCCAATCAATAAACTGCTAGTAAAAGGCACCATAAACGTGTTTTTTTCTAAATATAAAGTGTTTAGAAATGTATAATCTATAGGATTAAAACCCGCGCCAATTCTTGCTGTAAATGTTAAATTTTCTTGCCTGTTTTTAAATAAATACTTTTCATAGTTCAACGAATAAAATAATCCTGAGCCTCCAATTTCAACAAACCAATTGTTTGTTCCGGTTGCTGGTCTATCTTCTTGAGCAAATGCAAAATTGGAGTTAAGAAGTATAAAAAGTAAGAAGAGTTTGTTTAGTGTTTTCATTCTATTTAACATTGACATCAATTTATATTAGTGAACAGAATTCGATTATTATTCTTTTATTTAAATGCTTTAAGTATTGATATTGCTATTGTTGCTGCAATAGGTTTTATTTCTATTAACAAAACCTTTGAAATTTCAAGCAGACCCGAATTCATTGTTTTGTTGCTAATTGGTACTTTTTTAGTTTATTGGTTTGATCATTTTAGAGATATTCAAATCTATGGTAAAAATATAAGTCGAAGACATTATTTCCTCTTCAAAATTAAGACGCCTATATTTTTTTTTAGTGGTTTATTTGTTTTGACAGGTCTTTTATTAGTAGTCAATTATTTTAATCAAAAGGATTTCGTATTCTCATCATTGCTATTTATTTTCATGTTGATATACCTTCTTTTACATCAATATTTAAATAAATGGATACTTTTTAAAAAAGAAATATTAATTAGTTTATTGTATTCCTTATCAGTTTGTTTTCAGGTATTTATGGATATGCCTACTCATACATTTTTGATAGGAAGTTTTTTATTCTTAACAGTTTTTTATGGAGTAATTTCTGTTTCAATTTTTGAATATAAATTTGATTTATTACATCAAATTCCAAATATATATTCGAGTTTAAAATTGAAGAAAGCTTTGTTGATTTTTATGTATGCTTTCCCTTTAATCACTATTTTTTTTGCTGTTTTCGCTGATGTATTTTTGGTTTATTTAACAAGCTTATTACTAATTCAACTTATTCATTTGTTGATTTTTAGACTAATATCTAAAATCAAGTTTATACAATCGAATTACAGAATGATTTCTGAATGGAGTTTTGTTTTACAAATCCTTGTATTTCTTTTTTGATATTTGATTTTATGAATATTTCGGTACCAACTGAGCCACCTATTTCGGTTTCAACTGAGCCACCATTTCGGTTTCAACTGAGCCACTAA
>JBIMKP010000017.1:0-86887 GCA_051861545.1 Bacteroidia bacterium | reverse complement strand
GAAGGTTAATCGTTTCGATAATTTTTTATTCCAAAATTATGTTTTTTCAATTACTCCCCAATTTTTAATTGTGACCCCTTTAAAAGTAATAATGAAATTAATTAGAAATGGGCATACTTAAACATCAATATTCTAAATTATATTTAATGAATAATATGGACCACGTTTATAGTTAAAGAAACGGATATTCCTTAAATTTAAATAGCCATTTCATTTTACGAAATGGCTATTCAATTAAAGTATAAAAATGATTTAAGTTTAACTCTAATTTTTGTTGTTTAACTCATTTTGTTTCTTTGTTCTAAAGTACCTGAAACTACCAAATATGAAAGCAAATGCGATACTTTTTATGCCACTTTCTTGTAGTAATTCTATATTTATTTCTTCTTTGCTCATGAAATAAGAAAGGGCCATTAAAACAGCAAAAAAACTAAGGCCTGTTAGTGCAACAACTTTAAGATAATTAATCATTACAAAGTTACCTTTCCACTTGCAACCAATTCTGCAAGTTTTAGTGCCTCATAAGCATTTACTATCGCTCCTGTTCTGCAAAGTTCTTTCAATTTAGTTTTCTTTTTACTTCCAGGAATTTTAACTTTTTTGGTATAAGGAATAGCCGATTTTTCAAGAATTTTTTTCACCTGAACCGCAGTAAGCATCGGATAATAAGATCTAACCAAAGCTGCAACGCCTGCTACAACAGGTGCTGCCATGCTGGTTCCGCTCATCGCTTCGTATTTATTTTCAGGCATTGTAGAATTAATGTCTACGCCAGGCGCAAATACATCAACAGAATTTTTGCCATAATTAGAGAATTCCGCAGTTAATTTTTTACCACCTTCCCATGATGAAGCTCCAACCTCAATCCAATTTGGAGCTGTAAAATCTAAGCCTTCAAATTTTGCTGATGGATAATTTTTCTCGGTTTCTAAATTTTTTGAATCATTACCTGCCGCATGAATTAATAAAACGTCTTTTGATAATGCATATTTTACAGCATCATCAACTGCTTTTTTATCTGGTGATAATGATTTACCAAAACTCATATTGATAACTTTAGCGCCATTATCAACTGCATAACGAATAGAATTTGCAATGTCCTTATCTCTTTCATCACCATCAGGAACCGCTCTAAGAGTCATTATTTTTGCATTTTCACAAATACCTTTCACTCCTAAGCCATTGTTTCTATTGGCTGCAATAATTCCAGATACGTGTGTTCCGTGTTCAGCTTTTGGTCCAGAAATTTTATTATTACCATAACGACTTTCTTTTACATTTTCATAATCATCACCCACTTTTGCTCTAGGTTCAAAATCCAAATTCAAATGGTAATCAACCATCTTTTTAAAGTAATCTGAACCTTCATTTAGTTGTTTTTGAATAGGAGAATTGTTTCTACCACCAGTTTTAGCAATTTGTTTTAACAACATCAAACTAATTTTTTCTAATCTTCCATTGGCTTTTAATGGTTTTAAAGCTTCTGCAGAAGGATCTAATGAGCCAGCTCTTTTTCTAATTATTTCCATTGTCACCAAAAGCGTATCATAACCTATTTTGCTTCTTTTGATATTTTTACTTTTGTTTAAGTATTGAAGTTCTGCCTCATCATAAAGTTTCTTTAATTCAGGCGATTTTACTTGGTTATTGCTACCATCTCCCTCAAAAATGGCTTTGTACTTTTTATAAGTACGAGTGAATTCATAAGTATCATAATCAACATTTTCTTCTGGTCCACCAATAAAATTCCAGCCATAAATATCATCTGTATAGCCATTTCTGTCTTCATCGAATTTACTGTCCTCAACTTCATTTTGATTTCTCCAAATATTAAGAATCAAATCTTCATGTTTAAAATCGGTTCCACCATCAATAACTGCAACAATTACAGGGCGTGAACCTTTTCCTGGAAGAATTTCTTTATAAGCCTTTTCGGTACTTACTCCCCAAATTTTATCTGTAGTTGGGTCTAAGTTATGCCAGTTTTCTGGTGCTTTCTTTTGTGCTAAAGCAGAAATTGAAAGTAAAAATAAGGAAAGAAAATAAACTAAATTTCTCATTTGCTTGTTCGTGTTCATTTGGCAATTATATTTGATGTTAAGCTTATCTCATAGCTTTTTTTATAAATGGAATTCTGACATGAAAAATGGTACAAATAATCCTTCGGAAACAAATTGGAACAGACTTTATATAATAGTCTTCCTTTTTTTACTAGTTCAGATTATTATTTATTACATATTAACGGTTTCGCTTAAATGAGTTTACTAGATTGGTTTGTATTAGTAGGTTCCCTTTTATTTATTGCTTCTTATGGCATTTATAAAAGTCGTGGACAAAAGAATATTCAAGATTATTTAAAAGGCGATAACAGCATGCCTTGGTTTATGGTTGGTTTGTCGATTATGGCAACACAAGCCAGTGCAATTACTTTTCTTTCAGGTCCTGGACAAGCTTATACCGATGGAATGCGTTTTGTGCAGTATTATTTCGGTTTGCCTTTAGCGATGATAATTTTGAGTATAGCATTTCTACCTATTTATCACAAACTGAAGGTTTATACAGCCTATGAGTTTTTAGAAACAAGGTTTGATTTAAAAACTCGTGTTCTTACTTCTTTTCTTTTTCTAACTCAACGAGGATTGGCTTCTGGTTTAACACTTTATGCTCCAGCTTTGATTTTATCTGCTTTATTGGGATGGAATATTTATTGGACCAATTTATTTATAGGTGGAATCGTGATTGTATATACTGTTGCAGGAGGTTCAAAAGCTGTTTCCTACACACATTTGCAACAAATGTCAATCATATTTATTGGGATGTTTCTAGCTGGATTCATGATTGTAAAATTACTTCCACCAGATGTTTCTATGATTGATGCAACAAAAATTGCAGGGAAATTGGGCAAGATGAACATCATTGATTTAGAATTCGACATGAGTAATAAATACAATCTCTGGAGTGGTTTAATTGGAGGGATGTTTTTAGCTTTGAGTTATTTTGGTACCGACCAATCGCAGGTTTCGAGGTATATTTCGGCAAAGGATTTGAAAGAAAGTCGAATGGGTTTGCTTATGAATGGAATGATTAAAGTTCCAATGCAATTTGCTATTTTGTTTATAGGCGTTTTGTTATTTGTTTTTTATCAGTTTAATCAATCTCCATTGTTTTTTAACAACAATGAAATTGAACAATTAAAAAACACACCACTTGCAAACGAATTGGTGGTTTTAGAAAATCAACATCAGGCATTGTTTGAAAAGAGAAAGCAAGAAATCAGTTTGTTAAATGCATCCATCAAAAGTGAGAATGAAACTGCTATTTCTCAACATACAAACACAATCAAATCACTTATAAAAGAAGAAGATAAAGTTAGAGCTGATTTAAGTAGTTTGATGGAAAAACGCAGTGATAAATCTGAAACCAATGATACCAATTATGTCTTTCTAAGATTTGTTCTTGATTATTTGCCACATGGGTTAATCGGACTTTTAATCGCAGTGATTTTTGCTGCTTCTATGCAATCAAAATCAGCAGAATTAAACTCACTGGCTTCAAGTTCGGTTGTTGATATTTACAAACGCATGTTCAACAAAAACGCCTCAGATGAACACTATTTATGGGTTTCTAAATTAGGTACTGCTTTATGGGGATTGTATGCTGTTGGTGTAGCCATGTTTGCCAATAAATTAGGGAGTTTAATTGAAGCGGTGAATGTTTTGGGCTCTCTTTTTTATGGAAGTATTTTAGGTGTATTTTTAACCGCGTTTTTCCTAAAGAAAGTTCAAGGACATGCTGTTTTTTATGCAGCATTAATCGCTGAATCAATTGTATTGTATATGTATTTCTTTACCGACATCACCTTTTTGTGGTTCAATTTTATTGGTGCTTTTCTGGTGATGATATTTGGATTGATATTGCAGTTGTTTACCAAGCAAAAAGCAATTTCATTAGTTAATTAAAAAACTCAAAGTTTATTCAATAAAAAAGCCCTGTTTTCAGGGCTTTTAAAATTTGTTAATCTCGAATGTCTACAATGTATTCTACGTTATCCGGAGAAGTTCCTGTTATTTTAACCAAACCTCTTTTCCCTTTTCTGGATGTCATGAATAAATTGTCTTTCTGAGCAGTGATAGATTCGTAAATAGGATCTAGTAATATTTCACCGGCTTCATTAATCAAACCTAATAATAAACCCTTTTCTACGCGGGCAACACCTTTTTCAAAAGGCATAATATTATCGAATTCCGGTTTAATGATTTCATCACCGTTCATATCGATATATCCCATTTTGCCATTTTTTATCACCTTAGCGCGTCCGTTCTTAAAAGGATAAATTACATCATATCCTTTCAACATTTTACCGCCAACTCTTTTTTGAGCATGACCATCTTCTACTCCGAACCAAAGCACAAGTGCACAAATAATTAATACGATTCTCATTGCAGGGCGAATTTATAATAATTCAACTAATTTCAAATTGTGTGCCAAGGTTTCATGCCTGCTTTTCGATAAATTTATTAAATTACCTGAAAATTAAACTATTTTTAATTTATGAATGATTTTAAAATGAGCGCCTTTTGGGCAGCTTTAATTCATGGTATCTTGTTCATGCTCTTTGGTTTACTGAGTATTTTTATGCAACAAGAAAGTTTGTATGGACCAATTTATTACATGGGTTTCCTATTCCTATTAAGCGGTATTTTATATGCAACAATTTCTTTTTTATTAAGAAAAAGTGTTAAAAATTGGTATTTCGGATGGCTTTGGGCACTTATTGATATCCTAATTAGTGTATTTATTTTCTTTAAAACCGACTTAGCAACAGGTTATTTTATTCATTTAATTGGTGGTTTTGCAATAATTATGGCTTCTGCAACCTTAGTCGCTTCATTCTTTCTAAAGCGATATAAAATATTTTTTATCATCAATGGAATTGTTTCTTTGGCTTTCGGACTCATGATTGTTTTTAACCCGCTTCCTGCTAAATTCATGGGATTTATTGTTGGTTTGTATGCTTTGCTTTTGGGTATGTTTGTGGTTTATATTGGTTTTCTTATTAAAAATTTGGGTAAAAAAGAAAATGAAATCGAGTCTTAGAAATTCTCTGTATTTATTTAGTTTAAGTCCAGCTCTGGTTTGTATTTATGGAAACCTTCATGGTGAATGGTGGAGTTTTGCCAACCTTATTTATTCATTAGGTATTCTGGCTTTGTTCGAATGGATTGGTCCGGCTTTTTCATCGAATGAACATTCATCCAAAAACGATTGGATTCCTGATTTCATTCTATTGTTGCACATTCCTTTTCAAATTGCAGTCATAACAAGTTTGGTTTGGGGATACATGAATGGAATTTTATCTCCTTTGTTTATCATTCCTGCAGCTTTAAGTACTGGTATTAATTCAGGTTCATCCGCTATTGTTGTTGCACATGAATTAATTCACCGTAAAAGCAAATTCATGCAAGCCATGGGTAAGTTTTTACTCTTTAGTGCCGGAAATACTTACTTTTTTGTAGAACATTTAAGGGTTCATCACAAATGGGTTGCTACCGACAGAGATCCTGCAACAGCAAAAAAAGATGAATCATTGTATGCCTTTTTTACACGCTCTGTTGCTGGGCAATTTACAGGTGCAATCCACCTAGAACATGAAAGATTAAACAAAGAAGCTAAGAAATTGAATTTGCTGAATCACTATGTGTACAGACAATTAATCCTACATATTTTATTATTGATTTTCTTTTTTGTGATTGGAGGAGAATGGCTTGTTTTGGCTTGGATTGTTCAATGTTTTACAGCTAATTTTTTATTGGAGTATACAAACTATATCGAACATTATGGAATGAGTAGGGAAGAAAATACTAGGGTTACAGAAATTCATAGTTGGGATTCAGATTTATTTGTGAGTAGGTTTGTTTTGGTGGATTTAAGCCGTCATGCCGATCACCATTTTTACGCATCAAAACCCTATCATACTTTGCAGAATTATCCGACTTCACATAAGTTGCCTAGTGGTTATGCAGGATTGTTCTTTTTGGCTGCCATTCCTCCAATTTGGTTTAAGGTAATGAACCCAAGGATTCCGAAAGCTTAGTCTATCAAGTGAAGTTATTTTTTTAATTTCATAAAAGGTCAAACCCTAATGAGCTAAGAATATAAAATCATTTATAAGCGCATTATAATTTTAGAAACTTTTGTAAAGAATTGCAAGAATTTAGATCAAATATCAAAGCTAAAATATGTTTATTGAATTATTCAGATTTTATTGATTTAAGGATAATTTATACCCAAAATATATGGCAAAACTAAAGGTAAAAGAAACTGAGATAACTGTAATAACTTATGAGAATGCAGATTATATTTCCCTTACAGATATGGCTAACGCAAAAGAAAGCGAAAGTCGAGCCGCTGATATTATCAAAAACTGGCTGAGGACTCGATATGCCATTGAGTTTTTAAGTGTTTGGGAGCAGATTAACAATCCTAATTTTAAAGTGGTGGAATCTGACCACTTTAAAATGCAAGCAGGATTGCCAAATTTTGTGCTAAGTGCATCTGAATGGATTGAAAAAACAAATGCTATAGGTATAATAGTTAGAAAAGGGAAATATGGAGGCACTTTTGCTCATAAAGATATTGCTTTTGAGTTTGGTTCTGCGATAAGTGTACCATTTAAAATATATCTTATTTCAGAATTTCAGCGGCTTAAAGAAGAGGAACAAAAACAAATTGGATGGTCTGCAAAACGTGAATTGTCAAAATTAAACTATCATATTCATACTGATGCGATTAAAGAAAATTTGATACCTACAGAGATTAGTCCACAGCAAGCTTCAAAAATTTATGCCAATGAGGCAGATGTACTTAATATGGCTTTATTTGGTAAAACTGCAAAGAATTGGAGAGTAGAAAATCCTCATCTTAAAGGGAATATTAGAGACTATGCTAACATAAATGAATTGATTTGTCTTTCTAATTTGGAAAATATTAATGCCCTTCTAATTAATGAAGGAATATCTCAAACCGAAAGATTATTAAAACTAAATAAGGTTGCTATTAAGCAAATGTTGATTTTACAATCAATTATTAATAGAAACCTAATTCAATAATACACATAGATATTTCACTAGAAAGAATTTGGGACTATTTCAAGCAAAAAATACTAGAAATTGTTGTTAACTGATAATCTTCCTACAGTTGCAGGTTTAATAAATATAAATGGTTCGATTATTATCTCGACAAAACAATCTTCCTAAAAACCTTTTGTTCATCAAGGTTGATTGATACTAAATAAATTCCGGAATTTAAGTCAGATAAATCAATTTCTGATTTATATCCTTCTAATTCAATTGATTTAAGAAATTGTCCATCTAAATCCCAAATTTCCACTTTTTTGGCTTCATTAGAATTAAATTCGATATTTATTGAGCTTAGACATGGATTTGGATAAATCTGAATAGAATTGATGAAATCAACTTCCTGAATCTTATTTTTAATCGGTTTAAATTGATAAATTGTATTTTCTTTTGGAAAATCTAATAAAAAGGTATCTCTATGAATGAGGTATTTTGGATTATTAGGATTGCCACCTAAAAGTGCTAAGGTTTTCTGCTCATCTTTCCCAATTCCAACATATGGGCCGATTGATTGTAACCAAGCACTTGTGTCTGCTTTAATTTTCCCATACCTAATTTCAATTTCATTTGTTCCTTCATATAACCAAACTTGAAAATTTGCATAATCTGAGGTGTCTTTACTTTTCATAAAACCCACATTTTTATATTCTATTTTGAAGATTTTTTGATTAATCAAACTATCAAATTGAATATTAATGCTAGATGCAAATGGGGCATTAACATTTTTTTCTTTCAATCTGGTATTAAGTAAATACACAACATTTGCTAAAAATGTTTGAGGGTGAAAAAATGTAATTGCACCTGATTTTGATACCCATACATTTGAATAATCTACACCTAAAAAATTAAAACTAAAAGGTAGAATTACATAACGGGCTTGACCTGTTGGAGCATCCCAATATTGATCGGGCCATAAACTAAAAGGCTTTTCTAAGTTTTCATATTTAACTTCAGAAGAAGTAAAATTAAAGAATGGTTGTGCTAAAGTGTTTTTAACACAACCAATTGTAATTAATATAATTGTTATTATAATTTTCATAAATAACATTAATATGGAATGCTATATCCAACAGAACAAGGGTTTGGGTCCATTTCTAGCCAATTATGGATTTCTTCTGTTAAGGCTCTTTCACCAATTTGAATCCTACCAGAAACTGGGGTCGCAGATAAAAAGATTCCCATATATTCTCCGTTTGTATTTCCAAACATTTTAGTCGTTTGCGGTTTAGAGCTACTGATAAGAAATTGGTTAGTTTTAGGAAAATAAATCCCCCAAGTTGGAGTATTATTGGTTGTATCAATTGAGTTTATAAGTTGAGTAAGCCCAGTTGGATCATTTTCAACAGGTCTCCAACCTCTACCCCAATGTATATCCCTCAAATAGTTTATCATTAGTTTAAAGTTAGTTGGGTCAATAACTATCCAACAAATTGGGCAGCATCCATATTGATTTCTAAGTGCTAGTATATCTGAACACAAACTTGGGGGTTGCACAATCTGCATAATATCAGGCAGTGCACAAGGAATACATTTATCGACTAAGTCTGGACGTCCAGGCTCACTTGCTCTAAAATAACAACCTTGCGGCCTGTCAGGATTGTCCTCAACATCTGGTCCTAGATTGTTTTGACTAAATGAAGAAAATGAAATTAGAAAAAGGGTAAACCAAATTAAAATTTGTGGTTTGAAGTTTGAAGTTTGAAGTTTCATATTATTTTTATTTGATTATCGAATTTAAAAAACATTTTATAAAAAAACAATCGATTCTATTTGATTATTTGTCACATCTTTTTATTAAAAGAATTTATCTTCGCCACATGCTTGATAAATTTGGAATTGCAAAAAGAATAGCCAAAGAATTAAAAGATGGTTATTATGTAAATTTAGGAATTGGTATCCCAACTTTGGTTGCCAATTATGTTCCCGAAGGAATTGAAGTGATTCTTCAATCTGAAAATGGTTTATTGGGAATTGGTCCTTTTCCTTACGAGGAAGATGTGGATCCTGATTTAATCAATGCAGGCAAACAAACTGTTACAACATTAAAAGGTTCCTCTTTTTTCGATTCTGCAATGAGTTTTGGCATGATTAGAAGTGGTCGTGTTGATTTAACCGTTTTAGGTGCCATGGAAGTTGCAGATAACGGTGATATAGCCAACTGGAAAATTCCAGGTAAAATGGTTAAAGGAATGGGTGGCGCAATGGATTTAGTGGCTTCTGCAAAAAACATCATTGTTGCCATGCAGCATGTAAACAAAGCAGGAGAATCTAAATTATTACCCAAATGCAGTTTGCCAATTACTGGTTTAGGCTGCGTTAAAAAAGTAGTAACCGAATTAGGTGTTTTTGATATAGATGAAAGAGGTTTCGTTCTTTTAGAAAGAGCTCCCGGAGTAAGTGTAGATTATATCAAAGAAAAAACAGCAGGCAGATTGGTTGTTGAGGGAGAAATTCCGGAAATGGTCCTTTGATAGCTTCTGGCAACTGGCTCCTGGCAACTGGCTTCAATTCAGTAAGCTATCAAATAACATTTAACAAGTGCAATTTTTTAGAACAATGATTGTTTGATGTATTTTAAAATAAAAAAAGAGGATGTTTCATTGGTTGAATCATCCTCTTTTTTATTTTGATTTCTAGAATATGGCTTTAAAATCTTAATTTAGAACTACAATTTTTCTATAGAAACAAATCCAAAGCCAGAAGCTAACTGCCATATGCCAGAAGCAAAAAAAAGGGGAAAATCTAAAAGATTGTCCCCTTTTTTTTGTAAATAAACTACTACAAAAGACTTCAAAATCTAAATTAGAAAAACAATGGTTCTCCCAAACGAATCCAAAGCCAGAAGCTAGCGGCCAGAAGCTAGAAGCAGGCGCAGCCTACAACGCTCCAATTTCCTTCAAAACGTTATTCATCGTACGAACCGCATCCGCGCTTTTAGCAAATGCTTCTTGTTCTGCTGCATCTAATTTGTAATCAACAATGGTTTCCCATCCGTTTTTACCAATAGTTACAGGAACTCCTAAACAAATATCACTTTGTCCGTATTCGCCATTTAAGCTTACACAACAAGGCATAATGCGTTTTTGATCACGAACAATACTTTCTACCAATAATGCAGAAGCTGCACCTGGAGCATACCAAGCTGATGTGCCTAATAATTTTGTTAAAGTAGCACCACCAACCATAGTTGCATCAGAAATTTCTTTTAATTTATCAGCTCCTAAATAATTAGAAACTGGAACCCCATTTAAAGTAGCTAGTCTAGTTAATGGAATCATAGTTGTATCACCATGTCCACCAATTACTGTTCCATGAATATCTGCAGTTGGTGCATTTAATGCCAAACCTAAATATCCTTTAAAGCGAGCGCTATCTAACAATCCACCCATTCCAATTACTCTGTTCATTGGTAAACCTGTTGCTTTTAATGCTAGGTAAGTCATAGTATCCATTGGATTTGAAACCACAACGATAATTGCGTTTGGAGAATGTTGTAACACATTTTCTGCAACCGATTTTACGATGTTTGCATTGGTTCCGATTAATTCTTCTCTAGTCATTCCAGGTTTACGTGGAATACCTGAAGTAATTACTACGACATCAGATCCTGCAGTTTTGCTGTAATCATTTGTAGTTCCGCTTACACGGGTTTTCATTCCTAATAAAGAAGTTGTTTGGTAAATATCCAAAGCTTTACCTTCAGCAAAACCTTCTTTTACGTCTAATAATACCACTTCATCGGCCAATTCGCGATAAGCAATTACATCGGCTGTAGTAGCTCCAACTGCGCCGGCACCAATAACAGAAACTTTCGTCATTTTATTTGTTGATTAATTAAATAATTACTAAAAACATGGGCGAAAATAAAAAGGTTTTACCGATTCAAAAAATGATTTGTCTCATTCTCACTATTTTGATGCATTTTTCGTTCATATTTACCAATTAAATCACTTCAACAAAGGCTTTTAAGAGGAACTTCAACCTTTTTTATACTTTTGCTGACTTTTAATCACTTTAGTTTTATTAAAAATGTCGATTCAGGTAACTGACCTATTTAAAATATACGGAACACAAAAAGCCCTCAATGGGATAAGTTTTGATGTTCAACCGGGAGAGATCCTGGGTTTTCTCGGTCCAAACGGAGCCGGGAAATCTACTACCATGAAAATTCTTACTGGTTTTATTCCTCAAACTTCGGGCTCTGCTAAAATTTGCGGACTCGAAACTTCGGAAAATCCAATTTTAACCAGAAGGAAAATTGGTTACCTGCCGGAATTAAATCCTTTATACACCGATATGTTTATCAAAGAATACCTACTTTTCTCAGCTGGTTTGATGGGCATTACAGGAAAAGAGGCAAATTCTAAAGTAGAGGAGATGCTTGGTAAAACTGGATTAAGTCCTGAAAGAAATAAAAAAATCCAGCAACTTTCTAAAGGTTACAAACAACGTGTAGGATTGGCTGCTGCCTTATTACACGATCCTGAAGTTTTGATTTTAGATGAACCAACTTCCGGTCTCGATCCTAATCAGGTGCTTGAAATCAGAAACCTTATCAAAGAAACAGGAAAAAATAAAACGGTGATATTTTCAACGCATATCATGCAGGAAGTTGAAGCCATGTGTTCAAGAGTTGTCATTATCAACAAAGGAAATATTGTGGCAAACGATACTGTTCAATCGCTGCAAAGTCGCATGGAGGCAGAAGTTTTAATTATTGTTGAACTCAAGAATGAAATCAACAAGAACCAAATTTTATCAATTAAAGGAGTGAGTTCATGTGAGCAGAATGGACTGGTTTACCAAATCAGAGCCAAACACGATATCAGAGAAGCTTTGGCTGAATTGGTATCAAAAGAAAACAATTTGATTTTAAGTATGAACAAAGAACTGGTTTCGCTGGAAGCAGTATTTCAAAACCTTACCCGCTAATATGTTTGTTATAATTCAAAAAGAAGTAAGAAGTTTTTTAAGCTCCTTCATAGCCTACGTGGTGATGCTGGTTTTTTTAATCGCAACAGGATTGTTCACTTGGGTTTTGCCTGATGTGAATGTGTTTGATATGGGTTATGCCAATTTAGATACTTTGTTTAATATGGCTCCATGGTTATTTATTTTCCTCATTTCAGCTATTACCATGAAAAGTTTTAGTGAAGAGAAAAAATCGGGTACCATAGAAATTATTACAACCCGCCCTTTAAGTGATATGCAAATCATTTTAGGTAAATACTTTGCCGGATTGATTTTGGTTCTGTTTACCATTCTTCCAACATTGGTTTATTTTTATACCATTATAAAATTAGGAGCGCCAGAAGGAAATGCAGATACTGGAGCAATTATGGGTTCGTATTTAGGATTGTTTTTCTTGAGTTCCTGTTTTGTGGCAATTGGCTTATTTGCTTCAGTTATCAGCGATAACCAAATTGTATCTTTTATAGTAAGTATGTTTTTATGTTACTTGTTTTATAATTTGTTTGATTTAATAGCCGACTTTAAACTATTGGGTTCATTAGATTCTATTGTTTCTTCTTTAGGTATCAATGCTCATTATTTATCTATTAGCAGAGGTGTTCTCGATTCAAGGGATTTGCTCTATTTTATTGGCTTTGATGTGGTTTTTCTATATGCATGTAAATTGGTTTTTGGAACAAGAAAATGGTAGGAGGAAGCAGTATGAAAAATCAAACTAAATCAACATCAAAAAGAACAATTAAAACGCAATCTATTTTAGAATTTGTTTTAATAACTGCCATTGTCATTCTTCTGAATATTATGTTCTCAGGAACATTTTTCAGAATAGATTTATCAAAAGAAAAGAGATATAGCCTTTCTCAATCAAGCAAAAAACTGGCTGAAAGAGTAGATGCTCCTTTGTATTTTAAAGTGTATTTGGAGGGTGAATTTCCTGCAGGTTTCAAAAGATTAAGCAGGTCAGTAAAGGAAATTTTAGATGAATACCGAGTTTATAGTAACAACAATATTCAGTACGAATTTATCGATCCTTTTACAGATGCTGATGCAAAAAAGACCAATGATATCATTCAAGAATTAGGAGGCAAAGGACTTCAACCAACCAATGTTCAGATTAAAAAGGAAGATGAGTTTGCACAAAAAATCATTATTCCGGGAGCCATTGCTTATTATAAAGGAAAAGAAATTCCAGTTAACTTTTTAAGAAGTCAGTTTGGTCAAAACCCAGAAGATGTTATCAATACCTCTATTGAATTATTAGAGTATGAAGTAAGTAATTTGTTGAGGAAAGCACTACTCGATAAAAGCAAAAAGATTGCAATTATTGAAGATCATGGTGAATTGGGACGCTGGGAAACGGCAGAAGCACAACAAATGCTTAGCGAGTTTTACGATGTAGAAAGATTGCCATTGAGTATTCAGGTTCCACAGAAATTAAATGAATATGCAGGAATCATTATTGCGAAACCAACACAAGAAATTACTGAATTTGATAAGTTCAAAATCGACCAATACATCATGAATGGAGGAAAGGTTTTGTGGTTGCTCGAATCGCAGTTGGCTGATATGGATAGTCTGCGCAATGAGAACATTTTTGTTTCTGCAACTTATCCTACTCATATAGAAGACATGATGTTTAGGTATGGAATTCGTATCAACTCAAATATTGTGCAGGATTTACAAAGTAATGCCATACCTGTATTAAGTGGAATGAGAGATGGAGTGCCGCAGCAGAAATTATTGCAGTGGCCATTTTATCCAGTTGTTGGTTCAATAATTGAGCATCCGATTGTAAAAGGAATTGATCCGGTTTGGTTCCAGTTTGCATCTACTATTGATACCATTCCAGTAAAAGGAATTCAGAAAACAGTATTGTTGCAAACATCACCTTATTCAAGGGTTTTACCGGCTCCGGTTCGTGTTGATTTAAATATTTCAAAACTAGATTTACAACCTGAAATGTTCACCAGAAAAAGCAATGGAAATTTCCCTGTTGCTGTTTTATTGGAAGGTAATTTTACTTCTATTTTTCAATACAGATATGATGCTTCAAAAAATCCTGAAATCAAATTTAAAGACCATGTTGATGGCAATAAAATGATTGTAATTTCGGATGGTGAAGTCATCAGAAATCAGTTTAAAAAATCAACAGGAGAAGTTTTTCCTTTGGGTTACGACAGGTACACAAATGAACAATTTGGAAATAAGAAATTCATTCAGAATTGTATAGATTATTTGTGTGACGATAGCGGCATTATTGAAGTAAGAGCTAAAGAAATTACACTTCGTTTATTAGATAAAGGAAAAATTAAAACAGAGAGAAACTTTTGGATATTCTTTAATATGATTGTTCCAGCTTTATTAATCGTTTTATTCGGAGTACTTAATCAGTTTATCAGAAAAAGAAAATATACCCAATCATGAACAAAAAGAACTTATTGATATTATCAGGCTTACTTGTATCCTTACTTTTGATTTATTTTTTGGTGATTAAAAAGCCTTGGAGCACTAATAAATTAAATAGTTCTGAAGTGTCATTTGAAAAAGTAGAAACCATAGATAAAATTTTTATGGCTGATAAATATGGTGCTAAAGTATTACTCGAAAAACAGGCTGATAATAAATGGTTGGTGAATGGAAAAGTTGAAGCAGATGAACAAAAACTTAAACTTTTGCTTTCTACCATGCACGATATGAAAATGCAAAGACCGGTTGATGGGCCTCTGCATAATACTGTTATTGGTGATTTAGCTTCTAGAGGAATTAAAACTGAAATATATTCTAAGGGTGATTTATTAAAAACCTTTTATATTGGTTCTGAAACTCCTGATAAAACTGGAACTTATTATTATGAAGAAGATGCTCCAGCTCCACTAATTATCCATATTCCAGGCTTTGTAGGATTTTTAACTCCTCGTTTTTTCTTAGAAGAAGTTAAATGGCAAAGCAAATTAATTTTTAACTCAGAAGCCAATGAAATTGCATCGGTAAAAGTTGAATATCCAGGAAAGCCAGATAAATCATTTATTATAAAAAGTGGAAAATTATTCGATATGAACCAAAAGGAATTGGTAGCCAATCCTCAGTATATGAAAATATATTTATCTTCTTTTAAAGGCTTATATGTAGAAGGATATTTAGATTACATTACTAAAGAACAAACCGATTCAATTATGAAGATGCAGCCATTCTGCAAACTAGAATTAGAATTAACAAATGGCACTAAAACTTCATTAGATGTTTTTGAAAAGAAAATAGGTAAGAAAACTTTACAGTTGTATTCAGAGAACAATGAAGCTTTAGAAATAGATCCCGAAAAATTCTTTGCTAGTATCAACCACAAACCACAATTGGCCAGCATTCAGGTGTTCAGTTTTGGTAAGTTATTTGTTGGAAGACAGCAACTTCAAGCCTTAGCAGAATAGGAAGAGAAGCATTTTTTTTGTTTCTTTGAAGCGGTTATGGAAAATACGTCTCTCATTATTATTTGCTCGGTTTTATTCTCAGCCTTTTTTGCAGGTATAGAAATTGCTTTTATTTCTGCCAATAAATTACTGATTGAACTCAAAAACAAACAGGGGAGTATGTATGCTAAAATCTTGTCTCCTTTTGTTGCCAATCCTTCTAAATTCATTAGTACCACGCTTGTTGGAAATAATATTGGTTTGGTTGTTTATGGTATTTATATGGCCAAAGTTCTTGATCCTCTTTTGGTTTCTTGGTGGCCTTATTTCGAGCAAAATCATTTAATTTTAGTGCTTTGCCAGACTTTGTTATCAACGCTAATTGTTTTGGTAACTGCCGAATTTATTCCAAAAGTACTTTTTAGAATCAATCCCGATTCGCTTTTAAAAGCTTTAGCAGTTCCATTCTTGCTATTTTATTATTTGTTTTGGCCAATAGTTCATTTTATTAATTGGTTGGCTGAAATCATCCTAAACAAGGTGCTTAAAGTGAAATTTGCTGAAAGTAGTCCTGCTTTTTCAAGGGTAGATTTAGATTTATACATATCTCAAGTAAATGAAGAAGATTTATCTGAAGATGCGGATGTTGATACCGAAATGTTTAAAAATGCCCTCGATTTTTCAAACATCAAAGTAAGAGAATGTATGACACCCCGACCTGAACTTATTTCTTTGGATATAAGAGAAGGAGTTCCAGAGTTATACAATAAGTTTAAAGAAACAGGACTTTCTAAAATTTTGATTTTTGACAAAACACCTGACCATATTATTGGGTATGTTCACCAAAAGGAAATCTTTAAAAAGCCAGAAAATATCAGACAAATCCTAATTCCAATTGAAATTGCCACTGAAACAATGTCGGTAATGGATTTGCTAAACAAATTCTCAAGAACCCGAAAAAGTATTGCTTTGGTTGTTGATGAATTGGGTGGAACAGCTGGTATTGTTACTATTGAGGATATTATGGAAGAGGTTTTTGGTGAAATTGAAGATGAACATGATGTTGAAGAATTAGTTGAAGAACAATTAGACGAAACAACATTCCGTTTTTCGGCTCGTCATGAGGTTTCTTATTTAAACGACCAATATTCATTATCTATTCCAGAAGGCGAATACCATACTTTAGGTGGGTTTATTTTCGCTTATCATGAGAGTTTCCCTCAAGCTGGAGAACAAATTCTTATTCATCCTTTTGAATTGATTATCGAGTCGATTACCAATTCAAAAATTAATGTAGTTCGACTTCGTAAAACGAAAGAAGAAGTTTAGACCCATTTTTTTTCAATAAGTATAATATCAGATTCCTCATTAAAAGGATAGGTACTTACCAAAACATCAGTTTTGTTTTTAAAGAATAACCTCAGTTTTTCAAATTGATTGAGTCCTGCAATATTTCCTGTTTCAATTTTAATATAAAGTTGTCCTTTTCCTAAAGCATTGCATAGGTTTTCTAACTTTTCGAAATCGGGAATAGCTGAACCATGTGCAAGAATTAGATTGAATTGATGTTTTGTTTTATCTGAGGAATAAAGATTGTATTGGAAATTATTGTCGAGTTTATTAAGTGATTTTAAATCCATCAAATCAGCATCAATTAGCTGAATTTGTTTTGTTGAAGTATTTTTTAATGCTAGGCATTTAAGCGCATTCAGCATATCTAAACCACTTATTAGGATGTTTGGGTTTGAGTTTATTTCTAGTGTTTTATGAAATAGAATTTTATAGGCTGATATACTTTTTTTGATGTTGGGGAAGGACATGTTTTCTGAAAAATAGATTTCATGATGAAAGCGAAGAACAGCTCCACCTGAATTTAGTTTTTTCAAAAATTGAAAACCATAAAATAAAGCCTTTAATTTAACAAAGTAGACCAATTCTAAATTATTATTAACGTGATATTATTGAAGAATGCTATTTAATTTCGAAGTCGGAAAATTAACCAAATTAAAATATATGAAAAGAAAAGATTTTTTAAAGACAATTGCTTTAACAGCAGCATCAGGCAGTGTATTTTTGGCAGCATGTGGTGGCGACCCTAATAAGCCAGCTGAAACTAAAACAGAACCAGCAGCTACTCCAGAAGCAGCTCCTGCTCCTGCAGCAACAGCAGATTGCAGCGATTTATCAGGATTAACTGAAGCTGACATCAAACAACGTGAGTCGGTTCAATATGTAGCCCTATCTACAGAAGCAGAAAAGAAATGCAGTAATTGCCGTTTCTTCCAACCAGGTGCTGATGCAACTGCATGTGGTGGATGTCAATTGTTCAAAGGTCCAGTTGCTCCAGAAGGAAATTGCAAATCATGGTTCAAAAAAGATGCATAATCTAATTTGACAAACAAAAAAGGCTGCTTCAAGTAATTTTGAAGCAGCCTTTTTTGTTTTATTTGGATTTCAGAATAATATTTAACAGTCAGTTTTTTGTCAGTTTAAAAACTAGCTTATACGATAGTTTTTATTCATAAGTTAATGCTACTATAAAAACTAAAACTTATGAATCCCCTATTATTCGACAAATCCAATCTCGATGAGCTTGTATTTGAAAAAAGAAACAAAGCTTACGGTGCTTATGCCATTCGTAAATCGTATCCTGATAATCTCAAACGAAGCATTTATTTTACTTTGGTTCCCATGTTTTTGCTGTTTTTGATTTCTATTTATTTTCAGTCAAAAAAGAAGATTGAACCATTGCCACCAGGTTCACAGACTAATGGAAAAGCTTCATCTGATAAAGATAAAATTCTAAAAGATGAAAAAATTCAGTTTGCCAATTTCGAAATAGTAATGCCTAATCTACCCGATGAAAACTTTGTGGTAGTTGCAGATAAAAAAATAATCAAACCAGTTCAAATTAAAAGGGTAGATATCAAGCCAATAAGTAGTGCTGGTTTTAGTGGAATTACTTCTTTAATTACTGGCGGTTCTGGTATTGGTGGTCCCGGCACAGGTGGCACAGGAACTGGAGGAATTGGAGAAATAGAATTGCCTGTAATAACCAAGCCTGAAATTTTAATATTTTCCGAAATCATGCCAGAGTTTCCTGGTGGACTCGAAGCCATGCAAGATTATATTCAAAAGAATTTAAGCTACCCAAAATGGGCAATAGAAAATGGCGTAAAAGGAAAAGTTGTAATGTCGTTTGTTGTTATGCCTGATGGAAGTATAGAATTATCTGAAATTGAAAAAGGTATTGGTTTTGGTTGTGATGAAGAAGCATTAAGAGTATTAAGAGAAATGCCTAAATGGTCACCAGGTATTCAAAATGGAAAAAAAGTTGCAGTAAAATTAATTCTTCCAATTCGTTTCGATCACTATAATTAAAAATATTCAGGGTTTGGTTTAGGGGTATACCAAATCTTGTTTGGATGATTTCATGTTTCTCTGATTGTTTTTTTGATTGTTGTTAAAAGCTGCTTCGTTTCGGAGCAGCTTTTTTGCTTTTTCATGAAATAAACAGTGTTTTTCCCATGAACCTTGTGGGTTCAAATGTTTATAGAAATAATGTTTTAGGCGAATATTCGACCCAGAAGGGCTTGCTAAGATTGGGGAAAGTAAAAACTATTAGAAATGCAAATGTTCAATTCATCAGAATCTAAAGCCAAAAGCCGCAGCAAAAGGCCAACCGCCATCTTGCTTCTCATTTTATTTCTGTTAATTTGTATCTAAAATGAATCAAATGAAAATCATTCGTCTGTTGCCAATACTATTTCTTACACTATTTAGTTTAACGGCACAATCACAAGATGCTGAAATTAAAAAAAGAGCCGATTTGATTTTTAATTGGTTTCAACAAGAGAAATTTGATTCAGTTACTACCTTGTTCGACCCAACAATGAAACGCCAATTTGATGCTTCTCAATTAGAAGGTGTGTGGGGGCAGGTTGCTATGTCGTATGGTGCTATTAAAAAGTCAGGGGAACTTATTCTTGAAAAGCAAGATGCGTTTATTAGAACGCTTAGGGCCGTTGAATTTGAGGGAGGAAAAATTACACTTTTATTGGTATTTGATTCTATAAATCAAGTAGCTGGAATGTTTATTCAACCTGGTGATGTTCCTTATTCTCCAGCCAATTATGTTAATACAGAATTATTCAATGAGTTTCGTATCAATTTTGGAGCTCCTGCTTATAAAAATTCCGGTAAATTAAGTATACCTAAATCGAAGAATGATGCTCCTTTAATAATCATTGTTGCAGGTTCGGGTGGCATCGACAAAGATTGTTCAATGGGGCCGAATAAAATATACAAAGACTTAGCTTGGGGATTGGCATCAAAAGGAATTGCTAGCTTTCGTTACGATAAAAGGACTTATCAATACCAAAAAGATTTGATTGAAAATGATAATAAAGGAGAAACTGCTTTTGATATTAAAACTGAGTATTTACAAGATTTAAAAGAAATTTTATCCATATTAAAAAAGAGAAAGGATTTTGATACCAAACGTATTTATATCATGGGACATAGTCAAGGTGGTTATTTAGTTCCATTGTTCAACAAGGAGTTTAAATCTTTAGCAGGTTTTATTTCATTAGCAGGAACGCTTAGGCAAATACCTGAATTAGCAATGGAGCAAATAGATTATTTGAGTTCATTTGAAACCATGGATGCCAACGATTCATTGGAAATTCTCAAGATTAAAAGAAAAATGTGGAACTCTCTTTCACCGCAAATTTCAAATGTTTCAAGTAATGATTCAGTTTTAGGTCCTTATACTGTAAATTATTGGAAGTATTTGGCATCTTATAAACCAGCAGTATTGGCTCCACAAATTAAAAAACCGGTTTTGGTATTACAAGGTGAAAGAGATTACCAGGTGCTTATGAAAGATTACGAATTATGGAAAAGTACTTGCTCAGGAAAATCGAATTTTAGTTTTAAATCTTACCCAGCTTTGAACCATTTGTTTATGGAAGGAAACGGAGGTAAATTATCAAGTCCCAAAGAATATTTAAGAGCCAGCAATGTGCCGGAGTTTGTGATTATTGATATTAAAAACTGGATTGAATCTTTGAAATAGATTTGTAGTAAAATTCGGGTACTTTTAATGGGTTTTCTAATACTTCTATCGAATGTTAAAGGAGTATTCCTTTACAAATTTGATTTTAACTCAAGTAAATTTTTAAATAATGCAACTGCAATAAATTAGGGAAGCCTGAATCTGTGAATGTTATAAACCTAATTATTAATTATGTAAGGATATTGGCATCAAGTATGCCCAACTTTGTCTTATAGGAAAGGTCGCTTAAACCGTATATAATTTGAAAAATAATCTAGAATTACTAATGGAGTTCCAAGATGCACTTCAATGGAAACTGTTATTGAATGCTGAAGATTTCGGAGTTTCAGGAAAAGATGGAGTTATTTCTTTAGCAAGTTTAATAGACACTTACGCTGAAAAATTAAAGCAGCTAATGTTTTTAAAAATGTTGTTGGCCTGATAATCATATTGGATAGGCTGGGTTTATACAATTGAACTCCTTTTCTATTACTCAAAAAAGCTTTAATGATTAGTTCTGCGAGGTTCAAATAATATGATTATAACATGAAAAAACACTTTCCAATGTACTTTTATGGTGCAATCACAATTCTGGTAGGAATATTTCTTTTAATTTCTAAGAACAGTTCAATACAAATTATCAAAAATAGCTTAAGTATAAGTTTGATTATTGGAGCTATTTTTGCATTTATTACTGCATTTACTAGCCAAAGAAAGCATGTTCAATTTTTATATCATGAGATGCATGCTTTGGCAATGTTAGTTTATGGAATTGCTCTCATTTTATTTGGAGATTCAATGGAGAAATTAGTTTCGATAACTGCATTTTTATTTATATTCTATGCATTTTCAGAAATAATATTTTGTAATTGGTTATTCAATCTAGGGCAAAAAGCGGTGTTTAAAATTGTTTTAATTAGAGCCATACTAGGTTTCGCAATAGGTATTGGTACAATTACAGCATTACACTATACAGCCTTTACGCTCGAGATATTTGGTGTATTATTTATTATTGTTGGTGTAAATATCTTACTCTATGTACCAGTTATGAGGGCAGGACAGTCAATCGAAGAAATTAAATAGTTTATGTAATGAAAGTATTATTAATCATAGCAATTTCACTCTTGGTATTATTTGTTTTACTCCAATTTTATGTGGTGATGCTAACAAACAAAACAGAATCCCAATCTTATGAAGTTATTCTTACTGAAAAGGAGTTTGAAGTAAGATATTATCCTTCATCTGTTATGGCTAAAATATTTTCAACTTCAAAATCATACCGTGATTTGGGAAGTTCGGGATTTGGGAAATTAGCAAAATATATTTTCGGAGGCAATCATGAGAATAAACAAATAGCCATGACTTCTCCTGTTCACATGGATATTGGCGATACTATTTCTACAATGTCATTTGTAATGCCTTCTAATTTTAAGAAAGAAGACTTGCCTAAGCCTAATAATTCAGAAGTTCAACTTCAAATAATGGAGCCAGAATACGTAGCAGTAATTCAGTTTGGAGGTTTTGCGAATGCATCAAATATTAATAAATACAAAGCAGAACTTAAACAACTTTTGGATAAAAGAGGAATTTCTTATTTCGGTAATTTTAGGTTATTGGGATATAATCCGCCTTATCAATTGTTTGGTAGAAGAAACGAAATAATTGTTAGCTTAAATCCTAATGAGTTCAGTCATGATTTCTCAATAAATAAAGCAAACTAATTTGGTTTTTTATGAATTTTATTCTGCTTTAAATTCATTGAATTTTCGTAGAAATATAGAAGAAGAAATCGCATTTAGTTTTTATAAATCTACTCATTAGATTTTAGACTCTTGATTCATATGTTGAGGATTTTTGTTCAGTTTTATTTTGAAGAATTATCAATAGAACAAATTTTAAAAATTAAACATCAAGTAAATTTAGAAGAATAAGCAATCTCAAAAATGAAAACAGAAAATCAGTATGAACAGGCTATTTTGGGTATTTTAAATAAAATACGTGATGATTTTCCTGAATTATTAAAATACATTAATGAGATGCCATTAAGATTAAATGATAGCAATAGAAAAGGAATAAGGTTAGAAGAATTAGAAGCCTATTTTAATTCTTTAACTGAACTTTATATAGATTATTCTGGCAGTCATTCCGTTTTGAAAGATGATTAGTTCTTTTAATAAAATACAATTGAAACTTGGATTTGATATTGAAGGTGTTCAAAAAAGGATTGGCATGGATTGGATTTTAACCTAATTCTTCGATTTTACTTTAATAGATTTGTTTCTTTAGCATGTTTAAATTGTTCATTTTAAAGTGCTGATAAATAGTAAGATATGCTCCTTATTAGCGAGAATGTCTAAAAGTTAGGTTTTCATCAATAGGAAGTGCTTGCATTTAGCTTTAACAATTTTACACAAGGATAGTCTTAACTTAAACTACTAAAACGATCATTCAAAATCCTAAAAGTACGTATGAATTAGAAGTTTTAGGATTTTCATTAACTTGCTGCTGTCAATTTTCACGAAAAACGTTTAATAACCATGGATTACGACAATGGTACTTATAATAGGATAAAAAAAGTAAACGCAATCGATTGGCTTATTAAAGGTGAATAGTAAATTAAAATCTATAAGTAAGTATTTTTTAAAATATTCTACCTGTTATTTCTTTAGTTGAAAGTATTGTAATGCATTGATAAGTAATGTTTTAAGCTCCTTATTGACGAAAAGTGATAAAAATGATGGTTTTCGTCAATAAGAAGCTTAACTTTGTGAAAAACAATGTAATAGAATTTTTCGGCAGATGATTGACAGAAACATTTATCTTCAAAAACTTCGACAACTTAAAGACCAGAAACTTATAAAGGTTGTTACCGGTATTAGACGTTGTGGAAAATCGACGTTGTTGGATGCTTTTAGAAACGAGTTGATAGCAGGTGGGGTTGCCAAAGAACAAATCGTATTTCTGAATTTTGAAGAACGTGAAAATTTATATTTGACAGATTGGACAGTACTTTATGATGAAATTGCTAAATCACTAAGTTCGGATGCAACTCATTATATTTTCTTAGATGAGGTTCAGTTGGTGAATGATTTCGAAAAACTAATTAATGGCTTATTCACAAAGAAAAATATTGATTTATATGTAACGGGTTCAAATGCTTATTTACTATCGAGTGAATTAGCTACTTTGCTTACTGGACGTTATATCTCAATAAATGTGCAACCTTATTCTTTTGCTGAATATGTGCAAGCATATATCGCAGAAACTAATACCGACAAATTATTTCGACAATACCTGAATGTGAGTAGTTTTCCCGAAGCCGTTAATCTGGCTTTACACAATGATGAATTGGTTAATGATTATTTGCAATCGATATATGATACAGTTGTTTTAAAAGATATAGCTCAACGTTATAAACTTCGAAATATAAACAATTTACGACGTGTAATAAGCTTTGTATTTGATAGTGTAGGTTCTTTTGTTTCTCCCAATAATATTGCGGAAACGCTTAATCAAAAATCTAAAAAGACAATTTCTCACAATACAATTATTAAGTATTTGGATTTTCTAACAAATTCTTACATCATTTATCCAGCACAGCGTTATGATATTAAAGGAAAGGAATTGTTGGCATTAAATCAGAAGTATTATTTAGTTGATTTAGGTTTAAAGAATATTACTACAAGTAATAAATACGACTCTGATTTAGGACGCAAATTGGAGAACGTTGTGTATTTTGAATTGCTTAGGCGTGGAGGTAAAATTTATACAGGAAAGAATGATGATAAGGAGATTGACTTTGTAGTTCAGAAACCAAACAATGAAAGAATTTATTACCAGGTAGCTTTTACTGTAAGTGATGAAAAAACCTTCGAAAGGGAGATTTCGGCCTTTAGAAGTATTCGTGATAATTATCCAAAGTTTTTGCTAACCCTAGATTACGATACTGCCAATATTGAAGGTGTTCAAAAAATTAATATCATTGACTGGCTTTTAACCTAACTCAGGTATTTTACTTTTACAGATTTCTTTTTTTAGGTTTGTATAAATTATTTATTTTAAAGTACTGATAAATAGTGATATATCCTCCGTATTGACGAAAAGTGCTAAAAATGATGGTTTTCGTCAATAAGAGAGGTAGTTGTTTGGAAAACAGATTTATATGTATAATCTTTTTTCTTTTTATTATCAAAATGAAATTGGAGCTTATATCCTACAGAAACCGGTAAAATTTCTTGGGCTGATTATTTCGTTTTTGCTATCAGGATAGATATTGGTAAAGGCTTTGCTGATTTTGTTGTTTTTGATTGTATTCCATTTCAATTCAAAACCCCAAATTTCTTCCTTTAAAATTTCTACATAATCAACTTCACTTTGGTTGTAATTTCTCCAGAAATAAGATTTGACATTTGGATGAAAATAAGCGTTCATTTTTAATCGCTCACTTATCATAAAATTTTCCCATAATTGGCCAATATCATTTCTTAAACTGAAACCTTCCATTTTATCAATTACTGCGTTTCTTACACCATTGTCCCAGAAGTAAATTTTGTTCATTTTACTTACTTCTTTTCTGGCATTGGTTGAATAGGCTGACAATCGAAATACCACAAATGATTTTTCAAGCAAGTTGATATAACTTTCAATAGTTTCTGATTTTACCTGAAGTGTATTGGCTAGCTCAAAAATTGAAACTTCTGAACCAATCTGATATGCAATTAATTTTAGTATTTTGTCGAGTAAATCAGGTTTTCTAATGTCTTTCCATACCAATACATCTTTGTATAAATACTGATTGCTCAGATTTTTTATCAGCGTTTCAGCATCTGCTCTATTGTTACAAACATCCGGGTAATTGCCATATACCAGATGAAAAGGCAGTTCCTGTTCAATTTCAAAATCTGATTTTCCAACATACAATTCTTTTAGAGAGAATGGATACAAATGAAATTGGATTTGTCTTCCTGTTAATGGCTCAAAAATGTTTTCTGAAATATCTAAGGAAGATGAACCGGTTGCAATAAATTGAGTTTGTTTAAAATTGTCAACCATGAGTTTAAGTAAAAGTCCTGCATTGGCTATTCTTTGTACTTCATCGATGATGACAATTTTATAGTTCCCAATGATTGATTTGATATTGTTTAAACTCAGTTCTTCAAATCGGTTTCTAATGGTTGATTCATCGGCATTGAGCCACAGTGTTTCTTTATTATTTTGAAACATCTGTTGCAAAAGAGTGGTTTTTCCAACCTGACGAGCACCAATTAAAACGAGCACTTTTCCTTTGAAAAGCCATTTTTCTAATTGGTTTTGTAAATCTCTGCTGAATGAATCCATATTCAAAACTAGTAAAATTTCCGTTATAGTAGAAATATTTCTAGTAAAATTTCTATTATAATGGAAAAATATCTAGTAAAATTTCCATTACAGATGTAGGATGTTTCGGCGGAACATCTTTCCAAATAGGATTTTTCAGCGAAACATCTTTCGAAAAATGCTTGGATTCACGGAACACCCTTAGGGCAGGATTTCGCGTTAAGGACAGAAACGGATATCCTTTTTTCTCCTCTCAAACAGAAATGTGGATATTGGAAATTGATTTTACAATTTTATAAATATCAGAGAAAAAAGATAGGAGAGTATGGCCTGACCCCGCTTTCGTAGCTTCCCAAATGCTTATTTAGAAAATGGGATGTTGTTTCTAATGAAATTTGAAAGCGGGGTAACGCCCAAAAAAGAAATATGCTTTTTATACCAAAGCTAATTGGTTGTAGTGAATAGAGATTTCATCAAGGATTTGTAGAACATCCTCGAATTTTTCTGCCATGACCAAACGAGTTCTAAAGCTTTTGAAATGATCGAGGCCTTTGAAATAGTGGCTATAATGTGGACGCATTTCTACAATTCCAGCCCAATTACCTTTCCATTCAACCGATTTAGTCAAGTGGGTTCTGCAGGTATTCACTCTTTCGTCGATGGTGGGCGGAGCGAGGTGTTCGCCGCTTGCAAAGAAGTGTTTGATTTCTCTGAAAATCCAAGGATATCCAATAGCTGCACGTCCAATCATGATGCCATCTACGCCATAAGTATTTTTATAGAGAAGCGCTTTTTCAGGAGAATCGATATCGCCATTACCAAAAATTGGAATTTTGATTCTAGGATTTTCTTTCACTTTGGTCATGAGGGTCCAATCTGCATGACCTTTGTACATTTGTGCGCGGGTTCTGCCATGAATAGTAAGCGCTTGAATGCCTACATCCTGCAACCTTTCTGCCACTTCGAGGATATTAATGCTGTTATCGTCCCAACCCAAACGGGTTTTTACTGTAACTGGTAATTTGGTAGATTTAACCACCGCAGCAGTTAATTGCACCATTTTAGGCACATCTTTTAAAATTCCGGCACCGGCACCTTTGCAAACCACTTTTTTTACAGGACAACCAAAATTAATGTCAACCAAATCGGGTCCGGTTGCATCAACAATTTGGGTTGCCATTGTCATAGCTTCCTCATCGCCGCCAAAAATTTGGATACCGATTGGGCGTTCATAATCAAAAATATCGAGTTTCATTTTACTTTTGATGGCATCACGAATGAGCCCTTCAGAAGAGATAAACTCAGTGTACATAAGGTCTGCGCCCTCTGTTTTACACACGGCTCTGAACGGAGGATCACTAACATCCTCCATTGGAGCTAAAAGGAGAGGAAATTCTCCCAAATCAATATTTCCGATTTTTACCACCTAAACGCTTTGTATATTGCGGCACAAATATAAGAAGATGTCTGAAATCACCATTTTTAGTAGCAACCGATACTTATTCTTTTTAAGCAGGTCATTCATTCTCATGGGAATGGTGCTTGTATTTGCATCGGTTTTTTCTTTTGCAGGAATTTTTATCAGCAAAATGATTTTTGGAGTTGATATGATGAAATTGTATGATTTGATGCAAAATGCCAAAACAGATTCCAATTCAAGAAACGCCTTATTGGTTTTTCAAGCGATAGCGGGTTCTATTGGAACATTTTTAGTTCCATCATTATTGTTTCCAAAAGCGATTGGCAAGTTTGCACCAACGTATATTAAAATGACTCAGCCCTTTAAGGCGTATTATTTGTTGTTTGCACCATTAATGATTATTGTTAGTATGCCAATGATTTCGTGGATAAGTGAGCTAAATCAAGCTATTAAATTTCCAGCATCGATGGCAGATTTTGAATTATCGATTAGAAACATGGAAGAGCAGGCCAAAAAGCTTACAGAGATTTTGGTGATTACAAATAGTCCTGCTCAGTTTTTTATGAATTTAGTAGTTGTTGCCTTGTTACCAGCCATAGCAGAAGAATTCTTTTTCAGAGGAGTTGTTCAAAATTTTGCTCGTCAATGTTTTTACAATCCGCATATTGCTATTTGGTTTACAGCTATTGTTTTTAGTGGAATTCATGGGCAGTTTTATGGATTTATTCCGCGAGTTGTTTTAGGCGCTTTATTGGGTTATTTGTATTTGTATTCGGGTAATATCTGGGTAGTTGTGATAGCGCATTTTGTGAACAACGGTTTGGCGCTTTTGGCCTTTGTTTTGTCTGATATGTATAAGGACGTAGTTATATTTAGTGATGAATACCATTTTCCTATTTATGTTTCAATTATTAGTGTTTTGGCATCGTTAGGATTGGTTTTATGGATGAGTAGATTACAAATCAGAACATTACAAGAGCAAATATTTGAATAGAGTGTTCAAATCATCATACATTGTACTTTTTTATTGGTGAAAACCCTTTTGGTTGTTGAAAGAATTAAAACCATCATTGTACTATGAAAAATATTGGGATTAAATTTTCCGATAGTTAAAAATCATAATTTATATGAGTAATTTTTGGCAAAGGGCGCTTACGGGTTCAGTTTTTGTTTTGGCGATGGTAGGAGGGACGATGTTCAACGAATGGAGTTTTTTCATCCTATTATTTGTGATTAACTTTTTGTGTTTACTTGAGTTTTTTGAATTGATGTTGCCCGATAAATCGTGGATTGAAAAATACCTTGGAGTAATAGCAGGTTCAGTAATTAATATAATGTTTGCATTTATTATTAAAGAAGGTTTGCCATTGGCATGGTTTTACCATTTAATTCCTGTTTTCCTTACTTTGTTTATTGTTAAATTATTTGAGAATAATGGGCGTGAATTTGAAACATTAGCTTTTCAGCTTTTAGGGATTATTTATATTAGTTTTCCATTAAGTATGTTGGCAGATTTTGGGTATTTTAATTCATTATCGTATAGTTATACCTTACCGTTAGGCTTTTTTATTTTACAATGGAGCAGTGATACTTTTGCATATTTAGTTGGAGTAAAATTTGGGAAAAACAGATTGTTCGAGAGAATTAGTCCTAAGAAATCGTGGGAGGGAGGAATAGGTTCTTTATTTTTAACAATGGGAATGGGTTATGTTCTTTCATTGTTTTGGAACGATTTGAGTTCGGTAGAATGGATGGTAATTGGAGGAATAGTTGTAGTTTTTGGTACTTTGGGAGATTTAACAGAATCTTTACTAAAAAGAAATATTGGGATAAAAGATAGTGGAAGTATTTTACCAGGGCACGGAGGTGTTTTGGATAGATTTGACGGGGTTTTTATTTCGGCTCCGGCAGTTTACTTTTACTTATTACTTAGTATATAAATAGGAAGTTCTTAGCATTTTTGAGAATTTCAATTAAGTTTGTCAAATTTTTCATTAAAAAAATCTAGCAATGGCAGGTGACAATGTGATTAAACATAGCTCCGAAAATCCTTTCGAGTCTATGAAAAAACGTTTCGACGTAGCAGCTAAAATCATCGGATTGGATGAGAGCGATTACAACGTTTTGATTGCCCCACAAAAGGCAGTAATTGTGAATATTCCGGTAACAATGGACGACGGAAAAGTTCGCGTTTTCGAAGGTTTCAGGGTTGTACACAATGCAAATCTTGGTCCTTCAAAAGGAGGTATTCGTTATTCTATGGATGTTCATTTAGACGAAGTGAAAGCTTTGGCTGCATGGATGACTTGGAAATGCGCTGTTGTAGGAATTCCTTACGGCGGTGGTAAAGGTGGTATCAAATGCGACCCTCGTAGCATGAGCAAAGGGGAATTAGAGAGATTAACCAGATCTTATACAGATTTAATGGTTGATGTATTTGGTCCTGATAAAGATATTCCTGCTCCTGATATGGGAACTGGTCCTCAGGAAATGGCTTGGATTATGGATGAATATTCAAAATTGGTAGGACATTCCACTCCAGCAGTAGTAACTGGTAAGCCAATTGTTTTAGGAGGTTCATTAGGTCGTGTAGAAGCTACTGGTCGTGGTGTAATGGTTTCAACCCGTTCTGCCTTATCTAAATTAGGAATTAGTCCTATTGGCGCTACAACTGCTGTTCAAGGTTTTGGTAATGTAGGAAGTATTTCTGCTAAATTATTGGCTTCACAAGGAATGAAAGTTGTGGCTATTTCTGATGTTAGCGGCGCATACTACAATGAAAACGGAATTAATGTTGAAGAAGCAATTGCTTATAGAGACGGAAATAAAGGCACTTTAGAAGGATTTACTGCAGGACGTAAAATTACTAACGCAGAATTATTGGAATTAGAAGTTGATGTATTGGTTCCTGCCGCTATGGAAGACCAAATCAACGAAGAAAATGCTGATAGAATCAAAGCTAAAATGATTGTAGAAGGTGCTAATGGCCCAACTTCTGCAAGTGCTGATGAAATTTTAAATAGAAAAGGTATCATGGTTGTTCCTGATATTTTGGCTAATGCAGGTGGTGTTACAGTAAGTTATTTCGAGTGGGTTCAAAACCGTTTGGGTTACTTCTGGACAGAAGAGCGTGTATATCGTCGTGCCGACCGTGTGATGAAAACAGCTTTTGAAGGAGTTTATGCTGCTTCACAGAAATACAATATCAGCATGCGTATTGCAGCTTATGTTGTTGCCATCGAAAAAGTTGCTGAAGTTGAGAAACTTCGTGGCAAGTTTGGCTTATAATCCTGAATTTTAATTTATTTTTGTTACGCAGTGCACGAAAGTGCACTGCGTTTTTTTAATATTATATACATGCTACATAGAGAAGGTAAAGCAACTATTTTTATTACATTATTGGTTCTTGGAATCATCAATTTCCCAATTATTCAGTTTCTGCCAGATATGGTTTGGTTGCAGAATATTGTTTTGTTCATTTCATTGGTACTTTTAATTATTGTACTTCAGTTTTTTAGAAATCCATCTATTCAAGTTACAGAGGGTGAGAATCTTGTTATTTCGCCGGCTGATGGTAAAGTAGTGGTAATTGAAGAGGTTGATGAAGATGAATTTTTCAAGGGGAAAAGATTACAGGTTTCTGTTTTTATGAGTCCATTTAATGTGCATGTAAATAGAAATCCAATATCAGGAATTGTAAAGTACTTTAAATATCATCCTGGTAAATATCTAGTAGCTTGGCATCCAAAAAGTTCAACCGAAAACGAAAGAACTACAACTGTTATTGAGAAAAGTAATGGTGTTCAGGTATTATTTCGCCAGATTGCTGGTGCATTGGCCAAAAGAATTGTTTGGTATGTAAAAGAAGGTCAAGCAGCCAAACAAGGTGGTGAAATGGGTTTTATTAAATTTGGTTCAAGAGTTGATATTTTTCTGCCATTAGATGCAAAAGTTAAGGTTGAATTGAACCAAAAAGTAAAGGGTGGAAGAACAATTTTAGCAGAAATTTAACAAATAGTCGTTGGAAATCATTTTTTTAGCATTGTTTTTGTAGTAGATTCGTTATCATAAAATAAACAAAACTTAAATATATGAAGAAATTAATTTTAACCGCTGCATTTGCAGCTTTTATGTTACTTGGTGCTAATGCACAAACTCCAGCTAAGCCAGCAGTAGCTAATGCTCCTACAGCAACAGCAGTAGTTGCTGATGTTCCAGATGCTGCAGCAGCTGAATCAAAACCTGAGAAAGAAAAAAAATCTAAGAAAAAAGATGCTAAAGCATGTTCTGATAAAAAAGACAGCAAATCATGCGGAACAAGCGAGAAAAAATCTTGCTGCAGTCACGGTTCTTCAAAAGCAGAAGCTACTAAAGAAGAAAAATAGTTTGAAGAAATTCAATCAAAAAAGGGAGCCAAATTGGTTCCCTTTTTTGTTAGTACTCACAGTACTTCCTTATATAATCCCAAGAGTTTCCAAAACCTAATTTGGCTGATTCTTTAAACTCTTCGCAGGCTTGTATTTTGTTTTCTTTTGGGTTGATTTCGAGTAAGGTTACGGCATGAATAAAAATAGCTGTTTCAAAATTGGGTTTTAAACTTATGGCTGTATCAAAATTGAGTAAAGCCAATTCAAACTTTTTTAGTTCAAACTGTGCTCTTCCTCTGCCATAAAATGCATGTGGGTTTTTGGGATTGATTCTGATAGCTCGACTAAAAATTGGAATACTAGCAGTGAATTGTTTTAAGCCCAACATGGCCATTCCTCTTTTAACAAAAATATCATCTCTTTTAGAGTCGATTGCTAGAATTGAATCATAATCATTGATGGCAAGTTTATGTTCCCCAATCATACTATAAGCATAAGCTCTATTTTCAAAAGTTTCCTTATTTCTAGGATTATACTTTAATGCTTTTGAGAAATTATCGATAGCAGAATTCCATTTGTAAATCTTAGTTTCTAATATTCCGATATTAAAATAATATATAGCTTCTTTGTTATTACAGGCTAATGCTTGGTAAAATGATTTTCGTGCTTGGCGAAAATCCTTTAATTCATAAAATGTTTCCGCTCTAAGTGCAAATGCTTCTGCATAACACTCATGATTTGCAATGGCTTTATTTATTTCATTAAAAACATCAATATATAATTTCTGCTCAAACCTACATTTGGCTTTGATATAGTATGATTCAGCAGATTTGGGATTTTGAGCTAATGCTTGGTTACAATAATCTATAACATCTTTGTAATTCTTGTTTATTAATGCTGTTTTTGCTAATTCAATAAAACTCGAATCTGTTTGGCCTAAACTAGGTTTTGTTAAAAGATTTAAAGCCAAAAACAAAACGAATAGAATGAATTTCGTTTTCATTTAATTAGGTTTTGAAACAGGTAAAGTAAAACAAAAAACTGAACCATTTCCTTCTTCACTTTCAACCCAAATTTTTCCCTTATTTTTTTCAATGAATTCTTTGCATAGCATCAATCCTAATCCCGTTCCCTTTTCATTTCCTGTTCCTTTTGTACTGGTATTTCTATATTGAGTAAATAGTTCAGCTGATTTTTCAGGATTTATACCCACACCATTATCAATTACCATTATTTTCAAAATACCATTGTCTTCTTCACTTAGCACATTAATATACCCATTTTCAGGGGTAAATTTTACAGCATTCGATAGTAAATTTCTTAATACCAGATTCACCATATCGGTATCTCCATATGCAATTGCAGAATCATCTACATCATTCGACACTTGAATGCTTTTTTGAGTTGCAGAACCTGTTACCAAGTTGATGTTTTCCTGTGTAAGTTGGTACATATTTAAAACTACAGGTTTCATTGGAATACCTTTTATCTGACCAGAAGCCCAAACCAATAAATTTTCTAATAAATCAATGGTATTTTGAACTGAAAATGCAATTTCTTTAGTAAGTTTTGGATGATTTTCGGATTTATATTCTGGATGAGAAACCAAATCGAAATACAGTTTTGTAGTAGTTAAACTATTTCTTAAATCGTGTGAAATAATGGAGAAAAATCTGTCTTTTACATCATTCAGCTGAGTTAATTGTTCTTTTTGGAGTTCAATTGCTGTGTTTTTGTTTTGTAATTCTTGGTACTGTTTATTGAGTTGTTTATTGATTTTTCTATTCTGGGTGATGAAATAAATAAAAACACCAATAAGTATAAAAAACAAAATAGAAAGGGCCGTAAAGAAGTTTCTTAGTTCTCTTTCTTTTTTAAAGCTGAGTTCGTTTAATTGTTCGTTCTTTTTATAGATTTCAATCTCTGCTTGTTTTTTTTCTGATTCATATAAAAGTTGTAAATCTGAAGTTTTTCTAAGGATTGAATCGTTATATATTGAATCTTTAATTTCATTACTTAAAGCTTCAAAGGCTTTAGATTTGTTTTGGTCGTTTAAGGATTTATACAATAAAGCTAAACCCTGATATGCTTCATCAAGTTCAATGTTTAGTCCGGCAGTTTTAGAAATTTCAATAGCTGTTCTGTATTGCGAACTTGAGCTTTCATAGTCTTTTAGTAGATAATTTACTTTAGCTAATCCATTTAGGTTTTCTGCAATTAAGGCTTGAGCTTTAAATTTTTGTGCAATGCCTAATGATTGGGTATACAGACTTTTTGCTTCA
The DNA here is from genome assembly GCA_051861545.1 of Bacteroidia bacterium. Classification (GTDB taxonomy): domain Bacteria; phylum Bacteroidota; class Bacteroidia; order UKL13-3; family UKL13-3; genus CAISCU01. The sequence goes on along the minus strand of JBIMKP010000017.1, from coordinate 52,935 downwards.
CTAAAATTATCTTGATTTAGTGCAATTTCAGCGAGTTTTAAAAGTGTATTAGCTTCTCCCGCTTTGTTTCCAATTTCCTTATAAATGTTTAATGCTTTATTTAGAAATTCTTTTGTTTTAGGGATATTTTTTTGATTTTGATAAATAGTTCCAAGATTTTCAACCATCACCAATTGCCTGAATTTATCTTTTTCAATTTCCATGATTTTTAATCCTTTTAGATTGTATTCAATGGATTGACTAAACAAATTCATTCTAGCATATACATCACCTAAAGCGGTATAACATTGTAGAAGTCCATTTGCATCATTTTTCGTTTCGAAGTATCTCAGTGCTTCTAAATAGCTTTTTACAGCCCCAGGATGATATCCTTGTGCATGATAAGTTTTTCCTATTAAATATGCACTTTGGGCCTTTTTTTCTGAATTCTGATGTTTGTTGTGGAAGGCTGTAGCTTTTTGAAGTTTTTCTCTTGAAAGATTAAAATTACCAAGATTGATTAAGTATTGTCCTTGTAGTTGAAGAATTTCTGCTTGAAGGTTTTCATCATTCTCTTTTTCACTGTATTCTAATGCTTCATCAAGAGATTTTAAGGCAAGGTTTGGCTGCGATAAACTTAGCTGGCGAGCTTCTTTAATTAGCATCAGCGCCTTAGAACTATAACTGCTGTCTTGCGCAGCCCAAACTTTTGGAGCACAAAACAGCAGTATTAGAACTACATAAATGAAATATAAATTATTAAGTTTCATGTAAAAGAAGAAAACAGCGCATTACATTTACGAAAATACCCAAACGAAAGGGCTTTTCTATGAAGCGTTTTCTTTCTCTACAAGTTTAAATCCTGAACCATGAACATTTATAATTTCAAGGTTTGGATCTTCTTTTATTAGTTTCCTTAGTTTGTTTATATAAACATCAAGGTTTCTTGCAGTATAAAAATCATCTCTTCCCCAAACATTTAATAACAAGCTGTTTCTGGAAATCAACTGATTTTTATTTTTGATAAAGAGTTTGATTAAATCAGCCTCAGTATTGCTAATTTTTTTGATATTTTCTCCAAAACTCAACATGTGATTGGGAATATCAACTTTCATATTACCAATTTCGTAAGTTTCTTCCTGAACAATAAGTTCTGCTGCTGCATTTTGGCTTCTCTTAAGAATAACCTTAATACGTGCAAGTAACTCTTGGGTGCTGAATGGTTTGGTAATGTATTCATCAGCTCCAATTTCAAATCCTTTTAACTTATCTTCTTCAGAAGAATTTGCAGTTAAAAATAGAATTGGTGTGTGTTGATTTTTTTCTCTTACCAAACGAGCTAATTCAAAACCATTTTTTTTGGGCATGTTTACATCAAAAATGCAAAGATCAAATCTTTCTTTTTGAAAGGTCTGCCAACCTTCTTCACCATCTTTACAATGTCTTGAAGTGTAACCACTTAGCTTAAGATTTTCCTTTAATAGTGCAGCTAAAGTTAGTTCATCTTCAACCAAAAGAATGTGCGGTAGTATTTCTTTTCCCATAGTGGTAGTGTTTGATACGAATTTATAAATTCGTTGCTTGTCATTACTATTGTAATCTTTTATCTTTATTGGAATTTTAATTATTTTTTTATCTTTTTATTAAGGAATCTTGCTAAGCTTAATAAAATGAGTCAATTAAGATTAATGATTTGTAATTTTTTTAAGTTTTGTTTTAGAATAAATAAGGTAAAAATTAAGCCTTTATGAATATAAAAGATATTGTCATCCTTTTCAGATTTCCATTTTCTTTCTTCTTAATGCCGGTGTTTTTTTACGCAATCAGTAACACAAACGAAATTGATGTAAATAATTGTGTTTTGATGTTTGTGGCTTTGCATGTGTTTTTGTTTCCTGCAAGTAATGCCTATAACAGTTATATGGATCAGGATACTGAAAGCATTGGCGGAGTAGAAAAGCCTCCATTGTCGGATAAAAAATTGTTTTATGCATCTGTTTTATTTGATTTTATTGGATTGAGTTTATGTTTTTTGGTTTCCATATATTTTATGTTTGGAATGCTGATTTATACATTGGTTTCAAGGGCCTATAGTTGGCATGGAATCAGAATTAAGAAGTATCCGATTTGGTCTTTTTTGTCAGTAGTTATTTTTCAAGGAATTTGGATATACTTTTTCGTTCTAAATTTTTCTGGAAAACAATCTTTTCACTTACCTGATTTTTCTGAAATAGATTTGATTTATGCAGGTTTGATATGCTCACTTAATCTGGCTGCTATGTATCCAATTACTCAGGTTTTTCAACACAAACAAGATGCAGAGCAAGGTGTAATGACATTAAGCAGACTTCTTGGAATAAAAGGTACTTTTTATTTTAGCAGTACCATTTTTCCTTTGATTGCTTTGTGTTCATTTTTATATTTTAAGGAGTTGGATTTTTATCCTGCATTTTTAATTTGGTTAACAATGAATGCTCCTGTTATGGTTTACTTTTTTTATTGGATGATTAAAGTTCTAAAAGATGAAAAGCAGGCTAACTATCAGCATTGTATGAGATTAAACTTGTTAGCCTCAATTTCAATGAACATTTTCTATATGGGCTTGTTCTATTATCACCAAAGCCTATGAGCTATTTACATTCGATTCAAAATTCTCTTCCTCAGTTTAAGACTTCTCAGGAATCCATTTCTGTTTTTATGCAAAATTGGTATAATGCTGATGATGATATTTCCCGTAAAATTCAACTAATGTATGCAAGAAGTGGAATTAGTTACAGGCATTCATGTATTGATGATTTCACAGGTAATTCCAAAAATCAGTTTTTTGCCAATGAAATTTTTCCAGGTGTTTCAAAACGAATGGATAAATATTTTGAGATTGCTCCTTTATTAGCAAACAAGGCTTCTCAAAAAAGTATAAATGCTTCAGGTTTTTCTAAGGAGAAAATCACTCATCTCATTACTATTTCCTGCACTGGAATGGCTGCACCGGGTTTAGATTTAATGTTAATCGAAAGTCTTAATCTTCCTTTAGATATACAAAGAACTTCTGTTAATTTTATGGGATGTTATGCTGGTTTTCATGGATTAAAAATGGCTCATCAAATAACACTAGCAGATAGTAATGCAAATGTTTTATTGATGAGTGTTGAACTATGCACTTTACATTTCCAAAAAGAATATAGCATTGATCAGGTTGCCGCTAATTTGCTTTTTGCCGATGGTGCTGCTGCATGCATTATTTCAACTGAAAAACCACTTTCTACTAAATCTATTAGTCTGAATTCATTTTATTCAATGATTATTCCGAAGGGCAATAATGATATGGCTTGGAATATTTCTGAATCAGGTTTTTTGATGAAACTTAGTGCCTATATCCCTGATTTATTAAAAGATGGAATTGGTCCAATTCTCGAAAATGCATTATTAAAATCTGGTTTAACAAAAGAAAATATTCAGCATTGGGCTATTCATCCCGGAGGAAAAAAAATATTGGATAAACTAAAAACGGAATTGCTCTTAGATGATGCTCAATTACAAGCTTCCTATCAAACATTAGCTGATTTTGGAAATATGTCGAGCGCCACAATATTTTTTGTTTTGAAGCATATTTTGGAATCTGAAAATTACCAAGAAAATCAAACTGGTTTTGCCGCAGGATTTGGACCTGGTCTTACAGTAGAAACTTTAATATTTAACAAGTAGAATATTCCTTTAAAATTGTATTGAATACAATTTGGATAGTTTGTAAAAGCAATAAAACTTTAAAATTAGCATGCTTACATATATTTAATTGTAGGTTTACAATTCCTTCATTTTCAAGAATCAAATTTGTTAAAAATATGATTATGAAAATTTTATCAAAAGAAAACCTTTCAGTAATAACTGCTTTTATTTTGGCTTGTGGTTTCCTGTTTGTTGAACAAGATGGGGCAGAGCAAAGATTCTTTTGTTATGTTTCATTTGCCTTTTTAAGTTTCCCAATGCTATTTAAAGTAATAAAGTATGTATTGGCAAACATCAATATCGATTCATTTGAAATGAAATAAGCCCAATAAAATCGGGCTTATCCATTATATTACTTTTATCAAACATGGTTTAAGAACCTTGTTTGAAGCCAATACTTTTCTTTTCAGTTGGTTGAACGCTTTCCAATTTAAATTCTTCTACATCTTCCATTTTAAGCTGCATAATCATGTCTTTTTCTCTTTGTGCTGCTTCAAGTTTTGCCAATCTTAGGTGCTGGTTTTTAATAGCTTCTTCTATTATTTTCCTTACAGTTCTAGCATTTCCAAAGAACTGATTTCTTGCCAGATGTAACAATTCAAAGTATTTCTTCAAATGTTCAGCAGCATCGGTATCAGCATGTATCGAATTGCCAGCCAACATTTTTGTACCAATATCAAATAATTGAGAAGCATTGTAATCTTCAAAGTGTAATTCTCTATCAAAGCGTGATCTTAAACCCGGATTTGATTCCAAAAATTGTTTCATGTTTTGGGTATAACCTGCAACAATTACAATAAAATCGCCACGATTATCTTCCATCTTTTTCAAAATAGTTTCTATCGCTTCTTTACCAAAATCGTTTTCGCCACCTTCACTTAAAGCGTATGCCTCGTCGATAAATAACACGCCACCCATTGCTTTACCGAGTAGTTCATTGGTTTTTATGGCGGTTTGACCAACAAATCCACCAACTAAAGCTTGTCTATCACATTCAACTAAATTTCCTCTTTCTAAAATTCCAAGAGCTTTATAAATCTGGGCAAGAATTCTCGCAACAGTAGTTTTTCCTGTTCCGGGATTTCCTGTAAAAACTGCATGTAAAGAGAAACTTTGACGAACATCTTTCCCAATTTCTTTGTAGAAACGAACAAGTTTCACCAATTCATCAATCTCATTTTTTACACTATTTAAACCAATCATGTGGTGTAATGTGCTAAGTGCTTGTTTTAACAAATCCTCATCAATTGGAATATCAGCTAAACTGCGAGTTTTACTTGCAAATATTTTTTCAATATCTATTTCAGAAATAGTAGAAATCTCTTCTTTACTTAATTCTTTTGGATTACGGGTTTGCATCAACCTTAAACCCATATTCATTTTACTTTCATCAATTAGAGAATTCACATATCGAGCATTCCCAAACATTTTATCTCTTTCTCTATATGCATCTACTAATTTTTTATAAAGAAATTCTCTTCCAGTTTTGCTTAAAATTACTCCTCTTTTTTTGGTAGTAAAATCAGCGATTGTCATTAATTCCTGAGGAGTATAATCTGGGAAATCATAAAACATACTAAACCTAGATTTCATTCCTGGGTTTGATTCTAAGAATGTACCCATTTCATTTGGATATCCTGCAACAATAACAGCAATGTCACCAGCACCATCACTCATTTCTTTGAGTAAAATTTCAATAGCTTCTTTTCCGAAATCTTTTGCATCATCATTTTTTCTCGCCAAAGAGTAAGCTTCATCAATAAAAAGAATTCCTCCTTTTGCTTTTTTGATAACTTCTTTTGTTTTGGGTGCAGTTTGTCCGATGTATTCAGCAACCAAATCGCCTCTATCCACTTCTAAAACATGACCTTTACTTAATAAACCTAGTTGTTTATAAATTTGGCCCAACATTTTGGCAACAGTGGTTTTCCCCGTTCCTGGATTTCCAGTAAAAACAGCATGAAGGTTTATTTTTTCATTGTCATCAAACCCTTTTTCTTGTCTGATTTTAATGAAATTTAGATAAGTAGTATATTCTTTAACTTTCTTTTTAATTGATTCAAGTCCTGTTAAAGCATCTAATTCCTTTAATACTTCATCCATATTTGCATCTGGACTTGTAGTCGGAATAATTAGTTTTTCTTTTTGTTTAGGAGGTTCAACTATTCCTTCAGCAGCAAAAAAATCACCAACTTCAAAAGGAATATTTGCAATAACCTGATCCATAAAAACTACTGAGATGCTGTATGAATCAACTCCCCATGTACCTTTTAAATCACTACCCCAGCCAATGCTTATTTCAAATTCAGGCTCGCTGCCATCAACAAATATTAGTTTTTCAATATTACCTTTTAACTGACCTGTATTTGTTTTAAAATAAAACTGAAGTTCACAAGGCCAGGGTTCTGGTTCTCTAATAAGATTTTCAGATAAAATTTCTAACCAAACATATCGAGTTTCATTGTTTTGAAACGCAGATACATATTGGCGGTCTATTTTAGGAATATTGGTATCTGGACCTTCGTAAAGCCTAACTTTTTTGATTGAAAAGAAAGGGTTTACTGTTTCAGAAACTACACCTAGGTCAATGATATAAAATGTTTTTTCAGCAACTGAAACACCATCAATCCAAGCTTCCCATTTGTAGGTGCCTTTTTTCCAAAAGCTTCCTGGAGTTTTTACACCCCAGCCTTCTCTAACAAAAACAATGTTTTCGTCCTTTTTTATTTGTCTATCGGCTTGTAAACTACAGATGATACTACCATCTTCCATGTTTATACATTTCAGATTGATTTTTATATCCCAATCTTCTTCATCAAAAAGTTTATTAAAGAATGATAACTCGCAATAAATGAAGGTACATTCGGTTTCTTCATAAACCAATCTGTACTTTTTTTCATTGTTGGCTAGCCATTCTGTAGACCCAAAGATTTTAAAATCTCTGAATTTATATTGGTGAGGACTATCTTTTGACATAGGATTTAAATTGTTTACTAAATAACAAGTTATAATTAGGAAATGGTATGTTAATTTTTTTTTGAAGCCAATATTTTTTCTAATTATTTATAATAGATTAAAAACTAACTAATTAGGATGTACACATTTAATTCTGTTTACATAAAATTTACCTTGGAGAAAAAAAATATTAAAAAGTGTTGGGTAATTTAAAAGACATTCATACATTTGCACTCCCTTAGAAATTCAGTCAAGGAGAGATGGGTGAGAGGCTGAAACCAACGGTTTGCTAAACCGTCATACGCTGTTAAGGTGTATCGCGGGTTCGAATCCCGCTCTCTCCGCCACTAATACAAGCTTTAGCAACTTGTAGAATTTTAAAAGGAATCGGGGTGTAGCGTAGCCTGGTATCGCGCCACATTTGGGATGTGGAGGTCGTAGGTTCGAATCCTGCCACCCCGACAATTAAGCGAAGATTTTTCTTCGCTTTTTTTGTGCCTTTTGTTCAAACTTTTGGTCATATTTTTCTGACATTAAACATTTCAGACATCTCTTTGCTTTAGTTTAAGTCTATGCCATTAAACAAATTTATGAAAAGAATTTTATCACTAGTATTTATCGTTTTTACAGTACTTTCTACAAATGCATCAACTGTTTTTAGTGGAGGCATTTTTTCAAATACTACTTGGACACTGGCTAATAGTCCTTATATTCTCAATGGTTCTGTAGTTATTTTTCCAGGAAAAACTCTAACAATTGAACCTGGCGTTGTGGTGAAAGTTGCATCTACCAGCGCAAATAATGGTGAGCAAATTTATTTAGAATGTAGAGGAAATTTAATAGCAGAAGGAACCTCAAATAACCCAATTTCTTTTATTCCTGAAACAAAACCATCAAACGCTTTTGAACAAGTTTGGTTCGGAATCAGAATCAAAGGCACTCAGGGCGCAACAGCAAAATTTAAAAATATTGAATTGAACCATTCCTATTGGGGAATTTCAAATGATGCAATTTTATATGATTCTGTAAGATTTGAATCATGTAAGTTTAGTGGTAACAACTATGTATTTTCAATGGGAGTACCATTGGTTTTAACAAATTGTGAGTTTGTTGATAATGGTGTTGTAGCTACTTTGATGTTACAATTTGGAAGTGCAGTTGTGAACAATTGTACATTCAAAAGAAATGCTGCTTGTTTCTCAACATTATATAATGGAATTGAAGCTTATAATTCAACTTTCGAAAACAATACCAATTGCTTTTTATTAATGTCAGGGAAATTTAGAAATTGTGTTTTCAAGCAAAATGAAACTGTTTTTCAGGAAAATGGCACGCTAGATATTGAATCTTGTGAATTCATTCAGAATAAATTTGCAATTAAAGGTTTTGCAGGCAGTACATGCAGGTTTTCGAATTTTTCTCAGAACGAGGTTGCTATCATTGCAGAACCAGGATCTATTATTCAAAATAATACAATTCTAAACAACGGTACTGGAATTGTTTTAGGAGGAAGTACTTGGGTTCCAGCAGCAGGATTCGATGAAGTAAAGGACAATAAAATCTGTTATAATTCACTATACAATATCGAAAATCAAACAGATATCAATTGGAGTTTAGCCAAAAATTGTTTCTGCTCAATTGATTCTGCAACTATCGATGCTGGCATTTATGATGGATATGATAATATAACAAGAGGTTTGGTTAATTTTATGGTTTTTGATTCAACTTGTGTTCAAGCATTACAAATGGTAGAAAAAGTTCAGCTTAGTGGTCCAACTGGCTTAGCTAAAATTAATTCTTCTATAAACTTTAAGGTATATCCAAATCCTGCAAATGAATACATAAACATACAATCTGATCTTATCGGAAATGAGCAATTTCAATTGTACAACCTACAAGGTAAATTAATCAAATCGGTTTCCTCAGAATCTGGAATGGCTAGATTTGATTTATCTGATTTGAATGCTGGAATTTACCTGATAAGAAGTAGTAATTCTGTTGGAGCTGTAAAAATTCAAAAGAACTAATAAATTTAAAAAGTACTGCTAGTTTCAGGCTGAAGTATTTTTGATAAATTATACATTTGATTTTGAAATATTTTTTCAGAATTTGTATGAAATGAATCAAAATTACTTCAGTTTTTTTGTTTAGATGTGTGGATTACTGAAGAGTGAATTTGTGTAAGTAATAGAAAAACAGCTATTTGACTAAGTTTTGCAATAATTTGTCGCATTTATTTTCTGTTCATTTCTTTTAAATTTCTTCTTAAAAGTATATGTTTGATTGACCCAAGCTATACAATATGAAGAAACTGCTACTCACATTATATTTTTTAAATCTTTTTTTTACGCTTCTAGCTCAAACACCAGCTCAAAAAACGGGTGGTATTTGTTTCCGTGTCGATGATCACCAAGGTGCTTCAAAATGGAGAGATTGGAACCGTACTTTTAATAAACACGGATTAAAATTTTCATTGGCTATTAATGCATCGAGATTATATAACGATACAGCAGCCGTAAATGCTTTAAAAGAAATTGTAGCTTCAGGACACGAATTGATGGACCATACTCCCGACCATCACATGGGTTTTTTTACAGTGAGAACTTTATCAGATACAATTGCTTATTCTGGTCACCCAGCAGTTGATCATATTAATGGAACAAAAGTTTGTTTGAAACTTGATGCTCCAGTAACAACTTCTTTTGTTGGTGAAGGTCAAGTAAATTTAATTGGAAATAGATTGATTTCTGTTAATAATGGTGAGTTTAGAACTCTAAACGGAAATCCTTTTTATGCATTAGTTTATCTGCCTTCCAAAAATATTACCGCTGTTTATAGCTCTATTCAAAATAGAGTTGCAACTGATCCTGATACTTTGGTCCTTCAAAATTATTGGCAAGAAACATGGAAAAATGATACTGCTTTTAATATTAGTTACGAGCGACTAACTACAACAGATATAAGGTCATCTGCAGCCTCAAATCTTTTATTGGCTCAAAGAAGCATTCAATTGTTTAATAGTTTTGGTTTACCTGCACCTAAAACATGGATTCAACCTGGAGGATCTTACGCTTTATTAAACAGACAAGAGGTAAAATCATTTGCTACTTTAGTTGGATATACTGCGGCGGCTGTTAATATTCAATCATCACAAAAATGTTATAATGAAGTTGATTCTTTTGCCGATAGAAGATATGCTTTACAAGGCCCAGATTTTTATGAAGAATCAAATAATTACCAAGGCTTAACCAATATTATTTCAGATAGAAGCGCTCGCCATTACCAAAGTTTTGGATTAAGTCATTTTAACAATGTGCAAGGTGGTTGGACAGTTTTTTTAGCAAGAGTTGATAGTGTTTTGCAATGGAGTTTAAGCAATGGAATTCCAGTTCGCACTTATGAAAGATGGGCTTCAATTTTATTTGATTCAATTCCTAACCAAGGTGTAAATATTATGGCTGCATTAAATAGAGATCTAAATAACAATTCTTTGCCAGATGGATATACCATTTCACTAGCAAATTATGATGGTTTAGATGGTGTGTCTGTTTCTGGAAATAAAAGTTTTGCAAGTTCAGTAAACAATTCCTCTATGGCTTCTATTTCTAATTTAGGTGGATTAGAAAAAGGAACTAATTTGTTTAAAATGTTTACCAAAGGTCAGCCAGGTGATTCTATAAGATTGGTTTTAAGTTTTCCTGATGTAAACATGCCTTCTCAATTGGTCATGTTCGGAGCTGGCACTAGCAATTGGACAGCACAAGTTAAGTCAGTTCAAGTACCAATAAATGCAACAAGGGTTAATATGAATTTTGTAGTAATCAAAAGAAATATTCCTGGAATTGTTAAAATGAGTGGAATGGAAATGAGGAAGTCTTCTATTCCTGTTTTGAATAAAGGCTTTTTTCAACAGAAAAAAGTCAATGAAAATTTTGTTCCAATTCAATTAAACAATTGGGTAAATGATGCTTTTTATTCATTAAATGATTTGTCGTTTACAATTATTCCTAATTCAAACTTTACTTATAACTACACAGCTAGTACTTACCAACTGAATGTTCAAACAACAAAAAAGTTTTTTGTAGGTAAAGATTCTATAAAAATTGCTGTTTCAAATCCTGATGGATTTGCTGATACAGCTTGGTTCGTTTTTGAATCTAAAGCAATTGAAATCAATAGGGGAGATAGTATTCTTTCAAGCATAAATTTCCCTGTTGCGAATATTGCATTTACATCAAGACCATTCGATTCAATTTGTGTTTTTAATGAAGGAATTTTCTTTGCAAAACCTAAGTTAAATACATGGTATACTTTTTTTTGGGAGGAAAATTCATTAGTTAATTCAGATAGTTTTTATGCTAAGGTAAATGGAATTATTCCAGGAGATACTTTAGCGCCAATTGATAGTTTGCCTGGTGATTCAAATATTGTGAATCCCGAAATTTCAGGAACTGCTGATTTCAAAAACAAAAAGGGTGGCGTTTGTTTTAGGTTTGATGACCACCAATTACCAGCAAATTGGAGAGCAGTAAATAATTTATTTAACCAATATGGATTAAAGTTTACTCTTGGTTTAAATGCATCAAGATTAATTGGTGATACAGCAGCAATTAATGCAATAAAAGAAATTGCTGCTGCAGGACATGAAATAGCAGACCATACACCAGACCACACAACAGCTTTTTTTAATGTTTATAATTTTGCGGATACCATGAATTATTCTGGTATGGCTGGAGTTGATCACATAAACGGAAAAAGGATTTGTTTAAAAATTGATTCTGTTTTTACAGGTACTTATACATTAGAGGGCTTATTAAACATAAATGGTTCAACTGTTATATCTCAATCGAATGGTGAGTTTAGAAACATGAATGGAAGTGTTTATTATTCTAATTTGTTTTTCCCTTCGTTAAATAGAGTTTATGTTTATACTAATCTTAGGAATTTAAATCAGAACGACCCAGATACCTGCACTATTCAAACAGTTTGGGGTGAAGCGGTAAATCTTGGTATCATTAATGGAATATCACATCATAGAGTAACTCAATATGATATTTCAATGAGTAATGAAGCTTTATTGCTTTTGGTAGGAAGAACAACAATCTTGTTTAACCAAATTGGAATTCCTCAGCCTAAAACCTTTTTAATGCCTTCTGGAAATTATGGTATGTTTACTAGAGCAAATGTAAAATCAAGAATAGCTCCATTGGCAGCTTATACTGGTGGAGGAGTTTTTGCTTCTCCTTCGTTTAAATGTTATAATGAGTTTGATGCCAATGAAGATAAACGATTTGGTATGAATGCTCCCGATTTTAGAGAAGAAAATAATACAGCTGAAAGTATCAAAGGAATTATAGCCGATAATGCCGCTAAGCACCACAGCAGTTTTGGATTAAGTCAGTTTTCTAATTTATTAGGTGGAATGAATGGCTATTTAGCACGTTTAGATACATTGTTAAAATTTTGTATTCAAAACAATATTTCTGTTTTACCTCAAAGAGATTGGACAAGCATTTTATATGATAGTATTCCTGATGCAGGTGTCAACATTATACCATCATTGAATATAGATTTAAATAGAAACAGAATCCCAGATGGTTTTACAACTCCATCTGCCATATTTGATACTACAGATGGTGTTGTAATAAGTGGTTTCAAGTCATATAGCAGAAACTCAAGTGGTATTATGGCAACTATCACAAATTTAGGTGGAGTTGAAAAAGGAAATAATACAATCTCTATGTTTACCAAAGGGTTTACAGGCGATTCTATTCGATTGCTTGTATCATTTCCAGAAAGTGGTCAGGCTTCAATAACTTTAATGTTTGCTGCAAATACAGCAGATTGGACAGAGCAAAGTAGATTAATATCTATTCCTAACAATTGCTCAAGAATTAATTTGAGTTTTAATTTAAACAAAAGAAATGTTCCAGGTTTTGTTAAGATTTCAGGTATGAAAATGTTTGCTACTCAAAATTTAAGAATCAAAACAAAAAGTAAAAATTTCATATCAAATGAAAATTCAATTCAACTTAAAAGTAATGAAGTTTTAAATGAAAATTTAAAGGTTTTTCCTAATCCAATAGTTTATGATTTGACTATTGAAACTGGTACTGATTTAACTTTAAAAAGCATTCGTATTTATGATATGAATGCAAGAATTCAATATACTAAAAATGATATTTTTGATTCTTCATTAAGGGTTGATACAACTAAAGTTCCTTTAGGAGTTTATATTTTGGAGGCTATATTGGTTGATGGTTCTGTTTTGAGGAAGGTTTTGGTGAAATAATATAAGATTTAGCCGATTTTTTTACAAACCATTTTATATAGACTTTACTAAAGGTACAGCGATTTCCTAAAATTGCCTTTTCTTAAAAATGCCAAGTTTGAATACATTTTGCAAATTTTAATTTGCATTTCTAAGTTATAAGTCCTTATTTCTCATTTGGTTTTTGTTCTTTTTATTTTTAAACAATTAAATGTAAGCTATGAGATTAAATTTTACGATTAAATGTTTCTTGCTTTTCTGTCTAACTAGTTTTGCATTTTTCAATTCCGAATTGAAAGCAGCTCAACTGTCCGGAAGCTACACCATCGATTCAACGCAGGTCGCTAGTTCTACTAATTTTAAGAACTTAAATTCTGCAATCACATTTTTAACGTCTGCGGGAGCAAGATCAGATGGAGGTCCATCGAATTCTGCACCATTTGGGGTTTCAGGAAATGTTATGTTTGATTTTACAGGAAGTATTACAACTCATATTGAGTATGTTGATATTCCCGCAATTCCAGGAGTAAATGACACAACCAGAGTTTATATTTATGGTCATGGTCATACTATTCAGTTTAACTGTTCTGCTGCTAACTATTTTTTATTGAGATTAACCGGTGCCAGTTATGTGAATATTGATAGTTTGAATTTAAAAACTACTAATAATCAATATGGCTGGGGAATTCAATTGAGATCAAATTCAAACTTCAATACATTTACCAATAGTACAATTGATTTAACAACCATATCGACAGTTTCTACGGGTAATGCAGTTGGTATTACATTTACTAATAGTACAACTTCGGTTACTACTTCAGGAGCAAATGGTGCAAATAATTTATTTTTTAACAATACCATATTAGGACATCCAACAACAGGTGGTCCTTATTATGCTATTACTATTTGCCCACAAACTTCAGCAGCAACAGTTTCTGCAAATAAGTTTATCAATAATACCATTCAGAACTTTTTTTACTCAGGCTTTTACCTAACAAATACCAATGGTACTTTATTAAGAGGAAATAGCATAAGTAATCCAACCAGAACATCAACAACTACTATTTATCCAATATCGGTATGGAATGGAAGTAGAAGTGATACCATTGTAAATAACAGAATATTTACTCCATTTGGAGCTACGGGTACTTCATTTTCGACAGTTTATGGAATTGCAATTTATACACCAAATACACCTACAACAAATCCATGTTTGGTAGCTAATAATGTTTTGTATGATTTAAGAGGTAATGGCGGTATTTATGGTATTTTCTCATCATCAGCTAATAACTGGAGATTTTATCATAACAATGTGGTTGTTGATCATGCAACTTCTACAACAACGGCTTCTTATCAAACTTATGGATTTTACCACTCTGGTACACCTTCAGGGCAAGGAATTGATTTTAGAAACAATATAGTTTACCTAAAAAGAGGTGGTTCAAGCGCTATGTACAATGTTTTTATAGCAAATCCAGGAACTTTATTTAATATCAATAACAACGTTTATTTCAAACAAGGAAATGGTAGTATGGTTGGTTCGTATAATGGTATCAACTATCCAACTTTCCAATCTTGGAGAACAGCAAATGCCGGTGTTTTTGATTCGAATTCTGTTTATACAGACCCATTATTTGTTAGCCAAAGTACTTTTGATTATACACCTGCAGATGGATTTATAAATAACAAAGGAGCGAATGTATTAAGTTCAGTTCCAGTTGATATAAATTTACAAGCAAGAAGTACAACTCCAGATCCAGGTATTTTAGAATTTACTCCTCCAACTAGCACCGATGCGGGTATAGCAGAAGTTGTTGTTCCTGCAGCTCCTTTAAGTCCAGGAACTATTCCTGTAAATGTTAAATTAAGAAACGCTGGTACAACTACTATCACATCAGCAACTATTAATTGGACAGTTAACGGTGTTACTCAAACTCCATTTAGCTGGACAGGTTCAATTGCTGGAGGTACACAAAGTGCCAATGTAAATATTGGTTCTTTTACTTTGGCTGCTCTAACTGGATATAATATTGCTGCATGGACATCAAATCCAAATGGAGGACCTGATGCAAGAAATACAAATGATACTGCTTATGCAGATAATATTTTTGCGGTAGTTCCTGGTGGTAGTTATACAATTAATCAGAATGCAGCTGCTTCAGCTACAAACTTTGTTTCATTCACCTCATTTGCAAATACCATAAGTTTTGGAGGAATTGGCGGGCCAATTGTTGCTGATGTTGTTGCGGGCTCTGGTCCTTATAATGAACAGGTTGTTTTTACAAATGTTATTGGAACATCTGCTACAAATACAGTTACTATCAATGGTAATAATCAAATTGTTCAATTCAATTCCAGTTCTTCTATTATTAGCACCATAAATTTAATAGGAACTGATTTTATGACATTTGATAATTTAAGAGTTAGGTCATTGAATGCATCTTTTGGAGGGGGATTCACTTTAACTAGTGGTTCAGACAATAATAAAATTTCAAATTGTTTTATTGATATATCATCGGTAACAGGTTCTTCTTTATCTGTTGGAATTGGTATTTCAGGAAGTTTATCAAGTCCAACAACAACTGGTATTAATGGAAGTTTTAATACCATTGAAAACAACACAATTACTGGCGGGGCTTCTGGTGGTCCTTATTATGGAATAGTTGTAATGCCAACTACTGTAAATGCTGGAGCTAATAATAGAACAATCGTAAGAAATAATATTATCCGCGACTATACAGTATATGGATTTTATATTGCTTATAGTGCAGGTGGTACTTATAGAAATAATATTCTTTCAAGACCAACAAAAGCAAGTCCAACAACTCACTATGGGTTTTATATGATAAACTCAATGGCTCAGGATACAATTGATGCAAACGTAATTAAACAGCCTTTCCAACAATTACAAACTTCAACAGGTACATTTTATGGATACTATGCTATTGCAACCAATATTCCTGCTGCAAGACCAGTTATTTTCTCAAATAACCAAATGTATGATATTAAATTCAATGGAACTTTGTATGGCTTTTATCAGTTATCTGCTCAAAACTTTAGATTGATTCATAATACATTTATTGTTGATCATCCAGCTTCTACCGCAACAGGTGTAACTCAGCTTTATTACAATTCAGGAACACCAACTACAACAACAATTAGAAACAATATTTTCTTCCTGAATCGCGGTGGAACTGCAAACAAACATATATTGTATTTTGCTACTACTGGTGCAGGATATGTTTGTAACAACAATGTATTGTATAAAGGTAATGCTGGTACTAATACATTTACTGGTTATTATTCTACAAACCAATTGAATCTGTCTGACTGGAAATTAGTGAATGCAGCAGCTTATGACCAAAACAGTGTTGATGCAAATCCTCAATTCAGAACATATTTAGGTACTGATTTTTACCAACCAGGTTCTGATTCTATGAATAATATAGGTTTCAATACAAATGCAGATGTGCCAAGAGATGTTACAGGTGCTTTGCGTTCAAATACACCAGACCCTGGAGCTTATGAATTCACAGTTCAAGCTGTAGATGCCGGTGTAACTAGGTTTACCTCTCCGGTTAATCCAATTAGTTTAGGTAGTTCAAACGTTGATGTTACCTTAAAGAATTTCGGTACTTCAAGTTTAACTTCTGCTGAAATCAATTGGTCGGTAAATGGAACTGCTCAAACCTTAGCTTATTGGACAGGCTCTGTTGCGGGTGGTGATACTGCTTCAGTTAGTTTAGGTTCTTTCAATTTTGTAAATCCAGGGTTTTATAATTTAAAAGCTTGGAGCTCTTTACCAAATATGCAAGTTGATAGTTTCGCAGCTAACGATACAGTTAATATTACTTTATGCACTCCAATTTCAGGTACAGTTACAATCAACCCATCTATTGCAGCAGGAAATGGTAATTTCACCAATTTCGCTACTTTAATGAGTACCCTACAAACTTGCGGAATAGCTGGTCCGATTCAAGTGAATGTTTCCCCTGGAGTTTACAATGAACAAGTAACACTTAATGGCGTTATTCCTGGAAGTAACTCAATTAATAATGTTACAATTTCTGGTTTAGATTCTGCTACTACAAGAATTACTCATGACGGTTCAATATCAAGAGCTACATTATTATTGAATGGTGCAAGATTTTTAAATTTCAGGAATATAACTATTGAAAGCACTGGTTCATCTGCGGCTTATGCAGTTTTATTAACCAATATTGCAGATAGTAATACTTTTGTTAGAACAACTTTTAGAGTTCCATTATTAACATCGTTCTTAACAAATTTTGCTTGTTTAGTTACTTCAGGTTCAAACATCAATTTAAATACTGCTGGAAATACAGCTTCTTATTTTAAAGTTGATAGCTGTTCATTTGTTGGAGGATATTATGGTGCTGATTTGTATTCAGCAACTGCTACTAGAGGTTTCGATAATGTAATATCAAATTCTGTATTCAGAAATCAATATTACTATCCTCTTTATGCGTATTTCCAAAATAGAATTGTGTTTACAAAAAATGTAATTTCAAATACAGGAAATTTTGTAAATACTTTCGCAGCCTCAGTTTTTATTGTTAATTGTGATGGCGGAATTCAAGTCACTAAAAATCAGATTTTTGGACAGTTAGGCGGATATGGAATTTACCTTTCGGCTAATTTAGGAACAGCTCTAAATAGAAATTTAGTTGCTAATAATATGGTTCAAGTAGGCGCAGGTACAAATACAACTTATGCTATTTTTGATCCAGGAAATGCTTTTACTGATTATTTTCATAATTCAGTAAATAATACTACTGGCGATGCTTCTTATGTTAGTACAGCCTTTTACTATTCTTATACAAACTCATTGTATGGTAATATAAGAATTCGTAATAATGTTTTTGCTTCTCCTTCTGGTGCTTTGGCCTTCTGGTGTGCTAATACAGCTTTATTAGGAACTTTAAGTGCTGAACAAAATAACAATGTTTACTATTCTACTTCAAGTTATCCATGGAGATTAGTAAATAATATCTTTAATACATTACCTGCATTCAGAGCTAATTTGAATTTAATTTTGGCAAATAATCCTGATACCAATAGTATTGTTGAAAATCCGAATTATTTCTCTACAACCAACTTAAGAAGTATCAATCCTGCTTTAGATAGTATCGGTGCTCCATTTACTTCTGTTCCTGATGATATTGATGGAAATATCAGAAGCACTTTAGGTCCTGATGCAGGTGTTAATGAGTTTGCTAAAGCACTTGATGATGCTGGTGTTGTCGCTATCCTTGTGCCAAATAAACCTACTCTTCCTGGACTTAGTAATGTTAGAGTTGTAATAAAGAATTTCGGAATCAGCTCTTTAACTTCTGTAAATGTTTCATACAGAGTTGATACCTTAGTTAGAACTAGAGCGTATACTGGCACTATTTTACCAGGAGCAACAGATACAGTTTTATTTGATACTGCAAGTGGAGCTGGAAATACTTCACAACAGTTTAATTTCACTGGTGCTTTAACAAGTTTAAAAGCCTATACTTCTAGTCCTAATGCTACTGCCGATTTACAAGCCTTAAACGATACTGCATATACTTCTTTCTGTGGAGCTTTATCTGGAACTTATACAATCAATCCTACAGGAACTGGTGCTACAAATTTTGTTAATATTCAAGATGCAGTAGATAAGTTAGCTTGTGGTGGAGTTTCAGGTCCTGTTGTTTTTAACATCAGCCCTGGAACTTATACAGGTCAATATGAATTATTAGCTGTTTCAGGTACTAGTGCAACAAATACAATTACCTTCCAATCGGCTACTGGTGTTGCATCATCTGTTTCTATTCAGTTTGCAAATGCAAATGCTATTAACAACTATGTATTTAAATTAACTGGTGCTTCTTTTGTGAATTTCAGAAATCTTACCATGAGAAATACTAACACAACTTCTGGTCGTGTTATCTCTATCAATAAATTGGCTTCTTTAAATATCAATACCAATAATATTGAAGTAAGAAATTGTATTCTTGAAAGTGTAAATACAACGAGTACTGCAGATGCTTTAGCTGTAATTTATGGTCCAAGTGGTGATAATGCCTTCAATATAAATATCGTAAACAACCAAATTCGTTTTGGTTCTTATGGAATTTATTTAGGTGGACAAAATATCATCAATCAGTTTTCTTCTGGATTAGTAATTGATTCAAATACAGTTTTCCAACCTTATTGGGCTGGTATTTATTTGTTGAATAGAAACAATACCAAAATTAGAAAGAACTTTATTGATGGAAATCCTTCTTATGGCTATTATGGAATATTCTTAAGTTCTGTGTCAAATGAAACTGAAGTTTATAACAATATCATTAATTGTGTTGCTGGTTATTATGGATTATACATTGCACAAAACAATTATTATGGTGAACTTGGAACTGCAAGAGTGCATAACAACGTAATTAACATGATGAGCACCAATACTCAATATGGTATCTACTTGGCTAATATTTCAAGAATTAACTTCTTAAGTAATACAGTTAGATGTCAGGCTCCTACAACCACTTATGCAGTTTACTTTGTTGGTAATACTACATCAACAACTACACCTCAAATTGTTCAAACAAATAATGTTAGGTTCTTGAATAATATTTTCTATTCACAAACTAGTTTTGCATTTTATTTAGCTAATAACTTTGCTCAGTTTGGTATATCTGAAATCAATAATAACTTGTATTATTCTTCAGGTCTTAATTTCTCTTTTGTGAATGGAGTTAATCATACGCCTGCAAACTTCTACACTACCTATAGAGGCTCAGCAATTTCAGCGGGTATTTCATCTGATTCTCGCTCAATTTTCGGTCCTTTAACTTTCCAAAGTGCTTCAAGTGCTAAACCTTTAGAAAGTGCAACTACTGTTTGGAATGTAAATGGAAGAGCTTCTCAGCAGTTTGAAATTTCAAATGATGTAAGTGGTGCTACTAGAAGTAACTTGGTTGTAAATGGTACTCCAGATATTGGTGCTTATGAAGTATTACCTACTTCAACTCCAGTTGCAGCGCTTATTACCGATTCAATTTTTGCTGGTTCAACACAAAGAATCATTGAAAATGGTGATACAATTGCAGTTTTAACTTGGGGCCAGGCGGGTACTTTACCAACTTCGATTACTGCTAGATACTATCCTGGAACTTTAATTTCAGATCCAACCAATACAGGTAGCAATCCAAACTCAGATTATTTTGATGCTTTCTGGAGAATCACTGCAAATGGTGGTTCACAATACACTTATGATTTAACAATTAAATACGATCCAATTATTATGGGTAAGGTATTGTACAAATCAGATGTGAAAATGGCTAAAAAACAAACGGGTGTTGCGGGTACTTGGGTTCACTTTGGTACTTTCGGAACCACCGTTGATACTGTTTTAAATACATTTACAACAACTAACATAGCTGATTTCTCTGACTTTACTGGAACTACTGATTACGCTCCATTACCTGTTGAATTAGCAAAATTTGATGCTTTACGTTCTGCTGATAATGCTGATTTAATCTGGACTACTGTTTCTGAAATCAATTCAGATAAGTTTGAAATCGAGCGCGGTGAAGTTGGAAAAGATTTTGTAAAAGTTGGTGAAGTAAAAGCTGCTAACAATTCAAAAACTAAATTGAACTACACATTTACTGATGAAAATGCAAAAAATCAGATTGATGGAACTATTGCATACTACAGAATCAAAATGGTAGATAGAGATGGTAGTTTTGAATATTCTCCTGTTCGTGCGGTGAATTTCGATGACAATAATTTACAATGGTCTGCTTCAGTATATCCAAATCCATTTAGCAATGAATTGAATTTAAAAGTAAGTTCATTGGTTGAAATGACAGCTGATTTGAATGTTGTTGATTTATCTGGAAGAACTGTATTGAACTTGAATGTTCATTTGAAAAACGGCGATAACTTAATCAACCTTGATCAATTGAGTACTTTAGAAAAAGGAATTTATATCTTAAAACTCAATTCTGGTGAAGAGTCAATTGCAGTGAAATTGATGAAAGACTAATTTCAGTTCAATAATTTTAAAAATGGGGCAGTGTCGAAGTGATGCTGCCCCATTTGTTTTTATATTGATTATCAAATGGTTTAGAATTATCAGAACTAAATTGATTGAATTCTGTTTGAAGTATTAGGTGCAAATCAATTCCTTGTAGATATTTGCCACCTATTTTTACCATTGCAGATTAGAATAAAGAATATGAGTTTTACTTCAAAAGAAATATTAAAAGCACTTTCAACTGTTCAGGAGCCTGATTTACACAAAGATTTGGTGACTCTGAATATGATTAAAGATATAGAAATTTCAGGTGATGAAGTTTCTTTCAAAGTAGTTTTAACAACTCCTGCTTGTCCTTTAAAAGAGAAAATAGAAAAAGATTGTATTCGCGCCATACAAAAGGAATTAGGAAACCATATTGTGGTTAAAATTGAAATGACAGCGAACGTTACTTCAAACCGTTTAGATAAATTGGTTTTGCCTAATGTTAAAAATATCATCGCAGTTGCATCAGGTAAAGGTGGAGTAGGTAAATCTACAGTTTCTGCTAGTTTAGCGCTCTCATTGTCATTAAAAGGCGCAAAAGTTGGTTTGTTGGATGCAGATATTCATGGTCCTTCCATTCCAATGATGTTTGGTGAAATGAATAGCCAGCCTTCAATGCGTGATGTTGATGGCAAATCGCTAATGGTTCCGGTTGAAAAATTCGGAATTAAACTTCTTTCAATTGGTTTTTTAATTAAACCTGAACAGGCTGTGGTTTGGAGAGGCCCAATGGTTTCTTCAGCATTACGTCAGTTTGTAAATGATACCGATTGGGGTGAATTGGATTATTTGATTTTAGATTTACCTCCGGGAACAGGTGATATTCACTTAACCATGTTGCAGGTTGTTCCTTTAACTGGAATTGTAATGGTAACAACACCTCAAGCTGTTGCTTTAGCCGATGCATATAAGGCTGCTACTATGTTTACTATGACACCTGTAAAGGTGCCGATTTTAGGCATTGTAGAAAATATGGCCTATTTTACACCTGCCGAGTTACCTGAAAACAAATATTATATTTTTGGTAATGGTGGTGGAAAAACCATGTCGAATGAATTAGATGTACCTTTTTTAGGTGAAGTGCCTATTTATATGGATATTCGTGAAGGTGGCGATAACGGAATTCCTGCTGTTATGGATAGTAATAGTCCTGTACAAAAAGCATTTTTCCAAATATCAGAAAAAGTAGCACGTCAGATTGCCGTTTTAAACGCAAACCTTAAACCAGTTGAACAATAATATGAATGATTCTTTATTAGCTAAAATTGAAATTGCATTGAATGGTATGCGTCCGTTTTTACAAGCCGATGGTGGTGATGTGGAATTGGTTGAACTTACCGAAGATATGGAAGTACGTTTAAGGTTAATTGGGAATTGCAGCAGTTGTAGCATGAGCCATATGACTATGAAAGCGGGTATTGAAAGTGGAATAAAGGCCGCAATCCCCGATATTAAAAGTGTAGTGGCTATCAACTAGATTTTCGTTTTCAACTTTTACTTTTTTCATTTCAGGCATTATTTCCTCCGTTTTGTCGGTTTTCAATCATTCTTTAGCATTTCTTGATTCAAATTTGTATCATTAAATATTGAATCATGAAAAGATTATCCCTATTTCTATTACTTAGTTTTTCTATCATAACTGCTTTCGCTCAGAAAACAGAATTAACTCAAACCGTTAGAGGTATTGTTATTGATAAAGATAGTAAACAACCATTAATTGGTGCTACAGTTATTGTTATCAACGATACAAAAACCTTTGGTTCGGCCACCGATGAACAAGGTAAGTTTCGCATTTTAAATGTACCTGTTGGAAGAAAATCGATGAAGATTTCTTACGTCGGATATGAAGACAGAATGATAAACGATATCATCATCAACTCGGCAAAGGAAGTTGTATTGAATATTGAATTAGCAGAAAAAGTTGTTTCTGCAAAAGAATTAATTATCACAGCAAAATCAAATAAAGCTGCTCCTAACAATGAATTGATTTTAGTTTCAGGTAGAAGCTTTACTATCGACCAAGCAACTAGATATGCTGGTGCTTTGCAAGACCCATCGCGTATGGCAGCCAATTTTGCAGGTGTTGCAGGTGGTGGAAACGACCAACGTAATGATATTGTTATTCGTGGAAATTCTCCTTTAGGTTTATTATGGCGTTTAGAAGGTGCTGATATTCCCAATCCAAATCACTTTTCAAACCAAGGTGCAAATGGCGGTCCCGTAAGTATTTTGAATAATAATACTTTGGCAAATTCAGATTTCTTAACAGGTGCATTTCCTGCAGAATATGGCAATGCGAATGCAGGTGTTTTCGACTTAAAAATCAGAAATGGAAATAATGAAAAACATGAGTTTATTGGTCAGATTGGCTTTAATGGTTTGGAGTTATTGGCTGAAGGTCCAATTAAAAATGGTCAATCAAGTTATTTAGCTTCATATCGTTATTCAACCTTATCGTTTTTCGATGCTTTGGGTTTTAAATTTGGTGATTCTGGCATTCCATTTTATCAAGATGCAACATTTAAAGTAAGCATGCCCAATACCAAAACAGGTAATTGGAGTGTTTGGGGAATTGGTGGTACAAGTTCAACCAAGTTATTAGATTCTGATAAAACTGCTGAGGATAGAAAAAAAGAAGCTCAACCTCAAGACATTGATTTTACTAGTAAAATGGGAGTTTTGGGTATCACAAATATTGCGCAAATTAACAAACGTTCTTTTGTTAAAACAGTTATTACCGCTTCGGGTGAGAGCAATAGAACAAAAGTTGATACTTTGAGTCCAACAAATGATAAATTCTACCTTTTTAACTCAAATTCATCTTTTGGAAAATTAGCAGTTCATTCTTATTACAATACAAAAATTAATGCTAAAAATACTTTTAAAATTGGTGTGATTGCTAGCCAACAATATGGCAATAGTTCCGATAGTGTTTTTGTAAATGAATTAAATGGGTATAGAAGTCAAATTGATTTTGAAGAAACTACTTATTTAGGACAAGCTTATGCCAACTGGAATTATAGAATAAATACACAATTAACATTTAATGCTGGTTTACACTATAATCATTATTTCTTAAATAATACATTTGGTATTGATCCTCGTGCAGGCTTACGTTATAATTTTGGAAAATCATCTGTAATTAGTTTAGGATATGGTCATCATTCGCAAATACAACCAATGATTACCTATTTTGAAAAAACATTAAATGATACATTCAATAGAGTTTATACATCAACCAACAAAAACTTGGAAATGACAAAAGCACATCATATTGTTTTGGGTTATGAAATGATGTTGGGAAATGAAGTAAGATTCAAAACTGAAGCCTATTACCAAGATTTATACAATGTTCCAGTAACACAAAATCCTTCTACTATTTCAGTATTAAATTATGGAGCACAATTTGGAGCACCTAACTTCGATAGTTTAGTAAATAATGGAACTGGTTATAATTATGGAGTGGAGTTTACTATTGAAAAGTATTTTTCAAAAGGATATTATTATTTAGGAACATTATCATTGTATGAAAGCAAATACAAAGCAAGTGATAACAAATGGAGAAACACAGCATTTAATGGTAATTTCGTATTAAATGTATTGGCAGGTAAAGAATGGAAAATAGGTAAAAACAATATTCTTTCAGCCTCT
Source organism: Bacteroidia bacterium (assembly GCA_051861545.1). GTDB lineage: Bacteria > Bacteroidota > Bacteroidia > UKL13-3 > UKL13-3 > CAISCU01. Next base: position 28,279 of record JBIMKP010000017.1, on the reverse strand, counting down.
GGAAAAATTACTTATGCAGGTGGTAGAAGATATGTTCCAATTGATGAAGCTGCATCATTGGCCAATGGATATGAAGTGCAGATTGAAGACCGTTCATATGAAAACAGATTAAAAGATTTCTTTAGAGCTGATATCAGAATTGGTTACAAAACCAATAGCAAAAGAGTTACTCAGGAATATGGTTTAGATATTCAAAATATTACCAATAGACAGAATATCTTTACACAACAATTCAATCCTCAAACTGGTAAGGTTGAAAATTTATATCAAATTGGATTGTTTCCAGTTCCATTTTATAGAATATATTTTTAATGAAAGAAATTTTCGCACCGAAAGCCCTTTTAATAAGACATGCCATTATTTTAATGATGGCTGTTTTATTTGTTGTATTGTTTACTAATACAGAATCGAACATGATGGAAGTCAAATCATCTGTTCTGATGGCGATACTTGGTGATTTTATTTTTATCTCTTTGTTATGGAACTTGAATATAGTTTTAATAGCATTGGTTGAACCTTATTTTAGTTGGGAAAAGAGTCCACTCAAAAAATTAATTATCTGTGGTTCTATTGCTATAACGCTACCAGTGCTAGTGAATTTTTTCTTCAATAAAGTAATATTTGTGTTTTTGTTTAAAAAAGCCTGTGAATTAAATAGTAAAGACAGCATTGTTTTTTTAGTGATTTCTGTTGTTATAACTATCATGATTAATGCAATTATTCTTGGATTTGAATTCTTTGAACATTGGAAGAAAAGTTTAACTGAAAAAGAAGCCTTAAAGCGAGATAATATCACTGCAGAATTTGAAAGTTTAAAGAATCAAGTTAACCCACATTTTTTGTTTAATTCTTTGAATACTTTAAGCAGTATAATTGAAGATGATCCTAAAACTGCTACTCAATTTGTTCAAAAATTATCGAGTGTTTATAGATATGTTTTAACACAAAGAGATAAAGAAACTGTAAGTTTAAAAGAAGAGTTAAATTTTATTAATTCATATGTTTACCTAAATAAAATAAGATTCGGTGAAAACCTTCGTGTGATGATTGTAATTGATGAGATTTTTTATCAGCAACAAATTGCTACATTAACACTGCAATTGTTATTAGAGAATGCAATTAAGCATAATATAATCAGCAAAGACAAGCCATTATCAATAGAAATAGGAGTGAAGAACAGTCGGATTTATGTGAAAAACAATTTGCAAACAAAAATGGTACATGCAGAAAGTAACGGAATAGGTTTAAGTAATATCATAAGCAGATATAAATACCTGAGCAAAGAAGAAGTTGTTGTATCGAGTTCAAATAACTATTTTGAAGTAAGTGTTCCTTTAATTGATTAAACTAATGTTGAAACTACTAATAATTGAAGATGAGATTCCTGCTTTAAACCGAATTACCAAATTGGTAAACGAGTTGCAAATGGACATTGAAATCGTTGGAGCCGCAGATAGTATTGAGTCAGCTGTGAATTTTATAAAAGCCAATAAAGATATCAATCTTGCATTAATGGATATTGAACTAGCAGATGGGCAAAGTTTTGAAATCTTTAAACAAACACAAGTAAGTTTTCCAGTAATATTTACCACTGCTTACGATGAGTTTGCTATGAAAGCATTTAAAGTTAATAGTATTGACTATTTATTAAAACCAGTTGATAGCAATGAATTAAAAAATGCTTTTGAAAAGTATAAAACTTTGTTTTTAAACAAAGAATCAGGAACTCAACAAATAGACTTATTACTTGAGGCTTTAAAAAAGGATAAAAAACAAGATTACAAAGAACGTTTTTTAATTAAAACGGGTACTCGATTGATATCAGTACAAATTGATGAAATTGCATGGTTTCAGGCAAGTGAAAAATTGGTCTATTTACAAATGTTCACAGGGAATAAGTATGTAATTGATTATTCATTAGATGAGTTAAATGAATTGTTGAATCCTAAAAGTTTTTTTCAATTAAACCGACAATTTATTGCATCTATAAAGTCTATCAAAGACATACATTCTTATTTTAATGGAAAGCTTAAAATATCACTTTTGCCAGCTGTTGAAGAGGAAGTTTTAGTAAGCCGTGAAAGAGCATCAGAATTTAAAAAGTGGTTGGATGTTTGATTTATTTCCAATTTCTGCATTGATTTTTTAGCATCTAATTGCTGTTTTTTGTAAGATGTATTATTCAGTATTTACTTAAATGATTATCCGTTTTTTTTACAATTGAATATATCAAAATTAAAAGCTTGTTTGTTCTGTAAATTTTTAAAATCCTGAAGAGATGATATGATTATAGAAATCAAAATTTGTAGAAAATCCCTTGTTTCCCAGCCATGCGGACCAAAGGTCCGCGTGGCTGGGAAACAAGGGGAATCATATTAAACAATTTACTATAAACATAAGACCACCTGTCGGGGTCTTTAATTTCGCTTTAAAAGATTAAATTAAACTAACTCATACATTTTAATATTCGCAACTAGTAAACATGCGAATATTCATTTTTACTTATTTACATTATTTATTTTTTATGAAAAAGATACTTTTAATAAACGGCCATCCTAATGCCGATAGCTTTAATTTTGCTTTGTTTGAAGCTTATAAAAAAGGAGCAATATTAGCAGGTGCAGATATCAAAGAAATTGTGATTAAAGATTTAGAATTTAATCCTAATCTACAATTTGGCTATCAAAAAAGAACAGAACTAGAACCAGATTTATTGAATGCTTGGGAAAAAATTAAATGGGCAGAACATATGGTTTGGTTTCATCCAGTTTGGTGGGGCGGATTACCTGCTATAACTAAAGGTTTTATTGATAGACTTTTTTTACCAGGATTCACATTTCGTTACAAAGAGAATTCAGTATGGTGGGATAAACTATTGATAGGAAAAACGTCACGCATTATCACTACGCTCGACCAACCATCTTGGTATTATAGATTTGCTTTTGGAAGACCAAGTGTAAATCAACTAAAAAAATCTACTTTAGAGTTTTGTGGAGTGAAACCTGTTAAAGTTACTTATGTGGGCCCAATTAGAAATTCCAAACTAACTACAAGAACGAAATTTTTAGAAAAGCTTGAACTATTGGGAAAAGGTCTCAAGTAGCCTAATAAGTTCAGTAAAACGAATAAAAAAAAGGATATCTCTTTATGTAAGAAATATCCTTTTTCAATATGCTGAATATCTTATTCTTCTGTTGGAGCTTCCGGTGTTGCCTCTTCAGCGGCTGCGGCTGGAGCTTCAGGACCAAAAGACTGAATTTTTAATTTATAATCTTTTCCTAGATTGATTTTATATTTTCTCTCTTGCATTAAAGTTGAAGCAGTAGCAGAGCTTTTTAATACTTCGAGTAAGTCTCTAGCAATTGCAATTCCTTTGATATTATTTTTAGCTTGTCCTCTTTCAATTTCAAGATTGAAACCATAACTGGCTTTTTTCTTTTCACCTGTAGCTTCAAACTCGTGTTTTGATAATTGGTACTCACAAGGACCTGCAGCAGATTCTCTCATTTTAATAAGAATAACAGGTCTGTATTTTTGCCAAAGTGATTGATATATATTTGATTCTTTCATTTTTAAACAAGGTTTTTTGAGCGAAAACTAAGGGATAAATCTGGGTTTAGTTTGGTATTCAGAATGTTACATCCTTTGCATACTTGGCTAAGTTCTCACAAAGTTAGAATAAATGTTGAATCAACAATTTTTTAGTTGATATTTATTTTATATTAGGGTGGTTTGATTGAATTATGTTGAGTTTTCAGTTTCTGTCATATTTATAAACAAAAAGGACAACTTAACAATAAACATAACTCGTTGTTGAATTTTTTTCTTTCTTTTACACAAAAAAGTTATTAAGTGAATTCAATTCTAAATTTGATGAATTGAATGACAATTAAAACTAAAAAAGAACAATTAACTAGCCAATAAATCACCATCTGCTTAATCAAATATTAAATACACAAAGTTTTCAAATTCTCATTTAATCACTATGAAACAAATCTACCAAACACATTTCTCCAGATTCATGTTTTGCTTCTTGTTAATAGGCTTTAGGATAACAGGCTTTGCACAATTACCAACAATTAGCTCCTTTAGCCCAACAAGCGGGTCTGTTGGATCATTAGTTACCATTGTTGGTACCAACTTAAATGCCATTGATACCTTAAGAATTGGCAGTGTATCCGCTATTAAAATTTCAGCCAAAACCGATACGCTGGTTGCCATGGTAATGCCAGGTGCAATAACAGGAAATATTTATTTAGCCAATGCTGGTGGTAATGTAACTAGTGGAAGTAATTTTACTATAGTGGCTTCAATCGCACCGAATACCCAACAAGGAAATAAATTGGTAGGAACGGGTAGTGTTGGTAGTTCCCTACAAGGTAGGTCAGTATCACTAAGTGCCGATGGTAATACGGCTATTGTGGGAGGACATAATGATAACGGTCAAGGAGCAGCATGGGTTTATACACGAAGTGGTAATACCTGGGCCCAACAAGGCAGTAAACTTGTGGGAACTGGTAATGTTGGTGCTGCTGGTCAAGGTACTTCATTATCACTCAGTGCTGATGGTAATACGGCCATTGTTGGTGGACCTGGAGATAACAGCGGGCAAGGAGCGGCATGGGTATATACACGCAGTGGTAATACTTGGACCCAACAAGGCAATAAATTAGTAGGCACGGGTAGTGTTGGTCAATCTAATCAAGGTTTTTCCGTATCACTCAGTGCCGATGGCAATACGGCTATTGTGGGCGGATATCATGATAACAGTGGTCAAGGAGCAGCATGGGTTTATACACGAAGTGGTAATACCTGGGCCCAACAAGGTAGTAAACTTGTGGGAACTGGTAATGTAGGTGCTGCTAATCAAGGTTTTTCCGTATCACTCAGTGACGATGGCAATACGGCTATTATAGGAGGATTTGGAGATAACAATAATCAAGGAGCAGCATGGGTTTATACACGTATTGGCAATACATGGACCCAACAAGGCAATAAATTAGTAGGAACGGGTAGTGTTGTTGTTGGTGGTGGGGTAGCACAAGGTGTATCTGTATCACTGAGTGCAGATGGCAATACGGCTATTGTGGGTGGACATTTTGATAATAACTTTCAAGGAGCAGCATGGGTGTATACACGCAATGGCAATACATGGACCCAACAAGGCAATAAATTAGTAGGCACGGGTAGTGTTGGTCAATCTTTACAAGGTTATTCCGTATCGCTCAGTGCAGATGGCAATACGGCCATGGTGGGTGGATGGAATGATGGTGGTCAAGGAGCAGCATGGGTATATAACCGAACTGGCAATACATGGACTCAACATGGCAATAAATTAGTAGGAACGGGTGGTGTTGGTGTTGGGGAACAAGGTTGGTCCATATCACTCAGTGCAGATGGCAATACTGCCATTGTGGGTGGAGATAAAGATAATAACCAACTAGGAGCGGCATGGGTATATTTTGGCGCGTTATCTGTCGATTCTAACCTATCTGCTTTAACCATAAGTTCGGGTACAATCAATCCAACTTTTTCTTCATCAGTAATTTCTTATACAGCTAGTGTTAGCAATGCAACAGCAAGTGTTACAGTTACACCCACAAATGCTAATAGCAATGCAAGCGTACAAGTTAGAATAAATGGAGGTACTTATGCCTCTGTTGCTAGCGGCAGTGCATCTAGTGCTTTGGCTTTAAATGTAGGAAGCAATACCATAGATGTAAAAGTAACTGCACAAAATGGTACTTCTATTAAAATTTATACAATAACTGTTACAAGGTTAGCATTACCACCAACCATTTCATCTTTTTCCCCAACAAGTGGTTCAATAGGAAGTGAGGTTATAATTACAGGATCGAACTTTAATTCTACACCTTTACAAAATATTGTTTTTTTTGGTGCCACAAAAGCTAATGTATTATCAGCTTCTTCAAACAGTTTAACAGTTTCAGTTCCGCACGGAACGACCTACCAGAATATTACAGTAACTAATTTGGGTACTAGTCTAATGGCTTATAGCAATAAACCATTTAATACAACTTTTAATGGAACTATAAATTTTATTTCAAAACAAGATATAGCAACAGGAAACTCATATCCATATAATTTAAGAATTAAAGACTTGGATGGTGATGGGAAATCTGATATATCATTGCTTAATGGAGGAACCAATACCCAAACTATTTCTGTATTTAAGAATACCTCAACAACAGGATTTATTAGTTTTGCATCCAAAATTGAATTTAATGCAGGATTATGGCCTTATTCAATAAGTGTTGATGATATAGATGGTGACGGGAAACCTGATATAAATTTTACAAATGCGAATAGTAATTCAATATCTGTATTAAGAAATACTTCTTCAATAGGAAACATAAGTTTTGCATCGAAAGTAGATTTTACTACAGGAGCATCACCATATTCTGTTGTAGTAGGTGATATTGATGGTGATGGAAAACCTGAGTTAGCAATCGCTAATTGGGATAGCAATTCAGTTTCAATATTTAGAAATATTTCAAATGTTGGTTCAATTGGTTTCGCATCGAAATTAGACTTTGCAACTGGCGCTCAGCCATTTTCTTTAGTATTAGGTGACATAGATGGAAATGGAAAACCTGATTTAGCAGTAACAAATTCGAACAATAACTCCATGTCAATATTTTTAAATAATTCAACTTTAGGCAATATTAATTTTGGGTCAAAAGTTGATTTTTCAACTGGACCTCAACCATATCCAATAAGTATAGGTGATTTAGATGGTGACGGAAAACCAGATATAGTTGTTGGTAATATTGGAAGTGATTCTATTTCCATTTTTCTTAATACTTCCAATTCAAATAATGTCAACTTCGCACCGAAAATTGATTTAGTAACAGGAACAGACCCCTATTCAATAAATATCGGAGATATAGACGGAGATGGGAAACCTGATATAGCTATAGGAAATACTAACAGTAATTCTATTTCAGTTTATAAAAATACCTCAACTTTAGGTTCAATTAGTTTTGTCACTAAAAATGATTTTCCAACAGGCACTAATCCTTATTCTGCTAATATTGGAGATATAGATGGTGACGGTAAACCTGATTTAGCTGTTTCTAATTTTAATAGTAATACATTCTCGATAATTCAACAAGCCTCAAACAACGCTAATTTATTAGCGTTAACCATTAGTTCAGGAGCATTAAACCCAAGCTTTGCTCCAGCATCTATTAGTTATTCTTCAAGTGTATCTAATTCCACATCTAGTATAACAGTTACCCCAACAAGATCAGATGCAAATGCTAGCATACAAGTAAGAATAAACAATGGGACTTATACAGCCCTTACAAGTGGTTCTGCTTCATCAGCGCTATCATTAAATGTGGGAAGTAATTCTATTGATGTAAAGGTAACAGCACAAGATGGAACAACTATAAAAACATATACAATAACCGTTACAAGACTTGCAACACCCACTATTACATCCTTCACTCCTACAAGCGGTTCAATAGGAACTTTAGTAACCATTGTTGGTAATAACTTAAGTGCCATTGATACTCTAAGAATTGGTGGTGTTTCAGCTATTAAAATTTCAGCTAAAATTGATACGCTAGTAGCCATGGTAATGCCAGGAGCTAATACAGGAAAAATTTTTATAACTACACATGGTGGTAGTGCTATTAGCAGCAGTAATTTTACTATTACGGCCAGTGGACTTCCATCAGCCCAGCAAGGCAGTAAATTGGTAGGCACAGGTAATGCAGGAACTGCATCTCAAGGTTTTTCAGTAAGTGTATCGGCCAATGGCAATACCGCTATAGTTGGTGGAGTTTTTGATAGTAACTATCAAGGTGCAGTTTGGATTTATAACCGAAGTGAGGGAATTTGGAGCCAACAAGGTAGCAAATTGGTTGGAACAGGTAGTGTTGGTAGTGCAGAACAAGGTAGGTCAGTATCGATCAGTGCAGATGGGAATACCGCCATAGTAGGTGGAAGAGGAGATAATAATTACCAAGGCGCAGTTTGGATTTATACCCGCAGCGGAGGAGTTTGGAGCCAGCAAGGCAACAAACTAGTTGGAACAGGCAATATAGGCGCAGCAGCTCAGGGTGTGTCTGTATGCATTTCAGGCGATGGCAATACTGCCATTGTGGGTGGAGAGGGAGATAACCTCCTTCAAGGCGCGGCATGGATTTATACACGAAGTGGAAATACATGGACCCAACAAGGTAATAAATTAGTAGGTACAGGTGTTGTTTTTAGGGCCCTTCAAGGAAGGTCGGTATCGCTCAGTGCAGATGGCAATACTGCCATTGTTGGTGGACCTGCGGATAATAACGGTGAAGGTGCAGCATGGGTATATACACGTAATGGCAACACATGGACACAACAAGGTAGTAAATTAGTAGCCACGGGTAATATTGGTCAATCTTCTCAAGGTACGTCCGTATCACTCAGTGCTGATGGCAATACGGCTATTGTAGGTGGACTTGAAGATAATATATCTCAAGGCGCAGCGTGGGTATATACACGTAATGGCAATACATGGACCCAACAAGGCAGTAAACTTGTGGGAACTGGTAATATTGGTTCTGCTGGAATTGGTGTATCAGTATCACTCAGTGCCGATGGCAACACGGCCTTGGTGGGTGGACATGGTGATAATGGTAGTCAGGGAGCAGCATGGGTATATAGGCGCAGTGGAAATACATGGAACCAACAAGGCACTAAATTAGTAGGAACGGGTAATATTGGTGCTGCTCAACAAGGTTTGTCCGCATCGCTAAGTGCCGATGGCAATACGGCTATTATAGGTGGTCCCGGTGATAATAGTGAACATGGAGCGGCATGGGTATATTTTGGCGCGTTATCTGCCGATTCTAACCTATCTGCTTTAACCATAAGTTTGGGTACAATTAATCCAAGTTTTTCTTCATCAATAGTTTCATATACAACAAGTGTTAGCAATGGCACAACAAGTATTACTTTAACACCCACAGTTGCTAATAACAATGCAAGCGCCCAACTAAGAATAAATGGCGGTGTATACACAAGTGTAAATAGCGGTAGTTCTTCAGCTGCTTTAGCATTAAATATAGGAAGTAATTCCATAGAAATAAAAGTAACAGCGCAAAATGGTACATCAATAAAAATATATACAATAACAGTAACAAGAGCAGGAAGCAGCAATGCAGATTTATCAGCATTGACATTAAGTTCAGGAACATTAAGTCCAGCATTTGCTTCAGCCACCACAAGTTATACTGCAAGTGTTAGTAATGCTATAACAAGTTTAACTGTTACACCAACCCTTGCAGATACAACTGCAAGCGTACAAGTTAGAGTAAATGGTGGAACTTATGCAAGCGTTAGCAATGGTTCAGCATCAAGTGCTTTGGCTTTAAATGTTGGCAGCAATACAATCAATGTTTTAGTAACCGCACAAGATTCTTCATCTAAAACATACACAATAACAGTAACAAGAACAGGAAGTTCTGGTTCTACATTGAATATAACTGCGTTTTTTGAAGGATTGTATTTAGGCTCATCAAACATGACTGCAGCTCCATTTAATGCAGATGGACTTACTCCAAATACAATTGCAGATACACTCACAATTGTTTTACATGATAAATATAATTTTGACAGTGTATTTGCTGTAACAAGTACAGTTAATACATCTGGTTTAGCAATTTTTAATTTACCAGCCATATATACTGGTAATGCCTATTATATAGCAATTAAAAATAGAAATTCTTTAGAAACTTGGACTGCTGATACAGTTTTAATTACTTCAACCACAAGTTATAATTTTTCTAATAATGCTTTAAAAGCTTATGGTTCTAATCTAGTAAATTTAGGTTCAGGCGTATTTGGAATTTATTCTGGAGATATCAATCAAGATGGACTTATTGATAGAAATGATTTTACAGATGTAGATAATGACAACAGCAATTTTGCGAGTGGCTATTTGTATACAGATACGAATGGTGATGGCTTTGTTGATGGAAATGATTTTACATTGATAGATAACAATGGAAGTATGTTTATTTCTATTTCACGTCCTTAGTTTTTGATTAAAACTATAAAAATATTGTGAAAAAGAAAACACGGCAGTTCATAGAATTGTCGTGTTTTCTTTTTGTAGTAATTATAATTGGGAATATGAATTGGACTGACTTTCTATAATTGGTTAGAATAACTATGAATTTGTAAGTAGTTCTATTTTTTACTCATAAATATTTGGTAGTTAGTCGTCCCTCAAAAAGTCACTTTTGGTGAAATTTGAAGATTAAACTATTTGAATGTAATTTCTATTTTTGCATATTGGTTAATAGATTTTACTAAAGAGAGCGAGAGCCCTCAAGCGGATGAACCGCTTGAATTTAAATGCCGCCACCGCCAAAAGAAATGTTGAATCAACAATTTTTTAGTTCATATTTATTTTACAATATCGTGTTTTATAGTTGTTTCAAGACCAGCAATTCCTATTTAAAAACACTATTTTAAGCTGAAATTGATAGGAAGTGTTACTCTTGATTTAATAGGAACACCTCCATTTATATCGGGATTCCACCTTGGAAATGATTTTATTAAATTTTTTGCTGCATGTAATAAAGTTTCATCAGAATAGTAGACTGGGGTCAGTGAAACCATTTCTCCTAATTCATCTAGTTCTATGGTAATGTATACTTTTCCTTCTTTCCCATAAAATTTAGCAGAATTTGGATATACTAAATTTGAACGACTAAAATTAAATCGTTCCTCGTCGCCACCCTGGAACTGTGGCTTTCTTGTGAATTCTTGATTATTAAAATAGCTTTTTATATCATTAGAGTCATTTTTTAAATCATCTTTAGGTTCAGGAGTTTTATCAAAATCTTTTATTTCAATTGAGTCTGAATTTTCCTTGTGATATTTCCAAATTCCTATTCTAACACCATTAATAAATTGACCTTCTGTTTTAATTTTTCCATTTCTAAAGAAAGTTTTGAAATCTTTGTTAATTAAGCCATTTGAAAATTCCATTTTGGCTTCAAAATTCATTTCTTCATTTTCATTATTTTTCTGTAAATGGTAAGTAACTACAGAACCGGTTTTATTTATCAAATTACCACCATCTATTTTATTACCATTTATATCAAGTGTCTGAACAATTTGCTTGTAAACACCCATATCATATAATATTTCTCTATGTAGTTTTCCATTAAAGAAATATAAGTTATACATTCCATCAACCTTTCCATATCTTATTTGATACTTTTCATTTAGAATTCCATTTCTGTTATATATTTCCATATCATAAGCTTCATTTGAATTCCTTTTTAAAGTAAATGCAGTTTTTGAATCGTCTCTAAAACTGTTTATGTTTTGCAGATTATCGTTTATAAATTCACATTTGCTAACAAGCTTACCATTAATGAATGTGCTAAAGATTCCATTTTTTTTCCCTTCCTTAAAGTCTCCAGTTATAAATAAAATTCCACTATAATCATGGTATTTCCAATTACCATGTTTTTGGTTGTTTACATAAAATCCTTCAGTAATAATTTTGCCTTTATAATACTGTTCATATTTCCCAGATTTAACAGAATTATCGTTTTTAAGAACTGAATATTTTTCAATAACTTCATTGTTTGGATTTGATTTTTGAACAAGTTTGGTGCTTGAACATGAGCTAAAAAATAATGCGAATAGAATAATATAGAAGACGTTTTTTATGGGCATGATAAGATTGTTTTATAGGTTGTTGATTTGAAAACTTGCGGAATATAGAAAAATATCTAATTCAACTAAAATCAATTATTCGAATCATTAAACTGGCTAGTTATTTGATTCGTTTTTTATTTCTTGTTTAATAATAAAGTCCATGAAGTTTTATTTCAGATTTACTGTTTATTTCCAAAGCAGGAAAAGGAATCTTCACCATAAACATGCTATTGAAAACAGTCTTTAAGAACTTATTTTTTGTTGGGATTTTAGCGAAATCAATGTCTAATGATAATAAGTATTGACGGTATCTTTCTGTTTCAGGAATACTTTTTCCATCATAACTTTTTATGTTTTTGAATTCACCATACATGCCACCAGCGCTGTATCCAAAGGCAATGTTTATCCAATCTGGAATTTGTTTTTTAGGTATGATTTTATTCAAACCTAAACTTAACCAATAGGTATGTCCATTGTAATCGTAGAACAATTCATCAAAGCCATTTCCTAAATAACCATTTGCTTTTGGTGCATAAGTGGATGGTGAAAAGCTAAATTTATATTTCACAATTTGTTCTTGAAATGCAAGTTCTTGTCCGATAACTATTGCAGAGCCTAATGCATTGGCACCTACATCACTCCATGAAAAGCCCCAGCCTTCATACATTCCATCCCAGATTTCGATAGGTAATTGTAGCATGAAGCCCAAGCTTCCTCCATAAATAGCTGCTTTTTTTCTTGAAACACCTGCCCATAATAAAGAATGAAATCCGATATAACTTTCAAGGTATGCACCATAAACATGTCCAAACTTGTCAATCTGATTATACCCAGCTAAATCGTTATAATATTGAAACGGAACCCGAGGTTGATCTTTGTACCAAATAAATTGTAGGTAAGCCATTGAACCTACATACAAACTTGAAATGCCACCAACAATTGGTATAAACCGTGAATAGATAATTTTTGAAGAATCTTTTTTTATTTCTTGGTTTGTAGAATCTATATTAATTGAATCAAAAGTTTCATTTCCATTTGCAAAAATATTCACTGAAGAAAAGCAAATAATGCAAACGGAAATTATATAATGTTGAATTATTTTTTTCATCACTTTCAATTAGTATTTAAAACTTGTTTGATATAAAAGGTGCTCTTAAAACATACTCAAACACATGTATTTGAAATCATAATTCTCATCTAAATAAATTATACCAGGTTCTAAGTGTGTGCTATTAAAAAAGTGAATCTCATGTCCCAAAAGTTTAATGTCTTCCATTGCAAAAAAATCAATTTCATTATCTGATTTTAATTCTACAGCCCATAAGACTTGATAATTCGAATCAATTTTAAACAAAATCGGAGCTAATGTGTCTTCAATTACTTCAGTTTTTGTGGTATTACTAATAAAAATTTTTCTTCCTTCAACTTCAAATGCTTGTTCAACGTCTATATTTTTGATATCTAAACTTATTATTCTTCCATAAATAGGCCCATTCTCCATTCCACAATCGGCTTCGATTTTAAATTTTTTATTGTCATAATAGAAATAAATTGCAACTGCAGTAATCAAACCTGCTATCAAAACCAAAACAATCGAAATTTTTGTATAAGCAGGTTTCATTTATTTTTTCCTTTTGATTACAAACACAAATACAATCAGCATAACAATAAACAATAGTCCTGTTTTTACCCGGGATATTTTTGTTTCATTTGATATTCTAATAATATCATCAACCCATCCTTCCATGGCAGAGCGGTCTGAAATATCAGCAGGTATTCCCCAAAAGAAATCACCAATCAAAATTAACATGATAAGAATAAGAATCAGAATTATCAATATTCTTAAAACCTTGAATATTTTATTCATTGTAGGTGATGTTGGAATTTTACTTAAGCCAATATCTTTCTTATTTCTTCAGGCACTTCAACCGATTTTTCTAAAGCATAATTCACCCAAACTAGTTTTGAGCTTCCACTAGTATATAAGTTGTTTTCATCCATGATTTCATAATAGGTCATGAAGCTACTTCTTCCTAATTCGCCACCAAACACTGTAACGGTTAAATCACAAGGATAAATTACTGCTTTATGAAAAGTGCAAAATGCATTAATGATTACCGGACCGGTTTCTGATTTACCATTAAAGCTTTGTCCGAAGCCAATGTGCTCTAACCAGGCTATTCTCGCTTGTTCACAATAGGTAAAATAAACCGAGTTATTAATATGTCCCAAAACATCCATTTGCGACCAAAAAGGTTTGATAGAAATTTGAATCAGTTCTTTAGCGTTTTCTGGTTTCATTGATGACAGAATTAGCTTCAAAATTAATATCAATATAAAACAATTCTATAATTTTAAATAGGTTTTATTTGATTTATTTATAATCAGTTTTAAATTTTAGCTTTTAGAACAGATTTCCAAAGAATATCACTAAATAAAAGTAGAAAATTCATTCAAATCAAATTACATTCCTTCAAGAAATGTTGATACTTTATCATTGCTGATATTGGCAATCAAATCTAGTTCCATTAACAAATAGCCTCCATCACTTTTAACATACTCTTTTACTTTATTTCTGTTGATGATAAAACTTTTATGCGATCTAAAGAATACCAATATAGTTTTTAACAATTCTTCAAAATGTCGAAGGTTTCTACTGGCAGTTAATTTTCTTCCATCTGCCAAATAAAATTCAGAATAGGCCGCATCACCTTTAATCATTATGATGTCGTTAGGTTTAAAAAAGTGAATAGTTTGAGCGCTTGGAACCGCTATTTTTTTATCGAGCCAATCTGTCCTAGGTTCTAGGTTATCTCTCAAAATCTCTAATTGTTTTCCTGAGTTTCGCTTTTCAAGTTTTATAAAACGATTTACTGTGTCAATGAGTTGTTGATGTTGTATGGGTTTTAGTAAATAATCAATTGCAGAAAATCTAAATGCTTGCAATGCATATTCGCTATAGGCTGTTGTAAAAACTATATTGAATGAAATTTCATTTTCATTGAAGAAATCGAGGAGTTCCAGTCCACTGTGGCCAGGCATTTCAATGTCTAAAAAAACAAGATTGGGATTGTGTTTTCTGATAGCCTTTATTCCTTCTGGTAAATCACTACAACTTGCAAGTAATTCGAGTTCTGGACAATAATCTCTGATGATGGCCTGAAGTAGTTTTCTCGCATTGGGTTCATCATCTATTAATATGCACGTAATCATGATTTTATTTTTATGTTTTGAATGGGATTTCAAAAATTACCAGAGTTCCAGTAGGATTTCCAAAAGCGTCTGTTTTGTCTATAATATCAAGTTTGATTTTATTACCAGCCATTTTATTCAAGATATGAATTCTTTTTTCATTGGCATCAGAACTAAATCCCAAATGAGCTGTTTTTCTCTTTTGATTTAGTTCTCCGCTTGCTTTTCTTCCTATGCCATTGTCTTCAATTTCTACTCTTAAAAGTGAATTGTTCTGGCTAAACTTTAATTTCAAAAACCACTCACCTTTTTTATGCATGAGGCCATGCTTAATGGCATTCTCTACATAAGGTTGAATTAACATTCCGGGTAAATAAATTCTATCAATATGAATATTTTCATTGATTTCGATTTGGTATAAAAAGTTTCTTTCAAATCTCAAAGATTCTAGTTCAAGGTATAATTGAAGTGCTTTTACTTCCTCACTTAAACAAACAAATTCTCTACTGCTCATTTCAAGAATTAGGCGGGTTAAATCGCTGAATTTACCGAGATAATTAGAGGCATTTTCCTTTTCATTCATATAGATATAACTTTGAATTGTATTTAGTGAATTAAAAAGAAAATGAGGGTTCATTTGGCTTTTTATTGAACTCAATAAACTTTGTTGCAGTTCCTTTTCTAACTGAATTTTCTCTTGAATGAGTTTGTTTTGTTTGGTACTTACTTTTATGTTATTTCTGTAGTATGCTGATATACCAAGTATTAAAAAGGCTCCAACAACAACAAAGAATATCCATGTTTTGTACCAAATCGTTTGAATCTTAAAGTCTAATTTCATTAATTGGATAATTTCAGAATTTATTGGATTGGCAATGGCTACTTCCAAGTGGTAATCCCCATCATTTAGTGAGATTAGTTGAAGGCTTCTGATTCCACTTTTTAATTTTTTCCATGGCCCTTCATTCATTCTGAATTGTAGTAACCAGTCGTTGTTATTTGTAAAGTTAATCAATGAAAAGTCGAAAAATAAATTGTTTTCATTCGGTTTTAACTGCAAATTATTGGCAAATGGAATGATTTTATTATTCACCTGAAATTGGTCTAAAACCAAACCGGATGATTCTTTGGATTTTTCTGCTTTGGGTTCGAAGGCAATAAGTCCTTCTGAACCTGCAAGAATAAGTTTGTTATCTATACACAACAAGTCTTTCCATTCACCTTTAGGTAAGCCATCTGCTGCATCAAATACATCTGTTAATTGTGTTTTGGGGTGAAACGAATAAAGTTTTTGATTGTAAATCAACCAGATTTTTTCACCATCAGTTTGAATAGTTTGAACAGATTCAGGCAGGGAACCTTTTTTTAATTGGAGGGCTTCTAATTTCCCATTTTTAATGAATAAAACTCCTTGATGAAAAGTGCCAATATAAAGTATGTTATTTAACCAGCAAAAACTACTTGCATAAACAGGTTTGTTCTTATACAATAATTTTTTTCTTCCGCTTTTGTTAAATTGATAAGTACCACTTGCGCTCGAAGTATATATCACTTCAGATGAACTGTCGTATGCTATCGCTCTTCCTCTTTCCCCATGAATGAGTGCAATTTTACTTTTTTCTTGATTTGGATATGAACGCAGAAATTCAGGGATGTTTAAATCTTTCCCCAATAAATTTCTTAATTCTATACCACTTGCATGAACCAAAATATATGCATTCTGGTTTATTTTAATAATTTGTTTACCTGCTAATTTTATGATTGGCTCAGGATTCTCATTTTCAGAAATCTTAGTTATTTCACCACCACTTCCTAAAATTACTTTTTTAACTGGGTCATAATAAATATTCACCAATTCTGATTTTGATTTGCCCTTATAAATTAATCGAGCATAGTTATTATTTATAGAATACCTGTAGACAGAATTTGTTGTTGTTCCTACTAGAATTTCATTTGCAAATTCAGTTTTACTGATACAGCTGATGGAACCAGATTCTGGTTTCCAAACCATATTGTTCATTTGATGAACTATTTTGATGCCTCCATCTGTAGTTGCAAACCAATGATGGCCATCTTTATCAATCATTACTTTACTGATACTGTACTCTCCAAAGAATTTTCTTCCAGTATATAATGCCTTGAAGTTTAAGTCGAAGCAAAATGCCCCTGTTGTAGTGCTTATCCAAATTTCATTATTGATTAATTGAACATTTTGAATAATTACTCCATCGTTTAAAATATCAATGCTTTTGCTTGTTGAATCCAATTCATATAAATAGGGATAAACTGACCTTGTTAAACCATAAAAACGGTTTTTTATTTTTAAAAGAAAATAAATGTCTTTATTGATTTGAAAATTTTTTACAACTGATGTCTTTGAGTCAGGATATAATTTCCATATTTCATTTTTAGATAGGAAATAGAAACTGTCTTTCTCAATGGTAAATGCAGACCGAAGGGATTTGCCTTCATGTAATACTCGGATTTTCTTTTGATTTAAATCAAAATATTTTAGTGAATTGTTATTGGTAAAAATCAACCCGTTTTTCCAAGTAAAAGAACTCACATAAGAACCATAATTATTGATTCTATCTATTTTCAATAGTTCATTTTTAATGATTGAATAAAAGTTGCCGCTAAAGTCTTGACAAACTAGTTGTTTATTTACCCAATTGATATTACTCAAACTTTTTCCTTGAAGTAATTTCCCTTCCATTTGTAAAAATCTCAAGCCATCAAATCTGCATAGACCTTTTCCATTTGCTATCCACATAAATCCATGTTCATCTTGTGAAATATCGTAGATGCTTGGACTTGGCAAACCGGAAGCTACTTCTAGGTTTGTGTGAACCAATGTTTGGGATGTACTATTTTTGAAAACGATAAAGTTTAATATAAATATAGTGCCAAGTCTAACAAATAATTTGAATGAATTTGGTTTCAAGTTTAAATTACTAAGTGAGTATAAAACTCTAAAATATGAATAATTTTAAGAAGTACCAATCTTAGGTTCAAGATGGGTACTTCTTATTTAGTGGGTTGATTTATTTTTGTAATGATTTTTTGTTTCTTAGGAACTTGGTCTATTATGATTTGTTTCTAAAAGCTTTGAAGAGTTTAAATTTTAATTGTTACCTTATTTTTTCTTCTTCCCTACTTTTTTAATTCTTTATGAAGTATAAAGTGTTTTTTGATTGTTTAGAGTTGACCTCAATGATATACATTCCAGGAATCAGGTCGGAAGTTTGAAAACTAGCATTTTCATTAATCCATTCTAAATCAATTGTTTTGATATACATTCCTGATATATTATATAAGTTTATTTTACTTGAATTTAAATTGTGGTCAGATTTCAAATTCAATTTATCACTAACAGGATTTGGAAAGCAAATAATTGAATTTGATTGTTTAGTTGATTCATTTAATGATGTGCTTGTAAACTCAAAAGTATTACTCAAAGCTCTACATGCATCTTTAATTCTTATTGCAAGGTATTTTCCTGCTTCAGTTGGTGAATAAAACGCTTCTTGTGATTTTTTTACAATATTACCATTAGTTAAATTAATCCAAAGAAATTCTGCTCCACTATTTCCTGAATTACCTATAACTTCTAGTGTACCGTTTTTTGAAGCAATTTGAATGCTGTCTGAGCAATAATGAAATCTTTTAACAAAATAATCTAGGGTATTGTCTTTGCTATAGATACTGTCGTTTAAATATGGGAAATCTTCTATGTCTAAACCAAATTGAAAGTTTCCAGAAATCAAAAAGTTTCCTAAGTAGTCTGCATCAATATTCCCGAATTGAAATGAGCCAGGCATTTGAAGATTTTCTATTTTATTGTGAAGAATCATTTCTCCGAGTTCATTAAAGTAAAGTATAAATGCAGCTCTTGGTGAATTTATTCTTATGACCTCATTACCAGGGTTTAAATCGTCTCCTAATTCTCCAGTTTTACTTGTTGTGCCTCCAATAATAATCATATTACTTGGAGAACTTGAACCAGGTAGTATAAACCTTCCTGAAAGCATTTTAAGGCTTTCAGTTTGTCCTTGTTCTGCAATTGTTTTTACCCAACTTAAACTATCATCCAAATTAAACCTTGCTACAAATAAGTCCTTATTATTGCTGCCATATCCTATTATAGATTGGTTCCTAATTTGCAAGTCGTTTGAAAATGTTCCACTTATTTGGTAACCAGTAATTTCTCCTGCTACAGTTGTAATGGAAAGACCTGGTACGCTCAAGTTTTCTGTTGAAGATAGTTTTTGTAATAGAGATAATGTTCCAGTTGAATTTTGTCTAATTATATATGCACCTTTTTTATTTTCACCAGCATTTAATCGAAGGTCGGTTCCAGCTATAATACTTCCTGAATAAGTACCACTAATTAATACAAATCTACCTTTGCCCCCTCCGGTTATTATCATATCCTCAGGTAAATTACTTCCCGGATTACTAGAAGTTATATCTGGTTTAATTTCAAAATGACCTACGTATTCACCACTTGTATTTAGTGTTAAGACGAATGTTGTATAATGGTTAGTAGGTGTTCCTACAGGTACATTACCTGCGCCAAGATCTATATCAGAAACGCCATAACTATATCCCAAGATGTATATAAATTCTTGGTCTTTGTCGATTGCAACTGTTTTGTAATAAGCAAAGCCAATTTGTTGAACTTTAGCCCACTTGAAATCTCCATTTATTGTATAAGATGCAATAAAAGTTTTGTTTGAAACATTAAAAGCTCCAGCCTGAGAGCGCGCTGGGTCAAGCTGAATTGCGTTGTTAGCTGTTCCCGTTATGACTATTCCTCTATCAATAAATTGCATTGTCTCTGCTTGAACAAAATTTGCTCCGAATTCAGTAGAAGTTCCTTGTCCAAGTAATTTACCCCATAAAAAGTTCCCATTGATATCATAAACTACAAGAACCATTGCAGAATTTCCTGCAAATTCTGGTGAGAAGTAAGATGTTCCAGGGCCAAAGTCAACATCCATACTATCTGTGATATTCAATAAAACATAGGTGTTAGCTCCATACATTAAAGCCTTAACTAAGCTTTCTCCATTTTTCTTTGAATAACCATGTTGGTAAAATTTGGTTTGAATTGGTGATGGATTTGTCTGTGCAAATAAGGCTGCGCTTATCAAAAAGAAGAATACTAAGAGTTTTGATTTTTTCATAATGCTCGCAAAGCTCATCAACCAGTAATTCTTTATTTTATCCGTTTTACAAAACTTGTTCTTATTTTACGAAATTGGGTTTTCGTTTGAGTAAAGGAATACTTTCAACTAGAATTTTTGGGGTTATTGCTGCTTTATTTCATCAATTTATAGTTTCCTTTTTTTTGGATTTTGTCTGTTTGAAAAGAATGATATTATTTCACTAGCGTTGCGTTGTTTTTAGTTTGAGTTCTCTGAAACCCTTGACAGTCCATTGATACAGCCATTTTGTGGGTGACCACGATTTGAAATTTGTTTCTGCTTTCCTTTGTCTAAATCACTGATTATGAATAAAGGAAAAATGATTTTCTCTCAAATCATGGAGCTAGCCTCCCCCGTTGCCTTTCGAAGGAGTGTTAGTAAATTTAATGGCAATCATAAAGTTAAAGACTTCACTTGTTGGAGGCAATTTCTTTGTATAGCATTTGGTCAATTAACTCACCGAGAAAGTATGAGTGATACAATGCTTTGTCTTCAATTAAACTCAGATAAATTGTATCACCTTGGAATTGGCAGGTTGGTAAATATCTCATCATTGTCAAGAGCAAATGAAAGCCGAGATTGGCGCATATTTGAAGATTTTGGCATTAAACTAATCCAACAAGCTAAAACACTTTATGAAGGCGACAATCAATTAGAAGTTGATCTTAAAGGTGACATTTTCGCATTGGATTCAACGACTGTTGATTTGTGCCTTGAGGTGTTTTGGTGGGCTAACTTTAGAACTACAAAAGCTGCTGTTAAAATTCATACTTTACTTGATTTAAAAACCTCAATTCCCGACTTTATTTTTATTTCAAATGCAGATGTTCATGATGTAAATATCTTGGATTTAATTTCGATTCAAAAAGGCGGCTATTATATTATGGACAAGGCCTACGTCGATTTTGAAAGGTTATACCGAATTAGAACTGAGATGGCTTTTTTTGTTGTTAGAGCCAAAGAAAATATGAAATTTAAACGTATCTCTTCTAGAGTGCCAGATAAAGAAGCTGGCATCATTTGTGATCAAGATATTATACTTACAGGTATCATAACAAGTAAAAAGTATCCTGAGCGATTAAGGCGAATTAAATATCACGATGCTGAGTTCAATATAACATTTGTTTTCCTGACCAATAACTTCCACCTCAAGGCAATAAATGTAACCAAATTATACAAGCATCGTTGGTATGTCGAATTATTCTTTAAATGGATCAAGCAGCACCTAAAAATAAAATCCTTTTGGGGTCAAAATGAAAATGCCGTAAGAATTCAAATTTGGGTTGCAATATCAGTTTATCTGTTAGTAGCGAAAGCAAAGAAAAAACAAAAAATTGAACAACATTCTCTATATGAAATTCTACAATACATAAGTGTCTCTCCATTCGAAAAGGAGCCCCTTGGTGAAGTATTTTTAAACAATGGAAATCAAGAAATCAATGAACAAAAACTAATCAACTGAAATTCAACCTGTAAAGACGCAACGCTAGTGAAAACAATCAATAAAAAAAGAAATTCAAAATCTATCTAAAATACATTCAAAGAGGTATTTTATGAGGTAAAATAAACCATCATCTTTGATAACCTAATTGGGATGATGCTTTTAAAGCACTTAAAATAAAATAGTTCTAAACATAATAAACAACAAATGAAAAATCAACACAAAATCAACCAAGTCAAATTAGATTTTAAATTATTAATAATAATTCTTATTAGTGGATTTTTTTCAAATTGCACAACAGTCAAGACAGATTTCTCTAATAAACCAAAAAAAGAAGCAACAATTATTTATTATTTGCCCGAGAGTCTAATCAAAATAAAGGTTAAATCTAAAGTAGCAGTTGTTTACAAACCAGACAACTCTTTAAGCGAAAGTAATTTAATAGAACAAAGTTTTACAATTTCGACAGAAACAATTGCCGAAACAGAAAACTTACTTTCATTAAATTACAGGCCAAATTCACTTATGTCGGATGAAATAAAATACAGAGCTAACTCAAAAGGCCTCCTTGAATCAATTACTACAATTACCGAGGATAGAACATCAGAAATTATTTCAAAACTTGCTGAAGCCCCTCAAATTATTTTTGGAACTTCCAATAATGAAAAACAATCATTTAATGGAATTTTAGAAATTGTAAAAATAAAAGAGTTTACTTCTGAATTTATTATCAAAGCCTCAACAATCACTGATTCAATAAAAGAGGTGAATTGCAAACTAATTATATTGAATGAATTAGGCAAAATTGAACAACCTAAGGTAGTTGATGCAAAGTTTAGTTTAAGCACAATTGATGTTCCTTCATTAATTCAATATCCTACACTTTCAACACTAGTTGACAATAGTAGCTCTTCAAATACTAAAGTTGATGGAATACTAACTAGACCACTTAAAAATATTTCTCTAAAAATTAAATCCTCCATTGATATTGAAGATTCAAACAATACACCAACAACAATTATTGCAATCGCCGATAAAACAAAACTTATCGTTATCCCAATTAAAAGAACAGCCTTTGTAAAAAGAACAAATAAACTTGAATTTCAAGATGGATTTATTCTCTCAAACGAAATCATTAAACCATCTTCAGTAGAAGGTTTTATTTCTATACCAATTAAGATTGCAAAAGCGGTTGTTTCAATTCCAGCAGAATTAGTTCAATTCAAGATAGACAATACAAAAAGGTTAGATGATTTAGAAAAAGCAAAGCTGGGCTATGAAAAATCCATCTTAGAAAATCAAAAGCTTGAACTAACAAAACAACAAGAAATTGAAAAAGTAAAATTAGAAATTCAAAAAACTGATTTATCAAATAATCTTGAACTACAAAAATTAAAGTTGGAATTACAAAACAACTTACTAGAAGCTCAAAAAAAGCAATTAGAACTACAAAAATCTATAGCTGAAATCAAAATTCTGATTGAAGAAAAGAAAAAGAAAAAACAGCACTACCAAAGAAAAACTTTTAAAAGCTAAATTCACGTAATATTAAAATCAATATCAATTCCCGCTTAAGAAATTAGGCGGGATTTTTTTTGTTACATTAAATAGAAGATTCAATTTAAAACAAGTTATAAAATCTATTAAGTAACAAACCAAATTGAATGATAAACCCAAAATCATCCTTCAAAATCAAACTCAAAATCTTTAATACTTCTTAATTGTAGCAAAAAGAAAATAATCACACCATCATTTTGGCAAATGAATGCGTATTTGTAAGTATAAAGACTATTGCCATGAAAAACTTACTTTTACTATTCATCTTTTTAATTAGCACTATTCATGTTTTTGCACAGAATTGTATTGCAGATTTCAACTTCAGGTTTGATGATTTCAACCCTGCTAAAGTTCTTTTTACCAATACTTCTACAGGAAGTAATTTAATCTACCGATGGGATTTTGATGATAATTATACTACTACCATCCCTTCATTGAATAAATCATTTAAAGAAAATGGCAATTATAATGTTTGTTTACAAATTCAAAATACAAGTGATACAACTTGTAAATCAAAAGTCTGTAAAACTGTTTCTGTTCAGAATATAAACAAGTGTTTGGCCAGTTATTATTTTGAAAGAGATAATATCAATCCACTAAAATTAAAATTCTACTCCAATTCATTTGGCGATAGTTTAAACTATTTATGGGCTTTTGGTGATGGAACTTTTTCGAATCAAACAAATCCTGAAAAAATCTATTCAGATTCTGGAAACTATAATATCTGCCTAACAGTTACCAGACCTTCAACAAACGGAAGTTCAAAATTTTGCAATGAGTTTGTTATTGGAAATTTTGTAAATACTTGTACAAGTCCATTTTCTTACTTTATACTTTCTCCGCCAGAACTTGAATTTTATTCCCCCTCAGCAAGTAATCCTAAACACAAAAGAATTAAACAAATTTGGGACTTTGGTGATAGTACAATTATTGAAAATAGAAAACCAATGTTAAGGGTTTTCCATTCATATAAAGATGCTGGAAAATACATTGTTTGTTTAAACCAGTTCGATACCATTGATTTAGCCTTTAACAATACAACATGTAATATTATAAATGTTTTGCCTGAATGGGCCACCAATAAATGCACGGCTAAATTTAATTTCATTCAAACTGTAAATCCGCTTAGAATTTTATTTAATGCGAATTCAAACTACACTATAAACGAGGCTAAATACTTCTGGACATTTGGTGATGGCGATACTTCTACAGCAAAAAGCCCTTATCATCAATATAAAACAAATGGATCTTATACCATTTGTTTAAATGTAATGAACAATGATAAAACTTGTGAAGCCTCACATTGTATAACTGAATTATTTGTAGACCCAAATGTTGGAATAACTGAAAATATTGGAGAGAATTTATTTGATATTTATCCAATTCCTTCTAATGACAAGTTATACATTAAAAGATTTGAATCACTTGGTGATAAAGTATCATTTCAATTGTTTGATTTAAATGGTAAATTGTTAATTGAAGCTAATCATGAGAAAGATAATGAACTTACAGAAATCGAATTAAGTAATTTGTCTAATGGAGTTTATCTATTACATGTAAAAAGTCGTGAAATAAACTTCCGCAAAAGAATCATTAAAAACTAAATGAATTAATGTCGGACCTTCATCTGATTATATCTGGATGTATTGCTAAAGACAGCAAGTCGGAGTATGCCTTGTACAAGACATGCCACGGCTTGCTGTTGCCAACATGTTTGAGATATAAAAACAATAGAGATGATGCTTTAGACCTATTAAACAAAGGTTTTTATAAGATTCTATTAGGATTAAAACCTTACGACACTTCTAAATCGTTTGAGCACTGGGCCAAGAAAATTTTGATTCATACCGTAATTGATGAGTTCAGAAAAGACAAAAATCACAAGGAAAAATTTCAATTCACTGAAGAGAATGAGGAACTTGAAAACTATACAAGTTTTGACTTAAATCTAGCGGAATTCAAACTGGAATCAAGAGATGTTTTAAATGCAATAAGTTTATTACCGGAATCGCAAAAGACAGTTTTAAACTTATATGTTTTTGATGGTTTTACCCATGAAGAAATTGCAAAACAACTAGGAATTACAGCAATTACCTCGAGATGGCACTTAAGAAATGCAAGAAAACAACTGAAAGCAAAACTTTCAGATTTATTAGATACTAAAAAATCAGAACAAAATGGAAACTAAAGAATTTGATAAATTTTTAAAAGAGAAGATTTCTTCAATAAAGGAACCATTTTTAGAATCTGATTGGGAATCTTTCCAATCATCAATTCCACAATACAAAAGTGCCAGAAGCAAAACTAGGTTTTGGATATGGCCTTTTATTCTGATGTTATTTATTCAATTAAAACTCAATCCACAGATTAATATAAATGAGAAGTTTCAATATAATATTGAAAGTCAAATACATACCTATTCGAAGCAAATAATTAAAAAAGAAGAAGAGAAAACAAAACAAGTTAAAGCAACAATTAAGGAAGAATTTAATTATTCAATTCATCAAGAAAAAGAAGAAAAAAGACTAGTTAGAGAAAATAAAATATATAAAGAAATGGAGCTACTTGGTAATACCAAGGATGAAGTTTTTCAAGGATTTAACTCTATAACTTATATTAATTTTGAAATCGAATCAAAGAACTTCTCACAAAAACTTAAGCAAAAGGATTTGCTTGAAAATAAAATAAGGCCTTTACATTTTTTAGGTTTACCAGTACTTGAAATAAATCAGAATGACAAGATTGAACCTCAAATAAAAAATCAAAGTAAATCTAAGACTTATATAGGTGTAGGATTAAATCTGGCTTCAATCGAAAATTTCAGTGCTAAAAACTCTTATTATTTTACCATTCAAAGATTAATCAATATCAACAAAAATCACTTTGTTGGAATTGGCTTAACTTATTCAAAAATCAACAAGGAATTTGAAAAGCGTTCTTACTACAAACAGATTTATGATTTTGGCATTACTTTACAAACTACCAATATCAGCACTTTTGGTTTGGATTATATTGAACTACCAATGGTATATCAATATCAAGCAGGTAAAAAATCAGGATTAACTATTGGTTTAAAACCGGCTTACTTATTACAAACTTATAGCACTGTTGAAATCATTAAATCAGGTGATATTGAATCTCAAGAAAAATATGAGCAAAGCGGTTATAATACAGCATTTAACAGATTCAATCTAAGTGCATCTTTAGGTTATAAATATTCACTAACAAAAAGAATAAACATTGAAACTTCCATCAACCATGGATTCATTGATTTAACAAAAAATGAAGTGTTTAAAACAAATCAAAAAAATAGGCTTAGTAATATTCAAATTGGATTAAACTATCAGTTATGAAATATCTATTGAAATCCATTTTTTTGATAGTAATTATAGGTATTTGTTCATGCAAGCAAATACCTGAACCTCAAGATGAGTTTACGAGTCCTGCTTATTGGGTAAATGGATTTATTGATGAAAAAGTAATTAAAATAAATGCAGGTGAAAACGATTTTTATCTAAGCACGAGTTTTGAAAAGGACAAAAATGGCATATATGATTTTATAGGCGAGTTTACTCAAAATTGCAGCAATTGTAAGACTAAACTCAAATTTAAAATTAAAAACTATAAGCATATTCAGACAATTAATTCATTTAATTCTGATTCTGCAATAAGTAAAAACGAGTATTCATTCCTAGAACTAAACAAAGCCAATTTAGCATTTGTATTTAAATTCCAAGCTCAAAATAGTGAGATTTTAAAAGCTCAAAATTGGTTTATAAACGATCAAATAAAATCGGAAAAATCTAATTTGATTTTACAAGCAAAACCAAATTCCCTTTACAAAATTTTACTTCAAACAGAAGAAATAAATTATTGCAAATCAAATATCTATTTCAATTTAAAAACTCCATCAAAATATAAATTAAAAAAGTTACCTCAATTTAAAGTGACAAATATTGACAACAAAAAGACCATGTTTAAATTTGAAGCAGAAGGGGAACCAAATTCTGTTTATGAATGGGATTTTGGAAATGGAGCAAAAGCCAAAGGGAAAATTGTTTTTAATGGATTCCAAAACAAAGGAATCTCCTTCATTCAAATGAAACAAATTCACGCAGGAGATACCAATGAAATTGGAAAATGGATTCAAACAAATGGAGCTACAAATTGCATCAGTAATTTTGACTATGCCTATTATCCTCAATATGATTCATTAAACTTTTCTACAATTGAAATTGAATACACAGATGAAAATGGTATTAGTTATTCAAGTGCTAAAATCACCCAAACTGATGAATCAAATTTTGTGATTCAAGAAGTTTTTGATAGCATGAGAAACAAATCGAATCAAAAAACTAAAACCATATCATTTCAACTCAATTGCAAATTAAGTGATGGAAATAATATCCTTAAAATCAGCAATTTTAAGGGAAAAATAGCACTTGCGGTACCAGAGTAGTAAAATGAAAAAATAAAGTATTCATTCAATATTAATTTCCTAAACCGTATAGTAATTATTTGAAATTCGCGAATAAATTGAATAAAAATAAATTACCAATATCTGTCTGCTTAATAAAAGTGATTTTAATCTTTAAATAAATTAGTCCTTTTTTATTGAAATTAATGACCTAATTCAACTATTAAAAATAAAATGTATTTTTGAGATAAACGAAGTCCCATGAAAGCTGAGTTAAGTATACAAGTCAAAAAATTAGAATTGATTCAATGGCTATCCACCATCGAAGATTCGTCTGTTCTGGACAAAGTACTTGATCTTAAAAACCAGGAAAACAAAGATTGGTGGAATTCAATTTCCAAAACAGAAAAAAGCTCAATAGAAAAAGGATTACAAGATGCTGAACAAGGGAAATTAATACCAAACCAAAGTGTAAGAAAACTATATGACAAATGGTTATAAAATACTTTGGACTGAGCACGCTGCAACTGAACTAAAATCTACAATTGAATTTTTAGAAAACAACTGGACAGAAAAAGAATTAAGAAATCTAGCTTCTGAAATTGATAATACCTTAAGTTTAATATCACACAATCCTTATTTAGGGCCTGCTGAAAATCTTTATTAGAACTTATTATCAATCTCTATTAGATTGTATTTAAATAATTTAAATGTAAGGTTTTAAGAACAATGGCTTAAAAATCCTTGCATCAAGTAAAATTAGTTTTCAAA
>JBIMKP010000016.1:0-88907 GCA_051861545.1 Bacteroidia bacterium | reverse complement strand
GGTTAATCGTTTCGATAATTTTTTATTCCAAAATTATGTTTTTTCAATTACTCCCCAATTTTTAATTGTGACCCGTTATTTGCTGATAAAGAGGTGTTTGTAGAATTGTTAGTTCTATGCGAAAGTTTATACTTCATCCTTAAAACATTTTTTTTGATGAAGTATAAACTACTATTGAATACCTAAATACTTCTATTTTCTTTTACCCAGGCCTTAATATAATCAGCTATATCACTTGTATTTGCGCCTGGAGTGAATAGTTTTCCTATACCAATTTTATTTAAATCTTGAATGTCTTCCTCTGGAATGATACCACCACCTGTTATAAGTACATCTTCCATCCCCTGGTCATTTAACATTTGTTTGAGTTTAGGGAAAACTGTTAAATGTGCACCAGATAATATACTTACTCCAATTACATCAACATCTTCTTGCAATGCTGCTTGAACAACCATTTCAGGTGTTTGTCTTAATCCAGTATAAATGACTTCCATTCCTGAATCTCTCAAGGCTGTTGCAATTACTTTTGCTCCTCTATCGTGGCCATCTAATCCTATTTTGGCCACTAAAACTCTTATCGGTCTACTCATTTTCTCTTTGATTTTTCCTGTTTTTGGGAAATACTTGGTGGAATAAACTTATTCATGAAAATATAGTTTTTATCCTTAAATCGTGTTTTGAATAAATTTGTAAATTGAGGATCTTCCATTTGGTAAAACCCAACTTGAAAATTGTTTTCTTGCCCAATAGCATCCATTTCAAAACTCATTCCTCCATTGTCTTGTTTTATTTCAATTGGTTCAATATTTACCATTGCTGTTCTTAATGGAAATATACCTTCAAATTCAGTACGATTCCCAAAAGGAGCTCTTTTCTCAACAATTGGATACATTTTAATTCCTTTTTTATCAGGTTCTAAAACTATTAGGTTTCTTAGTTTTTTAAAGTCTGCATCAGGAAAAGCTACCACAGTTAAATCTTCGATTTCATGAAGCAAATAATCCTTACCATAGATAAATTCTTTTGCTTCATTTCCAGAAAAAATAATAATTGAATTTTGATCTAAGGCTACTTTAAAAGTATCTATTTGTCCAATTGGACCTTTGTATTTTACTTCATAAGTACCAATTAACCTTGTAGGCATTGTTTCAATTCTATTGCCAGGTGCTTTATCGAATTTAGCAAAATTACATGAGCTAAAAGTAAGTATCGAAACAAACAAGAAAATTAAAATTTTAATAGTTTTCATCTTATGAATTTTTATTGAAGTCAAATAAACAAAACAATTTAAGTTCAAACAATAATTAATATCTTATTTACTTATGCTTTTTAAAGCATAGCTTATTCTTTCACAAGTATTGTTTTTACCAAAAAGTGCAGCCATTTCAAAAAGTGGAGGTCCGCCTGCAACTCCTGTTAAACAAACCCTAAACAATTGAAGGAAATCTTTCGATGCAATTCCATTTTTTTCTAATGCTGATAAATAGGCTTTTTCAACTTCTTCGTGATTAAAGTTTTCAAGGGATTCTATAGCAGATTGAATATCAGATAATGCTTGAGCTGAATTTTCTTTCCACCTTTTTTGAATAACGCTTTGGTCGAATTCAGTAGGATTTTGAAAAAAGTAATTTGAATAATCCCATAGTTCTTTTGTAAAGCTGATTTTTTCTTTTACAAGTCGAGCTGTTTCAAGTACATAATTTGAATCGAATTTTCCTCCAAAGCCTTTTTCATCTAAAACCTTTTGTAGAATAATTGCTAAATCTTCATTTTGCATCATTCTAACATATTGTTGATTAAACCATTTAGCTTTGTTTTGGTCGAATTTTGCTCCGCTTTTACTTACTCTTTCTAGGGTAAAAGCATCTGCTAATTCATCCATACTAAAAATTTCTTGAGCAGTTCCTGGATTCCATCCTAAAAATGCTAATAGGTTTACAACGGCTTCTGGTAAGTATCCACTTTCTCTGTAACCACTTGAAATTTCATTGGTATTAGGATCTTGCCATTGCAAAGGAAAAACAGGAAAGCCTAATCTGTCGCCATCTCTCTTGCTTAATTTTCCATTGCCTTCTGGTTTCAATAAAAGTGGTAAATGAGCAAATTTTGGCATCACATCTTCCCAGCCTAAATACCTATATAATAATACATGTAAAGGAGCAGAAGGAAGCCATTCTTCACCTCTAATTACATGAGAAATATTCATTAAATAGTCATCACAAACATTTGCTAAATGATAAGTTGGCATGCCATCACTTTTATACAAAACTTTATCATCCATTTGAGAAGTATTAAAACTTACCCAACCTCTAATTTCATCATGAAATTTAACTTCTTCTTTTCTAGGAAGTTTAATTCTCACAACATAAGCATCACCAGCTTCTAAACGTCTTTTAACTTCATCTTCAGGTAAAGTTAAACTGTTTTTCATGGTGCCTCTAGTGATAGCATCATATTTTGCATCAACATTACTTGCTTTTAAACGTTCACGCATGCCATCTAATTCTTCTGCTGTATCAAAAGCGTAGTATGCGTATCCTGCTTCAATTAGCTGCATTACGTATTGTTTGTACAAAGGTTTGCGTTCGCTTTGACGATAAGGCGCATGAGGACCATCGCCAAACCCAACACCTTCTACTGCTTCAATTTTTAACCATTTTAAAGCTTCAATAATATATTCTTCTGCACCTGGAACAAATCGGGTTTGATCTGTATCTTCTATTCTTAATAAAAAATCACCACCATGTTTTTTTGCAAACAAGTAATTATAAAGTGCAGTTCTAACACCTCCAATGTGTAATGCACCAGTCGGACTAGGTGCAAATCTTACGCGTACTTTTCTTTCCATAATTCGGGCTGCAAAGATAATCAAAGTTTTTTGTTGCATGTATTTCTCTGCAAGGATTTTAATTTCAACTCATTAGCTTAATTTTTAGGTACTTGAATAAATCTTGGAAATACATTAGGGCTTGCTCAAAATCTTAAATAGCACTAATTATCAATTAATTGGACTCAGTTTTAATAAATTATATACAAGGATTTTATAATAATTCTTATGAAATCTTAGCACAAACTAAATCTGACTTAGCTCTTTCTTTCTCAGCAGGTTTTAACTAAGCTTTAATAATGAATCTGTCTCATTACAAAATTCTAATTGTATAATCTGGTTTGTAAATTTGCTTTAGAAAAAAACTAAAAATAAATTTCTCTAAACGGCTTCGCATGCTTAATTTGCAAGCCTATAATCCGAAATCTATATGAGTGACCCAAGATTAAAACCTGTATTTGACAGTTTAAAAGAGCAAATGGACAAAGCAGTAGATCACGCTGCATCAGAATTTACAAAAATACGCGCAGGAAAAGCGCATCCTTCGATGTTAGATTCTGTAAAAGTTGATTATTATGGACAATTGGTTCCTTTGAATCAAGTTGCAAGTGTGAATACTCCTGATGCTAGAACCATCAGCATTCAACCTTGGGAAAAAGCTATGTTAGGCCCTATTGAAAAAGGAATTATTATTTCGAATTTAGGTTTCAATCCTGCAAATGATGGAACTGTTATTCGTGTAATTCTTCCTCCTCTAACAGAAGAAAGAAGAAAAGAAATTGTAAAAAAGGTTAAGGGTGAATCTGAAACTGCAAAAGTTGCAATTCGTAATATCAGAAAAGAAATTAACGAGAATATTAAAAAGTTACAAAAAGATGGTTTGCCTGAAGATGATGCAAAAACTGCTGAAACTTCTGTTCAAAAAACAACTGATTCTTATATCAAAAAAGTTGACGACTTAACTGCGGCCAAAGAAGCTGAAGTAATGCACGTTTAATATTTTTGAAATGCTAAAAATCTCAATCCGTTTGAAGAAAATTCTAACACTAGCAATTAAAATTGCTGGTGTTTTTTTATTGTTACTCATTTTAGGCTATTTCTCATTTAGAAATGTCTTTCTGCATAAGGCTATTGAAAAGGTTCAATCTAAATTGTTGGATAAGTATCAAGTAGATTTAAAGATAGACAATGCCGGTTTTGAGGGTTTAAGCGGATTGAAATTAAGCGGACTTTCTCTAGTTCCTCAAGGAAAAGACACGATTTTGGTGGTGAAAGACTTTTCTTTATCAGTCAAATTTTGGTATGCACTTATAGGCGACATTAGGGTTAAAAACTTAAGTCTTAATGGAGGTTATCTGCAACTAATAAAAAAAGGCGATACTAAGAACTTCGAATCTTTTCTCAGCAAGCAAGATAGTACAGAACAAAAGGATGATTCTCAAAAGGAAGAAAAAGCTGAGCAAAATTATGCTAAGTCAATCTATCAGCTTATTTCAAAGGTCCTAAATAAAGTACCAAATGAAGTTGAAATGAAGGATTTTTCAGTTCTTGGAGTTGATGAGGACAGGTTCGTTAGCTTTTCATTAAATGAGTTCAAACTTTTTGATAAACATTTAAATGCTTCAATGAAGGTAAATTCAAATTCGATTGACCAAACTTGGCTTCTTTCTGGATTTGCAAATCCTTCTTCTAAAACTGCCGATATTACCTTTTCAAGCGCTGATACTTCTAGGGTAATGATTCCTTATTTGTTTGAAAGGTTTAATGTTAAGGCAGGCTTCGAAAATATTCGTCTTCAATTAAATCAAGTTGAGCTCGATGGTGGTGAATTAAAAGTGAATGGTCTTGCTTCTGTTAAGAATTTTGCCGTAAATCATCCTAAAATTGCTAATGAAGATGTTATAATTAAAAATGCTGAATTTGATTATTCTTACCTTATAGGTAGTAACTTTATTTCACTGGATAGTACTTCTAAAGTTAAACTGAATGATTTTACTATTCATCCTTTTATTAAGTTCCAAAATAGTCCAGATACTGTTTTTTATTTTATAGTTAAAACCGAATCAACAACTGCACAGAATTTTATAAATGCATTACCAATTGGTTTATTCAACCATATTAAGGGAATGGAAGCTACTGGTGCTTTTTCTTATAGATTAGACTTTATTTATAATGAAAACCATCCTGATGAAATGGTTTTTGAAAGTTCATTAAACAAGGAGAATTTCCAAATTACAAAGTTTGGTGAAGCGAATTTGAGTAAATTAAATACGGAATTTACACATTATCCTTATGAAAACGGTAGAGCAACAAGACCCATTATTGTTGGTCCCTCAAATCCTGATTTTACTCCGGTTGACCAGATTTCTCCATTTCTGAAAAAGTGCGTTTTAACCACAGAAGATCCTTCGTTTTTTTATCACCGTGGATTTGTAACCGAAGCGTTTCGTCAATCTATTGTTAAGAATATTAGAACAGGCAAATTTAAAAGAGGTGCTAGTACAATTAGCATGCAATTGATAAAGAATGTTTTCTTAACTAGAGAGAAAACAATGGCTAGAAAACTAGAAGAAATTCTATTGGTTTACATTCTCGAAAACAATTACTTGGTAAGTAAAGACAGGATGTTTGAGGTGTATTTAAATATTATTGAATGGGGCCCAAATGTTTACGGAATTGGAGAAGCATCAAGGTTTTATTTTAGGAAACATCCTTCTCAGTTAACATTAAGTGAATGTTTATACCTAGCCACAATTATTCCTCGTCCTAAAGGATTCATGTGGCGCTTTAATAAAGATGGTTCAGCAAAAGATTATTTAGAAAAAACATATCGCTTTTTAGCTAATAAAATGTTAAGTAGGGAGTTGATTCTACCAGATGATACTCTTGGTTTAACTCATCAGGTTTCTATTACTGGTCCAGCTAAATTGAAGATTATTAAAAATGATTCTTTAAGCAATGATTCAATTCTACAATTAGAGTTAAATACCATTGCTAATCCTGAACAAGCCACAGATGTTAATGTAGAAGACGATGAAGAATAAAACAGGGATTTTAATTTTCTGTTTTGTTCTCGAATTATTTCTTCTATTTTATTTTAGAAATGAAGCTGGTTTTTTCTTAAGTCCTTTACTTTTTGCTTTTGCGGGAATTGGTTTGGTTTATTTTTCTTTTAATGATTTAAAACAAAAGGAAGATTTCACTCAAAATATACAAACGGAATTTAAATTAATTAAGCTTCAATATTTTATAGGATTGTCATTAGTTGGAATTGTATTCTCAGGATTTCTTTTTCACAAATGGCCCATAAAAATTGAAAATTCAGATATTATTCCACTGATTCAAAACATATATGTAAGCAGATTTATAAATTTTGAGCATGTTTATGATGTTTACGAAGGCTTCAACTATGGAAAGTTTACTCCAAATTATTTGCCATTTCATTGGTTTCCGTTTGTATTACCTGAGTTATTAAGGCTTGATCCTCGATGGTCGTTTGTAGTGCTTTTTGTTGTATCATTTGGTATTTATGTTTTTAAGTTCACAAAGGCATCAAACAAAAAGTCTTTACTACTACAAATTATATTGCCCTTTTTGCTTTGGTTTTCCATCATGGTAAAACAGGGGAAGGATTATGCTAATACAGTTGAATTGCTTATAGCTGCTTATTATTTAATTCTTTGTATTTCCTTGTTCTCAAACAAACCTTTATTTAAATCATTTGCTTTGGCATTGCTTATTTTATCAAGATATAGCTTGGTATTTTGGTTGCCGGTTTATTTTTTATTGTTGTGGTTTGATGATAGAAAGATTTGCATCAAAACTGGATTGTATTTGATTGGTTTTATGTTGATTTTTTATCTTCCTTTTCTAATTCAATCTCCGCATATGTTGAGCAGTGGTTCTAATTTATGGATTGATGCAGCTTTAGGTGAGTGGAAAGGTCAATCGTGGCAATCTCCAAGTGATAAACCATTTCAGCTTTTTCAAGGAATGGGATTTGCTTCTTGGATTTATACTTGGGCCACAGGTTCATTACAAGAGAAAATTATTTTTACAAAGAACCTCATGTTGTTTTTTAGTGTTTTGACGATGCTTGGAATGATAGTTTTTGTATGGTTGAAGAAGAATCAATTCGATAAAAAACTTATGGCTTTGTTTTGTTTAAAAATCTCACTTTTGGTTTTTTATTCCTTTGTTTTTGTACCTTATGTTTATTTGTTTTGGGTAACTTTAATTCCTTCAGTTCTGATATTAGCCCATCATTTTAAGAATAAAGAATTAGCTTAAAAATTGCCGAAAAGCCTGTACTCAAATTTTTTGTTTTTGAGTTCAGATGTAAATACTCCTTTGGTTTTAAAGCTGCTATCTGAATCCATTTTTTGTATAGGAAGATTGTCTTCAACTTGCGAGTACCAAGGGTCCCAAACTAATAAGAATTCTTTATTTTCTGCTTTTAGAATTTCGAAATTTTTAGCAGTTTGATAACTTGTAGAATCAAATGGGTCGATATTTAAAAATAATGGAACGCAGGCATCTGAAGCAAGAATGAGCTTATTTGGAAATTCTTTATTTATTTGATTACAAACCTGCTCTTTTAAAAGTGATTCACCTTCACTTAATGTCAAATCCTTTTTTAAATCATAAGAAGCTGGATTGTCTAAAAATGGAAATACAAAACATACAATCAGTATAGTAATGTTTGTCCATTTCGCAATATTTTCATTCTGCTTAGCGATTGAAACTCCAATAAAATTAAAACCTTCAATGGCTATAATTGCTATCAATGGCATGACTCCGGCAAAAACTCTAGTTAATCCCATTGAGCCAAATATTCCTAAGGCCCAAAATGCTGAATGAGCCATAAAAAATGCTAAGAAAATGCCATATATCAAAAAGAGTTTATCGTTTGTAAAAACTTCAATCAGTACTTTTAGTTGATGTTTAAATAATGTCGAAATCAAACCTAAAATCAATAAAGCAAAGAGAATTGGTCCAATCATAAAATTCATTTGAATGATAAAATGGTCCCAAGTGCCTTTGCCATAAACCGGATTTAAATGAGCATAGGGAATTTTGGTAAAAACCCAAAGAATATCATCATGAATCCACATTCCGGCTATACTCATAATAAGATGTCCTGCACCTAAAAGTATAATAGCTTTCCAATTCTTTTTAATTAGAAAGAAAAGAGCAAGTGCTACTAAAATTATTAGTCCTTCCGATCTTACAAAAGGCAGGAATGAAACTAAAAATGCACCTTGATTTTCTTTTGAATCGGCAATAAGAAACAGAGAAGCCAATAAAACACTTGCAAACATGGGTTCGGTTAAACCACTAAAATTTACACTTATAGTTAATGGTGCTAGAAGTACAAAGAACAAAACCAAACCTGCATTTTTAATCTGAAAATGATTGGCAAGTTTATAACCAAAGTAAATACCAATAAAGGTATTTAGTGTATTAAATATCTTAATTGAAGTAAAGCCAAATTGAGCAAAGCTTGAAGCTAAAATTGTAAAAAATGGTTTTCCCCAATGATTAAAAAATAGGTGAGGGTGTTTCCAAGAGTATTTTGCCATCAAAAAATGAAAAACACTATCACCACCTTGACCAATGCCATTTGTTTGATAACTTATAACTATAAATAATACTAGAAAAAGTAAATAAATCCCGTAAAAATATTTAGATGGAAATACTTCTTTCACCATTATTAATTAATTTTTAGTAGACCATATTTCATGATACAATAAATGGCTCTGAAACCATCTTTCCAGTTAATTTTTTTTCCTTCAGCATAGGTTCTTCCATAATAGGAAATTCCTACTTCATAAATTCTGATATTCGGAATTCGGCTAATTTTGGCAGTAATTTCAGGTTCAAATCCAAAACGATTTTCTCTAAGTTTAATTGGCTTAATGTATTCTGACTTGAAAAGCTTGTAACAAGTCTCCATGTCGGTAAGATTCAAATTGGTGAACATATTCGACAAGAAAGTAAGAACACCATTTCCTATTGAATGCCAGAAAAATAGAATTCTATGAGGATTTCCTCCCATAAATCTTGAGCCATAAACAACATCTGCAAAACCATCTGTAATTGGTTTTAAAAGCAAATTAAACTCTTGAGGGTCATATTCTAAATCAGCATCTTGAATGATGATATAATCACCATTTGCTTCTTTAATTCCAGTATGAATTGCAGCACCTTTTCCTTTATTAACTTCATGTTCTACAAACCTAATTGCTGGAAATTTTATCATTAAATTTCTAACTACTTCGGCTGTATTGTCGCTAGAACAATCATTAACAATAATGATTTCTTTTTTAATATTGGAAATCAATTGTACTGCCTCGATTTTTTCTAAAATCAAGTGAATGGTTCTAGCCTCATTGTAGGCTGGGATTATAATTGATAATACAGACATGAATTAACTGATTACTAACCTGATAAATTCTTTTGTGTCCCAAATAGTTTTGCCATACCAGCAACCATCATAGGTATATGAGATTTTCAGATTAAGAGCTATAAGGGCAATAATAATTAAAATGATGGGGATTTTGATGGCAGAGTTTTTTAGATTCAATATTTTATGAATGATTGCTGTAAATGCTAAAGCGAAAAGTGCATAAAATTCCACAAATCCTCTGTGCCCTAAACCACAGCCCAATTGCGGACTCCACCAAGCTGCATAAACATAAGAAATAGATGAAAATAGCAAAATTTGAATCCAAGCATTTCTTCCGTTTTTAACCAATAGAAACATCCCCAATATGGTAAAAACGTGAATAGGATTCATTGCAAAAAGTCCATTTTCAAACGAAAATAAAACGCTATTAAACTGCGGATTGAATTTGTATATAAAACTCTCATTGCCATAACTGTAGGCAAATGGAGAATCAAAAAGGTAATAATTATAAGCAATTTGAGGACTCAATACTACACCAATTATTGCAATGATTATACGCAACCTTTGAAAGCCTATTGTTTTGAATCGTTGTATAAGGGTAGAAGTATTTTGTACATCTAATAGAACAAAAAATGGAAGAAATAACAAATTGATTTGTCGAACCCATATTATCAAACCACTAATGAATGCAAGAATAAATAGAGATTTGTTTTGGTATTCAGAATTGTTAATTAGCTTTTTATAAGTAAGAAGCCAAATACTACAAAGAAAGAATGAATAGGCATGTGACAAGCCAGTTTCTTTGGTAGCATAGTAAAACAAATTTGTTCCAAATAAGAAGAAGAGTAGGGAGTAAAAAACAGTTTTTTCGGAATAGTAGAAACTTAAAAACTGAAATAAAAATATCAAACCCAATAAAACATAAACCACAGCCGCAATATCTGTTGCATAATGATAGGGTCTCGAATATCCAGTGGCTTTCTCTGGTTCAAATACCTTACAATAGGCATGAGCTGCAAGAAAAAATGGAGCTTGCATAAATGCAACGCCAGAAGGATATTTAGTAAAAATCTTATTACTTTTTCTATTTAGAATAAAACCTTCACCTGTTTTAAATTCTATACTATCTGGAAATTCTGTTGCGTTGAAATTATAAATAAACAAAGCAGGAAGGTAAACCTGATATCCTGCTTTGTCTGAAAATATTTCACTGTGGTAATTAAATTCTCCGCTTCGAGAGTGTAAGTTTAAAGTAGCAAAAAGTAATAAAACACTAACAAAAGCAAAGCTGATTATTTTAAATGATTTGCTTAACATATTTAAACTAATCTTTCTTTTCGAATAATTCTTCTTTGTTTACTTTGCTTACTTTATCACCATGTTTTAATGTTTTAGATATGGTAGAATAAGGTCCAGAAATCACCTCATCACCCATTGA
The DNA here is from genome assembly GCA_051861545.1 of Bacteroidia bacterium. Lineage (GTDB taxonomy): Bacteria > Bacteroidota > Bacteroidia > UKL13-3 > UKL13-3 > CAISCU01. The sequence goes on along the minus strand of JBIMKP010000016.1, from coordinate 78,233 downwards.
AACTCCTTCTAAAACTTGGATATACTTATCATCTTGAACACCTGTTTTTACTTTTCTAATCGAAGATTTATCGCCAGCTTTAATGAAAACAACTTCAATTTCTTCATTCTTCTTTTCTTTCTTGATTTCTGTTGCTGCAGGTTTTTCCGATTTTTCAATCTTAGCAGTATCTAAAGCGCTGATATCACGAACTGTAACTGATTCTAAAGGAATTGAAACAACATCAACAACTTTTTCTGTTTGAATTTCTACGCTTGCACTCATACCCGGTCTGAATACAGATTTACGTTTTCCAAATTTTCTTGTTAAATCCTCATAACTGCTTCTTAGAATTCTAATTTTAACAACAAAATTGGTTACTTGGTCTGATGTAGTTGCGGCATTTGTAGTTGCACTGTTAGCGATTTCTGTCACAATTCCGGTGAATTTTCTTCCAGGATAGGCATCTACTTCAATCATTGTTGTATCGTACAATCCAACTTTAACAATATCGTTTTCATTTACATCTACACTAACTTCCATGTCGTTAAGATTGGCAATTCTCATCATTTCGGTACCTGCCATTTGTGAAGTTCCAACAACACGTTCGCCGGCTTCAACACTTAATTTTGAAACTATTCCGCTAACAGGAGCGTAGATATTTGTTCTACTTAAATTTTTTCTTGCTTCTTTTAGACTAGCTTCAAAACTTCTTACACTAAATTCAGCTCCTAAAATTCCTTGTTTTCCAGCCTCAACCTCAGCTTTTGCGTTATCATAAGTACTTTTAGATGTTTCGAACTCGGCATCGGAGATGAGTTGTTGTTCGTGCATTTTTTTATTGCGTTCATAAGCTTTACTTACTTCTGTAAGACGAGCTTGAGCTTGTACTAAACGAGATTTTGTGGTAGCTAAACTTGCTTTTGTATTGTTTAAAGAAGCTTCACTTCTATCTAATGATGATTGGTATAATTCAGGATCGATTCTTGCCAAAAGTTTTCCGGCAACAACAGAATCTCCTTCATGTACATATAGTTCCATGATTTCACCAGATACATCTGAGCTAATTTTTACTTCTTTTTCTGGTTGAACCCTTCCATTTGCAGAAACAGTTTCAATTAATGTGCGTTTTTCAACAATTGCAGTTGTGATTTTTGTGCCTTCATCTTTTCCAATCCAGCCTTGTTTTTTGCCCACAATTGCCAATATTAATAATACTGCAACTCCAATTCCTAAGTAAATGAGGATTTTATTGTTCTTTTTCTATGCCATTTGTTTTGCAATTTAAGATTAATACAATGCTTTACCAGAATAGAAGTCTAATACTTTTCTGCGAAAGATTAATTCATATTTGGCTTGTGTAAAATCTGCCTCTGCTCTAATCAAGTTGTTTTTTGTGTTTAAATAATCAGCCATATTCATTGCACCTAACTCAAATTGTTTATCAGCTAAATCAAATGCTTCTTTGTTTGCATCCAAATTGCTTTGGTTGGCTTCGTATTTTTTTCTGCTTGATTTAAAATTCGTGTATGATTGAGAAATGCTTCTGAATAAGTTATTTTTTATTTGTTGGTCGTTTAGTTTAGCATTTAAATTATTGATTTGTGATTTTTGAATGTTTGTATTCACATTCCAACCATTAAATATTGGTAAACTCAATTGTAATGAAACATTTGAACCTAGATTTTGGTCGAATTGAGTTCTTAATGAACTGGTTTCATAACTAGAATAAGTAGGAAAAGGGGTATAAACCTGAACCAAGGTGCCATTATTATCCCAAAAACCAATGGTTCTATTATTGAAATTAGGAGTTCCTACACCAACTTTGCTTTGTGTTGTATAAAATGAATTAAGTCCTGCACCTAAAGTAATTCTAGGAGAACGACCACCCAATGCCATATATCTTTGAATTTCAGCGCTTCTAATTCTTTGTTGTGTAGCTAAAACATCTGGACTTTTTTTGCTAAAATCTTCATAAATCTGTTCAACAGTTCTTGTTTCATCTGCAATTTCCATGTTTTTTGTATCTGGAATGGCAATTTTATTATTTTGAGCAGGATCAACTTGAATCATCAACCAAAGCTCTAAATATGATTGAATTACAATATTTTCACTATTTATAAAAGCCAATTCTTCTTGAGCCAATTGTGCTTTAAGTTGAAGATATCTGCTTTTATTACTACTTCCCAATTCAAACATTTTCTTTTGTCTTTCAACCTGAGCACGTGTAGCATTTACTCTAGAAACTGCTGAATTTCTTAATTCAATATTTTGCAAAACACTTAAATAGGCATTACATACATTTAAGGTAATTGTGTTTCTAGTATTTTCTAATTCCTTTTCGCTAGCTTTTAAATTAGATAGTTGTAAGCGTGTATTATTTGAATTTTGCAATCCATTGAATACCGTCATACTCGAGTTTAAACCAAATGAATTTGTTCTAAACGATTGATTATTCTGCGCCGAATTAGTTTCAGGGTTAATTGCAAATCCAGTTTGCCAATTGTTACTTACACTTCCATTTAGGTTTGGGAGCATAGCAAGTTTGCTTTGTGTGTAATCTGCCTTGATACTTTTTGTTTGAAGTTCCTGCTGCTGAACAGTAATATTGCTTTTTAGAGCTTGTTCAACACAATCTTGCAATGTCCAGGTTTTTTCTGTCTGGGCAAAGATTGGATTCATCAGCAAAAGAAACAGTGAGGCGAATCCTATTGTTTTTTTTGATATTTGAAGCGTCATGCTTTTCTAGGTTAATTTTCGTAAGGTAACAAAAATAATGTTTAAATATAGAATACCTCTTTTTCTTCAACTACTTGCTCCATCCTATACATGGAAGGTTGATACAAATGATAAAGTGTTGTACTTCACTTTCGACGATGGGCCGCATCCCGAAATTACTCTTTGGGTTTTGAATGAACTAAAAAAATTTAATGCCAAAGCTACTTTTTTTTGCGTTGGTGAAAATGTTTCCAAATTTCCAGAAACTTACCAATTGATTTTAAACCAAGGTCATTCTGCTGGAAATCATACATTTAATCATTTAAAAGGATGGAATACTTCTGATAATGATTATTTTTTGAATACTGAAAAAGCTTCTCAATTTATAAAATCTTCACTTTTTCGTCCACCCTATGGACGCATTAAACCTTCTCAATCAAAGGTTTTAAAAGAAAAATATAAATTGGTTATGTGGAGCCATTTGACATGTGATTACGAGAAAAATTTAAATATCAAAGCAAGCCTTCACCAAATGAAAAAAGCTGGTCCCGGTTCAATTTTTGTGTTTCATGATTCTGAAAAAGCTTTTCATAACCTTCAAATATTATTACCCGAATTACTAACTTATTTTAGTGAATTAGGTTTTAGGTTTGATGTAATACCAAACGAAAAATGATTGGATTTGAATTAACAATTCTGCTTTTACTTTGGGTTTATATAATTCTGCAATTGCTTGTTTTAGCAATGTTGATGGCTTATAAATCGCCAAAACTTCAAAAAAATATTCCTGGAAATGATTTACCTTTTGTTTCAATTTTGGTGGCCGCCCGAAATGAAGAAGCCACAATTAAAAGGTGTATTTTATCGCTAAAGGCATTAAATTATCCCCAAGATAAATACGAAATTTTAATTGGTAACGATGCTTCTGAGGATAAAACCGCTTTTATAGTGGAAGAATTAATGAGTTCAATCCCAAACTTAAAACTCATTCATATCAACGAAAAATTAGGTTCAGCAAAAGCAAAAGCAAATGTTTTGGCTCATTTGGTTCATGAAGCAAAAGCAGAATTAATTTTTGTAACAGATGCTGATATTCAAGTTAAACCCAATTGGATTTTAGTAACTTTACCACATTTGCAGGATTCTAATAATGGAATTGTAAGCAATGCAACAATGGTTTTCGGCAATTCATTTTTCTCAAAAATGCAACAAATTGAATGGATGTTGGGTTTTGGAAATATTATTGCTTTTGAGCAATTAGGACTTAAAAGTACAGCTGTAGGAAACAATATGGCCTTTTCAAAAAAGGCTTATTTTGATTCTGGCTCTTATGAAAATATTCCTTTTTCAGTTACCGAAGATTTTCAGTTGTTTAGATACATTCGAAAAGCAGGTTATAAAGGACTAACTATATTACAATCAGATGGTTTGAATTTGTCGGAAGCTCAATCCGTTTTTATTAAATTAATGCACCAGCGAAAACGATGGATGATTGGAGCTCAAGATTTACCTTTCATTTGGAAAATTATTTTTCTATTACAAGGATTGTATTTTCCAGCGGTTTTAATTTTGGCTTTTTTACATTTAAAATTAGCTGTAATTCTCTTATTAGTTAAAGTTTTCATTCAATCGGCTTTTATTTTGAGAATGAGCTATTTACTTAAGGAAAAAGGAACACTGATTTATTTACCATTCTTTGCCATTTACCAAGAAATTATGGTATTGCTGATGTCTGTTTTTTATTTGTTGCCAATACAAATGGATTGGAAAAATAGGAAGTATTAATGATGAAGAATTCGGTTTCATAAGCTTATTTTCGCCCGATGCAATTTGTAGATACTCATACACACCTTTATTCAGAGGAATTTAAAGAAGATAGAAAAGCTATCGTTGAAAAAGCGATTAAAAATGGTGTAAACCAAATGTTTTTACCCAATGTTGATGTCGATTCAATTCAACCAATGTTGGATTTGGTATGGGATTTTCCTGAAAATTGTTTTCCAATGATGGGTTTACATCCTTGTTCAGTAAATGAACATGTGGAAGCACATTTATTTCAAATTCAGAAGTGGTTTAAAAAAAGAAAATTTTGGGCAGTTGGTGAAATTGGACTCGATTATTATTGGAGTACTGATTTTAAGGAACAACAAATTTCTGCCTTTAAGAAGCAAATTCAGTGGGCAATTAATCTCGATTTACCAATTGTAATACATTCAAGAAACAGCAACGAAGATGTTATAAAAATCATTGGAGAAATGGCTCATCCTAAATTAAGAGGAATTTTTCATTGTTTTAGTGGTGATGCAAATCAAGCTAAACAGATTGTAGATTTAGGATTTTTACTAGGAATTGGTGGTGTTCTTACTTATAAAAATAGTGGTTTGGCTGAAGCAATTGCCGATATTTCACTCGAAAATATAGTTCTTGAAACCGATGCTCCATATTTAGCACCAGCTCCGCATAGAGGAAAACGTAATGAAAGTTTTTATTTATTGGAAATAGCTAGAAAATTGGCAGAAATTAAAGCCGTTGGTTTAAATCAAGTTGCAGAAATCACAACTAATAACGCAAAAAGGGTTTTTATTTTTTAATCGAGATTATTCAAATTATTAAAAAATAATTGATAAAAACTGTGCTAAAGGGAAGATTTTTTGCAAATTTTACTTTGCACTTTTCGCAAATTGTATTGCATTTTATTCCAAATGCTTATTATTGGCTAAAATTTAGACTCTTTTGAAAAAACATCTACTTCAAATTTTATTTATATGTGTGTTTTTGCCGTTTGTATCTTTAGGGCAAACTACAACTATCAGAGGTTTTGTAAAGGATTATAAAACTAGTGAACCCTTAATTGGTGCCACCATTTCTATAAAAGGAACAAAAATTGGTGTGGGTACCGATTATGAAGGTGCTTTTTTGATAAAAGCTGGTCAAACTTTGCCAGTTACACTTATTGTTTCTTATATTGGTTATAAACCAGATGAAATTGTTGTTGGTTCAGTTGAAAAACCAATTACAATTAAACTAAGGGAAAATACGAAGGAACTAAGAGATGTGGTAATTCGTGATTCGAGAATTACAGAAAAACAAAAACAAGCTCCACTTACTGTGGAAACTATGGATGCAATTGCCATCAAAGAAACTCCTGCTGCTAATTTTTATGAAGGTTTGGCTTTATTAAAAGGTGTTGACATGACAAGTGCCAGTATTGGTTTTAAAATTATTAATACTCGTGGATTTAATAGCACTTCTCCAGTTCGTTCGTTGCAATTAATTGATGGAGTTGATAATCAAAGTCCTGGATTGAACTTTTCACTTGGAAACTTTTTAGGAGCTTCAGAATTGGATGTTCAAAGAGTAGATTTAATTGTAGGAGCCAGCGGAGCTTATTATGGTCCTAATGCTTTTAATGGTGTAATTAATATGCAAAGTAAAAGTCCATTTCAATTTCCAGGTTTAAGCATGCAAATGCGTTTTGGAGAAAGAAAATTGGTAGAAACGGCTATTCGTTATGCTGAAGTATTTAAGAATAAAAAGGGTGAAGATTTTATTGCTTATAAACTAAATGTGTTCACCATGAGTGCCCGCGATTGGGAAGCAACTAATTATGAAGCAACACTTCAGTCTCCTGTTAATGAGAAAAATCCAGGTGGTTATGATGCAGTGAATGTTTATGGTGATGAGTATTCAACTTCTCGATTCAGGCAAAGTGGATTGTCTTATTTAGGTTATGGACATGCACTTAGAAAAGGCTATCAAGAAGACCAATTGGTTGACTATAATTCGAAAAATTTGAAATTAAATGGAGCGGTTCATTTTAAAGTAAACAAAGACAAAGAATTCATTATTTCATCGAGCATTGGTAATGGTACAACGGTTTATCAAGGTGATAATCGCTTTAGCTTAAAGGATATTTATTTCTTTCAAAACAGATTAGAGTTTAGAAAAGAAAACAAATTTTTCGTAAGGGTTTATGCAACAAACGAAGACGCCGGTAATAGTTTCGATGCCTATTCAACTGCATTAATTTTACAGAACTCTGCAAAATCAGACAATAATTGGGCAATTGATTATTCTGAAAACTGGAATAAATACATTTTTAATCGTATTCAAACAATCCGACCTCCAATTGGCTCCCAACCACCGGGAGTTCGTTACGAGGATTATGCAAATAATTACTTGTATGAAAAATTTTATGATTCTTTGAGTTATTACCACTGGTTAAATGGTTCAATTACTGATACTTCATTTAGCAATCAAAGAGGAGGAATTGCTCGTTTTGAGCCAGGTACTGCTAGATTTGATTCTGCATACAATAGTATTATTAGCAGAACTAACAGAGAAGGTGGTTCTAGATTTTTTGACAGATCAGCTTTGTATCACGCTATGGCAGAGTATCAGTTTATTTTGGCTGGTTGTGATGTAAGAACCGGAGCAAGTTTCAGGTTATATTCGCCAAACTCGAGAGGCACAATTTTCTTGGATACAATTGAAAACCAAAGGATTTATAACAGAGAAGGTGGTGTTTATATTGGTATTGAAAGAAAATTAATGGATGATCAATTGAAGCTAAGTGTTACAGCTCGTTCCGATAAAAATCAAAACTTTAATTTGTTATTTTCTCCGGCAGCAACTGCAGTTTATACGATAAATAAACATGTTTTAAGATTTTCTGCATCAGCAGCCATTCGTAATCCAACTCTTACCGACCAATATATTAACCTTAATGTAGGAAGAGCTACACTTTTAGGAAATTTAGGTGGATTTGATAGCTTGGTTACTGTAAGTTCTGTTATTGATGCCTTTAATAATGGTCGTTCACGATTGAGTTATTTCAATGTGGCTGCCATCAAACCAGAAAGAGTTAGAACTTTAGAAGTAGGTTATAGAGGAAACATTACTGAAAAAATATTTGTTGATGCGAGTTATTATTTCAGTTGGTATTATGATTTCATTGGTTACCAAATTGGTGCTAAAGTAGATTGGCCAGATTTATCTCCATTTGTAAATTCTGTGAAGGTTTATCGTGTATCTGCAAATGCAAAAGATGTGGTAACAACACAAGGTTTAACAATAGGAGTAAATTACTTTTTTCAAAAATATCTTGGCTTTTCTGGAAATTATTCTTGGAATAGACTTGATAAAAGAGGTTCGAATGATCCACTAATACCTGCATTTAATACGCCAGAACACAAATATAATTTAGGGATTAATGGACGTGATATTGACACAAAAATTGGAAAACTTGAAATTTCTAATTGGGGTTATAGCATTAATTACAAATGGCAAGAAGGATTTAGTTTTGAAGGCTCACCCCAATTTACAGGATTTGTTCCTGAATATGGAATGGTGGATGCACAAATTAATAAAGCTTTTGTTTCGGAAAAATTAACCATTAAAATTGGAGCTAGTAATTTATTAAATAATAAAGTTATTCAAGTTTTTGGTGGACCTAGAGTTGGGCGTTTGGCTTATGTTTCCTTACTTTTTGACTTAGGTAAACCTTAAAATTTTGGAATTAATCGAAGTTTTAATGCGTAGATTGCAAAACTTTTTGAGTTCTCAGTTTTTTATCTTTTCTTGTAAATCAAATTTAAATTTTAAAATATGAACAAAAATCTACTTTCTGTATTTGGCGCATTCTTTTTGATGTTATGCGTTAATTCAGCGATGGCACAAAACCGTTACATCGATGAAGTATTCACCGAAGTTTCAAAAACTTCAAACATTACTTATGATTCAAATTATGCAATTAACTTGTTGTTTGGTCAACCAATCCCTGGTTTAGGTTCATCTCCAATTTGGAATGAGGCGTTACGTTGTGATGTTTACACACCAACAGGTGATACTGAAACAAAAAGACCAGTTATTATCTTAACTCACACTGGAAGTTACTTACCTGCATTTATCAACAGACAAACTACCGGAAGCAAAGACGATAATTCAATTGTTGAATTAGCAAATCGTTTTGCAAAACGTGGTTATGTTGTTGTTGCAATGAACTACCGTTTAGGTTGGAACCCAGCTACAACTATTCAAGAACAAGCTACAGAGCAATTAATCAAAGCAACTTACAGAGGATTACAAGACGTAAGAAATTGTGTTCGTTTTTTAAGAGTAAATGCTTCTACTTACGGAATTGACACTTCAAAAATTGTTGTTGGTGGCCAAGGTACAGGTGGTTATATCTCAATGGCTTTAGGTTCAGTTAGCACTCGTGCAGATATCGAATCTAACTTGAAATTCTTACGTGGTGACGCTTCTCCAATGGTAAGTGTTGATACATTAGGTGATTGGACTGGTTTAGGTGGAGCAGTTCCTTTGAACAATCCTGCTGATGCTTCTATTCCTTCTAATGTTCACATGACATTTAACTATGGTGGTGCTATGGGTGATTCAGCTTGGATGAAATCTACTAGCTTACCTATTGTTAGTATGCACGTAACTCGTGACCCATTTGCTCCTTACAAAACTGGTAACGTTGTTGTTCCAACTACAGGTGTAACTGTTATTCCTAATGCTTCAGGAGCACATGATGTAATTCGTAAAGCAGATGCACTTGGTATCAATGCTAAAATCAATCAATACGATTATATAGATGAGTATTCTTACCGTGCTGATGAAGTTAATCCTGAGGTAAATAATGTATTTGGTTTTGAAACTTCATTCCCTTTTGAAGGTTCTTCTTGGGAATGGTGGGATAGAGCTGCTGCTCAAGCTAAAACATCTCAAGTTTACCGTGGAGTTCCTCTTCCTGTTAATGGATTTCAAGCAGATTCACTTTCTATGATAACCAATCCTTTCATGTCTGAAACTCGTGGTAAAGCTTATATCGATACTATTTCTGGTTACTTAGCTCCTCGTATTGCTGTTCAATTAGATTTAATTGGAAACTTGGCTTTGAATAATTTCAACTTGCTTTCTCCTGCATCTGGTGCTAGTGTTAATGTAAGAAAAGATTCTACAAACTTAGTTACTGCTAAATGGCAAAAAGCTACTATGGTAGAAGGTGTTGAATATATTTGGGTATTAGATAATGCTGATGGTGATTTCAGCGAGCCATTAATTGTTCAATCTATTACTGATGCTGATTCAGTTACATTTACTGAAAATGACATCTGGGATAATTTAACTGCTTTAGGTTTAGGTATCGACGAAACTGCTAATTTAAAATGGACAGTTGCAGCAACAAACGCAAATTTTGCTAAATATGCTTCTCAAGAATTCTTAATCAATTTAACTAAACGCGCTCCAGTTGGTGTGAAAGAAGTTGATTACAGCAATTTCTTAAATGTGTACCCTAATCCTGCTGTAAACAATATCCGTGTAAGTCTTGATGTAAACTCTTCAATCAGTGAAGTTGCAGTTATGGATTTATTAGGTCGTCAAATCAGCCGTGTTGATGGTATCAATTCAAATAATTTTGATTTGTCATTAAATGGTGCTACTTCAGGTATCTATATCGTTAATGTGAAAACATCTAACGGTGCTACTGCTAGCAAGAAATTTATTGTTCAATAATTTCAATTAAATTTTATAAAAAAGGGGCTGCATCTTTGGTGTAGCCCCTTTTTTCTGTCTTTTATAATCGTTTAAAACTTTAAGCAAATAAAAATTGTTTGAAAGAAATAATTATTCTCATGAAAAACCTTACTTGGAAAGAAGAAGACAATTCTCTAAAAAAGACTTTAGTATTTAAAGATTTTCAATCAGCTTTTGCTTGGATGTGTCATGCTGCTTTTATTATGGAGAAAATGAATCACCATGCAAAATGGACCAATACCTATAATAAGGTAGAATTGGTTTTAACTACGCATGATGCCGGAAATACCATCACTCAAAAAGATTGGGATTTAGCTGCTGCTCTTGATAAAATTTAAAATTTATTTCTCAATTATTTCCATCAAAACCCTGAATCCAATAAATGGATAAACAGGACTTTTGCCTTCGAATTCGTCTTCTGCATCGGCTCTGGTATAATAACCAGGACTTAAATAATTACCACCTTTTGTTTTATTCCCTTGAACTATTTCACTCACATTTCCGGCCATGTGATAAAATCCTGCTTTGTTTTGTTTGAAGCCTTTGGCAGCTACATTGGTAGTGTAAAATGCGCTACTTAAGCCACTGCAAACTGCTGGCTGTTCATACATATGAAAATCTTTTTCGTAAATTATTGTATCATAGTAAGGTGAATTCAATAAAAATCCTTTCATTGAATTTGGGTCGGGTTTTTTATTCTCCCTTTTATACTTAATTTCTTCTTGATGTGCTTCACAATAATTAACAGAAACATCTTTAGGTTTGCTCTTCATGAAATAACCCCAAGGAAATCTAAATCCGAAACTTGAATCTTTTCCTGTATAAGCCATTATCCATTCACCTTCAGTTGGTAACCTGAAAACTACAGATTTATATTGCCTTTTTTCGTTTCTCATGTAGTATTCTGTGAGCCATTTGCAATAAGTTTCTGCCTGGGCTCTGCTAATATTCACAACAGGAAATTCAGAGTATGCTGGATGCTTAAAGTAATAAATTACATAAGGTTCATTATAAGTTCTTAAATTCCTCCATTTTGCTGTGTCTGGATATAGTCTATTAAAAGAATCACTTGAAACTCTATATTTCATTTCTAGTAAAAATTGGTGGTAGTCGTCATTACTAACTTCGTATTTATTTAGCAATTGTTTTGCCGTAATAGGAATAAAATTGTTTCCAATTGATTTCATCAAGTCTTTCTTTACTGGATAAGCTTTTTGGGCTTTTACATTGAAGCAGAAGATAATAAGCAATAGAATCAGGAGTTTTTGTTTCATTATAGATTTATTAGATTTTGCATTAACGCAGATTTAGTATCAATTTAATTGATTCAAATCACTTTTAAGGTGATTATAATTTAATATGGTTCCATTAAAAAAAACAATCCATAATAAAATAAAGTCTTTTTGTTTTCATATCCCTTCAATCGCTGAATTCCCTTAAGCCCGATTGGTTAAGCAATGAATAATTCAATACTGTTTTCAATAAATTGAATCCTATTTGAAAAATTAAGGCCAATATCTCATTAATTTTAATACAATCCTGATAAATCAACCTAATGATTTCACCAGTATGATGGCATGAAAATTCTGAAATATGCAAGTATTCCATTTAAGCAGAGCCTTTTAAATCCTTTTTGTTGTGAAAAGAATTTGTGTTGAGGTTTACTTTTATTTAATAAAAAATCCAATCATATTTCAAAAAGACTAAGAGTTCTCAGAAACAAGTCAAATCTTCCATTATTTATTTTTGCTAGTAAGCAAGAACAAATTTGTATTTGGATACCTTATTGGTGTTATCTTCCAAATGCAATTGATACATTCCCGTAGCCAAATTTGCCAAGGAGATACTTAAGGAAGTTTGATTGCAAGGACATTTCCCGGAAATAAGCTCCTGACCTAATTGATTATAGACCTTCCAGTTCTTTAGGGTATGAAGTTTATCGCCTTCAATTTTGAGATATTCTTTTGCTGGATTTGGAAACAAAACAAACCCATCTTCCATTGCATAGTGTTTAATACCAGTTGGTGGCTTGGCATAAACTTGTAAGTTGTTTGTGCTATCTCCGCAACTATTTCTTACTTCAACCTGAATCAAAGCATTTTGATTGTTTGCCTTTACCCTTATTGAATCAGTTCCTTGTCCACTTAAAATAGACCAGCCCTGATCTAAAGTCCAAGTAAAGGTTGTCGCATTTTCAGATAGCACCTTAAATTCAACAGTATCCCAATAGTTTATTTCTACGGGTCCTATAATTATAGGTTTTTCGGGACTTTGTTTAACTTGAATAAATAAGTTTGTTTCATCCGAACTACATCCACCGATTCCTATGGCCTTTACACGCAAGGTATCTGAAGGTGGATTAAGCAGGATTGAAATACTATCCCCGCTTGATTGCCCTTGCCAAATATTGTTATAATGCCATGTGTAGCCAATAATTCCTGAAACACTCGGTACATTAAAGGTTTGAATTGTTCCATTGCAGGCATTTATTGGTCCCAGAATGCTTGAGGGCTTTATAGGATTGCTAAAGATGGTTTTATTTAATGAACTTGCTGCAGTACTATCTCCACAATATCTGTAGGCTTTAACTTGGATTGTTCCGCTTTGAGTTGCCTTGACACGTACTTTATTGCTGCTTTGTCCATCAATAAGTGTCCAACCAGCCGGTAAACTCCACCAGTAACCATCAGCATTGGTTGTCAATTTGTTTAGGCTGAATTCATGGGTATCATTCACACAATTGCTTGCTGTGCTGGCAATAACAGTATCTATAGAACCAAGCATTTTAATAGCGATAGATTTGTTAATTGCAGCCATAGTATCTCCGCAATTATTGTAATTTCTAACACTCAGTATTCCACTACTTGTAGGTGTAATGTTTATTGTTGATTTGTTTGATGCTCCGTTAATTTGCCAACCTTGCGGTACCTGCCAGTGATACCCTGTTGCATTGACGCCAGAACTATCGGTGTAGAATGTATAATTTTTTGCATTGCAATAGATGCTATCCAAACTTCGAATACTGCTTAGATTTCCAAGTGCGGGTTTTATTTCAATGAATCTGATTGATTCTTGGGTAGTATCTCCGCACATGTTGTAAGCTCTAACTTTTAGATTGCCGGATGACTTAGGGATTACGTTTAAAAATCTTGTGCCCTGACCACCGCTGATGACCCAATCCGGAGGAACTGTCCATTCGTAAGCATTTGCATATAAACTCGCATTGTTTAGGTTGAAAACATATGATTTATTGGCGCAAAAGCTCGTAGATATAGAACGAATGGAGTCGATGCTTGTTGGAGCCAATTGCAAAGTTATTACCTTGGTTTTTTCAATGCTTGAATCTCCACAATTGTTGTAAGCTTTCACTCGAATTGTGCCAGAATTCGTAGGTATAACTTGAATGCTGTTGGTAAATTGACCACTTATAAGAGTCCAACCTATTGGAACAGTCCAACGGTATCCTGCTGCATTAGCACTGGGTTGGTCTAATGTAAAAACATAAGTTTGGTTTTTACAAAAAATCGTACTATTTGTACGAATCGAATCAAGAGGGCCAAGTGGAGGAGCAATTGTAATTTGACGGCTTGATAAGCTGCTAAAGTTGCCACAAGCATTATATGCTTTAACTGAAATCACTCCTGAACTTGACGGCATCAATTGGATGCTTGAAGTGTTCTGATTATTAATAACAACCCAATTGGCCGGTAAAGTCCAAGCATAACCTGTAGCATTGGCACTCAGACTATCAAGTTGAAATGTGTACGATTTGTTTGCACAAAATAAATTAGTTGAACTTCTAATCGAATCAATAAATGTTCCTAATTGTGGAGCTACAAGGATGGTTCTGGTTCGTGCTAAACTGGTATCTCCACAAGCATTATATGCTCTTACACTAAGGGTGCCTGAGCTGGAAGGAATTACACTAATTGTGCTTGTTAATTGTCCGCTTTGAATGGTCCATCCTAAAGGAACCGACCACAGATAACCAAAGGCATTTGATGTTGGCATATCCAATCTAAATACGATTGCATTATTGGCACAAAATGCACTTGAAATGCTTCGAATACTATCTACTATCCCTAAAGTGGCATTGGTAAAAATGCTTAGTTGTCTAGTGATTGTTGAATCACCACAGATATTATAAGCTTTAACTTGAATTGTTCCTGACCCTGTAATAATAGAAGAAATTTGATTGCTATGTTGACCGCTTAATAGGGTCCAACCTTGTGGAAGAACCCAATAGTAACCAAGGGCATTTGGAGTTAAAGAATCCAATCTAAATTGATATGTATTACCTGCACAAAATTGGTTCACACTTGAACGAATTGAATCAATTTGCCCCATTGCAGGACTAACAATAAATGTTCTCTGGGAAATAGAACTTGAATCTCCACAAGCAGAATAGGCCCTGACCCGAACGATGCCTGTAGTCGCAGGCTGTACTTGGATGCTTCGTGTATGTTGCCCACTTAATAAGGTCCAACCCGTTGGTAAACTCCAAAAGTACCCGGCTGCATTTGCGGTGGGACTATCCAATACAAGTGTATAGGTTTTTCCTGCACAAAATAAATTGGAATTAACCCTTATGGAATCAATACTACCTAATGGTGCGGGCATTATTATTAGTTTAGATGCACTTGAGGTTGTATCTCCACAGTTGTTGTATGCTTTAACCGAAAGGGTTCCCGAACTATTTGCCATTACAGAAAGATAAGCACTACCTTGCCCGTTAAGGATTGTCCACCCACTTGGAACAGACCATAGATAACCAGTGGCATTTGGGGTAACTGTATCCAAAATAAATTCAATGGCTTTGTTTGCGCATACCTGTGGGGATAGCATTTTTATGGTATCAATCATCCCCAGTAGTGGACGAGCAAGGATGCTTCTGGTAGATATAGGTGATGAGTCCCCACAACTGTTATAGGCTCTCACTCTAAGCACTCCTGATGGACCGGAATTAACATTAAGTATTCGGGTGTTCTGGCCACTAAGAATAGTCCAACCTGGTGGTAAAGACCAGTAATATCCAATAGCATTTGTGGTTTGACTGTCGAGACGGAAAACATAATTTTTGTTTTCACAAAATCCGATTGAAATACTACGAATGGAATCGGTACTTGTTACAGGATTGCAATCGTTCATGCGGGTTAAAAATGCAGAAGAAAAGCTGTTAATGCTCGTGTTATGTGCTCCTGAACTAGCTATTCCAGTTGAACTATTGGTAGTTCCTCCAAGATAAATATTGCCTAGTAAATCTGTACAAAGTGCATCTCCATTTTCTGATCCTGTACCTCCATAATAAGTGCCCCATTCGCGGCTACCCGCCAAAGAAAATTTTGCCAAATACGCATCCTGCGTTCCGCCTAGACTTGTTTTAAAGCTACCGACTGTTGCAATTCCTGCTGTGCTCATGGTGTACCCACAGACGTAAATGGCGTTTTTATGAATGCTTAAATTGCGGCATAAATCTTCACTCTCTCCTCCAAAATAGGTTCCCCATTGCCTAACCCCATTGTTTGAAAACTTGACCAAGAATCCATCAAAGAAATTATTCCTACTTGCTTGGAAGCTTCCAAGAGTTGCTATTCCAGAATCTCCGTCAGTGAAACCTACAGCATAAATATTTTCATTTGAATCAATCTCGAGACAGTTAAAACCATCCTGTCCTAGTCCTCCATAATATGTTGCCCAAAGCCTATTTCCAAGCCCGCTAAATTTGGCTAGGAATCCATCCGCATTACTTGAGTAGCTGCTCTGATGACTTCCATTGCTTGCAATACTATTGACAGGTGCCGATGAATAAGTGCTGCCTCCTAAGTAAACGTTTCCGCTGCGGTCTAAGCAAATTCCATTGCCTTCTTCACCATTATTTCCTCCATAATAGGTTCCCCATAAACCCGCCCCGCTGGAACTGAATTTCATCACAAAGGCATCCGCAGTTCCGCCAATTGCCGATTGGTGGATTGAATTGAATGCAATACCTGAGCTACTGTACGTAGTTCCGCAAACATAAATTGAACCAGTATTTTCAATACAAACATCGTAAGCATTATCCACTGAGACTCCCCCAATATAAGTGGCCCAAATCAAAGTTCCTGAACTGGAGAATTTGGCTAGAAAGCCATCATCACCCCCGCCAAAAATTGGCTGCATGCTGCCTGTAGTTGAAATGCCATTGCTACTGCGGGTTGTTCCTACCATAAAAACGAAACCTAAACTATCTGCAACTACTTCTTCACCAAAATCGGCATTGCTTCCTCCATAATAGGTTCCCCATAAAAGTTGACCAGTGGAGTTAAATTTTGCTAAAAATGCATCGTTAAAACCAGTTAAGGTGGTTTTATGAGCCCCTATACTCGCTATGTTGGCTGTACTTCGTGTAGTTCCTGCAAAATAAATATTCCCCAATTTATCTGAGCATACTCCTTTTCCTGCGTCGTCCGCTGTTCCTCCATAATAGGTGCCCCAGGCCCTGTTTGGTAAGGGGTCTATCACCAAATCATAATCCTTTATCGGAATTACAGATTCAAATCCAACACTTGAATCCTTGTTAATTTTGTAATTTATTTCAACGGCTTTATTTCCTTCAGCTGTGATTAACCAACTTGCAGGAAGTTTCTCTGAGAACAACCCTTGTTCGGTGCTAAATTCAAGTGCTTTATTCCTTAACTTGAATGGAGCACCTGAATACCGCAAACGAATAGAATTAATGTCTGCTCCCGGATGAAGAATAAAATTGTATTTAAATCCGTTTTCTGTACTCAAATATTCTAAATCAATGTTTGGATAAAGGTTCTCAACCAATATGCCACTGAATTGATTTACTCCTGTAATCCCATTCTTTTCGTTTGCGGATTGGTAATAATTATATACCCCACTTTCCTTTCCAAATGCACCTAAGTTTACCTTGCTATTTGAACCCTCAAATGTAACATCAATCCGGTGAATGCTTAGTTCAATGTCACCATTGGGCTTGTTCTCTCTTTTATCAGATACCAGATTTGGTAAAAAGTTTGTTTTATGAATCTGAACTAAGTCATAACTGAATCCATTCCTTCGTATCTGCACATTGAATCCCTTACCTGGAAGTAAATAGTTTACATTGGGGTTTGGATTCCCGTTTTGGTCTTTTATTTGACCTTTATTTTCTATAAAAAAAGATTTGTTTTCAAGTAATTTGCCACGCTCAATAGAAGCTGAATAGGTGCAAAATGGAATAATCAAAGCGAGAAAGAACAGAATTGAACAAAATTGCTTTTTCATATAGAGGTTTCCTGATTGATAAAAGCTAAAATACTACATTGCTTGTCTATTTGATTCAGTATACACCACTTTTTTTTAAAAAATTCCAATTAAGTAAAATAAGAATTTTTCTTGATTCAAATCACTTTTAAGGTGATTATAATTAAAAATGTATCTTTGTAAAAGTGAAACAATTAAAAAAATATAGTCTTTTGGTTTTAATATTCTTGCTTGGGCTCAATTCCCTCAAGCCAGATTTATTTGAACAATTATCAAGACTTCCTTTTTTAATTGGACATTACAAGCATCATACAATTGAAGAAAAAGAGGACATCTCTTTTATTACTTTTCTAAAACTACATTACGACGAAGATTCAAAACACAAAAGTGAAGAGAATCATGAGGATTTACCTTTGTTTACGCATTGTTTTAGTCATTACCATGTTTTAGTTATTGAAGAATTACAAGCCTTAGGTTTTCATACTTTATCTGATGTGCCAAAACCTGAAGATTCTTATCGTTTTCATTATAGCTTTACTAAGCTGGCTGTTATTTTCCAGCCTCCTCGAAATGCCTGATTAACCCCGCGTTTTCAGTTTTTCATTTCTTAATAATTAATAACAAACATGTTAAATCATATTATCGGGTTTTCAATCCGAAATAAGTTAATTATTGCATTGGGTGTTTTGGGTTTGGTGATTTATGGTTCATACCAATTTACTAAACTTCCAATTGATGCAGTGCCGGATATTACCAATAACCAAGTTCAGGTAATAACGGTTTCACCTTCTTTAGGCGCTCCAGATGTAGAGCGACTTATTACTTTTCCTATTGAGCAAGCTAATAGCAATATTCCAGGTTTAGTTGAAATTAGAAGTTTTTCACGCTTTGGACTTTCATTAGTAACCATTGTTTTTGATGATGAAACAGACATCTATTGGGCTCGTCAACAAGTAAGTGAGCGGCTCGTAAATGTTAAAGACAAGATTCCTCCCGGTGCAGGAGTTCCTTCTTTGGGTCCTGTAACTACTGGTTTGGGAGAAATTTATCAATATGTAGTTCGACCAAAATCTGGTTATGAAGACAAATTTGATGTAATGCAATTACGTACCATTCAAGATTGGATTGTACGCCGACAATTACTCGGTATAAAAGGAGTGGCTGATGTAAGTAGCTTTGGAGGGAAACTCAAACAATATGAAATTGCTGTTGATGCTGCAAAACTTAAGTCGTTTGGTATAACTATGGATGATGTATTTACATCACTCGAAAAAAACAACCAAAATACAGGTGGTGCTTATATTGAAAAGGGACCAACAGTTTTGTATATCAGAAGTGAGGGTTTGGTTGAAAATATGGATGATATCAGAGGTATTACTGTAAAGGTAACACAGTCTGGAAGTCCAGTTTTTATTAGAGATATTGCCGAAATCAAACTTGGAAATGCAACGCGATATGGTGCCATGACATTTAATGGAGAAACAGAAGTTGCTGGTGCTGTTGTAATGATGTTAAAAGGAGGAAATTCAAATGATGTCATAAAAAGTGTTAAAGAAAGAATAGCTCAAATTCAAGAAACCTTACCTGAAGGGGTTGTAATTGAACCATTTTTAGATAGAACAAAAATGGTTAACAATGCCATCGGAACGGTAGAAAAAAACCTAATGGAAGGAGCTTTAATAGTAATTTTTGTACTGGTTCTTTTCTTAGGGAATTTTAGGGCAGGATTACTTGTAGCTTCAGTGATTCCATTGGCAATGCTTTTTGCTGTTATCATGATGAATACCTTTGGTGTTAGTGGTAATTTAATGAGTTTAGGAGCTTTGGATTTTGGCTTGATTGTAGATGGTGCTGTAATAATTGTTGAAGCGGTAATGCATGGTTTACATAGCCGAAAAATTATTGGTGAACATGTAATGCTCGATAAGCGGGAGATGGATGAGGGAGTTGGACATGCAGCAGGAAAAATGATGAATTCAGCTGTATTTGGTCAGATTATTATTTTGATAGTTTATCTTCCAATTTTTACACTTGAAGGTATAGAAGGAAAGATGTTTAAACCCATGGCACAAACCGTTGCATTTGCCTTATTGGGAGCCTTCATTTTATCACTTACTTATATTCCAATGATGTGCTCATTTGTATTGAGCAGAAAATTGGGTCATAAACCTAATTTTTCTGATAAAATGATGTCGAAATTGGAGAATTTTTATCGCAATAAACTACAATGGGCTTTGGGCTTTCCTAAAACGATTATTGTTAGTTCATTTGCGATGTTATTAATTTCTATTGCTGTTTTAATGAACATGGGAGGTGAATTTATTCCAAGTTTAGAAGAAGGCGATTTTGCTGTAGAAACAAGAGTATTGGTGGGTTCTAATTTGAATGTAAGTTTGGATGTAGCAAAAAAATCTTCACAATTATTAAAAGCTAAATTCCCAGAAGTAGAAAAAGTAGTTGCTAAAATTGGTAGTGGTGAAATTCCGACCGATCCAATGCCAATTGAAGCCATGGATTTAATGATTATTCTTAAAGATAAAGAAGAATGGACATCTGCAAAAACATTCAATGAATTAGCTGAAAAAATGACCAAAGAGTTAGAGAATATTCCTGGTGTTACTTATGGATTTCAATATCCAGTGCAAATGCGTTTTAATGAACTCATGACAGGTGCCAGACAAGATGTGGTATGTAAGATTTTTGGTGAGAATTTAGATTCATTGGCTCGATATGCGCAAGTTTTAGGAGGAGTTGTTTCAGGGGTTGATGGCGCTAAAGATTTGTATGTAGAAACTGTAACAGGAATGCCTCAAATTGTGATTAAATTTAATAGAAACAATTTAGCGCAATATGCTTTAAATATTGAAGATGTAAATCGTGTTATCAATACCGCATTTGCTGGTCAAAGTAGTGGTTTGGTTTTTGAAGGTGAAAAAAGATTTGATTTAGTGGTTCGATTGGCCTCTGAAAAAAGAAATAATTTGGATGATGTGAAAAACTTACTCATCCCAACAAACAAAGGTACTCAGGTGCCATTATATCAATTAGCAGATGTAGCAATAAAAGAAGGTCCAGGACAAATTCAACGTGAAGATGCTAAACGAAGAATCATTATTGGTTTTAATGTTAGAGGAAGAGATGTTGAGTCTATAGTAACTGAACTACAAGAAAAAGTAAAAGCGAAGTTAAAAATGGCTCCGGGTTATTATGTTACATATGGTGGAGCTTTCGAGAATCTTGAAGCAGCTAAAGCACGATTAAGTTTTGCTGTTCCTCTTTCTTTATTGTTGATTTTACTGATGTTGTATTTTACGTTTAGTTCTTTAAAACATGGGTTATTGATTTTCTCAGCTATTCCGCTTTCTGCTGTGGGTGGCATCTTTGCACTTGCATCTAGAGGTATGCCTTTTTCTATTTCTGCGGGAGTAGGATTCATCGCCTTATTTGGTGTAGCTGTTTTAAATGGTATTGTATTAATAGCAGAATTCAATCGACTAAAATTATCAGGCATGCGCGATATGAAAGCTATTGTTTTACAAGGAACTTCTATGCGATTACGACCAGTTTTAATGACAGCTTTTGTAGCTTCATTAGGATTTCTTCCGATGGCTATCAGTGATGGTGCCGGGGCTGAAGTTCAACGACCATTAGCAACTGTTGTAATTGGCGGTTTATTACTGGCAACTTTGCTAACCTTATTTGTTTTACCTGTATTGTATATCACTTTCGAACACATTCAAACCAGAAGAGAAAAAAGGAAAGCTATGATGGCTTTACTATTGCTATTAGGTTTAAGTATTCCTTCGTTTGCACAAAATAAAATCAGTTTAGAAGCTGCATTGGATTCTGCAATACAAAACAATATGCAATTGCGAAATGCTTCATTTCAAAAAGAATATAAGGAGCAAATAGCAAAAGCTTCCTGGAATATTCCTTTAACAAATATTAATGGTGAATCGGGTCAGATAAACAGTTCGTATAAAGACAACAGAATTGGATTGAATCAAGCTTTTGAATTTCCATTGGTTTATGTACGTCAGAAACAAGCAGCCAATGCTGAAGTTAAAGCCGAAATGTGGAACTTGAAATGGAAGGAACTTGATTTGAAAATCCAAGTGTCGAAAACCTATGCACGTTTGCTCAATATGGAAGCTAAAATAAATCTTCTAGAACAAATGGATAGTTTATTTAATGATTTCTTACAGAAGGCAGAAATCAGATTAAACAAAGGTGAAAGTAATATCTTAGAAGTCTCTTCTGCACGCATGCAATCTATTCGTATCAAAAGGCAATTAAATATGGCTGTTCATGATAAAAACGCAGAGCTAATTTATTTTCAATACCTTATTAATACACAAGGATTTTATAAGCCTATTCCAGAACAAAAGACTTATGTATTAAAGGCTAATTTAGATAGTACTCAAATACAATCCCATCCTTATATTTTGATGTATGAAAGTTTATACGAATCAGCTAAGAGAAAAAAACAATTAGCAGCATCAAGATTTTTACCCGAATTAAGTATTGGAGCACAATCACAAACTATACAAGGAATGGGTGCTGATAATATCAATTACGGACTTTCTTCTCGTTTTACATCTATACAGGCTGGAATTGCTATTCCTTTGTTCTTTGGAGCAAGCAGAGCGCATTTAAAAGCAGCAGGAGTAGAGCTTCAAATCGGAACACTTCAGTATAAAATGGCTCAACGCGAAATGGAGAATAAAAAATTCATCTTGTGGAGTAACTATAAAAATTGTCTTTCATCCTATCAGTTGTATCAAAACCGAAGTGTAGCTGAATCTGAATTAACTATTAAAACAGCAACTCAGTTATTTCAATCAGGAGAAATTAATTTTCTCGATTATACCCAGTTAATCAACCAAGCAGCAGCCATTCAAAGTGATTATGCCGATGCATTATACCAAATGAATGAAGCTATTGTTGAACTTAATTATTTTTTACCTTAATCATCAAATCATGAAATTCGATAACAAATATAAAATAGCTTTATATATACTTCTTTCTGTTAGTATGGTATCATGTGGCAATAAAGAAGCATCAAAACCAGCAGAAGAAGCTACACAAACAGAAACTGCACTTATAGAACTAAATGCAGAGCAAGCAAAAAATGCAGGCCTCGAAACTGCTGAATTAGAAGAAAGAAATATCAGTGGAAGTTTTAGAGTGAACGGTTTAATTGATGTACCTCCTCAAAACATGGTTTCCGTTTCTATGCCATTGGGAGGTTATTTAAAATCTACCCAATTATTGCCAGGCATGCATATCAATAGGGGAGAAGTAATTGCTGTAATGGAAGATCAACAATACATTCAATTACAACAAGATTATCTCACAGCCAAAACACGCTTTTTTTACTTAGAAAATGAGTTCAAACGTCAAAAAGATTTGAATACAAGCAAAGCAACAAGCGACAAAGTTTTTCAACAAGCTGAATCTGATTATTTATCGCAGAAAATTGCTATTCGTTCTTTGGAAGAAAAATTAAAATTAATTGGCATCAATCCTTTTAAGTTAAATGAAAACAATATGAGCAAAAGTGTAGAATTACGCTCACCAATTGATGGTTTTGTTTCGAAAGTTGATGTGAACATAGGCAAATATGTTTCACCAACAGAAGTATTGTTTGAGTTAGTAAATCCTACAGATATTCACTTAAGTTTAACTGTATTTGAAGCTGATTTGCCTAATGTGTTTATCGGACAAAAAGTATTGGCTTTTACCAACAACAATCCCTCAAAAATGTATCCATGTGAGGTTATTTTAATTGGGAAAGATTTAAGTGCTGAACGATTTGCTACAATTCATTGCCACTTCGATAAATATGACAAAACATTAAGTCCTGGTACCTTTATGAATGCCCTTATGGAAACCGAACATAAAACAGTAAAAACATTACCTGAAGAAGCGATTGTGCAGCATGATAACAAATCATTTGTATTTATTGAAAGAGAGAAGAATGTATTTGAATTATTGGAAGTAAAAACCGGTATGGCAGAAAAAGGAAGGGTAGAACTTATAATAGATAAGCCTGAAATGCTTAAAAGTAAATTTGTAACCAAAGGTGCCTATAGTTTGCTAATGAAAATGAAAAATACGGCGGATGAGTAATTGTTTTTATTAATATAAAGTAGCCCCATGAAGAAATTTGTGGGGCTTTATTTTTTTATATTTCTGGGAGCTGATTTAATATAGTGAGAATTATTAAATGCAAAATTGAAGTTATTCAATTCTTGCAGTGTTATAAAAAGTAAAGCATTTGAATCTATGCCTTTTTGTAATGAGTCTTTTTACTTGAATTTTGGCAGGTCCTATTTATTCAAAAATTGTCTAAAAATGGTTTTAGCTAAGGAAATTCCATCAGCAATGGGGGTTTAGGCAGCTTATTTGAATTTCCATTTGTATTCAAATCAGTTAATTATACAAGAAATCACTTTAGTTGTGTAACGCTATATCTTGTTTAACAAAACACCTTTGTAATGTGAATATTTTTTTCACATTTAAAAAGGTTAATATGAAAAACAGGTTACTACATTTTATAATAATAGCAGTCTTATTATGTTACCCTAAAATTGATTTTGGGCAAGCTCCCACCTTAGGAACGACAGCCAATTTCGTTTTATTTACTTCAAGTGGAGCCGTTACAAATACTGGTATTTCTCAAGTTACTGGTCATGTTGGTTCTAACGTTGGCGCTGCTACTAATTTTGGCAATGTAAATGGTGTAATGCAATCTCAGAATGCTGCTACTGCTGCGTGTTCAGCTGATTTGTTAACACTTTCCAATGAGTTAGCTGCCAAAATAGCCAATTTCTTCCCTTCATCATCTTTGGGAGGAGATACTTTATTAGCAGGAGTTTACTCTATAACAGGTGCATCTACCTTAACAAACACACTTACATTAAATGCCCAAGGCAATCCCAATGCCATATTTATTTTCAAACTACAAGGAGCCTTTTCAGCTGCTGCCAATGCCAAAGTAAAATTGATTAATGGGGCAAAAGCTTGTAATGTATTTTGGAAGATTGATGGTCTTGTTAGTGTTGCAACTGGTGTAACTATGAGAGGTACAATTATTGCCAACAATGCCGCAATTACTATGAGTGCAGGTGATACTTTGGAAGGAAGAGCGATGTCAACTGCCGGTGCAGTTTCGGTTAATGGAATTATGGCTTATACACCTATAGGTTGTGGTAGTCCTTTTTTAACTGGTCCCAATGCTCCACCACTTGGTACTACTGCCAATTATGTTTTATTCACAGGAATTGGAGCAGTCACAAATACTGGAATTACTTATGCCACAGGAGATATTGGATCTAATAGTGCACTTACAACAGGCTTTAATCCATTATTTATAAATGGAATGATTCATCCAATTCCTGATGCTTCAACTAATCAGTGCGATGCAGATTTAGCTGTAGTTTACAATTATTTAAATGCACTAACTCCTGATATAGAATTACTTTATCCGGCTCAATTTGGAAGAAACTTAGTATTAACTCCACATACTTATATTTTAAATGCTGCTACCACTTTGACAGATACCTTAGTTTTAAATGGACAGGGTAATCCAAATGCAGTATTTGTAATTAAAATTTATGGTGCACTAAATACAAGCACCTTTTCAAATGTGGTTTTAACCAATGGCACTAAATCAAGTAATGTATTTTGGTTAGTAAGTGGAGCAGTTAGCATCAATGATAATTCAATTTTTAGAGGAACAATTATTGGACATAATGGTGCAATTAGTATTACAACAGGATCTACTCTAGATGGAAGGGCATTAACAAATATTGGTGCTGTAAGTGTTTCGGCTATAAATGCTGTTGCACCAAATGCTCCTACTGTAATAGTACCTCCAACTAGTAAATTAGTTTGTATTGGCGATACTGCAAGATTTATTGTAGGAGCCTCTGGAACAAATTTAACTTACCAATGGCGTAAAGGGAATCTAAACTTAGTAAATAGCTCAACAATTTCGGGAGTTACCAACGATACTTTAACAATTTTTCCAGTAAGTTTTGCTGATACAGCATCAACTTATACTGTAGTAATTATGGGTAATGTAACACCTAACGATACTACTGCAGCAGTTTCACTAAGAATTAATTCTACAGAAATAACTACAGAGCCAACGAATCAAAATGCTTGTATTGGAAATAATGTTGTATTCACTATAAAAACTATCGGTACTGGTATTACTTATCAGTGGCGAAAAGGAGCAGTAAACCTTGTAAATGGTGGAAATATTCAAGGAGCAACAAGTGATTCTTTAAAAATTTATGGTATCACCATAAGTGATATTGCTGCAAATTATAATGTAATAATAGCAGGTACTTGTTCGCCTAGAGATACATCTAATAATGCAGCTTTAAATATAGTTACAACAGTTATTAATACTCAACCTAGCAATCAAACTTCATGTTTAGGAAATGCTGCTACATTTATAACAAGAGCAACAGGTTCTGGTTTGACATACCAATGGCGCAGAGGAAATGTAAACTTAATAAATGGAGGAAATATTTCAGGAGTTACAAATGATACATTAAGATTTAATTCGACAACTATTGCTGATACAGCGTCTAATTATAATGTTATCATTTCAAGCACTTGTTCTGCTAGAGATACTTCAAACAATGTTTCATTAAACATCAATTTGCCTTTAGTAATTAATATCAATCCAACAAACCAAACAATTTGTTCAGGTAGTGCAGTAAGCTTTGTAACAAGAGCAACTGGTTCTGGCTTGACTTACCAATGGCGCAGAGGAAATGTAAACTTAATAAATGGAGGAAATATTTCAGGAGTTACAAATGACACATTGAGATTTAATCCTTCAAGTATTGCTGATACAGCGTCTAATTATAATGTAATTATTTCAAGCACATGTTCAACAAGAGATACTTCAAACAATGTTTCATTGAACATCAATTTACCTTTGGTGGTAAACATCAATCCAACAAACCAAACAATTTGTTCAGGTAGTGCAGTAAGTTTTGTAACAAGAGCAACTGGTTCTGGCTTGACATACCAATGGAGAAAAGGAAATGTGAACTTAGTAAATGGTGGAAATATTTCAGGTGCTACAAGTGATACCTTGAGATTTAATCCATCTAGCATTACAGATGTAGCTAACAATTACAATGTAATTATTTCAAGCACATGTTCAACAAGAGATACTTCTGCAAATGTTTCATTGAATATCAACTTGCCTTTGGTGGTTACTATCAATCCAACAAACCAAACAATTTGTTCAGGTAGTGCAGTAAGTTTTATAACAAGAGCAACTGGCTCGGGCTTGACTTACCAATGGCGCAGAGGAAATGTGAACTTAGTCAATGGAGGAAATATTTCAGGTGCTACAAGTGATACTTTGAGATTTAATCCATCAAGCATAGCAGATACTGCAAGTAATTATAATGTGATTATTTCAAGTGCTTGTTCTGCAAGAGATACATCTGCAAATGTTTCATTGAATATCAATTTGCCTTTGGTGGTAAATATCAATCCAACAAACCAAACAATTTGTTCTGGTAGTGCAGTTAGTTTTGTAACAAGAGCAACTGGTTCCGGCTTGACTTACCAATGGCGTAAAGGAAATGTGAACTTAGTAAATGGTGGAAATATTTCAGGTGCTACAAGTGATACTTTGAGATTTAATCCTTCAAGTATTGCTGATGTAGCTACCAATTATAATGTAATAATTTCAAGTGTTTGTTCTGCAAGAGATACTTCAGCAAATGTTTCATTGAATATCAATTTGCCTTTGGTCATTACTATCAATCCAACAAACCAAACAATTTGTTCAGGTAATATTGTAAGTTTTGTAACAAGAGCTACTGGTTCCGGCTTGACATACCAATGGAGAAAAGGAAATGTGAACCTAGTAAATGGTGGAAATATTTTAGGTGCTACAAGTGATACATTGAGATTTAATCCATCAAGCATTGCGGATGTTGCTAACAACTACAATGTAATTATTTCAAGCACTTGTTCTGCAAGAGATACTTCAGCAAATGTTTCGTTGAATATCAATTTGCCTTTGGTGGTTACTATCAATCCTACAAACCAAACAATTTGTTCTGGTAATATTGTAAGTTTTGTAACAAGAGCAACTGGTTCTGGCTTGACATATCAATGGCGTAAAGGAAATGTAAACTTAGTAAATGGAGGAAATATTTCAGGTGTTACAAGTGATACTTTGAGATTTAATCCATCAAGCATTGCAGATACATCAAGCAATTATAATGTGATAATTTCAAGTGCTTGTTCTGCAAGAGATACTTCTGCAAATGTTTCATTGAATATCAATTTGCCTTTAGTAATTAATATCAACCCAACAAACCAAACAATTTGTTCAGGAACTGGAGTAAGTTTTGTAACAAGAGCTACTGGCTCAGGCTTGACTTACCAATGGAGAAAAGGAAATGTGAATTTGGTAAATGGACTAAACATTACTGGCGCAACATCTGACACTTTGAGATTCAACGCTGCAACTATTGCAGATGCTGCCAATAACTACAACGTCATAATTTCAAGTGCTTGTTCTGCTAGAGATACTTCAAACAATGTATCGCTACAACTAAATTCAACAGCGCTTATACTTACTGAACCTATTGATCAAACAGTTTGTGTAGGAAGCTCGATAAACTTCTCAGTAACCGCATCAGGTGATGGTTTATCTTATCAATGGAGAAAAGGAAATGTAAACTTAGCGAATGTTGGAAATACTTCAGGAGTTTCAACTGCTATGCTTACTATCAATCCGGTTTCAATACTTGATGCTTCAAATAACTACAATGTTATCGTTTCAGGCTCAATATGTCCTTCAAGTTTTACTTCTGCAAATGTTTCGTTGCTTGTTAACACACCTTCAGTTATTACTAGCCAACCAACAAATAAAACTACATGTGAAGGAACATCAGTTAGTTTTACTGTTAATGCTAGTGGCTCGTCAACTACCTATCAATGGAGAAAAGGGCTTGTAAATTTAATTAATGGTGGAAATATTTCAGGTGCTTCTAGTACAACTTTAACCTTAAACAATACAAGTTCTTCTGATGATGCCAATAATTACAATGTGGTAATAACTGGTACTTGTTCATCAACAGAAACTTCAACAGACGTATCATTATCAGTTAATCAGTTACCTATTGCAATGGCAACATACAATTCTGCGGTTTGCGTTGGCAAATCAATCAATTTATATGCACAAACTGTTGTTGGAGCTAGCTATAACTGGACTGGACCAAATGCATTTTCGTCATCCATACAAAACCCGGTAATAGTTGCTGCTGCTTTAGCCGACTCAGGATTCTATTCATTAATTGTTACTCAAAATTTGTGTAGTTCTAATCCTTCAATAGTAAAAGTGGATGTAAAAGAATGTTTGATTACGGAATTAAATATACCTGAAGGGTTTTCGCCAAGCGGAGATGGAATTAATGATTTATATGTAATAAGAGGGATTGAAAATTACAGCAAGAATACACTTCAGGTTTTCAATCGTTGGGGCAATTTAGTTTTTGAAGCCAGCCCTTATCAAAATACATGGAATGGAAAATCGACATCTGGTATAACAATTGGAGGAAATGAGTTACCAGTAGGAGTGTACTTCTATGTATTGGATTTAGGTGATAATTCTGGAGTGAAAAAAGGAACTATTTACTTGAACAAGTAATCACATAAAATTTAAAAAAAATTAAAATGAAAATTTACAATAAATCATTGCTTGTAGTGGGTTTGGCTTTAATAAGTTTAAACACCTACGCACAGCAAATACCAATGTACACGCATTATATGTACAATACCTTGGTAATAAATCCTGCCTATGCAGGTAGCAGAGATGCACTAACAATTACTGGATTACACCGCTCTCAATGGGTAGGCTTAGATGGTGCACCTAGGACACAAACATTAACTTTACATGCTCCATTAAATAACCAAAAAATTGGATTGGGATTGGCCATTATGAACGATAAAATTGGTCCAATTAAGAACTCAGTTGTAACAGGCAATTTCGCATATATTATGCAGTTAACTCGCAAATCAAAATTAGCTTTAGGCTTAAGTGCGAGTGCAAGTATGTTGCAAGCCGATTTATCCCAATTAAATTTAGATCAGCAAAATGATCCGGTTTTCTTAAACGATATCAATAATAAGATTACACCAGATTTTGGATTTGGTGCTTATTATTCTCGTGAGCGTTTTTACGCAGGAATTTCTGCTCCTTATTTATTAGAGAATAATTATACAAGGGTAAACGATGCCAATGGAAAAGCTTCAGAAGCAAAGGTTCAACGTCATTATTTTTTAATAGCCGGAACCATATTAAAACTAAGTAATAACATATCATTTAAACCTACAACTTTGGTTAAAGTAACTACTGGTGCTCCAATACAAGCCGATTTAACAGCTTCTTTTATTTTGCTGGATAAATTATCCTTAGGAGCAATGTATAGAACCCAGGATGCTTTTGGAGGATTGATTGGTTTTGATATTACCGAAAAAATGCACATTGGTTATTCATACGATTGGTCAGTAGGATTAAAAACAAGTAGCTATAACCAAGGTAGCCACGAAATCATATTTCGATACGATTTTATACTGAACAATAAAAAGCAAATTCAAACACCTCGATATTTTTAATCAAAAAAGTAAAGAAAAATCAAGATGAAATTAATTATATCAATATTGCTTTTACTTGGAGTAAGTGTTCAGGTAAATGCACAAAAGTCTAGTTTAAATAAACAAAATGACAACCAAGACAAAACAAGTAAAGAATTACTTGGAGATAAATATGCTTTTAGTTATTCGTATGAAAAAGCAATAACAACTTATTCAAATACAAAAGATTTGACCCTCGATGGTAAAAGAAATTTAGCCATGAGTTACCAAAAAATGGATATGTTTAAACAAGCGGATTCAATGTATCTGACTTTTATAAATTCTTCTGCGGGAATTATTCCTGAAGATTATTACAACTATGCACAAGTGTTAAAAAAGGAAAGTAAAATTACTCAATCAGATGTATGGATGGACAAATTTGCTAACATCAAACCCAATGATTTACGCGCTATTGATTTTGTAAAT
Source organism: Bacteroidia bacterium (assembly GCA_051861545.1). Taxonomy (GTDB): domain Bacteria; phylum Bacteroidota; class Bacteroidia; order UKL13-3; family UKL13-3; genus CAISCU01. Next base: position 47,633 of record JBIMKP010000016.1, on the reverse strand, counting down.
AGCAGATCGAAATACAGTAGCTGGTTGGTTCCAAACAAATCGTTTTCAATTGAACATTTAAAAATAAATTCAAATGCAATGGATTTTAGTCCTGTTTATTATAAAGATAAAATTGTCTTTACATCAAGCAGAGCAGATGGGAAAGTAGCACCAAAAGGAGACAACTGGCACAAAGAGCCTTATTTAGATATTTATGTAGCAGATGTAAATGATGGGCAATTGGTTGATCAAAAAAGATTTGGTAAAGTATTAAACGGTAAAATGCATAATGGTCCTGCCAGTTTTAGCAAAGATGGGAACTTTGTTGCTTTTACTCGTAATAATACCAATGATAAAAGTAAAGACAGGGTGGTAGAACTTCAAATATTCTTTAGTAATTATATCGATGGAAAATGGTCGGAACCAGAAGCTTTTACTTATAACAATCCAGCCTATTCGGTTGGACATCCGAGTCTTTCTGCAGACGGAAATACCATGTATTTTGCAAGCGATATGGCTGGTGGATTTGGCAAAGCAGATGTGTATAAAACCACAAAAGTAGCAGGTGGCTCTTGGACAAAACCTCAGAACCTTGGTAACAAAATAAATACTGAAGGCGATGAACTATTTCCATTTTTTGAAGAAAAAAGTAAGCTAATGTTCTTTTCATCAGATGGACACTATGGTTTAGGAGGATTAGATATATTTATATGCGAAATAATTGGGAATGAAGTAGGAAAATCAATTAATCCAGGAACTCCTATAAATACAGTGCATGATGATTTTTCGGCAATTGCTAACAGCACAATGACTAAAGGTTACTTTGCTTCAAATAGACCAAGCGGTAAAGGTTTTGCCGATTTATATTCCTTTAATATCTTGAAAAATTTAAGTACAAAAAGTATAAAGGGAATTACCAAACAAAAAAGTGGAGGACCTATACCTTTTGCAATGGTTAGTCTAATTGATGAAAATAATAAAATAATAGATAGTTTGTTAAGTGATGCAGTTGGTGCTTTCAGGTTTAGGGTTGAGGCTAATAAGAACTACACATTACAAGGCAGAAAATCAAGCTATTTAGATGGAAATTCCTTGGCTTCAACTATGGCAATAGATAGTTTAATCATAGTTGATATTATCATGTTGAAAAAACCAATTGCCGCACAAATTAAAGAGAATAATAACCTTGTTGAAATACTTGAATTGAAAGAAATTTATTTTGATTACGACAAATCCAGAATAAGGCCAGATGCTAAAATTGAATTGGATAAAATTGTTAAAATCATGAATCAGTATCCGAATATGAAAGTTAAATTTAGTTCACATGCTGATTGTAGATCAACTGCATCATATAACCAAGCCTTGTCAGAAAGAAGAGCAATAGCTACTGCTAAATACTTAAAAAGCAGAATTTCTTATCCATCGCGCTTATCTGGCAAAGGTTATGGAGAAGTTAAATTGTCAAAGGAGTGCCCATGTGAAAATGGTGCTGAAACTAATTGTTCTGAGGCTGCCTACCAAAGACAAAGAAACACTGAGTTTACTATTATAAAATAGGTCTTTAATAAAGAATTCTAAATCAAGAAAATTGAAAAATCTATATCAGAGCTTTTGCTTTGGTATGGATTTTTTTTTGAGTGAATGTGAAAACTATTAATATGTATCGATTATAATCAAAAGGTTCTTAGTGTTGAAATTCGGTATATCCGAATTCCACATTGGTGTAGCTTCTTTCAAGAATTGTTCGTTGTATATATGCTTTCAATAAACAAACTCGATATTCGCTATAAAGTAAGCAATACGGCATTTGTTTTTAATCTGATATCAATTTTGATGATTAGGATTGAAATTAGTATATTGTGATGTATTGATGATAACCTATGAGTTTCAAATCTATTCTGGTAATGTTTGTGCTGATTATGCTATTATTCAGCCTTTTAATGCATCAGTCGGATTCATCTAAAAAAGACCTCTCATTTGGGCTTTTAAGCAATGTTAATTGGAATAAAGATTCATTAGCTTTTGTGGCTAAAATGGACTCTTTAAGAGCCCGAAAAATCTTTGATAAATATTGTTATGAAGACTTTTGGAGGAACATTGATACATCTAAACTTGAATCTCAAAGTGTTTTTAAGAATTCTTTGATGTGTTATCATCAATTGCCAAAGAACTTCTATAAAATGATTCATTTGAAATTTGTTTTTTTATATGGACAAGATTTGTTGGATTCAATTACGGAAGATTTTGGAGAATTAACAGACTTAGATTCCCTAATAATAACTAAATCTAAAATAAGGTACTTACCAAAAAGTATGGGTAAACTAAAAAAATTAAAGAAACTTGTTATAGCTTGGGGAGGGGAGTTAAGAGAAGTTCCACCGGAAATAGGAGAATTAAAAGAATTAATCGAATTGGATTTATTTCGGAATAAATTGAAAACACTTCCTCCTGAAATTGGAAAATTGAAGCAGCTGAGAAAATTAATTTTGGGTGAAAATGAGTTTTCTGAAATTGAAAAAAAACGTATCGCAGAATTATTACCTCATTGTGAAATTCAGTTTGAATATAATTTGGTTTACAAGAGAAAAAAATGAATTTTAGTATGATTATGAAATTACTTAAAATTTGATTGGGCTTTTTTATCAAACATTTTAAATTAGAGAACATGCAATTTCAATTGAAACCACTATTATTTTTAATTGCATTTGCATTGTTGTTTTTAGTTTTAACTACACTTTATTTTGATATTAGAGGTTACATTGGTTTACGTCAAAACGATAAAATATTATCCGAAATAACTCAAACTGTAAAAGCTAACAATAAAGCATTTCAAGAAGCAACAGAATACTTCTTATCAATTAATACCAAATCAACTGATTTTAGATTCAACTATTTCAAAGGTAAAATTCAATTTGTTTCATATACTTCATCAAATGAGCCTGATTTTATGATTGAAGATTCCCGTCTTTTAGCCCTATATAACAATTTTGATATAACATCAGTAAGGATAACGGATACATGTAATAATCAAAAGGTAATAAGTTATTTTTTTAATGATTTTCACTTTTATCCCAGAAATAGACAAATTGTATTACGTTGGTACCAAAAATCTATTTGTGATACTACATTTTTAACAAGAAATACAAACCCATTTGGTATTAAATGGCAATATGCATTAGATTCAACTATCACTATTGACTCGTATAAAACTTATTGATTCTACTTGACAAAATTGAATTTAAAGAAAGTTCGTTAATAGTCTTTCTTTGGATGTCGTTGGTAATTATTCTTGATAGAAATTCAGGTGATTTTTAATAAACAAAAAAGAGAATCTCTGCTTTTTTGTTGAATTTAACAAAAGCAAAAATTCTCTTTTGATGATTGTTATTATTTTAACTTTTTTAAACTTCAATTATGAATCATTACAATTATTATGGAAATGGAGGTTTAAGTCAGTTTTTTCTTAATATTTTGGATTTATAACTAGGATTTTTATTTTTGATTGCTAAACTCATAATCGCTTATTTACCCTTGGCCCTTTCATTAGATAAAACTCATTCTATGAATATCAGAATTCTGAAATTCCATCCTGTAATTTGTTAAAATCTGGTATTGGGGTAATCTTTTAAATATTTATTTTCTATGAAACTACTTCTCAGATTTTTTCTTATTTCTTTTGTTTTAGTTGTTTGTTTTATACCTGCACTTCAAGCTCAGAATTCAACCATCTCAACCACAACCGGTACTTTTATTAGTAACTCAACAAGTGGTATGGTTACTTTCAATTTCAGTAACAATAATCCATATCCTGTTTCTATCAGGGAAATAGAATCAGTTAGTGCATTATCGGGTTACAATACTGCTTATTTGTATTTTAATCAAACACCCATAAATGGAACTCCTTTGGGTATAACAACTTCAAATGGTTGGAATGTGGCCATGGTAGGCTCCTTTTTAGGTGTAGCAAATACCAATAGTTTTAATACCACTACTCAGAGTTTTATTTCAACAAGCAGTTTTGTCGTTCCTGCTAATACTACTTATGGCTTCGTGTTAACTACACTTACAAATAGCGCAATTCGTGTGCATTCTATACCAAGTTCAATTCCCATTTATTTTTCAGCAGAGGGATGCACTATCTCAACTGGAACTAATATATCATATGGCACCAGTAATACACCTCCATTTGCTCCAACCAGCGCCCAGGTAGGTTTTGTTGGTAAGATAAAGTTTGTGCCGGTCCCAGTTGGTTTTAATAATGCCGGAATCATAGGGATTGAAGAACCATTTCCACAATGTGGTTCAGGTTTACGTAATGTAAAAGTAAGGGTTGCTAATTTTGGAAAGAATAGAATTGATAGTTTTAATTTATCATGGACTGTTGATGGTTTACCACAATCAAGTCTCCTTGTTAAAATTCCATTGGATACCATTTTGAATCCTAATGGAAACAAAACAGATACCTTAATCAATCTCGGACAATACTTTTTCAACCCAAGCCAGAATTCAAAAATTAGGGTTACAGTTTCATTACCCAATGGGCAACTAGATCCGAATTATCTGAATGATACTATGGAGGTGAGTAAAAGACCACTTTTTACAGGTAACTATACAGTTGGTGGAGTTGGCGCCGATTACCAAAGTCTTGCAGAACTGGCCGCTGACATGAGTCAGATTGGTATCTGTGGTCCCGTTAATATTCAAGTGAATCCAGGAACATATACAGGAAAAGTGTTTTTTAATAAAGTACCGGGAGTTAGCGCAGTTAATACTATTAAAATAAATGGTGTAGATAAAAATACATGTATTGTTAATGACAGTATTGGAGATGCACTTGTTACTGTTTTACATACTAGTTACGTTTCAATTAGAAATATTTCGGTTGTCAATAGATTTGTTGGAAATTGTACCGGAGTTTCTATCATTGGAAATACCTTGGATACTAAAGGTACAGGTTGTTCAATTGTAAATTGCAAAGTGAATTTACTTTATAATAATCAGGTTAATAGTTGTATTCTGGTATCAGGTTCTTCTCTTACAACGGTAAACAATCGACTTGATTCAATTACCATTGATAGCAATGAAATAATAGGTGGTTTATATGGAATCTGGATACATGGTTTTACAAATGGGAATGGCACTTATAACAGAAATCACAGAGTGAGGTTTAATACAATTAACAATAGTTTTAATTCAGGTATTGCTGTTCAGTATGTTTACAATCCTTTAGTTATTTCAGGTAATACTATTTCAATGAATCCTTCTGTAATAACATCAGGACAAGGAATCTATTTGTTTTTTAATGTAAATACAAATCTTACTGTAGGTACTTTAGTCAGTAATAACAAAATTCTTTTTGCACCTGAAAATGGAATTAATCTGAGTAGTTGTGCATCAAATGCTAATGCGCCTTTTAGGATTGTAAATAATACGGTAAACAGAATGGGTTATACTTCAAGTAACGGAATCCTCATCAACTCATCTACAGCCGGAACTTACCAAGTGCTTCATAATACCATTCAAATAAGTGGATTTGGAAGCCAGCAATATTGTTTCTTTTATTCGAACTCTGCTAATGTAAATGGCCTGCTTTGTAAGAATAATATTTTCTCCATATTGTCAAATACAGGAACCAATATTTATTGTGTTTATTTATCTTCTAGTCCAACAGTAAATGTAATTAACAACAATTTATATTGGAATTCCAGAACTGTTAATTTATTGTTTAGAGGAGGGAATATTACTACTGCAAATTTCAAGACAACAACAGGTGGAGGTGATTCTTCATTTTGTAGATTACCCGGGACCAGAAGTATAACAGATCTTAGACCAATAAATACCTGTGAACGTGGAGTGAACTTACAATCCATTGTTCCGACCGATTTAATAGGAATTAATAGGACTTCAATTCCAACTATTGGAGCTTATGAATATCTTTCAACAGCAAATAATCTTTCATTGGAAACTATTCTAAACCCGGTTATTTCTGCAACTCAGGGAAGTCAAAATTTGCTTGTTAGAATTAAGAATGCAGGTAACAATCCTATACTTGGGTTTAACTTGAATTACAAGTTAAATGGTTCTGCAATTGTTACTATACCATGGACAGGAACATTGGCTTCATGCGATACAATCAGCTTAAGTTTTTCGGGTCTTAATGCAATGAATATTCTTGCTGGGGTGAATTCGCTTCAAGTTTATACTTCTATGCCAAACGGATTACCTGATTCGCAAAATCAAAATGATACACTTTGGACAGAAATCAGGTTTTACCAACCTCTCTCTGGTACTTATACAATTGGGGGCTCGAATGCTTCTTTTAATACTTTTGCTGATGCAACCATTGTATTGCAAAATTACGGAGTATCTGGCCCAGTAACATTCTTGGTTAATCCTGGAATTTATAATGAACAAGTAATTGTCAATGGACCCATACCTGGAAGTTCAGCAGCAAATTTTATAGTATTCAATGGTGTAAATGCAAATAATGCAATTATAAGAACTGCTATTGCTGATGCAGCTTTCAAAATAAATCTGGCTAATTATGTTACAGTTAATAATCTGGGTGTTACCAATAACTGGTATGGAACTTGCACAGGTATTGCAATCATTGGAAGTGCAACTACTATTACAAGTGTAGGATGTAAGATTAAAAATTGTATTGTTCAGCTTCCAAATGTTGGAAAGAGCGCATCCTATGGTATTCATCTTACCGGTCATATTTCATCAATTCTGGAGGCGGCACAAAGGGCAGACTCTTTAGTAATAGACAGTAACAGAGTAATGTTTGCAAATTCCGGAATAGTAATCACCTCAGGTAGTACAGGTAATACATTGTATAATAGAGGGCATCTCATTCGCTGGAACAGAGTCGAACAATTTTGTAATTTTGGTATTAAAGTGTATTATATTTTTAATCCAATCGAGATTTTGAATAATTATGTATCAACTACTGTTGGTCTACCACATACAGGAATTGGTGTGCAACACAATAGACATTTAAGTTCCCAAGCTACTCGAATCAATAACAATAGAATTTTTTCCGGAACCGGTATTGATCTTTGGAATTTTTCCACTGGAACATCTACAACTGAAATTTACAACAATATGATTGTTGGTAATGGTTTACTTGGTAGTTGTGGGATAAATGTATTTAACAATGGAACAGTTGTCTCACCAATTAATATTCTTCATAACAGTGTCAATATGACTCAGTCTGCCAATAATTATGGTTTGAATTATTACAATTTCCCAGGTCAAACGGCATTAATTCAGAACAATATTTTTAAGACTACAGGTTCAGGTTCATATCCTATTTATTTTGCTACACCCATCATAGCAGGAAATGTAGATTATAATATTTATTACAATAGTTCAATTTTTGGAAACCTTGGATACCGAAATTCTACCGCTTTTACTTCTGCAAACTTTAATACAACTGCAACTGGTGGAGCCCAATCTGTTTCAGTTATCCCATCATTTGTTTCATCAACAGATTTACATTTAACAAGTGCTTGTTTAAGGGGAACTCCAATATCACAATATCTAACCTCAGATATTAATGGGGCGCTAAGATTTGCATTTCCTGTAATCGGAGCCCATGAAGCAATAGGTTATTCAAATGATATTGGGATAGAAAACTATTCCTTTAATGGTCCCATTGTTCAAGGGTCAAATAACCTGAATCTTACAATTAGAAATCATACCACCAATCCTCTTTATAATTTCAGTGTGAAGGTTTCTGTGAATAATGGTCCATGGCTTATTTATTCAACAAGTGGATATGCAATTGGATGTGATTCAGGTACATTTACTGTTCCTGGTGCATTAGTTTTAAGCAATGGATTTAATTCAGTAAGAGTAGTTGTTTTTAATCCAAATGGTCTGCCAGATAACTTTTCCGCCAATGATTCTCTAAACTTTAATATTTCAACACTTACAACCGCTCCGGGTAATGCTTTTAATGGAAACGGAACAAGTAATTATATCAAGGTTCCACATCAGACATCATTAACTTTTGGTTCTAATCTGAGTATAGAAGCATGGGTAAATATCACTGACCCCTCAAGAGACCAGGTCTTAATTTCTAAAACCAAAACTTATGGTACGGATAAAGGCTTCATCATTGGATTAGTTGGGGGTAAAATCGTTTCTCAAATTTGGGATAATACAGGATTAGTTTATACGCAAGGTGCATTGTCAAATTTCCCTGTTGGAAAGTGGACCCATATAGCTGTAACATGGTCTCCTGGAACTGATAACTATAAAACTTATGTAAATGGATTGGTAGTTATATTGAGCAATGCTTCTCTTAACCCAATAGGCAACAATACTTCTGATTTGGCAATTGGCGCACCTTCTTATAATTATACTACCCAACTTGTTAATGGTTGGATTGATGAAGTTAGAATTTGGAATATTGCTCTGAATCAAAATAGTATCAGGAAAAATATGCATCGAATGATGCCAGCATCTACACCAGGATTATTGGTCTATTTTCAGATGAATGAGCCAATTGGAAATGATAATGTTTATGATTGCTTTAGTTTCCTTACAGGACAAATTTCCGGTACATCTAATAGGGTTAAATCATCTGTCCCTGCAGGTGGTGATTCCTGCCTTATCAATTCAATAGTTACTAGTGGTACTTATTCCCTTAAAAATTTAAGTTTGAATATTACCAGTCCTTTTGGATCGCCCGTTGATTTAGTTTTAAATGAAATTCCTTATACACCTAACGTTTTACCAACAGGAGTGCAAAGAACATATTCAGAAAAATATTGGATTGTTAATCCAATCGGTCCTAATGTTACCTGCACAGCTAACCTAAGTTTTACTTTGTTACCTGGTCAATTAAGTGCTTCTGATACTACACTCAGGTTATTTGGCAGGAATGCCATAGAACACGGCCCTTGGCAATTGCTTAAAACAGTTAGTGCAGGTGGTGTTGTTGGTAATACAGTTACATTTACCGGAATCACAAGCATGGGGCAATTTACAATTGCAACAAATGGTGCCTCTACATTGCCGGTAACACTGCTTAAATTCAATGCAGCCCGAGTTGACAACAAGGTTTTATTAAATTGGATTACTACAAGGAACAGCGTTTCAAAATGGTTTGATATTGAACGAAATTCAGGTGCAGGTGATTTTGAAACTATAGGAAGAGTAAATTTTATTGTTGGTCCCGGTACAGGCAATTATAAATATGATTTTGTTGATTTGTTTCCATTCAATGGAGCATCTTTTTACCGACTTAGAATGACAGATTTGGATGGTACAATTTCTTATTCTCGAACAATCAGTATAAATAATGAAAATCTGGAATCAGAGCTCCGTGTGTATCCAAATCCTTTTACTGATAAATTAACATTGGAGAGCAAAGAATCAGGTTTTATTAGATATGAAATTTTGGATATATATGGTCGCTTGATAATCAATGGAAGTCTTGATGCAAATGCAGAATTAGATATTGTTTTTGATCAGAAAATTAAACCAGGAATTTATTTTCTAAGATTAAATGATGGTGAGGCAAGAATGATTGTGAAAGAATAAAATTAGAGTAGCGATTTGCCAAGATTATATTCCACTATTTAATTAGACATGGGAAATTTCCATTCAGTAATTTAAAATTGACTAACTTGAAAACATCTAATAGCCAATTTTTGGATGTAATTTTTTTGCTCAATTTGTTGTGCTATTTCACCAAAAATCTTTCACGAAATAGCATAAGCCTTGATGCTTTTTAGTGCCTTATCACTTCTTAGTAAATGGGCTATAATCTGGTTTTATTTGTTTTCAGATTTTAGCTTTACAGAGTTGTTTTATAAATAAAAAGTTTGTTGAAAATCTTTAGTAAAACTGAACATTTAATGCGCCATTAACCAGTTTGAATTTCTTTATTTTTTTGTAATTAATTTGATGTCGTTTTTAATTATTCGCATTAGAATTCTGGTGATTGCTGTTAAACAAAAAAAGAGAATTTCTGCTTTTTTGTTGAATTAACAAAAGCAAAAATTCTCTTTTTATGATTGTTGTTATTTTAAACAATCGAATAGTTTAAATTCCTATACTACCTAATCCTATCAGCACTTCTCACCAGTTCTTCATCCTTTTTAATAAGCATGATGGCTCTCAGATTTAAATAAATAATGAAGAAGAAAATAGATAATCCAAAAATCGATAAAACCATTAAATTACTTGAATCGAATCCTGGAATAAATAAAACTGCTTTTACCAAAAATGCTACAACTAAAAGTATAATAGCTACCATGTTTATCCAGCCAAATTTGATTTGTTTTTTTCTGTCTTTATATGAACCAATAATAAAGGCCGTTAATCCCATAATGATAGAGCTGATGGTAATCAATCCGAATTGCATATGAGTTTCTGTTAAAGCACCATTTTCGAATTTGTTGAAATAAAACAAGTTGAGTTTATATTCCAATGCAGGAACTACAGTTCTGTAATGCATAATTTCGATGCTGCATAACAAAACCAAAATCACAATAATGAGCGCTAGGTATACGGTTTGAAGTCTTTGTATCATAATATTATTTTGCGCAATATTAAGCCTTTTTCTTTTTCAATCTAAACTATACTACAAATTCAATCAACTGACTTTGTCCATTGAAAACAAAATCATCCCCAATGCCCAAGCCTTCCATGGCTTTACCAATAGGAGAGAGGGGTGATACCAAATGTACCTTAATATTATTGGCTTCAAATGTGCCTAGTCCAATAGAAATGAAATAATAGTTCTGTGAGGTTTTTATTAATGCGCCTGATTTACCTGTTGTTTTCGCATCTAATTTTATGGCTTGTAAGGCATTTAATTCATTTTGAGCCATCAATAATTGTTTGGCATTCATGTCTCTTTCCAACTGACCCATTGCTCTGCCAGTTTCGTATTTATCACCGGCACTGCTTTTTTCTTCACTATTTGCTGATTCTTGGGCAGATTTCATTGCCTTTTCAGCAGCTTTAATTCTTTCTTCTAAAGCCAAACTTGCGGCATGTATAAGATCTTGTTTAAGTAATAATCCTTTGTCTTTATCCATGCCGCAAATTAAACATTTCGTTTGAACACTTAAGCCAATTGAACTCAAATTTATTCAATGTATTTGAGTTCAATTGGATTCAATAAGCTAAATATCTTTTTTCAGAATCAAGGAATCGCCAAACACTTTATACAGTTTTTCAACTTTTGGCGCTACAACAAAACGACAATAACCCTGTTCCGAATTTTGGTTGTAATAATTCTGGTGATAATCTTCAGCAGGATAATAATTTAAATAAGCCGTAATTTCTGTAACGATGGGTAAATGAAAAACTCCTGTTTCATCCAATTCCATTTTTAGCTTTTCAGCTTCATTTTTTTGTTCTTCATTTAGATAAAAAATAGCAGAACGATATTGGGTCCCAACATCATTTCCTTGTCGGTTTAAAGTGGTTGGATCGTGGGTTTGCCAGAATACAGATAGTAAAGTTTTAAAGCTGATTATGCTGTCATCATAAGTGATTTTGCATACTTCTGCATGTCCGGTAGTACCACTACAAACTTCCCTGTATGGCGGATTTTTAATAAAGCCTCCACTGTATCCGCTTTCAACTTTTAATACGCCGTTTAGTCTTTGAAAAACTGCTTCCACACACCAAAAACATCCTGCTCCGAAAATGGCTATTTGTTCCATATTTTTATTTGTTATCAAATTAACAAAATTTATTTGTGCTTTGTTTTGTGTGTTTTTGCAAATCACATGATTAGATTTGTCTTCTATTAGCGAATGATTTATGTTTAGAATTATACTTTTTGTTGGTTTGATATTATGCTTGAATCAAGGAATGGCTCAGGTATTTAATTCAGCCAATCTCGATACCAATGATGTAAAGTTTGATGGTAAACTGAGCATTCATGGTTTTGTTGATGCCTATTACCTCTACGATTTTAATCAGCCCAAAGCAGAAGTTACACCTTATCAGGTTTCATCAAACCGACATAATGAGGTAAATATAAATTTGGTTTATGCTGCATTCAGGTATAATTCATCGCGAATCAGGGCTGCATTTGTTCCTGCATTTGGTACTTATATTAATACCAATTATGCAAGCGAACCTCAAACTTTAAAGAATTTACTAGAAGCCAATGCAGGAATAAAACTATTTAAAAATAGAGAAATCTGGCTTGATGTTGGAGTAATGGCTTCACCTATAACTAATGAATCTCCAGTAAGTAAAGATCAGTTTTTATATTCTCGCTCTATGGCTGCTGAATATTCTCCTTACTTTGTAACCGGTGCTAAATTATCAATTCCGATACTCCCTAAACTATCAGCTAATTTCTTTTTATTGAATGGATGGCAGCAAACAGTTACACATAATTCTGATAAATCACTGGCATTACAACTTGAATTTAGACCTACAGATAATTGGTTATTCGACCTTAATTTATATTCAGGTAATGCCGCAAACAATCCTAGGCCGGATTTCAGACAAAGGCATTTTATAGATTTTTACAGCATTTATCAATCGCCGAATAAACGTTTTAATGCTTCATTTGATACTTATTATGGCATTCAAAATACAAAAGATAGTTTGGGTTTAAAAGGGGCTGAAAATTGGTGGAACATGAATTTTCAAACCTTATATTGGTTAAAGAAAAATCATGGTATTGGAGGTAGATTGGAATACTTAAACGATCCTCAAAATATGATGGTGACTCCCTTATATACAAAAGGATTTCAGACAGCAGGAGTAACTTTAGCATACAACTACAAAGTACTTGATAATTGTATGTTAAGGCTCGATTGTAAGTACTATGATTCTAAGCAGGAAGTTTTCCTTGATAGCAAAGAAAATCCTAGTAAAAACTCACTCCAAGTTATTGGCAATTTTTCGGTTTGGTTTTAGTTGATTTCTTCGGGCATCTTTCCTGGTTTGGCATAACTAAGTTGTGCGATTTTGTTTGTCGAATGATAAACATCTAATCCTACAACACCCACATTATTCATATTATGATGTAAAATAGATGAATCCTTTGCGATATGATTTTCATCTATTATAATTTCTTGAACACTTCCTATAATCAATAAAGTATCATTCAATGGAATAGGAATAATACTTTCCAATTTTAAACCAATTTTCAACTTACTTTCTTCTACATAAGGAACAGGAAAACTATCAGAATACCATTCACTTAAACCACAGGCTTCAAATTCCGAAACCTCATACCTGGCGCTGGTTTGATGCGCCTTCTTATAAAAATTTTCATCAACAGAATTGATGCTAAAATAACCTGTATCAACAATGTTTTGGTAAGTATCTCTTTGTACACTAATGGGTCTTAAAATAAATCCCATCAAAGCAGGATTGGCACCAATATGCATCACAGAATTGAATATTGCTACATTACTTAAACCAGCTAAACTTTTACTAGCAATTAAATTGGCTGGTTGAATACCGGAAAGACTATTTACCAGATTAGTTCTGGCTTGTTTTTCCATTTGCTCTAAATCAGTTTTCGAAATTGTTTTCATATTACCTAATAGCACTCATCCCTCCATCAAGATGAATAATTTGTCCAGTAAGCCATTTGTTTTCCAAAATGCTAATTGCCATATGAGCTAAATCTTCTGGTTCACCAATTTTCTTCAATGGATGTCTATCTTCTGATGCTTTTAATTTCACGTCTGAATTAATCAGTTTTTCAGCTAATTCCGTTTTGGTTAAAGATGGTGCTATACAATTCACCCGAATTGATGGCGCAAATTCTGCTGCTAGACTTCTTGTTAATCCTTCAACAGCTCCTTTTGCTGCAGATATACTGCTATGAAAACTCATTCCTGTTTGAACTGCAACCGTACTAAACAATAGAATTGATGCCGTTTCAGGATTACTTAATTGTTTTGAATATTTTCTTATAAAAGCTGTTGCACCCAAAAAATTGATTTGAAAATCTTTCAAAAAATCTTCGTCTTTAAAAGCTTTAAATGGTTTTAAATTGATGCTTCCTGGACAATAAATCAAACCATCAAAAACGCCATCTATTTCAGGTAAGTCTATCGGGCTTGATGAAAAATCTGTTGTATAATTTTCATCTGCTATCAATGATGCTGTTCTACTAAGATTGATAACTTTATGTCCATTTTCTTTTAATTTTTCAGCAATTGAAAGTCCAATTCCCTTTGATGCACCTGCAATAAGATATGTTTTCATACCTCATTTAACCTGAATTGATTTGGATTGTTTTTAATTCCAGATGTTTTACAATTGGATTGTGCGGCTTTAATAAATCTATACGATTATTCGCTTCTTTACCAAAAATACATTTATAGCGGATTATTACTCATTAAATCAAACAAAGCAAAAAAAAGAATTAGAATTCGAAAATCTCTATTTTAAGTAAGCTCTTAAAAATCCTGAAGGGATGACATGATTATAGAAGTCAAAATTTATTAAACCACCACCCCCAAGTCTCAACAACGCGGACCTTTGGTCCGCGTTGTTGAGACTTGGGGGGAATTCATATTGATCATTTTTCTATAAACATGAGACCACCTTCAGGGTCTTAAGTTTCATAAATAGGGAAATGTATAACCTAAATGCGATTTAGAAATATTTTTTAAAACTAAAATCATATTTATTTAATTGCTATTAGTATACATGGGGATATTCGTTTGTAATTAATAGTCCAATTAAAACTCTTTTCCATGAGTTAATCTTATCAGAACTTTTAGCAATGCCGGATTCCATTTTAGTATCTTAAAAACAGTTTCTGTGATGCTTGGGTCACCAAATAGTTTTTGAAATTGTCGGCCAAACCAAACGCGTTTAGCAAATTCTTTTCGCCAGGTTTTAGTGTATAAAGTATCAAGTTGTTGTTTACTAATTTTGCCATCTAAAAATTGAGTTGCTAATCCTGAGAAAATCTTGGATGCATGCATAGCCATACTCATTCCATTTCCACAAAGCGGAGTAATAATTCCAGCAGCATCACCCACCATATAAATACCATTTACTACCTGCTCTTTTTCTTCGAAGTGAATCTGAGAAATACTCAATGGTTCTTTGTATAAGAATTCAGCTTTTTCAAAAATTTCTTTCAAAAATGGGTTTTTCATTAAAACATTTTTCTCCATTTCTTTAATGGATGAATTGTTTTCTTTCAGGTTTTTTGAATTAGTAAGGTAACACAAACAATACCTGTCATCATCTACTTTTGAGATACCACAATAGCCATCTTTAAAATTATGTAATGAAATTTGGTCTACAGGAAAATCAATTTTGATATGGTATTTAATGCCAATATAGTTTTGAGCATCTTTATACTTTTTAGCTATAAATTTTCTTTTAAGTTGTAAATCGATATTACTTCTTTTGCCAAAAGAACCAGCTGTTAACCTAGCACTATACATTCCTTTATCGGTGTGAATTTCATATAAAGGACTTGTAAACTCAATTCGATTTACTTTCGTAGCTTCTTGAATAATTACACCTAATTTTTTTGCTTCATTAACCAATAATTGATCGAGTGTAAATCTGCTAATTCCAAAACCACCAAGACCTAAATCTGCTTGAATGACATAACCAGATGGTGCACTAATTTGAAGTTTTTTTATGATAGGTAATTTTAGTTCCTCAATAAAAATACCACAAGATGATAGAAAACTTTTACTTTCAAGGCTAATATATTCACCACATACTTTGTGAAAGGGATAAGTTTCTTTTTCAAATACAATTACTTTAAATCCGTTTTTAGCTAATTGAATAGAAAGGCACAATCCTCCTAAACCACCGCCAACAATTGCACAATCGTATAATGTTTCTGTACTCATTTTATTTTTTGCAGATTACTATATACCTAAATGCCCAAGCCCATTGTGTTGTGGCAGGAATTTTATTTTTATCGAGAAGAGCATGTAGTTCTGCTTTTTTAAATCCACGCAAAACAGATAAAGGCGCATCGTTTTTTACTAAGTATGATTTTGAAAACAATATTGTTAGCCACTTTATGCTATAATGTGCAAATGGATTTCTGTGTAAATCGTTGATAAAAAATCCGAGTTTACTATGCTTATAACACCAATCAAAAAACATTTCATTTTCTTCATTACTTAGGTGATGATTGAATAAACAAGCAAAAGCAATATCAAACTCCATTCCTGTTTGAATTAAATCTCGGTAATCACTTTGTATGAATGAAATTTCAGGATAATTTGAACATTTATCTTTAGCGTATTCTAGACATTCTGGCTTTAAATCAATTCCAATCAGTTCTAAATTTAAATTCTTCCTCCTACCATATTCGGCTATAGTTCTAAGGTTATCCCCTCCTCCACAACCAATATCAATAATTCTAATTTTTTGATTAGCTTGTATAGCAAATGCCTTAAAAGCTTTTACACTAACAGCATGTCCGCCTAATAAAGTATTAATAGTATTAAGCTCGGATAGGTTTTGAAACAAATCTTTTTTAGGAATAAAATCCGCATCCAATAATTCCTTTTTATCCGACCTTTTTTTGAACATATAAGTGATTAATTCCAATCAATATAATTAATAAAATCATCCAATACCAGATTAACATTGGTGTTCCTAGTAATGTTTGGGTTGGAATCATTTTGTTGATTGAATTTAAAATGCTCAAGCCAAATCTTTCTAATATGCTAAATGAAATTATAAGCAGTACAATTTGAATTCGTTCCTTTTGTACTTTTCTATTTTGAATAAGTTTGAAGATAATAATTGCATTAAAAACCAAAACGAATAAAGCACCAAGAATCATTGCATTTTTGGGTGATAATAATTTGAAAGCATTTAATTCATCACCACCACCAGAAACATAGGCTAAAATTCGACTTAAAGGTAAAATTGAAATGGCTATTAATGAAACCTGTTTTGAATTTGAGTTAATTAAATAATAGAATCCAAT
This sequence comes from Bacteroidia bacterium, assembly GCA_051861545.1. Classification (GTDB taxonomy): domain Bacteria; phylum Bacteroidota; class Bacteroidia; order UKL13-3; family UKL13-3; genus CAISCU01. Next base: position 30,724 of record JBIMKP010000016.1, on the reverse strand, counting down.
TAACAAATGAAGTAATGGACCTGCTAATAAAATAAGCGCATGGGTTTGCGCATCTGGATAATTGACAAAGAATTGCTTAAAAACATCTCTATAAGGCCATTCGCCAGTTAAAAAGTAAGCCGCTAGTTGATGTGCTTGCTCATGGATTTCCCTTAGCAAAAAGCAGTAGAGAATAGCAAGTATTATTTGTTTAGAATGAAGGATAGTACGTTGTGATTAAACTAGTTTTTTCAAAGACATAGCAATACCAAAATGTAAGCCTTCGTGGGTATTGTTAAAACTTACAGCTTCTTCAATATGTGTAAGTTCAATTCCATAACTTGTTGGATATTTTTCAAAGTTTTTGAATTTACCTTCAATATAATCAAGTTTTGTTTGCTCAACTAAATCGAGTGCTGCCTTCTTTAAAACACTAATTTCATCAGAAGAAACATTGCTAGATGGAGCACTTCCTTTTCTATATTTATCAATAATTTCATTATTTAAATACATTGGAAGATTTGATAGTTTATAACACAAGATTTGTTGCGTTACCACTACATGACCAAAGTTCCAAATGATATTGTTTTTATAACCATCAGGAATTTTATTCAATTGCTCAATGCTTAAACCATCAATAAGATTTAAAAAATTATTTCTGGTTTGTTCTAAAAGATGTAAATGAAAACTAATCATGTGAGCAAATTACGAATTATCTAAAAAGAATTAACTATTGTTTGTCAGTTTTTAGGCAAAAAAAATCCCCTCGGAAGGGGATTTTGTATTTAAGCTTGTTTCTTCAGAGCAAGAATAGAAAAATCGGTATCAACTTTTTTGATGGTATTATGCAATCTACCTAAACCTGTAATTTCCATTTCTACTACATCACCATCTTTAAGCCATTGAACAGGATAACTTTTATCGTTTAATAATCCTGTACCATTTAACTCAAGGAAACATCCCGTTCCAACAGTACCTGAGCCAATTACATCACCAGGATAAACATCAACTCCATAAGCGCATCTTTCTAGAATTTCTGCGAAGGTCCAATCCATATCACTTACATTTCCTTCACTTACTAATACGCCGTTTACCCAGCATTTCATCGATAAGTTGTGGCTATTTCCAACGTGATTTGGTTTAGCAGGAACAAGGAAGTTCTCTAATTCATCAGGAGTTACAAAGTAAGGACCAATAACTGTAGAAAAGTCTTTTCCTTTTGCGGGACCAAGGTTGAGTAACATTTCTTCCATTTGAAGAGTTCTTGCACTCATATCATTCATAATGGTATAACCTGCAATGTATTCATCGGCATCAGCTGCCGTGAAGTTTCTTCCTTTTTTACCTACAACAATTGCTACTTCTAATTCAAAATCTAATTTTTGAAAATGATCTGGCATACAAAGTATCTCACCTGGGCCTTGAATAGCATTATGATTGGTAAAATAGAAAATCGGGTATTGGTCGAATTCTGGAATCATTGGAACACCTCTATTTCTTCTAGCAGCAGCAACATGCTGACGAAAAGCATATCCATCGCGGCATGAAGTTGGATTTGGAACTGGTGCTTCTAATTTTACATCTGCTTCATTAATAAAAGGAAGATTTAAACTTCCTTCAATCAATTGTGTGCTATAAGATTTAGCCAAATTCATTTTTTCTTCACCAGCTTTCACTAATTCCAAAATGCTATTAGGAAGTTCATTTGAAATACTAGTAAAAGGCCAGATTTTACCATTATGGTAAATTCCAGCATCCATTTTATTTTGATAAGTATAAGTAACTAGTTTCATTTTAGTTTATTGTTTTGTATAGTTGATTTTATCTGGAACTATAAGCACTTCCCCATAATCTTCTTGTAATTGGTTGAAGAGCCATTGAGCCTCTAATTTATTTCTAAAATCGCCAGCTCTAAGTTTAAAGTAAGGCTGTTGGTAAATTAAATAAACAGCATAATTGGGGAACTGCTTTAAGAATTTTGCTTTTAAAGCATTTGCATTATTCCGTTCAACACCAGAAAACAATTGGATACGAAATCCATCCATTGAATTTTGGGTTTTATTTAATTCAACATTTTTAATGATTAAACTGTCTAAGTTGACATCTCTTTGAATAATAACACTGCTTTTTTGAGCAAATATTATCTGAGATAAAAACATACAAATAATAACCAATAATCCTTTCATAGATTTAAGCTTCGTTAACGATTGAAATACTTGCAGAACAACCTAATCTATTGGCCCCAGCTTCGATTAAAGCTTGAGCAAATGCTTTAGTTTTTATTCCACCAGCTGCCTTTATTTTTATTTTAGGAGGTAAAACTTTTCTCATTAAAGCTACTGCTTCAACAGTAGCTCCAGCAGTACCGTATCCTGTTGATGTTTTTACGTAATCAGCTTCACAATCTGCACAAATTTTGCATGCAAGTTTTATTTCTTCTTCATTCAAAAAACAGGTTTCAATAATTACTTTGCAGATTTTGTTTTGCAAATGACAAGCAGTTACAACAGATTGAATATCATTTTGAACCGTTGCAATATCACCGCTTTTAAGAGCAGCAATATTTATAACTGTGTCAATTTCATGCGCTCCTGAATTTATTGCCTTTTTAGTTTCTTCAACTTTGCTAGAAACTGTATTGTAACCAAATGGAAATCCAACAACAGTAATGACACTTATCTCACTATTTTTTAATGTCTTTTTTGCATGTTGAACAAAATAGGGCGCAACACAAACACCTGTGAAACCATATAAAATTGCTTCTTCACAAAGTTGTGTAATTTGCTCTAATGTGCTATCAGGCTTTAGAAGTGTATGTTCTATATGCTCAGCAATGAATTTATTTTGTTCAGAAATTTTCATAAGTTTAATTAATTTCATCCTTGCCATGGCAAGATTTATACTTCTTACCACTGCCACAAGGACAAGCGTCGTTTCTGCCAATTTTTACCACACCTTTAACTTGTTGTACTTTAGGTGCCTCATTACTGGCTTGTGCAGCTTGTTGGTTATTTTTAGTTGATTCAGCTAAATCATCCGTTCTTGAAGTTTTAAGTTTACTTAAATCTTGCTTTTTAGGCTCTTCAGCTTTTTTAACTTCACTTGGATTTTCAATTGGAATAAAACCTTTGTACAACATACCTAATACCGATTTGTTGATGGTAGACAACATGGTATTAAATAATTTGAAAGATTCAAGTTTGTAAATTAACAATGGATCCTTTTGTTCGAAAACTGCATTCTGACTCGATTGTTTCAATTCATCCATTTCACGCAAATGCTCTTTCCATTCATTATCTATGATATACAATGAACTAAATTTCTCAAAAGTTTTGCTTATTTCTTTTCCGTTTGAATCATAAGCCTTTTTCAAATTAACAGGAATGTTCATTTGATGCAAACCATCAGTAATTGGAACAGAAATATTTTCGAATTGAGCACCTTGAGTTTCGAAAACATTCTTAATTACAGGAAATGCAAACTGACCTAAATCCTCTACCTTTTTAGTATAATGAGACATTAACTCAGCAAACAATAAATCTACTACTTGTTCATGTTTTTTACCCATGAAATCATCTTCAGAGATTTCGGTTGTATGAGCAAAAATTCGCATCAACTCAAAAGTGAATTCTTTGTAGTTTTTTTGGTCTCTATAAACCTCAACCATTTCTTCACAAGTATCAGCAATCATGTTTTGAATATCGAGTTCAAGTTTATCACCGTACAAAGCATTTCTTCTTTTTGAATAAATAACTTCACGTTGAGAGTTCATCACATCATCGTACTCTAATAAACGTTTACGAATTCCGAAATTATTTTGTTCTACTCTTTTTTGTGCTCTTTCAATATTTTTGGTAATCATGGAATGCTCAATATTTTCGCCCTCCTTCATACCCAATTTATCCATCACACTTGCAATTCTTTCTGAACCAAACAAGCGCATCAAATCATCTTCTAATGAAACATAAAACTTAGATGAACCTGGATCTCCTTGACGACCTGCACGACCTCTTAACTGCCTATCTACCCTTCTACTTTCGTGACGTTCAGTACCAATAATAGCTAAACCACCTACTTCTCTTACACCTTCACCAAGTTTAATATCGGTACCACGACCAGCCATATTTGTAGCAATAGTAACACCACTTTTTTGACCAGCTTCGGCAACAATTTCTGCTTCGCGTTGATGTTGTTTTGCGTTTAAAACATTGTGTTTTATTTTACGCATAGTTAACATCCTGCTAAGTAATTCTGATACCTCAACCGATGTTGTACCAACCAAAACAGGTCTTCCAGCTTCAGTTAATTTAACAACATCATCAATTACTGCATTAAATTTTTCGCGTTTGGTTTTATAAATAACGTCTTCCTCATCTTTTCTTGAAATATTTCTATTTGTTGGAATTTCAACAACATCTAATTTATAAATTTCCCAAAACTCACCAGCTTCTGTTGTTGCTGTACCTGTCATACCCGCAAGTTTGTGGTACATTCTAAAGAAGTTTTGTAATGTAACAGTAGCGTATGTTTGAGTTGCAGCTTCAACCTTTACATTTTCTTTAGCTTCAATAGCTTGGTGTAATCCATCACTATATCTTCTACCATCTAAAACACGACCAGTTTGTTCATCAACAATTTTCACTTTGCCTTCTTGAATGATGTATTCAACATCACGTTCAAACATGCAATAAGCTTTAAGCAATTGGTTGATGGTATGAATTCTTTCAGACTTAATGGTGAAATCAAGCATCAAATGTTCTTTTTGCTTGGCTTTTTCTTCTTCGCTTAATGAAGATTTTTCTATTTCAGCAATTGCAGAACCAACATCAGGTATAATAAAGAAGTTTTGGTCTTCACCAGAACTTGTAATAAGTTCAATTCCTTTTTCGGTTAAATCAACTGAGTTTATTTTTTCATCAATAACAAAATACAAATCTGCATCTACTTTATGCATTTCCTTTTGTTGGTCTTGCAAATAGTAGTTTTCTGTTTTCGTTAATAATTGCTTTGTACCTTGTTCACTCAAGAATTTAATGATGGCTGTATTTCTTGGTAAACCTCTATAAGCTTGTAATAATTTAAATCCACCTTCTTTATCGCTACCAGCTCCAATTAATTTTTTGGCATCAGTTAAAGCTGTATTGATATAAGCTTTTTGTGCATTCACCAATTTTTCAATTCTTGGCTTAAGCTGATAAAATTGTTGGTCGTCGCCTTTAGGCACAGGACCACTAATAATTAAAGGAGTTCTAGCATCATCAATTAAAACTGAATCCACTTCATCCACCATTGCGTAATGGTGTTTACGTTGAACCAATTCATCTAAATTGCTAGCCATATTATCTCTTAGGTAATCAAAACCAAATTCGTTGTTGGTACCATAGGTGATATCAGCTAAGTAAGCATTTCTTCTTGCTGCAGAATTTGGTTGATGGTAATCTATACAATCAACTCTAAGTCCGTGGAATTCAAATAAAGGTGCGTTCCATTCACAGTCACGTCGTGCCAAGTAATCATTTACTGTTACAATATGAACGCCTCTTCCAGCTAGTGCATTTAAGTAAGAAGGTAATGTTGATACTAGAGTTTTACCTTCACCAGTAGCCATTTCAGAAATTCTACCTTTGTGAAGCACCATACCACCAATTAACTGAACATCATAATGAACCATGTTCCAGGTAATCATAATTCCGGCTGCATCCCAACTATTGCTCCAGATGGCTTTATCTCCATCAATTGTAACAGGCTTTTTAGGCTTGATACTTGCGCTTAGGGTTTTATCCCATTCTGTAGCAGTTACAACTAATTGTTTATTTTCACTAAGGCGTCTTGCTGTTTCTTTAACAACTGCAAAAGCTTGTGGTAGAATATCATTTAATGTTTTTTCTAACTCCTCATTTCTTTCTTTTTCAAGTTTGTCGATTTGTTTGAATAAACCATCTTTTACATTTAAGTCTAAACCTTCTTCTTGGGTTTGAGTCTTTAATTCAGAAATACTTTGGTCGATATTGCTTAAACTATCCGCAATTATCTTTTTAAATTCTGCAGTTTTTGCTCTTAACTGATCATCGCTAAGACTACTTAGCTTTTCGAACTCAATTTTAATTTCTTCAACTATTGGATATAGTTCTTTTAAATCACGATCAGATTTGCTTCCAAATATTTTTGTAAGACTTTTAAAAATGTTTCCTATCATTTGTCTGTTCTTCTATTAAGTCTGCTTTTGGCAGGGCGGTAAAATTAAGCTTTTTAGTCTGAATCCCCTTGAAATTGAAGCAAAGTTTAAGGCTTTTTTCTACCTGTAATACAGTCACTTCCGACTAATTCAGGATTTTTTATGCCCAAATAGTTTTATCAATTGAATTGCAAATCCATTTAAGCATGAATTGAGCCACTAGGAAATTTTACGACAAAATGACCCAAAATCAGCTTTTTAAGTAAGAATTGCTGACTTTGGGTCACATTTTTTATGAAATTTCGATTTGAGATTTAAAACAAACTGACGTAATAACTTAGAAGAATTAAAAATTAAAATAAATGATTCAAGATATAAGTACGAGTTAAATTGTTTAATTTTTGATATTGATGAAATCCAAATAATTTGAGAATAGCGCTTTTTGTTTATTAAAATCTATTTCTCACTATTATCATCTTTTTCCATTCTAAAACCGAGTCTTTTTGAAGTTGGAATTCCACTACTAAAACTCATATAGTTTTTTTGTTCAATTGATAACAGATTAATTGCTTCAAGTGGCGGTGCCATTAGGTCGAAATTAAGGCAGAATTTCATTGCTTCAGAAACAACTTGAGAAAGACTCTCATTACTAATTTGATTTTTACTTATATCATTAAACAAAAACGAAATTGGCCTTCTGCCTTCAATAAAGAAGTGTTTGTCTTTGTTTACAAATAATCTTCCAACCAAATAACCCATATCACCTTCACGGTTGTATTTAATGGAATCGGCAAGAAAATTATACATTTGAATCATCCCACAATACTCTCTTAAATTGTCTTCTTTTACATAAGCACTTTGGTGAATAAAATGATTTGATTCAAAATCAAAAACATTGGTATGCATCATAAAAACAAGCGTATCCCCTGAAAATTTGAGATGAAATTCGAATTCCGATTTGTCATAAAATTTTACTTCTACATTTGGGTCTTCTGCATATATTTCACTTGACAGTTCGAAGCATATTTTTTTTACAACTTCTTTCAAATCCATGAAAACTTGTTTTGATTGCCTAAAAACCAATTGTTTTACTGATGATTTTTGCAGAAGTGTCTTTTTAATTTCAAGAAAGTTGTTTTCCATTATATGAGGATATTAATTGTGTTTGTATGCTTAAGGTTTAAGTCTTAAAAAAGTTTGTGAACTTTAACTTTATCAAATTTGATAACAATAGCCATTTTAAAAATTATTTAAATGTATTAATTCCCAAAAAAGAATTCTTAATTCGGGTAAATTTCTTTCAAGTTTGACTAAACTCGCTTGTGTGATTCTAAGGAATGTTTATTTTTGGAAAAATGCCTATTTCAGACCTATTTTTAATCATCATTACAACAATAAATGAAAAAAGTAAACATCCTCATCATTTTACTGCTTACAATAATTGCAGGTAAAAATGTCTACTCCCAAAACCTCAATAAGCAATGGGAGGATTTTAAATCCAATAATATTTTGGATGCAATTGACGGTTTCAAAGAAGCGTCGAAATCACCTAATTTAGCTAATGAAGCCCAATTAGGTTTAACACTTTGTTATGCTCAGAATGAAAATTATGACGAAGCATTTAATGCATTTCAAAAGTTTTATTCCCAAGCTCCAGACCCTTATCCATACGTATATGCATTATGGACAAATGGAATTATTTTTGATGGTTATGGAAAAAAGAGTGAAGCAAAGCTAAAGTTCTTAAATACTGTTATTGCTGATAATCGTGCCAATGGAACCATAAAAGCTATGGCTCATTATATGTTAGCAAAACATTTTCAATCATCAAATAAAATAGCAAAGTCACTCGAAGAATTTGCTAAAATTGGAAATATTGGTAACTGGCAAATGTTAGGAACCTTTGATAATATTTCAGCCAGTGGATATGATAAGAATTGGGGTGCTTTAGAAAAGTCGGGTGCTAACGAAGAGTTCATAAATTTTGCAGGTGCTAAAGTAAAATGGTTTAAAGTAAAACATATTAGAAACGACAAATGGACTGATTTTGCTTATCATTTTGAACATGATAATAGCATTATGTATGCACAAACTTGGGTGAATTCTCCTGCTGATATGGAGGCATTTTTGTTTTCAGGCAGCTCTGGTTCTATGAAAATTTGGGTGAATGACAAATTGGTTACAGAAGTTGAAGAGGAACGTAATTGTGATTTAGACGTTTATGCATCTGGAATTAAACTTAATAAAGGTTTTAATAGAATATTAGTTCAAGTTGGTGAAAGTGAAGTTGGTAATGCTAATTTCTTATTGAGAATTTGTGATGAAAAAGCAAACCCAATTCCTGGAATTACCAGCACAAATGATAATCAACCTTATACAAAAGCAGGTGAATATGCGGTAAAAACATTTCCATTTTTTGCAGAAAAATTCTTTGAAGACCAAGTTAAATCAAAACCTGATTTATTAAATTATTTATTGTTAGCAGAAACTTATTTGAGAAATGATAAACCTTACGAATCTAGAAAAGCCATGCAAATGGCAAGTAAACTAGCGCCTCAAAATTGCTTGGTAGGAATTAAACAAATTGAAGCTTATTCTAGAGATAAAAACTATACTGATTTAACCAAAACTCAAGAAAAAATTAAAACTGAATTTCCTGAAAATATTTATGCTTTAAGATTAAGAATTTCTGAAGAAGAGAATAAAGAAAATTATGATGAAGAAGAGAAATTAGTTGATAAAATGAGCTCTCTTTATGGCAATTCTAAATACATAGAAATGGTTCGTTTGGAACTTATGGCAAATCGTAAAAACTATGAGCAATTAATTCGTTACGCAAATGAATTATATGCTAAATATCCTGATGATTATACTTTAATGATGATTCAATATAACATTGTTCAAAGTACCAAAAAGAATGTTGCTGCAGCAAATGCCATTTTGCTAACTTATTTGAAAAACAATTTGAATGATGATGTAGTAACAAAAGTTGCTAATAACTATTTTAAATTAGGTAAGGTTCAAGAAGGATTAAACATGTATTTAAAAAGGGTTGAAAATTATCCTTATGCTATTGGTTATTATAATGATTTAGCTGAATTATATTTCGACCAACAAGCTTATGATTTGGCTTTAACTTGGCAAGAAAAAACAAGAGATATGGCTCCATATCATAGTTACTACTGGGATAAAATTGGTAAAATTCAAGAAGCAAGAAAAGAAGTTGCTAGTGCTTCAGATGCATATAGAAATGCCATTTATTTCCAACCAAGCAACTATGATGCAAGAAAACAATTAAGAAAACTTGAGAATAAAAAAGATTTGTTTGAAGGATTTGATTGTGTTGACCCAGTGAAGGTTTTCAAAGCTGGTCCTAAGGCTGATGAATATCCAGAGGATAATTCAATTATTTTGTTAAATAACCGCCAAAGAGTTGTTTATGCGCAAGGTAGTTCAGAAGAAAAGGTTGAATTAATTGTTAAAATATTCAATAAAAGCGGAATCGATCGTTGGAAAGAATATTCTGTTGGATACAATAGCTATGGTCAAAGATTAATTGTTGAAAAAGTTGAAGTACTAAAAAAAGATGGTAGTAAGTTAAAAGCAGAAACCAATCACAATGAAATGGTATTTCCTAATTTAGAAGAAGGAGATGGAATTCATTTGATTTATCGCATCGAAAATTATGGTCATGGAAAATTGGCTTCTCATTTCTGGGATGAATTTAACTTCAATTATTTCTTCCCTGTAAAAAGTTGTAAGTACACCATTATTACTCCCAAAGATTTTAGCTTTAAATACAAAGTAAGAAATATTAAAGTTGATGAAAAGATTGAAGACATTGATGATTTGAAAAGATATACTTGGTCAACTCAAGATTTAGCTGCATTTAAATCTGAACCATACATGCCACCATTGGATGATGTTGGTGGAATTCTTGAATTAAGCTCAATGCCAGATTGGAATTTCGTAGCCAATTGGTACTCAGATTTAGCATCAACAAAAGCAAAAGCAAAATTTGAAGTAAAAGAAACTGTTGCTGAGTTATTTAAAGATAAAAACAATTTATCTGAATATGAAAAAGGAAAGTTGATATATCAATATATTGCTGATAATTTTAGGTATAGTAATGTGCCATTCTTACATAGTGCACACGTACCTCAAACAGCTTCAAGAACTATTAGTACTCGTTTAGGAGATTGTAAAGACTTATCTACCCTATTTGTTGCAATGTGTAAAGAAGTTGGATTAAAATCGAACTTGGTTTTGGTTGATACAAGAGATAATGGAGATTTTGATTTTACCTTGCCAACCATTGGATTTAATCATTGTATTGCTCGCTTCTTTGCAGGTGGAAAAGACTACTACGTTGAATTAACAAATTCAAAATTATCGTTTGGAACTTTACCATCTTATTTATTGAATTCATTGGCATTAAATATCCCAACAAAAACAGACAATACTGCTAAAGATTTAATCTTGTTGCAATCAAATAACCGTGTTTCTAATTCTATTTTTAGAGAAACAAAAGTGAAGTTTGAAATGAATGATATGATTTTGGAAAGAAAAAATATCAGAATTGGCGGATATGCTAGTGGCTTTAGAAGTAATTATGCTGATATAGGTAAAGAAAAGCAAGAGAAATCAATGACTGAATCGATTTCATCTGATTTTAATAATCCAGTGAAATTAATCAACTTAACGATGTCGGATTTAGTAACTTTAGGTGATACAGTTAAATACACTTATAAGTATAAAATTAGTAATGAATTAAAAGAGGTAATTGGTATTAAAATTTTAGATTTACCTTGGGCTGATGCTTATAGCGGATTGGATTTTGTGTCGGCTGAGGAACGCAAGTTTCCATTTAATGTTTGGGAATTTGATGGCGCAGATGAATTAAAAGAAACCATCACTTTAGATATTCCAACAGGAAAAATTTTAGCTGAGGTTCCTAAAAATGTGAGTTTAACTTGCCCTAATTATGATTACAGTTTAACATTTGTTGTAGCACCAAATAAAGTAACAGTAACTCGTAAAATCAAAATGAAAAAGGATGTTGTTCCAACAACAGATTATGCGGTATTTAAAGATTTCTGCATTAAAGTAGCAGAAGCCGATAGAAAACAAATTGGATTTAAATAGGACATTCTAAAACCTAAGCTGTTTTTGTCTTTTTCAAAAGGCTTTAAACAGTAGGAAATTAAAATGTATTTAAAAATGCCTTTCTGAAGAGAAAGGCATTTTTTTTTGAGAAAAAAGTCTTAAATTTGAGGACAATTTTCTGAACATGTCTGAAGATCTTGTTGTATTCAATAAAAAATTAAATGATCAATTTGGCTCATTTATGAAGGAATGCCTCGTAAATGAACCTATTGCTGCTTATTCTAAAACGCCAAGCTGGTCAGAGTTTTTCTCAGATAAAATGTTAGTAATGAAAGCCATAAAACTTGGTGTTCCATTTAATTTATTTGAAATAATTAAATCAATTACTCCATTACCAGAGGCAGCTTGGGCAAATTTGTTAGATTTATCAACTAAATCATTACAAAGGTATAAACTAGAAAACCGTCATTTTGGTCCGCTTCAATCAGAAAAAATATTTGAAATAGCTGAAGTAAACAATTTAGGTTTAGAAGTTTTTGGAACTATAGAAAAGTTTGGCCTTTGGTTAGATACTCCAAATTTTGCTTTAGCCAATGAAAAGCCTTCAAATTTGCTTGTTAATTCCTATGGAAAAAGCCTACTTATGGCAGAATTAAACAGAATAAACTACGGAATTTTCGCTTAAATGAAGGTTTACAGGTTGGTTCGTGAATGTTTTATGAATGATTTTTCTGGAAAGGGTGCTTCCTTATACGGAGGCAGATGGAATTCTATTGGAACGGAAGTTATATATACAGCTTCAAATCGTTCTTTAGCAATGGCAGAATTAGTAGTACATTTAACCTTAGCAACTCTTCCTGAAGATTTTTACATGTTAGAAATTTTATTGCCTACTAAATCAAGCAAAAAGAAAATAGACCCAATCGATTTACCTGAAAACTGGAATGCATTTCCTTCAAATAATTTGTGTACCAAAATCGGCGACGATTTCATTAATCAAAACAAATATTTATTGCTAGAGGTTCCATCCGCTGTAACAAAAGGAGACTTTAATATCCTCATCAATCCATTTCATAAAGATTTTAAAAAAGTTAAAATCGAGGCCGCAGAGAAATTCCCCTTTGATAAAAGAATATTTAAATAAAAATGCCTGAACTTCAAATCAGTTCAGGCATTTTTATGCAGATCAACTATAGTATTATTTTAATAAGCCTTAGCAAACAAAACTCTTTGTGTTGAAGGTTTTCCTGAATAAACACAAACGCCTTCTTCCAAATGGTTATTTAAAGGAATACAACGGATGGTTGCTTTTGTTTCCTCCTTGATTTTTTGTTCTGTTTCTGAAGTTCCATCCCAATGAGCAGAAACGAATCCAGTTTTAGTCTCTAAAATATCTTTGAACTCATCCCAAGTATTAACAGCAGTAATATGCTCTGTTCTATAATCTAAAGCTTTTTGGTAAAGATTGGTTTGAATTTGTTCAAGTAGATGTTCAATTTTATGCACCAAATCAGTTTCAGCCATAACTTGTTTTTCTTTGGTATCTCTTCTAGCTACTTCAACTGTTCCATTTGCTACATCTCTTGGTCCGATAGCGATTCTTACAGGAACACCTTTTAGTTCGTATTCAGCAAATTTAAATCCAGGAGATTGATTGTCTCTTGCATCTAACTTAACTCTAATACCAGCTGCTTTTAAAGCAGCGAAATAAGCATCTGCTTTTTCCATTACTAATGATTGCTCAGCTTCCTTTCTAAAAATAGGAACAATTACAACTTGTATAGGAGCAAGTCTTGGTGGTAATACCAAACCCTCATCATCACTATGACTCATAATTAAAGCACCCATTAATCTGGTAGAAACTCCCCAACTGGTAGCCCAAACATATTCTTTGGTATTTTCTTTGGTTACATATTTTACATCAAAAGCTTTAGCAAAATTTTGTCCTAAGAAATGAGAAGTTCCCATCTGAAGTGCTTTTCCATCTTGCATCAAACCTTCAATACAATAAGTGTCTAATGCTCCGGCAAATCTTTCGTTTGGAGTTTTTACACCTTTAATTACAGGAACAGCTAAAATATTTTCAGCAAAATCGGCATAGACCTCAAGCATTTGTTTTGTTTCTGCAATTGCTTCATCTGCCGTTGCATGAGCAGTATGTCCTTCTTGCCATAAAAACTCGGAAGTTCTTAAAAACAAGCGAGTTCTCATTTCCCATCTTACCACATTTGCCCATTGGTTAATGAGAATTGGCAAATCACGGTAACTTTGAATCCAATCTCTATAAGTATTCCAAATAATGGTTTCAGATGTTGGCCTAACAATAAGTTCTTCATCTAATTTTGCATCTGGGTCAACAACAATTTCTCTGGTATTTTCATCTACTTTTAATCTGTAATGAGTTACAACTGCACATTCTTTTGCAAAACCATCAACGTGACTAGCCTCTTTACTAAAAAAACTTTTTGGTATGAATAAAGGGAAATAAGCGTTTTGGTGTCCTGTTTCCTTGAATCGTCTGTCTAATTCTGCTTGCATAGTTTCCCAAATGGCATAACCATAAGGTTTTATAACCATACAGCCTTTTACTGCCGAATGTTCAGCCAAATCAGCATGTTTCACAAGATTATTGTACCAAGCACTGTAATCTTCACTTCTTTTTACTTTCTTAATTTCCATGTTTCGAATTTTGGAATGGATTTTGATTTAATCATTCCGACACAAAAATACTTTTTAGTTGTTACTTTGTATGAGCAAACAAATCCGATGTTTATGAAAAACTTAATATTACTTGGCAGTACGTTGATTATTACGGGCTTAAGTTCCTGTACAGTTCAGCAACAATTCAATGTTGGGAATGCTGAAGATGATGTTTACTGGTCTAGAAAGAGTGATGAAAGCAAAATTCAAACTCTTGATGATGTTAATTTCGATAAACAAAAGGACCATAAAGGTGGAGGTTCAAACTATGAGCCTGCAAGAAACACTAATAATTCGAGTTCAAGTTATACAGAGGAAGAAAGAGCTAACCAAGCTTATCAAGCTTGGAATACTCAAAGAGGAAGTTCCGCAATACAAAGTTATGATGAACAAGCTGTTTCTAATGATCAGTTTAATAGAGAAACGGAGGAAGAGCGTGATGCAAGAAGATTTGGTACTGAAAGGTCGTTTTATTATACCGACCCATATTTTAATGCTTTGTCACCAAATTGGGCATGGACATCTTGGTATTCACCAATAGTTCGTCCAGGTTTTTACAATTGGGCACCAGGTTGGAATATTGGCATAGGCTGGGGTTCGCGTGGGGGATGGAATATGGGATTTGGGAATAACATGGGATTTGGGAATAATATGGGATTCGGAGGAATGGGCTGGGGAAATCCTTATGCCTACAATCCTTGGTTTTACGACCCTTGGAATCCTTTTTACAACCAAGGTTTTTATGACCCATTTGGATTTAACTATGGTTTTGGCTACAATCCTTGGGCATTTGGTTATGGTTACAATCCTTGGTTTGGTTACAATAATTGCTGGAATTGCAATCGTTGGAGAAATAATAATGGAGCAGGTTGGAATTCAGGAAGGGATATCGTTCAGAATACCCCAAGATTTAGTCCAAGAGGCGAAGGTATTGGTAGAGGTTCATCTGGCTCTCGTCCTGGTAGTGTAAATACAGGTGGTCAACAATCACGTCCAGTTGCTCCTGCTATGAGAAATGCTCCTTCACAAGCAACGGGAGATGTTCCATCTAGATCTGGACCTAATAGAAATATTAGACCTGATTTAAACAATGCTCAATCTGCACCTCCAACTCAATCAACTACAAGACCTGGTGGTGATTTAATTCAAGGTCCTGGAGGAACACAAACTTATATTCCACCAAGAAATAGAACCGCAGCTCCTGCAAGTGCTGCTCCAGCATCAGGTTCAAATAGACCTGGCGGAGATTTACAAGTTACTCCTCAAGGTAGAACTTATTATGTTCCACCAAGAAATTCTAATTATGGTGGCGGTTCACAAGGAAGCGCACCTGCTCCAAGTGCACCAACGAACAATACTCCATCAAGAAGCAGACCTAGTTTTGATCCACCTTCAAGAAGCAATAGTTCTCCATCTTATGCACCTTCTCCAGCACCAGCTCCTACAAGATCAGGAGGAGGTTCATCTGGAAGTTCTTCAGGTGGAGGTAGCAGAGGTTCATCAGGTCCAGTTTCAAGACCACGTTAATTAAATAATACCATGTTAGCAAAAAGAATATTTTTAGGAATAAGTCTACTTGTATTAGCTGGAACAAGCCAAGCTCAATACCATGAAGATGTTTTTAGGTACTCCAGACAAAATTATCAGGGTTCAGCTAGAACTATGGGGCTAGCTGGAGCCTGGGGAGCTGTTGGTGCAGATATGTCTTCTGCTAGTATTAATCCTGCTGGACTAGGTCTTTATAGAAGAAATGAGTTTATGGCAGCTGTTTCATTTAATTCCTTTTCTTCAAATACTACTTATGGTGGTTCCGAAATAAGTGATTATAGACTGGGTTTTAATATTCCAAATTTTGGGTTAGTTGTTACCAATCTTAATCAATATAAGGGTAAAAGTGCAACTCAAGGTTTGGTTAGTTATAGCTTTGCTTTTGGGGTGAATCGCTTGGCCGATTACCAACAAAATATTGAATATTCAGGCAAAAATAGAAATACAACAGTTGGTGACTTCCTAGCTCAATCTGCTCAAGGTAGAGATTCTGCAAATTTTTTAAGTTCAGATTATGATAATACCCTTTCAGCCTTAGCTTGGCGTGTTCGATTAATGGACAATAATGGTAGTAGAAGTAATTATGCTTCTATCCAAAAATTACAAGGTGATACAAATTATTTTGTCAACCATTTTCAGCAAATGAAACTTAGAGGTAGAGCTTCTGAGTGGTATGTTTCTGGAGGAATGAACTTAAGCAATATTGTTTATTTAGGTGCTTCTTTGGTTTTTCAAGATGTTAATTTTACATCAAACACTAGCCTTACAGAAGATTTAACAAGTTCTACTGTTACAAATAATGTATATAAATCATCCATCATTAATCAATATGTAAATACTAAAGGTTCTGGGGTTGGAGCAAAAATTGGCGCCATCGTTCGTCCTTTAGATTTTCTTAAATTAGGTGCAAGTTATCATACTGCTGTAATTTTAAATCTTACCGATTATTATAGAAATGATTTAACCATGGTTTATTCTGATGGACGTTCATTTACTGAACCAGCAGAAGACAGAGAAGACTTTTTTGAATACCAACTTAGAACCCCATCCAGATACAATGTTTCTGGAGCTGTAACTATTGCGAAGTTTGCATTGCTAACAGTTGACTACGAACAAGTAGATTACTCAACGGGTAAATTAAGTGCAGATGGATTTTCATACGACAAAGAAAATAGCAGGGTTAGAACACTTTATGGCAAATCAACTAATATCCGCACTGGTTTAGAAATTAAGTACCAAGATTTAAGATTTAGAGCTGGATATGCACAATTAGGAAGTCCATTTAAAGAAGATTATATTTCTGCTGAAGATGGAAAAAGAACTTTAATTAGTGCTGGTTTTGGCTGGATTTATAACCAAGATTATTTCTTTGATTTAGGTGTTAACCAAGTTAGTGGAAAAGACTTGTATACACCTTATGATGGAGCAAATCAAAATGCGGTAAATTCTTTCAACCGACTTATGGTAAGTTTTGGTGGTGGTGTGAGGTTTTAAAAATTTATTTTAATCAATAATAAATGCATCGAAAGTTTTTCTATTGATGCATTTTTTTTGTGCTAAAATCTATATCATTTTAATTAATTATTTTATAGGAGCTGTATTGAAAAATTCTGGCTTTTTCTGGTTGTTGCTCTGAGTGGTGATAATCTTTTGGAAAACCTTTTCTCTTGTAAAATTTTCCTGTTAATTCAATGCTTTTTCCATTTTGAAATACATGTTCAGGTATTTCCTTTTTTTGCTCTGAAGCCTCCAAGAAAATATCTTCGCAATTTGGGGCTTTGCAAGTTTCACCATTAATTGTATTTATTCTCCAGTTTGCACATTCACAGCCATAGGCTATATAACTAACTTTCACTTTTGTGATTTGATTATCTAATTCATTAGGTATTGAATTCAAAATAAAAAAAGGAACCAATCCTAAAAAAGGAAGCAGGCTTAATTTGATAAATTTTGCGTTTAAAGCTCTTTTCGATTTCCTAAAAAAATAAAGGAAACTTAGCGTTAATAGTGTTATTGAACTCAATAAAATGGTCAGGAATCCAACTATTGGACCAAACCATCGCCCAACACTATAAAATTTATCTGTTAAATAAGCATAAGCAAAAAATAAGCAAATTGCCCACATGAAATAATACATTATTAAAAGCAATTGATGTATTTTTTTCATTGAATTTTATCTGCTTCTGATTAGTTGGTTTTTAGGCATAAAAAAAGCTGAATTTTCATTCAGCTTTTTAAAATTAGTTTATATAATCTTATTCAGATTTAGTGAAAGATTTAGAGATAGTTTGGTTACCATCTTTAAAACGGATGAAATAAATACCGTTTTGTAAATCTCCAATGTTTATTTCAGTTTCATTACCAGAATGTGTTATTGTTTTTACTTTAACACCTAAAATATTGTAGATATTAATTTGAATTGGTTCACGAGCTGTGTACTTAATTACCAATCTTTCTTTTGCTGGATTTGGGAAAAAACTAAAGTCGAAATTGCTTTTAGAATTTTCTCTTACACCTACTGGCCATGCATTAACTGCATAAGCTAAAGTATCTTGAATAGAAGCATTGGTTCTTGAATAAATGTGAACTTTTACAAAACCATTTCCAGGGATACTATTTGCAGTGAAATCACCTTTAAACTCTCCGCCTTTTCCTTTACCTAATGTAAAGCCACTTTTACGACCTTCTGTTACATTCTCTAAACAATTGTAAGGATCACACATACCAAATGTCCAACCTGAAGGAATATTTACTTCTAAGATGTTCCACTCGAATAATGAATCACCGCCGTTATTAGTAAATTGAGCTACTGCCTCGATAAGAAATTTATTGCTGCTTGCTTGATTTTTTGCCAATTTCGGTACCAATTCAAACTGAGCAAAAGCTGAGTTTAGACTTAGACCTAAAAATATTATGAGTATTAGTTTTTTCATCACTTTTCGACTTATTTTTTACAAATCTACGTAAATATTTCTAAAACTTAGCTTAAAATCAAACATTTAACTGCTTTTGAGCAATTTTTTTGTTGTTTTTGGTGAATTTCCTGATGAGCGGAAAAATTTATTGATTAATATATTTTTTGATTTTGTGAGCTATATTCCTCTATACATCTATGTTTTCATCAATTCTTTAGCATATTTGTTTTATGAAAATCGAAATCGTTAATGGGCCGAATTTGAATTTGCTTGGTGAACGTGAACCTGAAATTTACGGAAACCTGACTTTTGAAAAATACTTTGAAGAGTTAAAGGTAAAGTTTCCTACAATAGAGTTGAGTTATTTTCAGAGTAATGTTGAAGGAGAAATCATCAATCGTTTGCATGAATTACGCAATATTTCAAATGGAATTATTTTAAATGCTGGGGCCTATACACATACTTCAATTGCTATAGGAGATGCTGTTGCTGCTATTCAAATTCCAGTTGTTGAAGTTCATATTAGCAATGTTTTTGCTCGTGAAGAGTACAGACATCATTCGTTTATTACCAAGCACGCAAAAGGGTTGATAACTGGTTTTGGACTGAAATCCTATGAATTGGCTCTTCATAATTTTATGATTTGATATGAATTCAGAGTTCAAAATAGTTAGAAGTTTGTCTCTTGAGCAAATGAATCAACAATTTCATTTGATTCAACAGTTAAATCCTAATTTGAAAGAGGAATCTTTTCTTCAAATGTTGCCTGAAATGATTACTGCTAATTATAAAATGTTGGGTGTTTTTTATGAAGAAAAATGCATTGCAATTAGTGGTTATTGGATACAAACTAAAATTTATTCTGGTAAGTATTTAGAACCGGATAATGTTGTTGTTGATTCTAATTTTCGCTCTAAGAAAGTAGGTGAATTAATGATGAATGAATTAGAAATCATTGCTAGAGAAACCTCATGCAGGTTTTTAATGTTGGATGCTTATTTAGAAAATTCTAGGGCACATCAATTCTATGAAAATTTGGGTTTTCAAAAGAAGGGATATCATATGTTGAAGAAATTGGAGTACTAAAACTTAATTTCTTTGAAACTTTTTTTCCTAAGAGCAAAATGAGCAAAAACAATACTTCCTCGATAACAAACTTCAGATTTAAGAGGATTACATAATCTTGTTACTTCAGCTCTTTTCTTCCACCAAAAAGAAAACTTAAAAAAGAAATCGGCATGAGCTCTATGAATGGCCCAACTATGGCGTGGTTCTTCATTTATTAAAAAGAAAATTGAACTAACCAAATCCAAAAATGTTCTGTATGGAATAAACCACCAAAGTTGAGAAACCGGCATGTTTTTTAACAACATGATTAAGGAATTCCTAAAGTTTAAATATGTTTTTTGTGGACTTGCTTTCTTTAATGTACTTCCTCCTAAATGATAAACTGTAGATTTTGGAACAGAAATAATTTTGTAGTTCATGAGTTGCAATCGCCAACACAAATCAACTTCCTCCATGTGAGCAAAATAGTCGGCATCAAAACCTTTTGCTTCTTTAAATGCCTTAGATTTTATAAATAAACATGCTCCACTTGCCCAAAAAATTTGCGATGATTCATTGTATTGTCCCAAATCCTTTTCCATGGTTTCGAATATTCTTCCTTTGCAGAAAACATAACCAAGATGGTCAATATATCCTCCGGCAGCACCAGCATATTCGAAATATTCAGGTTCTTTGAATTGAAGTAATTTAGGTTGAGCAGCAGCAATTAAATCATCTGCTTCCATTGCTTCAATAACGGGTTCAATCCAATCGGGGTCAACTGCTACATCATTGTTTAATAGGATATAATAATCTGCTTCTACTTGTTTAAGAGCCTCATTGTATCCACCAGCATATCCGTAATTTTTATCTAGTTGAATAATTTTTACTTCAGGGAAATGTGCCTGAATATAAGAAACACTATCGTCGGTAGAAGCATTATCTGCTAGGTATATTTCTAAATTGGGATAGGTGCTTTTTAGAACACCAGGCATAAATGTTTCAAGAAGATGTCTGTTATTCCAATGAATGATAACCACAGCTACTTTAGGCTTGTTCATTCACCTTTCCTTTCAGTTTAAATGGAACAAAAATAAAATGTGCACCACTTGCGGTTACAAGTAATATACACATCGTTGTTTTTGGATTTGTATAGTTTACAATGAATTCATGTTTCTTTTCTTCAAGAATGAGTTTTTTTTCAATTAACTCTTCTAGTGTAGTTGCATTGATATTAAAATCTCTTGCAAAATCTTCCCTTTTAAGTATTACTTCACCCAATTTAACTTCATGTTGATGAGCTACAAAAATAGGGTAGGAGGTGAAGCCTTCTTTGATCATTTCAGTTGAAACCTCTTTAATCATTTCTGAATAGAATGCTAAGTCGTCTTTGAGAGTCTCTAATAGTTTGTTAAATACTTCTGATTGCTCCATATTAAATCAATTCTAATAATGCAATATTTTCAACGTGATGGGTATGCGGAAACATGTCGACAGGCTGAACTTTTGTTACTTTATAAACTTCTTGCATTAAGGCAATATCTCTTGCTTGAGTTGCAGGATTGCAGCTTACATAAACGATTTTAGGAGCTTTCAGATCCATTAATTTTGTACAAACATCGGGATGCATTCCAGCTCTTGGTGGATCTGTTATTATTACATCTGGTTTGCCATGTTTTGCAATTAGTTCATCATTTAAAACATCTTTCATATCGCCTGCATAAAAACTAACATGATTGATATTGTTGATTTCTGCGTTGATTTTAGCATCTTCTATGGCTTGTGGCACATATTCAATTCCTATAACTTGTTTGGCCATTTTTGCCATGAATAATGCAATGGTTCCAACTCCGGTATACAAATCATAAACATTTTCATTACCAGTTAAACCTGCGAATTCACGGGCTTTTCCATATAAATTTAATGTTTGTTCAGTATTGGTTTGAAAGAATGATTTTGGTCCAATTTGAAAGTTTATACCTTCTAAACTTTCAATTAAATGGTTTTTACCAGCATAAACTTCAACAGGTAAATCAAAAATGGTATCGTTCTTTTTTGTGTTGATGACATAAAGCAAAGAACTGATTTCAGGAAATTTTTGCTTTAAATGACTCATCAGTTTTTCTCTGAGGATTTCATCATCTTCACCAAAACAAACCACTAACATCCAATCGTTTTTGGAGTTATTTCTTAAGATGATATTTCTAAGTAAGCCGGTTTGTTGGTATAGTTTAAAGAATGAAATTCCGTTTTGCTTAGAAAACTCTTTGATTTCATTTCTGATTTTGTTGTTTAAGTCATCCATTAAATGACAATTAAACACATCAAAAACTTTATCGAATCTTCCAGGAATATGATAGCCTAAACCAATATGTTCCTCATCAGGCATATCGGCTTTGTCATCAAGATTGGTAAGCCATTTTCTTTCGGTTGCAGAGTATTCTAATTTGTTTCTGTAATATCTTGTTTTTTCTGAGCCAATAATTGGTTCTAAGCTAGGATACTCAAATTTCCCAATTCTTTGAAAAGCATCATCAACTTGTTGATGTTTGTATCTAAGTTGTGCCTCATAGCTCATTTGTTGCCATTTACAGCCACCACAAGTGCCAAAATGTTCGCAAAATGTTTCAACTCTATCGGGTGATGCTTGTATGAGTTCTTCAATAAATCCAGTTTCGAATTTATGTTTCTGGTAAGTAGTTTTAACGTTTGCAATATCACCTGGAACTGCATAATCTACCATGATCACTTTTCCGTCTACACGTGCGATGCTTTTTCCTTCACTTCCTGCATTGGTAATGAGGAGATTTGGATAATACTTAGGTTCTTTCTTTTTTCTTGCCATTTGAACCTGCAAATATGCTTTGCTAAATTGAATGCACCAAATAAGTAGTAACTTATTAAATGATATTTACCTCAGGATTGATTTGAATTCCAAATTTTTCCTTCACAGAATCTTGAATGGCTTTTGCCAAATTGAGAATTTCTGCACCTGTTGCCTCCCCATAGTTGACTAAAACCAAGGCTTGATTTTTGTGAGCACCTGTATTTCCAACAACTTTTCCTTTCCAACCACATTGTTCAATTAACCATCCCGCTGCAATTTTTGTTTGTCCGGGGCTAGTTGGATAACCAGGTAATTCAGGGTATTGGCTTTTTAATGATTGGAATTTTTCGTTACTGATTTCTGGGTTTTTGAAAAAACTTCCAGAATTGCCAAGTTCTTTTGGGTCGGGAAGTTTACTCTGGCGAATTGAAATTACAGCATCACTAACTTCTTTTATGCTTGGTTGGCTAATTCCTTTTTTGTTTAAAGTTTCTTGAATGGCGCCGTAAGTGGTATTTAAATTTGGATTTTTACTTAACTTAAAGGTTACTGAAATAATGATGTATTTTCCTTTTAATTCGTTTTTAAAAACACTTTCTCTATAACCAAATCCACAATCTTTATTGTTGAATTTTACGAGTTTACCACTTTCAATTTCAATGGCAAATAGTTCTTCAAAAGTGTCTTTTATTTCAGCGCCATAAGCTCCGATATTCTGCATTGGCGCAGCACCAACACAACCTGGTATTAATGATAAATTTTCGACACCTGCATAACTTCTGTTTACACAATAAACTACGAAATCATGCCATTTTTCGCCTGCCATTGCTTTAACCCAAACATGATTTTCATCTTCACGAATAACATCTAAACCTTTAAGGTTTACTTTGATTACCATTCCATTAAAATCTCCTGTTAGTAGGATGTTTGAGCCTCCTCCTAATACCAATAACTTTCTGTCTACCAAATTAAAAGTCTGACACAATACCTGAACTTCTTCAGATGTGTTTACTTCAACAAACTGTTCGGCCTTGGCATCAATGCCGAAAGTGTTATAGGGTTTTAAAGATTTGTTCTGAAATATATGCATGAGTATTGAGCAAAGAAACAAAACCAAATGAAAAAAGCTCAAGAAATTTTCATTTTTCTTGAGCTTTTTTTATGATGAGATTTTTCTTGGATTATTTTATGCTAAAGTTCCTGTAATTCATCAATTTCTGTTTTGATTTTTTTAGGTAAACTATTGTACACCAATTCGTATGAATGGTCAATTAGTTCGAAAATTAACTTATCACTAACATCTAAGTTAAAGTAAACGGTATTCCAATGTGTTTTACTCATATGCCAGCCTGGAACAATTGATTCATATTGTTGTCGTAATTCAATGGCTTTTTCAGGGTCACATTTTAAATTACAACGGTCGGCATTTTCTAGTCCAATTAAACAAAACATTTTGTTGCCAACTTTAAAAACTAAAGTTGTTTCATCAAAGGGAAATGTTTCTTCAGCTCCTTTTTTTGATAGACAATAATCTCTAAAAATCTCAACATTCATGGTTAAAGAACGCCAAATATTTTATAAGAAACTTGGAAAGAAATCATAGAGCTTCTTAGACTAGGTTGGGTTCCGTTAAATTGGATATTCGAACCTAAATTATTTGAATAATCCCAACGAATATCACCTCTTAATCTCCAAACGTCTACGCCAGCACCAATTACAATTCCAGTGGTATTCGATTTTAAATCAAACTTTTTTACTAAATCGGCTTGTGTTGGAATTTCGGTATCTTGGTTAAGTAGAAATTGGAAATTTGGTCCAGCATAAACCCTAAATAGTTTGATGAATTTCATTCCAATTAAAACCGGAACATCAGCATATAAACCACTATGTTTTACTGTGATGTCTTTTAAGTTTGAATTGGTGCTTAGGTTGCTACCTGAAATTTTCAAATCGGAAGCGCGAGTAGTTATTAAACATTCTGGTTGAACATAAATTCCAACTGCCCACAGTTTTAATCTTGCATAAACACCACCATGTAATTTCGCAGCCGCGTCTGCATTTAAGGAATAATCCTTTAAGTCTTTTAATTGACTCTTGCCACTATTTACGCCAAGTTTTACTCCCAGTTCAAATTCTTGTGCGTAGGCAAAAGTTTGTAGGACAATCATTAGTCCAAGAATTATTATTTTTTTCATTTTCTTGATTTTAAAATTTGAATAGCTGCAATTTAGTTAATTGGATTTGTAAATGTAATTAATCTGTTTCTTCAAGTTGAAAAATATCTTCAACAGGTTTTCCAAAATATCTTGCAATTTTTAAAGCAAGCATTGTGGATGGAATGTACTTATTCGATTCCATAGCATTGATGGTTTGCCTACTAACCGATATTTGTTTAGCCAACTCCTCTTGAGTAATGTTTTTGATGGCTCTTTCTACCCTAAGATTATTTTTCATTGGAATCGATTTTGGAGATTTTATATATCTGGTAGTGGAACCTTGCTATAAAAATAATTAGAGTGGTAAACATATTACCTATCATAACAGTAATAAAATGGTTCCCGAAAATAAATACAAATGCAAATAGCAGTAATAGAAAGTTAATAAGTACAGCCCACATAATTGAATTTAACCTGATTTCATTAGTAAATTCATCTTCGTTTTTAACTTTTGAAAAGCTAATTAGCAATCCTCCAGTAATAAATAAAATGCCAAATATGGTGAAGGTCATGTCATTTTTAATCACAGTAAAATACTCTGATTTCGAGAATCCTCCACCCGATGCAATAGCAAAAGTTTTGAAATGAATTAGTTCGTCTTTGAATCCATAAATTAAGGAGAGTAAACCAATAACTAAACTTGGAATGAACAAAATCCATCCATAGATTTTGTACTTGTTAGAAAGCAATAATGTGGTTTTCATATTAAATTTAATTGGTGATTCAAATGTATGATTAGTTTTACTATAAGTAAAGTAAACTTTACAAAAAGATTAATATAATTTACAAACGGTAATGTAAACCTCACGTTTTCAGAGAGAAGAAATTCCATAAAAAAAGCCCGGAATTAATCCGGGCTCTTCTATAAATTGACTTACGATTAGTTTTTCACTGGTAAGAAACCATAGTTTTTACCTAATTCCAATTGGTTTTGTAAAAAGTTGTTTGGATATTCAACATTTACATTGATGATTTTATCACCTTCCATTACTGGAACCAATTTAGGTTGAACAAATCCTTTGTAAGCAGCAACATTCAATTTCTCGAATCTTTCTTTTACTTCTTTTAACAAAGTTTGGTCAACATTAACTCCGTAACCTTCTACTAAGTCTGTTGCAGCTTTGTAGTCACCTTCCGATTTAATACGTTGGATTTCTTTCAATAACATTCCGAATAATTCACGAAGTTTTTCGTAATTATTCACCTTTACATAAGTTTTTCCGTCTTTTTTTACGAATTCAATAACATTGTCTTTTTTACCCATTTCAAAAGCCCATTTAGCGTTTAATTGTCTGTTACGCATATGTGCTTCTTCAAGGTTTTCTCCAATGTTTAAGCGGGTTAACTGAGTAATTAATCCATTTCTGATATAGTTGTCATATTCAGTTTTTCCAACTTCTAAACTTGGCATTACACCTAATTCAACTAGTTTAGGATCCATTACATAATAAAGAGCAACTAAATCTGCACGCGCTTCTTCCAATGTGCTTGCATAGTTTTTCAAAGTTTGGTCTGGGTCGCCAACACCAGGATTGATGATACCTGAAGCATGTCCAATTACTTCATGCATATCTGTATGTAAATCGCTTCCTAATGAACCATATTTTGCATTTCTATCAATTTCTTCTTGAGTTAATGCAAACTCTTTCATCATAGGACTTTTAGCGCCAACAACATTATAACTATGAACAATATTTCCAAGAGAAACTGATTTAGAACCATGTTGTTGTCTAATCCAATTTGCATTTGGTAGATTGATTCCGATTGGAGTTGAAGGAGCCGCATCACCAGCTTCTTGAATAACCGTAATAACTTTAGCTGTAATACCTTTTACATCTTTCTTTTTATGCGAATCTGAAATAGGAGAGTGGTCTTCGAACCATTGAGCTTCCTTAGCAATAGCTGCAATACGTTTTGTAGCTTCTAAATCTTTCAAACTAACAACCGATTCAAAAGTTGCACGTTTCCCAATTGCATCGCCATAAACTTCAATAAAACCATTCACAACATCTAATCTGCTTTCAGTATCATTTACCCAAGCGATATTGTATTCATCCCATTTCTTTAAATCACCAGTTTTATAATATTCAACCAATAAAGTTAAAGCTTTCTTTTGTTTGTCGTTTTCTGCAACATTAACAGCCTTTTCTAACCAGTAAATAATTTTATCAATTGCTGCACCATACATTCCACCTTGTTTCCAAACTTTTTCTACAATCACACCATTTTCTTTGGTCATTTTAGAATTTAATCCCCATGAAATTGGTTGTGCATCATTTGGGTCGATTTTAGATGCATAAAAAGCTTCAACTTCTTTTTGAGTAACACCTTCGTAGAAGTTATTAGAACTTGCTGTAACATTATCAATGCCAGAAGCAAGATTCACTGTTTTAGCATCTAAATTAGCATCAAAAATAATTGGAGTCATTTCTTTAATGAAATCCTCAGCCGATTGGCCATTCATTGGAATTGCAGCAGCATCAGAACCTGCCACTAATTTTGCAAAATATTCAGCACTGCAAGTTGGTACAAATTTAATATTGCTGTAATGATGGTGAACTCCGTTAGAAAAGAAAACACGTTTTGCATAGGTTTCGAAATTTTTCCAATCTTCTGAATTTTTGTCGCCATTGTAGCTAGTTAGAATTGCTTCTAAAGTTTTTCTAATTCTAAGATTGTGTTTGTAGTGTTGGTCGTAAATAATATCTCTACCACAATTTGCAGCTTCATATAAATAGTAAGCTAATTCTTTTTGTTGGGCAGTTAAGGTTTCAAATCCTGGGATTTCGAAACGAAGTACTTGTAAATCGGCGAATTGATCGCATTCTACCTCAAAATTCGAAGCAGTTTCTGCTCCCGCTTTTTTGTTGTCGCTGCTACATGAACCTAGGCTAAGTCCTGCGCTAACTACTCCAAGCATCATCATGTTTTTAATTCTCATATGGTTATTTAACTAATTTGGTTTTAAGAAAAGTGAAGCAAATCAAGTTTTTACTTTCATAATAACAAAATATGATTTGATAAATGGGATGTTTGCCTTAGTATTGGTTAAAATGATAAAAATAAAAAAAGAAACTATTGAATTAATGAATGCCTTGGAAAAGCATTATAATCAAACTCATTTTATTGAGTTGGATCCAGTTTCAATTCCTCATAAATTCTCAAAAAAACAAGATGTTGAAATTGCAGGTTTGTTTGCTGCCGTTTTTGCTTGGGGACAAAGAGTTACGATTTTAAAAAAGGCAAATGATTTACTTGAAAGGATGGACAATTCTCCACATGAATTTATAATAAATCATAATGAGAAGCAATTGCTAAAACTGCTTGGTTTTGTTCATCGAACTTTTAATGATACAGATTTATTGTATTTCATCAATTTCTTGAATTTTTGGTATTCAAAAAATGATTCTTTGGAAAGTGCATTTTTAAATCCAAAGCTAAAATCGGAACCAACAATTGAGTCGGGCTTAAATAGATTTAGGTCGAATTTTTTTTCTATGAATGATGTTTCTATTAGGACTCAAAAGCATATTTCTTCTCCAAATCAGGGTTCTGCATGCAAACGTTTGAATATGTTTTTAAGGTGGATGGTAAGAAAAGATTCAAATGGAGTTGATTTTGGCATTTGGACAATTATCAAACCTAGCCAATTAATTTGTCCATTAGATTTGCACGTGGCAAGAGTTGCTAGAAAATTTGGTTTGTTAGAAAGAGAACAAAACGACTGGAAATCGGCAATAGAATTAACGAATAACTTAAAGTTAATGGATAAAAACGACCCCGTTAAATACGATTTTGCCTTATTTGGAGCTGGGGTTGAACATGTTTTTTAGAAATTGAAAATACACTGAATTATAAGTATTTTCTAATTTCAAGCACTTTATTAACAATAAAAACTAATAATAGTGCTGGCCAAATCAAAGCACTTTTGCTTGTATAATTAACTAAAATTAAACTAGTTAAGATTCCAATATTTATTCCAGCAACTAAAATATACCAAAGTTGAAAGCGTAAATTCTGACTTTGAAAAAATGAAAGTGCAGAAAAAATTAATAAAATTAGCACGCAGCTAATTGTAACTATGTAAGCAATGTCCATATTTGTGTTGCAATATGCGATACAAGCTAATCATTTCAAACCAGGATCCTCATTTTTTTAGAATTGATACAATAATTCAAACTAGAGGAGAACATTTTTTAAAATTACAGCTTCCAAGTTGGAGGCCTGGACGTTACGAATTGGCCAATTATGCCAAAAACATCAGGTCGTTTTCTGCAACAAATAATGCTGGAGCTGAATTAAATTGGAAAAAGTTAAGCAAAGACACTTGGGAAATTTCTTGTCAAGGTTTAACAGAATTTACCATTAGTTATGAATACTATGCCAATCAGTTTGATGCAGGAGCTTCTTTTATCGACTCTGACATAGTTTATGTAAATCCGGTTAATTGTTTTATGTATGTTGATGGAAGAATAAATGAACCATGTGAGTTGAGTTTAGAAATTCCAGATTCTTACGAAATTGCATGTCAATTAAAATCTGAAAATAAGCTAATTAAAGCTGCAAATTTTGATCAGTTTGCTGATAGTCCTTTTATGGCTTCATCAAAGCTAATTCATCATTCGTTTGAAGAGAGTAATTGTTTAATTCATTTCTGGTTTTACGGAATTGAAACATTGAATTTTAGTAGATTAGAAGAAGACACTAGGAAATATGCTAGAATTCAGGCTGAAATTTTTGGCGAAATTCCTTGTCCCGAATTCCATTTTTTATATCCTTTATTGCCATATAAATTCCGTCATGGAGTTGAGCATTCAGATTCAACTGTTATTGCAATGGGCCCAGCAAGTGATTTTGAAAAACCCGATTTTTATGACGATTTCTTGGCTATTAGCTGTCATGAATTGTTTCATCTTTGGAATGTAAAAAGAATTCGTCCTGCCGATATGTATCCCTATGATTTTACTAGAGAAAATTACAGTGAATTAGGTTATATTTATGAAGGTGTAACGACTTATTTTGGTGATGTTTTGTTAAAGAGAAGCGGAGTTTGGAATTGGACTCAGTATGCATCGAGTATTTCATCAGATTTTACCAAACATTATAATAACGAAGGTCGATTTAATTATTCATTAGCAAATTCTAGTTTTGATACTTGGTTAGATGGATATGTACCTGGAGTTAAAGGAAGAAAAGTTTCTATATACACCGAAGGAATGATTATTGCATTAATTGCTGATATATTGGTCCTAAAGAACACATCATTTAAAAAACGACTCGATGATGTAATGCTAGCAATGTATGAATGCACTTTTAAATTGGATAGAGGTTATAGGCATAAAGATTACCAACATTTATTGGAAGAAATCTCGGGAACATCCTTCAAAGCTTATTTTAATGATTTGGTTTTTGGAAAAGGTAAATATGACCAGTATCTAAAGGAAGTTTTGGTTTTAATTGGCTGTGAATTAGATTTTTTAAAAACCAATGAAGGTTTATACATAGTAAATTTTAAAAAATTGGAGAGTCAAAGCGCTGAACAAGAGCGATTTTTCAAGGTTTGGCTGAATGAAAATTAAAATTTGACAAAAATCATAATAGTTTTATAATTAAATTAGTTTCATATACTTTTGTCACAATGCAAAAAATCTATTTAGAATGTCAACACTGTGTTGAACGAAACCTGAGGTAGCATTTGATAAAGTTAATTATATTAGAGATGTAAATTAAAAACAAAATGGTAACAAAAAAAAGAGCCCTGAAGAATTAAGGGAGAACAAATTAATCAATTGCGCTAATCGAGACATTGTTGGCTTCGCTGAGTTAATGCAACGATTTGAGCGCACAATTTCTGTTCTTGGGAATAGTAACATTACTTATCAATGTTACTCACGTCATGTGGCTGCAATGGCCCTTCATTTTGGCAAGTTGCCAACCGAACTCGATCCAGAACAAGTACATGATTACTTATTTTATCTTCAAAAGAAGTCAAAAACACCTTCTCAAACCTATTTTAAACACACCGTTTATGGCTTACGTTTTTTGCTTAAATCAGAAGGTTTGCCTTATGAGTATTTGGCGCTACCTCAGATTAAACACGAGAAGAGAGTACAAGTAGTTTTAAGCAAAGAGGAAGTGTGGCAATTGCTTAAAAGTTGTCAAATACTAAAGCATAAGATATTAATTGGCTTGCTTTATGGTTGTGGACTAA
>JBIMKP010000015.1:0-90620 GCA_051861545.1 Bacteroidia bacterium | reverse complement strand
TTATTGGACTTTAACAAAATGCATTCGGTATAATTTGGCAGCGCCTAAAATCTGACCTGTTTCTGTCTTTTTCAGCAAGCCCTATATTAGTAAAACTCTAAACATTTTAAAATTGATTTATGAATTGAATTAAGTCAATATGAATTAAAAATAGAATCTTGTTTATTACGAAATTTCCTAAAATCCCATAGGGATGACATGATAGTAGTAAACAAAAATGAATGAATTACCTCAGCCCAAAACGTACGCGAACCAAAGGTTCGCGTACGTTTTGGGCTGAAGTAATGTTATTAAATCTATTGGTAAAGAACCGGATATTCGTTTACATCTTAACAAAAGAAATGAAATCAAATAGTTTAATACCGAGGCAGTTTTTGTTTAGGCCAATGTATTGGACTTTAACAAAATGCATTCGGTATAATTTGGCAGCGTCTAAAATCTGACCTGTTTCTGTCATTTTCAGCAGGGCCTACTTAACTATTGCAGGGCCCGTGTAAATTGAATAGTAAGCTCTTTTTTTAGCATTGTGTAAATCAATTAAAAAGATAAAATGTGCCTACAAATGCGTTGGAAGAATCGGTTGATTTATTCCTTAAACCTGTAATATAAAATTTGCTTTGTTGAAAAATGTATCTTGATAAGCATAAGCAGTCGTTAAAACTTTTTTCAACACTTGTTTAAGCTCCTCAAAACTATTGGGTTTATTAATATAAATATTTGCTCCATTCATTAATGTTTGATTAATGTCATTCTCTGACAATGAGGTTGAAAAAATGGCAATGGCAATGTCATTTAATTTATAGTTACTTTTAATTTCTTTCAAGCATTCAAGTCCATTTTTTCTTGGCATATTAAGGTCAAGAAAAACAAGATGAGGCAAAATAATATCTTCAGTGTTAAGGTATTCCATTAACTCAACTCCGTCATTCACACAATGAATAAGGGTTTTTATTTTCAATTCATTTATGGCATCTATAAAAAGTTGACGATCGGTTTCCTCATCATCTGCAAGAATTATATTAAGATATTTATTTATCATTTTTATGTTGTTTATAGTTTTTGATTTGTTGGTATGTAAATGTCAAATGTTGCCCCCTTGTTTGGTTCGCCTGTTGCTGTCATAAATCCGTTGTGATTCTTTACAATATTTTTTACGATGGCAAGCCCAATGCCTGTTCCAGCAATTTTTTGTTTGTCATGCAAGCGTTGAAATACTTCAAAGATTCGGTCTTTGTATTGCGGTTCAAAGCCAATGCCATTGTCGGTAATGCTGATATGGCAATATTCTGTTTCAGTTGTATCGCCTGCAACCAGAAACTGATTTGATTTTACATTTTCGCTCTTAATTATTATGTGGGGTGGTGTATTGGGTTTAGAAAATTTGAGTGCGTTGCCAATTAGGTTATAAATCAATTGCCGAAACTGAAAAATGATAACATTGGCAGCACCCAATTCAGCTACTTCAAAAGTTGCATGTTTATCCAAAATGATTTCTTCAAAATCCTCTTTTACTTCATTAACAATTTGATTGAGGTTAATTAGTTTAAATTTTCTTGCTTCGGTTTTGCTTCGTGAATAGGCAAGTAAATCATTAATGAGATTTTGCATTCGCTTAGCGGCATTATTTATTTTTTCAAAATAAGTTTTACCTGCATCAGATAAGCGCTTTAGGTCACCATCACTAATTCGGGAACTGAAAATTTGTATTTGTCTTAATGGCTCTTGTAAATCGTGGCTGGATATGTAATTTAGTGATTCCAATTCCTTGACAAGAATGACTAATTCTTCTGCCCGTTTTTCTTTTTCTTCATTTTGAAAAACAAGTTCTTTATTGGCAATTCTTAAATCTATTGCCCATTTTTGTTCCGTAACATCCCGCGCTGCTGCAAAAACGCCAAGAACATTGCCTTTATCATCTTTATAAACAGAGGCATTGTATAACACATCTGTCAACTTTCCATTTTTATGTTTTATCGTTAAAGGATAATCAGAAACAAAACCTTTTTCAAAGACCTGCTGATAACCCTCACGTGCTTTTTGCGGTTCAGTAAAATAATTGGTGAAATCAGTATTAATCAGTTTTTCACGTTCAACTCCCGTAACTTTTATTGATGCTTCATTCACATCTGTTATTTTTCCATCGACATTAATGGTAACAAGTGGGTCTAAGCTCGCTTCAATTAAACTACGAGCATACTGCGATGCTCGTTTTTGTGATGTAATATCCCTGAACAAAACGGTAAACTGTTCCTTTCCAAAAGGATAAGCTTTGTTTTCAAACCAACGGTCAGTGTCTTCAAAGTAGTCCTCAGTAACTACAGGGCACTGATTATCCACCACGGCAGCATAGGTTTCCATCAATTGGATAAGTGAAGGAAATGTTTGTATAATTCTTTTACCAAGAACCGTCTCTTTGCTTACGCCTGTTTGTTCTTCATAGGTGGGATTTACCTCCAGCATAAAAAAGTCAATTGCTTTACCTTCTTTGTTGCGAACTATTTCACAGAGGGCAAAGCCTTGGTCAATGGATGTGAGAAGGGTGCGGTATTTTTTTTCGCTTTCTTCAATCTTCTTTTTTGCCATTGCCGGCTCGGTTACATCTAAATTAGTTCCCAATACCCATTCGGCATTTCCTTCTGCATTGGCACGAACGGTTTCTATGGCTTCTATATCCCTTGGCATACCATCGCTGGCCCTAATAATTTTAAAAGAACGCTTGCTGCTCCCTAATTTTTTTACTGTATCCTGCAATATTCTTTCTTGGTCGGCACGGTCTTCGGTGACCAAGGAATTGCTCCAGGTTGAATACTCTATTAATCCATCGGCTGTTGGTTCTAAGCCATAAATACGAAACATCTGCGCATCCCACCTAACTTTATTTGTAATTACATTCCACTCCCAAACACCTACTCCTGATGCTTTAGTTGCCAAACGGATGCGCTCTTCACCGGCCTGTAATTTTTCTTGTGCTTCTTTAATGTTTGTAACATCCTGAGCGGCTAGTATGGAATATTCCGGTTTAGCGGTTAGTCCCAATCGGTTAAAAAACACATGCTTTGAAACTCTTAACCATCGAACTTCACCATTAGGCCATATTACTCGATGATCAATATGCAGGAAGCCAGTCCCGTTAGGATCAAGTGATTTTTCTATTAGGTTTTTTAGGGTCTCCAAATTATCCGGGTGAAAAGTTTCATGAAGGGTTTGTCTGCTTACACTCTGGGCTTTTGCCTCAGGCCCAAAATACATTTTTGCGGCTTCATCAGTTAAATGGGCAAGGTTGGTTGTGTAATTAATTTCAATAATGGCCAAGCCAGCTGCTGCACAGCCTATTGCAAGGGTTTGTGTATTTTTACGCAGCAAAGTTTCTGCTTCTTTTGTATCGGTAACATCCCGTGCTGCTGCAAAAACCCCAAGAACATTGCCTTTATCATCTTTATAAACAGAGGCATTGTATAACACATCTGTCAACTTTCCATTTTTATGTTTTATTGTTAGGGGATAATCAGCCACAAAACCTTTTTCAAAGACCTGCAGGTATCCCTCTTGTGCTTTTTGGGGTTCTGTAAAATAACTGGAGAAATCAGTACCAATCAATTTTTCACGTTCAACTCCCGTAACTTTTATGGAGGCTGCGTTTATATCTAATATTTTTCCATTGGCACTAATCGTAACAAGAGGGTCTAAACTTGCTTCAATCAAACTACGGGCGTACTGCGATGTTTGTTTTTGTTCGGTAACATCCATCAGAATACTCAAATTAAAATCTGGTTTTATCCGTACTGCCTGGTATTGAACTATTTTAGGAGTACCCTTTTTAGATATAAAACCAAATTCGCCTATTTCTTCACCTTTTTTAATATATTCTTCATATAGTTTAGCGGCATTTGGATTGCTGGTTGTAATTAAGTCGCCAACATTCATACCAATCAGTTCATTAATCGAATATTCAAATATTTCTGCTGCTGCTTTATTTACCTCTAAATAATTCCCTTTATCATCTGCGACTATTATAGGTGCTAAGCTTTTTTCGAAAATTAATTTAAACTTTTCTTCACTTTCTTTTAGTACATTTTCGACCTTTTTTTGCTCTGAAAGGTTTGCGCCTGCATTATAAAATGATGACTCATTTTCAAGTAATGGTGATTCGACTTTACCTTTCTCCTCATTTTGAAAAACAAGTTCTTTGTTAGCGATAATCAATTCTAATGCTTGCTTTTGCTTTTCTTCCATTTGAAAAGCAAGTTCTTTGGTAGCATCAGATAATTTATTTTTTGGCATGTTAGGCTATTTCTAAAAGATATTTTTCTCTGGGTGTTTGAAGTGTTTGCCCCATTTCAAGGGATAATACGGTTTCAATTACTTTTATAAGAAGCGAAAATGAAGAGGGTTTGCAGATAAAGTAACTTGCACCCTGTTCGTATGTTTTACTTACCGCATCATCACTGGCTGTGGTTGAAAATATGACAATTGGAATGCCCTTTAGCTTGGGCGTATTTTTGATTTCAATCAAAGCTTCATAACCATTTTTAATCGGCATGTTGAGGTCAAGAAAAATAACATCTGGCGGGGGGGGAACAATTTCCTCTAGTTTTGCCAATAAAGCCACTCCATTTTCTAAAATGGAGAGTTTGGTTTGAATGCTTAACTCTTTCACTGCATCTTG
Source organism: Bacteroidia bacterium (assembly GCA_051861545.1). Taxonomy (GTDB): domain Bacteria; phylum Bacteroidota; class Bacteroidia; order UKL13-3; family UKL13-3; genus CAISCU01. Next base: position 85,954 of record JBIMKP010000015.1, on the reverse strand, counting down.
AAATAATTCGCAATCGTCTGAATCGTCATCAGCAAGGATTATATATTTCATATGTGACTGAATTTATTTGTAAATGTATGCAATTACTTTTTACTATAGTTAAGAATAAACGACAATAGAAGGTCGTAAGTGGGTTTGGGCAAAAGCAAATGTAAAGCAACTTGCCTTAGCTTGTGGGTGGCGTTGCTTTGCTTTTGCTTTTGAGAAGGATGGCAAACACGGCTTTTATGAAAATTATTTCATTGTTCATTCCTTGCTGTCACTTTGATGTTTGTACTGTCGTTATAGGCTTGCTGATATCGCATAAATAGGGCCTGCTGAAAATCTTAAATAGCATTAATTATCAACCAATTGAACTAATTTTTCATAAATCACGTGCAAGGTTTTAAGAACAATTGCTTAAAAATCCTTGCATTAAGTACTAATAGTTTTCAATTAAATAAAGACAGAAACAAGGCCATCTTTGTCGTTGCTGCCAAATTGAAGTATTATATATACATCTACTTTGGCAGCGTCTAAAATCTGACCTGTTTCTGTCTTTTTCAGCGGGCCCTAAATAGGGCCTGCTGAAAATCTTAAATAGCATTAATTATCAACCAATTGAACTAATTTTTCATAAATCACGTGCAAGCTTTTAAGAACAATTGCTTAAAAATCCTTGCATTAAGTACTATTAGTTTTCAATTAAATAAAGACAGAAACAAGGCCATCTTTGTCGTTGCTGCCAAATTGAAGTATTTTACGAATATCCGCATGTTTACCACCAATAATTTTTTATAAATCTGTTGAATGTTTTAAGAAACATTTTCAAAATGAATTTGGTGTTAAATTGTTCTGCTTTGTGATATTTAAGACCCCGATAGGTGGTCACATGTTTATAGAAAAATGCTTGAAACGAATTCCCCAAAACACTGCCAACGCGGACCTTTGGTCCGCGTTGGCAGTGTTTTGGGGCTTGGTTAACTTTACTTATATTTTCTATAATCATGTCATCCCTTCAGGATTTTAAAGAATTTCAAAAAAGAATATGTTTTTGATTCTAATTTATGTTTTAAGGTTGATTCTCATTATTTCGAGCAATTATCTTCATTATAGCCTTTTAAGCTTGGTAAAACTAGTTTTAGGTAAAGTAGCGGATATTCGAAAAGTATTTTATATAAATCTTAAACACAAAATGGAAATCAAACAGTTTAATACCCAGGCAATTTTGTTTAGGCCAATTTATTGGACTTTAACAAAATGCATTCGGCATAATTTGCAAGCGACTAAAATCTGAATGTTTCTGCCTTTTTCAAGACCCTAATTTAATACAAACTTCGTCATCATAAATTATCCAAATAGCTAATGAACTTCTTAATAAACCTGCTATAACACGCACCAATAAAATAGTTCCTACAAATCCAAAATTCATAAGAAATTATTGTAGGCTTATTAGAAAGCATATAATAATCAAATCAAAGCAGCACTTATACCCCAAAAAATCAAAAAGAAAAACACTATCAATATATAAAATTCCGTTCTGAATTCTTTAACAACTATGGCTCTTTGTTTTTGTTGATATCGATAATATTAGCTTTCACTTTTTACTCCAAAACATAAATCGCCAGCATCGCCTAAGCCTGGAACTATATACTTGTGTTCGTTTAATTCTGCATCTAATGCCGCCACATAAATATCAGCTTCGGGCATTTCTTTAACTATGTAATCCAATCCTTCTTGTGCTGCAATTAACGCTGCTACAATTACTCTCGATGGTTTTCCTTTTTTCAATAGTGCTTCATAACTTAATACCATACTTTTACCTGTTGCCAACATCGGATCAATTAATATCAAAACCCTATTGTTTAAATCGGGTGAAGCCATGTATTCAACAATTACCTCAAATGCTAAACCTTCTGTATGTTTTCTGTAGGCTGATATATATGCATTTGCTGCTTCATCAAACATATTTAAAAAACCTTGATGTAAGGCTAATCCCGCTCTTAATATGGTTGCTAAAACAGGTTGTTCTGCCAATACTAAACTTTCATGTTTTGCCAATGGGGTTTGAATTTCAGCTTTTTTATAAGCCAAATCTTTGCTTATTTCATAAGCCATAATCTCCCCTATTCTCTCAACATTCTTTCTAAAACGGGCCATATCGCCTTGTTTTTCAACATTTCTTAATGCTTCTAAATAGGTATGAAGTATTGAATTTTCTGTGTTTAAAACCCTTATCATTTTATTGTGTTAACATATTAAAACAAATTTAACTCATTATTTGGTTTCTTTGTTGGCTTTTAAAACGGCAATTCTATTTCATGAAATTACAATTCTTAGGCGCTGCTCAGCAAGTTACGGGCAGTATGTATATGCTTCAACTCGATAATGGTTACAAAATACTTATTGATTGTGGTATGGATTACGAACTCAAAAGAAACCCGGTTGAACAAACTAATATTTTTCCTTTTAGAGCAGTTGATCTCGATTTAGTTTTACTTACTCATGCCCATGTTGACCATTCTGGCAATTTACCCGTTTTAATTAAAGATGGTTATAAGGGACCCATTATTTGTACTTCTGCTACAGCCGAACTTACTTCTTATTTGTTGTATGATTCTTGTAATATTCAACAACAAAATTACCGTAAAAGCCTTGGTAATGCGCGTAAAACCAAACGTCACCTAGTACCAAAACCTTTGTATTCTGAAAAAGATGTAAAGGATACCGTGAACCAATTTAATACTGTAAAACTCAATAAACCTTTTCATCCTAAACCTGAAATCGAAATTGTTTTCCAAGAAGCGGGTCATTTATTAGGTGCGGCTGGTATTAAAATTAGTGTGACAGAAAATGGTAAAACCAAAGTCATTGGTTTTACTGGTGATTTAGGACGTAAAAACAGTAAATTGGTTAGAGATGGAGAACCTTTTAAGGGTATAGATTACTTAGTTTCTGAAAGCACTTATGGTGGCAGAAAACATGTAGCTGAAAAAACTCCAGAAGATGAATTATTAGGTTTCATTCACGATACCTGCGTGGCCCAAAGAGGACGATTAATTATTCCTGCTTTTTCTGTTGGCAGAACCCAGGCCATTGTTTTTACCATACACCAATTAAAACGAAAGGGTTTAATTCCTTCTCATTTAAAAATATTTGTTGATAGTCCTTTGGCTATTAAATCAACCCCAGTTTACGAACGCCACCCAGAATTAATGAATGAAGAAGCCCTGGCTTTTAGAAAAGAATATGGCGATTTGTTTGTTTTTGAAAACATTGATTACCTCGAAAACAAAGATGAACACGAGGAACTAACTTATTATTTCGACCCTTGCATCATCATTTCTGCGGCCGGTATGGTTGAAGGTGGACGTATACAAGAACATGTAAGTAACAATATAGAAAACCCTTATTCTACTATTTTAATTGCAGGTTTTTGTGCAGAAGGCACTTTGGGCTACCGTCTTTTACAAGGACTTTCTACCATTAAAATTAAAAACAAAGACAAAAGAATCTTTGCTAAAATAGCCCGCACCGATGTGTTTAGCTCCCATCCCGACCACAGCGAAATCATGGATTTCATTAGCTCATCAGAACCCGAAAACATTAAAAAAGTATTCCTTATCCATGGCGAATTACCCCAACTCGAAGCCATGAAAAAATCTGTTCAACAACTGGGGATACAGGAGGTATATACACCAGCTTTGGGAGAGAGTTTTAGTTTGTAGGGGGAAATAATACCCTTATAAACATAAAGGCCACTAGTTTCTAAACTAGTGGCCTTTATGTTTTATTCATATTAAATTTAAATAGACTAAGATTTCTAGCTAAATATTTAAAATTGATAAATATAACCAACAGATAAAAACCCACCAAATCCAACTTTTGAAACAGTTATAGTTTCGGGCTTTTCTGGATAATCTGTCTTATTGAGGTCAATTGTACTGCTTAATCTATCAACATAACCAACTATTCCACCAAGATCAACAGCAAGCATATGTTTTTTACCAACTGAAAAGCCACCACCAACTAAAAACCTCGGCTTAACTTTATTTGATAATGAAATTCCAGCACCTACACTAAAATGAGTACCAAAATTATTATTATCACATTTGCGACCATACCTTAACATAGTAGCTAATCCTAATTCTAGGTTATTTCCCAATTCTTCTTTAAAACTATAATTGTTTGTAGAATCATTAACTATTGTTTTTGTTGAAGAAAATGCATCATCATGTAACGTGCTTGCATAATAAGATAAACCAACAGAGGTGTAAGTTTTAATTTTATGAGGAAATAACACTTGTGTATTATAACTCTGTAACTTATAAGTTTCATCTCTTGGTGTTATTGATATTTGAACTTTTGCTTGCTCTCCTAAAAATTGTATTGGTAAAGAGGTATAGATGTTACTAGAATTATTATCAATAAATACTATAGATGAAAGTAATTCATTTGCTTTATCTGCAGAAACAGATGCATAAACCTCTGTTAATAATCCAAGAATCTGTTTATATGACCCCTTGATTAATGTATCATTTGAAAGATTAGTTTTACCTTTTGCAATTTCCGTTTTATATATTGTAGAAAACATATCATATGACTCTTGACTTTTTTGCAGTTCTACTTTTAAAGTGGTTATCACCTTCCTTAATTGTTCTAAACTCATTAATGTAGAGTCATAATTAAATTTAATTGAATCATTATTTAACCTTAGTGAATTTAATCTAAACTTATTAATCTTAAAATTCAAGGTATCAATTAATCCTTTTATACTTGCTATTGATTCATTTGCCTTTGATAAATCACTTTTTTCCATGGCAATACGTTTAGAAATCGTATCTTCTGGAATTCCATTAACTTTTATTCGCGGTAATTCTTCAGAAAATCCTTTATTAGAAATATTTGAAAAATTAGATTTTTCTTCTTTGGCTATTGCTGTACTTAAAGGACTAATGGCTGAAATTAATTTAGTAAGTGCTTCTAAATCGAAATTACCAAAAGTTGGAGTCTGTTGTGGTTTACTAGAAAAAGTATCTATTGAAGAAAGTGAAACTTTAAATAAATTTTGATTGATGTGATTAATTTTTATCTGATAATATTCACCTTCTTTTATACTTTCTAAAGAATTGATTGATAATTTCTTGGTATTAAAATCAATTTCAAGCATGTTAACTTTATTTGCATCAGATTTTGATTTCTTTGATTTTTTACAATCTTTTTTAGATTTATCAGTATCTTTTTGACCTTGTTTTGAATCTGCTTGCGCAAATTTATTGTCTTGGGCAATTAAAAAATTGGATTGTGCAATTAATGCAATTAGGAGGTAAATTATTTTTTTCATAGTTTAAATATTTCTGCTAAAGTAGAAGATTAACCCAGAAAAAGACGAATTAATTTAACATTAAGAATTTGAGAACAAGTCATTCGTTAACCGTCATCATATGTAAGCTTTAATTGATTAGTACTTTTTAGGATTAATAGAAGACAATTTAATCAATCGATTTTTGATATAATTATACACCGAATGATCAATCATATTCCACTAGCATTTAAGAAGTTTTCAGACTTAGCATTTAACCATATTAAATCAAATTTTAAAACAGACTTCTTATCAAAATTCACAGACTAGTCAATTCACAATTTTAAAATATACTCCTTTAACAAATTAGTAATTTTTATTTCTTGATCTAATATTGAATTAGCAAATTCATTTAAAAATTCTTTGTCAGAATTCATTTTTAAAATAATATTTTTATCCAAATTCGAAATTTGTTGATGCCTTTTAAATGGTTTAGGATTAAACCAACCTAAATGCAAATTATTTGAATACATTGAAGGTTCAATATCTTTTAACTTTGCTGTCAATTTTAATCCTAATTCACTATTATTATTAAATTTGTCATTTTTAAGCAAACTATAGCCTATATAAAATCCATCCCCGTCAATATTCCAAAATACTTTCAAATTTAATTCAGAATCTATGGGAATTAATTTTTGAGGAAAAATTTCATTCATAAGATTATTGAATTCATTTTGTGTTTCAATAACAATAGAATTTAGAACCTTTACACAATTCTCAAATGAATCGATAAAATTTGGATTTTGTAAAAATAGAGCTTTAATTCCTTGGTCCATGTCATTCATTGTATTTTGGTTTGTTAGTTCTTTAATTAGATTAATATATTGTAGAATTGATTCCCTAATTATTGGAAGTGATGCCGAACCATGAAAACACCGATTTAACCAAGAAATTAGATTTTCTGAATAAGAAATAAAGTTAACTCTATCATTAGGTATTTTTTCCAAAACACTCTTGTCATCTGGTTGTGTTCCAAATAAAGTCAAATAAAAAATTATGCTATTAGGATCAAAATTATAGTACCTTAATAATTGATTTTTCTGATCTCTTGCATAAATTTTGTTTTCAATGATTATTCTATTGTTTAACTTATTTGAAATTACAATGTCCAACCTACCTCCCGCTGTTTCATCATCATTTAATGGACCAATATGCTTTTCAACTTCCACAATGATATTATTTGTATCAAAATCTTCAATATTAAATTCCTTGAGAAATAACTCCAAATACTTACTTTTTTGACCATGGCTTCCAGAAGGATTCAATAACTCAGCAATAAAAGCAGAGTGCATCCTTACTTCATAAGATTGAAGATTTAAAATTTTAAAAACATTAAATTCTCTTCCAGTAATTTGCCCCAATTTATTATAAAATTTAGCTATAGAATTTACACTTGAGAATAAGTGGTAAGCATTTGCAATTATAATTTGTTGTGAGCCCATTGATATATCAGATTTGAATTAAAAGTAAAAATAAATTAATTGAAATTAAAAGAATATTTTACTTATAATCAATTCTGATTCTTCTTAAAATTCTCTGCTTGCTCAAATATCTCAACATAAACTTCATCGCGTTCAACTGGTGGATAGCCAAATTCATCAAGCAGTAGAATTAGTCCTACTTTTAAGGTCGATTTGATATCATCTCTTTTGTTCCAGTCGGGGAATTTTGCTTGGCCATCAACTAGGTCTTTTACTGCTTTTGCAAGTTCAATCATTTTGTCATCTGGATATTTGAAGTCGTACTTTATGCAGAGTTCTTTAAGGATATCGTAAAATGCTTTTTCTTGAAAATCAATTCCAAGTTCATCCCCTGCCGAAAATTCCTTATGAGCTTCCCATATCAAGTCTGTTAGTGCATTTGCTATTTCCTCATAGACTTCACTTCTCATAATATCATTAGCATCCCTGTTATTATAGCGTTCAACCAGAGCCTGCATTTTCTTAGTAAAGTCAATGCCTTTAACTTTGTTTACTTTTCTTATTTCTCCGATTACTTTAGCAAGTAACTGTTGCAATAATTTGATTTTTGTATTGGGTAATTTGATTTTTTCAATCTTAGCTAAATAATCTTCATCAAAAATATCTTGTTCGGTTTCTGCTTCTTCACCAAGTTTGAAAATCTCTTCTACTCCTTCACTTTGCAGCGCTTCTTTTATCATTTCTCTAACATTGGCATTCATTTGGGCTGTGTCGGGAGCATTTCCTTTTGTTAGTTTGAAGATAATTGAACGAATGGCTAAATAGAAATGAACAGTATCTCTTTCCAATTGAGTGATGAGTTCGCTTCCTGCACAAATATCATAAGCGGCTTTTAGTCGCCTAACCAAACCCATGAACCTTGTTTCATGTTCTTTACTTTTTTGTGCAAATTCCGCAGCCAAATTCAAAGTATTCAATTGCTCTATGGTTGTGCCTTTAAAATATTTGCTGCTATCGAATGTATGAAACAAATTGGCTAATAAATCTAGGTAATTTCTTACAATAATGATTGATTCGGCTATGTCTTCAAAGTTATCCTCATCTCCTTTGTTGTATTTAGCTAATGCTAAATTCATTTGCTTTTTGATGCCAATATAATCTACAACCAAACCTTTGTTTTTGCCTTCAAACTTTCGGTTTACCCTTGAAATGGTTTGAATCAAATTGTGTTGTTGTATGGGTTTATCTATGTAAATGCTATCTAAAAAAGGAATATCAAAACCAGTGAGCCACATATCTACCACTATAGCAATTTTGAAATTCGACTTCTCATTCTTGAATTGCCTGTCCAATTCTTTACGTTGGTCTTTTGTTCCTAACAAATCATACATTTCTTTAGGATCATCCTGACCTCTGGTAGCTATGAGCTTAATCCGCTCAATTGGTTTCAGTTCTCTTTTATCTTTATCAGTTAATTCAACGCCATCATCTGCTTCTCGTATTTCTTTCCAACTTGGTCTTAACTCAATGATGTTCTTATACAATTCATAGGCAATGTCTCTGGTACTGCATACAAACATGGCTTTTCCTTTTACAGTTGAACCTTCTGCAACCCTGTTCTCATAATGATTTACAAAATCTTCTGCAACTGCACGTAAACGGTCAGGGTCGCCAATAATGGCGTACATCTGTGCCATTTCTTTTTTGCTTTGCTCAATTTGATTTTCATTGCTTCCAAGGTCTGCACACCTGGCATAATAATCTTCTATTTCTTTGAGCTTTGAATTATTCAACAATACTCTAGCTGCTCTACCTTCATATACAATTCTTACAGTGATTTCATCTTTCACCGATTCAGTCATTGTATAGGCATCCACTACTTTTCCAAATACATCAAGTGTTGCGTCAATTGGTGTTCCAGTAAAACCAACAAATGTGGCATTGGGTAATGAATCATGCAGGTATTTAGCAAAGCCAAAAGTTTTGGTAACACCTTTCTCAGTTACTTTAACTTTTTGATCTAAGTTTACTTGACTTCTATGTGCTTCATCAGAAATACAAATAACATTGGCTCTATCTGTAAGTAATTCGGTATCTTCTGTAAACTTGTGAATCGTAGTTAAAAACACACCTCCACTTTGTCTGCCTTGAATTAATTCTCTCAAATTGGCTCTGCTCTCTACACTTACCACAGTATTGTCTCCAATAAAGTTTTTGGCATTGGTAAATTGGCCTGCAAGTTGGTCATCTAAATCGGTGCGGTCAGTAATTAATACAATTGTTGGACTTTCAAAATATTCGCTTTTCATTAATAAGCGAGTTAAGTAAAGCATGGTAAAGCTTTTTCCGCAACCAGTGGCACCAAAATAAGTTCCGCCTTTTCCATTTCCTTCAGGCTTTTGGGCTTTTTTAATATTATCATACAATGCCCTTGCAGCATAATATTGGGGATACCTACAAACTATTTTTTCGTTTTTCTTAGAGCTATCTGGGATATAAATAAAGTTACGAATAATATCACGTAATCTGTTTTTATGAAACATTCCTTGTATGAGCGTAAACATACTGTCTATGCCATCAACATCTTTGGCTAAACCAGCTACACGTCTCCAGGCATAGTAAAACTCATAAGGAGCAAAGAAAGAACCTGCTTTATTATTTACCCCATCACTTATCACACAAAATGCATTGTACTTAAACAGTTCAGGAATATCTCTATGATAGCGGATTGTTAATTGTTTGAAGGCATCATAAATAGTGGCTTCTTCACGTATGGCAGATTTAAATTCAAATACAACCAATGGCAAACCATTGATATATATTATTCCATCGGGTATTCGTTTTTCTGAACCAAGAATTTCTAATTGATTAACAAACTTGTATATATTGTTATCCTTACTATAAATACCCAATTCATCAAAAGTTAAATTCTTGTCTTCCTTTTCAGCAACCATTGAAATCATTTGGCCTGGTTCGGGTTTCCTTTGGTTATTGAGCCCAGAATAATCAATTAACTGAATATAAATATCTTTTTGATTTCGGTCTTCTCTTTTAAGTATAAAACCATCTGAAAGCATTTTCAAGAAGGTTTTATTGCTTTCATAAAGGTCAGAATTGGAAAGTGATTTGAGTTGAAGAATAATAGATTTAATTTCATTAAACGTAATGCCTTGACTAGCATATTGCATGAAGAGGAAGTTTTGTAAATCCTCTTCTATCAATACTTCTTCAGGCTTACGGGTTAAAGTAATGCCTAAGTGATGGGGAAAGCCTTCTTGCCCCAACAACTCAGTAAATGCTTTTTCTAATTTTTCTTCAGTGAATTTCAAAATAATGTACTTACTTCTTTATTAGATGTTTATTGAAATAAAATTATTCAATTTATAAAAAATAGATAACAAATGATTTTCATTTAATTTTTGAATAATATAATCTGACAAGTTGAAGATTTCACTTTCGTTTGGATGAAACTGCATTATTGCAAAGTGCGACCAGTTTTCATTAGTAGTGGTAAAATGATCTGTGTAAGTATGTTTTCGTTCGTCATCTGAAAAATCAATTTGTTTATAAATCGTTCTATCTTTTAATAAATGGCCTTGCATCTCAACAGCAATGTATATTGATTTTTCTTCGGTTAATAGGTCTTCATAAATAACAGTTAACATCAAATTGATATTCTGTTTTGAAGGATAATAAACCAACCTTTTATCATTGTAACTATTGGCCCTTGGTTCATATCTGTTAACGCCTTCTATTTTATTGCTAGCATCAATAACTTGACCTAAAATATGCTCTCCTAATTTATATTTGAAATTAACTAATTGATTAATTTTCTCTTGGTTTTTATAATAAAATGCAATGTTTTCCTTTTCCATAATGGGGTGACTTAAATTGATGATGTTTTGGCAAAAATCTTTTAAAAAAACCAGGTATTTATCATTAGCGTTTAACACATAATTGCCCAGGTTTTCCAACACTTTGTTTACTAATTGCAAATGTGTAATATTAATAAAACGTTGGTGTTTTATATCTGTAATAGGATGAAGCGTTAGCACAATACCCATTTTGTTTGCCACATCTATTTCATTATAGTACTCATCCAAATCGTTATTTAATTGGTGGTATATTTTATTTTCTATAATAATGGCTTGATCATTATTTTGCAAAAGCAAGTCAATGCGCTTTTGATTTTTGGTTCCGTATTCTGTTACTACCTTAAAATTTAAAAATGTTTCAAAAACTATGTTTTGTTTAGCTAATGATGAATTATTGATAAGCTCCAAAAGGCTTTTAATAAAAAGATCCTTTAATGTATGCCCTTCATTTGTATCAAAATAAAATGCATAAATATTCGAAATAACATTTTCGTAATGCGGTTGTTTAGCAATTCCTAAAAAGGTTTTGGGTTTTCCTTTTATAATGGGAATATCGTTTTCGTTTAAAAACGTTTGTAAACTTTGTAAATCAATCATTCTTGTGTAACTAACTGTATTTTATCCATTTCAGGGACTTTCTCATTGAGTTCACTTAAAATACTGCCGCTTAACGTATATAGATATCTACCTTTATTTGCAGTTAAATTCCTCTCCTCAATATAGTGTTTTTTGATAAAACTACCTTTACCATTAAATAACTCTTTTAGTTTTCCATCTTCTAAAATCTGAACAGCTAAAAAGTAATCAGGTACATGGTTACAAGGGAAATAAGAACAGTTGTTAAATGATGACTTTACTTGAACATACCTATTACTTACCTTTTCTTTTCCATCATGCACTTTTGCATTGCTAGAAAATAACTCAAGACCATATTTTTCCGATGCTAAAACTTCACCAATATCACCTACCAATTTACCATCTAGGGTAAAACCACGGCCATATTTATTTGATAGTTTTTTCGTAATGCTTAATAGTTGCTTTATTTCTTTCATATTTTAATTGTTTAATGATGAGTTTTTTATGCTATTCTGTGTAAAAAGTTTAATCCCAATTTGTAACAATATAATCAATTACAATAATCAAGATGATAAAAGAATAAATAGCTAAGTTTACTTTCCAATTCCAAATTAAGAAAAGTAGTAATGAAATTGGAATCAACCACAAAATAATTTCAACTATCAAAATTCTACCTTTTTGTATTTTTAATTCATCTTCAACTAGTGAAAACTTACTTGAAATACTTTCAATATTATTGCCCTTAAATGATTCTTTATAGGTAAGAATATTTTGCCAAATAAAATTCAAAGTACTTTTTTGATTATTTATAAACAATTGTATAAGGACAGAAAAAATAAACAAGCTTATAATCGAAACTATATTTTTTATTGTTGATAAATCAGAAAAATCAAATGTCCCAACAACTAATACAAAAGCTGTTGGAATAGCAATTAATTTAACCTGGGCATCATTTATTACTGATTGTATTTTTTGTGTAAACTCCAAAGCCTTCGAATCGAGCTCTAATTTCAGTTTGTTATATGAAAAATCCCTAAGGTAAAATTGGTATGAATTTATACATTGATTATAAAAATAAATAAAATTAGTCAATAAGTGGTTAAACCTATTTTCTTCTATCTCCTTACTCAAAAAATCAATTAATTCATTAATAAATAATAATTTCTTTTCGTTTGTTTTTTCACTAAAAATTGAACATATAAAATTAATATTATCAATAGAAATTTGATGAATAGAATTGATCGTATATTCATTGTAATCAAAGTTTAAAAGTATTGCTTTTTCTTCAATAGTAATTAATGAATACTGTATCCCAAGGTCATCATAAGTATGTTTGGAAATTGACTTTAAAGATCTTATCAGTTCCAATATTGACTTATATTTTTTAATATAAATATTTGAATCTCCTTTATAACATTTTATCTCATCAATAAAATAATTCGTATTTGGCTCTTCATATTTATTTTTTTTTATGAATGATTTTGTATCCTCATAATAACCTTGAGAGTTTAAATGTGTTAAAGAAAGTTCAAGATTAATTATTTCACCAATTTTGGGATCAATTATTGTATTTTCGAGAATAGAATTCTCTTCAAAAAAATTTAAACATTCCAAATCCGAAAGCACATGATTGTCACAATAAAGAGTATAACCTTCTACTCTAAATTTACAGGAGTGAATTACATCAACAATTTGCTTCAACATACTTACAATGGAATTTGACTAGCTAGTTTATCTGGAATATTTTTAAATGTTAATTGTTTCTTTTTAGAATCATAAACCACACTGCCTTCTTTAATTAAACCAGAGTCAAACTCAATTTTCATGTCATTTCCATCATACGTAATGTACTTTATCAGTTTCAACTTAGACTTATCTGCATTGATTATTGAGCTTACCCCAAAATTTTCGTCTGCTGCAAAAATTTCAAAATCTTTTGGGTTATCTAAATCAAAAATTCCCGAAACACTTGTAAGCAATATCTCTTTACCATTGTCAAGACAATCATTACAATAACTAAACACATCATTTCGTTTTCGAATTTTTTCATCTCTAGTATAACCTTTAAAATTGCAGTATTCATCAATAGCTTTAAGTAGTCTATTAGTTGATTCAGTTTTAGTTGTTTTATTATCACAATCAATAAACGACATGAAATAAACGCTAATATCTTTATTTCCTTTTGCAAAACTTAAATAGGTCTTACTGTCTTTATCAATTTCTTTCTCAATATTTGACCATTTTGTTAAGTTTATAATGCATGCAACATCTATTTTACTTAGGTCAAGACTTTTAATATCATCTAGTGTCAATTCGTCTTCACTTACCACAAAACCATCTTTATTGGTTATTGTCATTACTAACAAATAGTCATTCTTACTATCAGTGTTTTCAAAATGCGCGAAAATTAGAAATCCACCAGTTGATGGGGCACTTGCAGTAAGTTTTACTTTATAATGATTAGTAGCTTTTTTTGTAAATTCAAGAAATTCGGAATCAAGAAGGTATTGTGATAATAAGTTTTTAAAATTTAGATCTTCATTTGCAAAAACGCCATAGACTGGTTTAGAATTATCAAAATAAGATTTATGTATTTTAGCAATAAATTTTTTTTCTCGGTCATTAATAGGTAGTTTCTTAGTTGCGTGTTTTACAAGCGCACTTGTTGTGCCGGCATCTTTTTTTACTTGATGTATAGTAATTCCTTTAAGATTTATATTACTACCAATTTTCTTTAATTCTTTTGCCATATTTATTTCTAATTTTCAGTTAAAAAAAAAAAATTATTCTACTATCGTCAACCTCGAAAGCAACAACTCTTTCAATTCTATTAACGCACTTGTATTTCTTTCTGCAAGAAGTTTACTTGAAAAAATACGTCTACATATTTTTATAAATTTCAAATAAACACCTTTTTCAGGTTCAACAATTTTAAGAGGGTTTAAGATGTGCATTGTAAGGAACTTTGTTGCTGTTCCTGAAGATGTACCCTTAAATTCTTCAAGCCTTCCAAGAATCTCAAAATAGCCCTGGTATATACTAACAAGCGACTCTTTGGGGGTAATTATATACGTTCTTTGGTATGCATCAAACTTTCCTTTAAAATATTTAAAAGGATATATTGCACTAGCATTATTCCCTGCTAAAATTAGTGCTTCACAATCAAAAGAAAAGGTATTAGTCTTATATGTTTCCTGTGAGCAAGTAAAGAATGGGTATTCTCCATTAGAAATTGCAGCATCAGAATTTAATTTGCCAGTTTTGAAATTAAAAACATCCTCATAGTTCTTTAGTTCCCACCCCTTCGGAATCTCCTTACCCAATTCCTCATTCCAAACCATTTCCCCACCATTACTTTTATATGGCTTACCATTTTCATCAGGAAATTCAAAATCCACAAACCACTCCCTATAAATCGCCTGTGCGGTTTCTTCTAGTTTTTGTATCAATTGTTGGTTAAGGGTTATGCGGTTTTGTATGACGTTGTATTCTTTTACGATTTCTCGTTGTTTGGTGATGTGGGGGATAGGTAAAAGTGTATTACACATTTCTTCCCAATCAAAAATTTCCCTAGCACTTCCGTGGCTTTTAAACCTTGCGTACCTATCAAACTCTGATCTGCGAAACCACATCATCAAATATTCAGGGTCAAGTTCATTACTATCTTTTACTTCAAATGGTGTGTATGCTTGGGAAATCAATGCTTTGTCAAAATCACCAAACAAAGCAATCGTTATCTTATCTCCATTTCGAGACGTTACAGGTCCATAAGCAAATTGATTCCTTTCAATAATTCTATAAGTTGACATATCCGTTCCTATTGTATTGGCAATGGAAGGAATAAACTTTTTTTGAATACTCAAACCAACTAAAGGCAAATCGCCTAATTCATTATTTCTGCCTATTACAGGCTGAATGTATTTACCAAGTGGTTTATAATTTGATTTCATAACCCAACTCTTTAAATACATTTAGTAAATCATTTTTGCTTTGAGCTTCTGCTTTGAGTAAATCTGCAAATTCACTTTTCAAAGCTTTCATCTTATCTTCAAAGTCAATATTTTCATCTCTGTTTATAAACTCAATATATTTACTCGGCACCAATGAAAAGTCTTTTTTTGCAATCTCCTCATATGAAGCAGCATAACAAAACTCAGGTATATTTTGAATTTTCTTGATTTGCCATTGGTGGTAAGTGCTTACTACTTTTTGAATATCATCCTCAGAAAACTGAGTATATTTCTTTTCAAATGGTTCACCCATTTGGCGCAAATCCATAAATAGAATTTCTTTTTCTCGGTCACGATAATTGCGTGTTTCCTCACCAACTTGTTTGCTCCGAGACTTCTTGTTTTTGTTAACTATCCATAGAGTAACACTAATGTCGGTTGTGTAAAACAAATTTCGAGGCAATATCAAAATCGCTTCCACCAAATTATTTTCTATCAGCTTTCTACGTATTTTATATTCTTCACCACCACCACTTAAAGCGCCATTCGCCAAGATGAAACCTGCTACTCCATTATCGCTGAGTTTGTTCACCATGTTTAAAATCCAACCATAATTGGCATTGCTTTTTGGTGGCACATCATAACCTCTCCAACGTGGGTCGTCTATCAATTCATTTTCTGCTCTCCAATCTTTTTGGTTAAAAGGTGGATTTGCCATGATAAAGTCGGCTTTTAAGTCTTTGTGTTGGTCGTCCAGAAAAGTATCGGCCGCTTTTTCGCCTAAGTTTCCACTGATGCCCCTTATGGCAAGGTTCATCTTTGCCAGTTTGTAAGTGGTATTGGTATATTCCTGTCCGTAAATAGAAATTTCTTTATTGTTGCCATTATGTGCCTCAATAAACTTAATGGATTGCACAAACATACCACCAGAGCCACAAGCTGGGTCATATATAATGCCTTTATAAGGCTCTATCATTTCAGCAATCAGGTTAACAATACTTTTGGGTGTATAAAATTCTCCCTTACCTTTTCCCTCTGCTAAAGCAAATTTAGAAAGGAAGTATTCATATACTTTCCCAACTACATCTTGTTTAGGGTCTTTGGTGGTATCAATATCGTTAATGGTATCGAGCAAAGAAGCCAATTTAGTTACATCCAAACCCAAACGTGAAAAGTAATTATCGGGCAATGCTCCTTTTAATGCTTTGTTGTTTTTCTCGATGGTGTGCAGGGCCGTGTCAATCAAAAGCGCTATATCATCTTGTTTGGCTCTTTTAATTAAGTAACTCCACCTACTAATTTCATCCAAAAAGAAGACATTATTCTGGTTATAAAAAGCGGGCATTTCAATATACTTCTCTTTACCATCCGCAATCAATTTATCACGTTGCTCTTCAAACTTATCACTAGCAAACTTTAAGAATATCAATCCTAATACTACATGTTTGTATTCTGCGGGTTCTACACTACCTCTCAATTTATTTGCAGCTTCCCATAGGGTAACTTCAATTGCCTTTTCTTTAGTTTCCTTTTTTTGTTTTGCCATTTTGGGGTAAGATATATTATTTCGTCAGCTAAATTAAGATTTTAATGCTAATAGTCATTAATTCTGTCCAGACTATTATCAATTGCAAAAAATGGTTCTTTTGGTTTGCATAAGGGACTGCTTGTTTGGTTTCTGAAACAAAAGGCAATATGTTCAGTTGGGAAAAGCAAAGTTTAAAATATGCCATAGTTGAGCTTTTAAAACCTAAGTTTACCTGGAGCAAATAACTTTAGATTTTTAAGAAATAAACTTAAAAACAAAAACCTCATTTATTTACATCACTAGAATTGTATTTAATATTTGATTTAAAAATTTCTAATAGTAAATTTATGTCATAGTCCTAAATCTTTTAAGAGCACCGCTAAGAATACACCATATTTAAGTTTGCCGCATCATAGCTTTATAGACTTTAAGCCTTATTACTTTATAATTATCTTATAAGTTTTCAAAAATTAAGTTTCTATAGAACTCTTTAATAGCTATTTAAATACATTTTCAACCATTGTTTCTGGTAATAGTGCTTTTATACTTAACAATTCTTTTTCAAAAAATTCATTTGCCCATTTTTGATATGCTAAATTACCTTGAGATTCTGTTAATCTTTTTGTTTTTATATTGTCAATAATAAATGCTGCATAAATTCCAGACATTATTGATTTAAGTATACCTTTTGAACTTGTTGGGTCAAAGGTCATTAAAGCATCCCCAACCAAATAAAGGTTTTCAAATTTATTGTTATTTGTAATACTCCAACTTGTTTCAAAACTTTTAGAAATTAATACAGAATATTCTTTAAGAAAATTCTCATTTATAAAAAGACTTTTTGCAATTTGTGTTGAGCTGTTTTTTGAAGAAAATGTAATTGAATAAGTATTTGGTTTAATAAGTGAAATATAACCCCAATACTCATTTGTAATTTCAAAATATGATTTTAACTTATGCGGTAACTTTTCAGTCGTTAATAATTGCCAATAATTTGAAATAATAGGTTTAGAATATTTTTCTCTTTTTAGTCCAAGTTTAATAGATGAAAGTGATTTTGACCCAGTCGCATCAATTAAGAAATCAAACTTGAATTCTCCTTTATCAGTAATAATTGAAGATAATGTGTTAGCTTCTGAAACAATTTGTAAAGTTTTTGTATTTGCAATAAATTTAGCACCCAATGCTATTGCTTTATTTAACAGCATTAAATCGAAAATTTCCCTTGGTAATTGAATGCCAAACCAATTCTTATCTTCATTGAAAAAAACTTCTTTTACTTTACCTTCAGAATTTATAAATGTTGAATTATATCTAACAAAATCTTGGTCAAGAACATCCTTCCATACTCCTAGTTGTTCTAAAATTGGTTCTATTCCTGGATGACAACTTTCCCCAGGTCTGAACCTAGGGAAAGTTACAACATCAATCATTGTTACATTAAAACCTGCTTTGCATAGTTGAATAGAACAAGAACAGCCGGCAACACCTGCACCTAATATTAAAGCTTTTATCAACTCAAGTTCGAGATTAAATTGACCATCGGAATATCGCCTTCATTTAATGCAATCGCATGAATTTGAGTTATCTCTCTCCACAAAAACGTATTCTCATCCAACTGACATTCAAATTTCTTATCAACTTTCATTCTTAACCTTTTTATGTCAGTACCATCCGCAATTGGAGTATTCCCTATGGGCGTTATAAATATAAATCGGAAGCCTTTACCCTTAAGCTGCGCGTTCATCCTATCATTTCGCTCGCTCCAATCTTGAATTTCCTGAAATGAAACTAACCAGAGATTATTACTAATAATAGTATCAAAAGTTGGTTGCAATAATTCCAAAATACATTTCCGAAGAGCTTCCATTCTTTTAATTAACTGAGAAGTGGTTATACTCTTAAGTAAATCCATGTGCATATGTCCTTCCCATGCACTGCGAGTGTAATCGCTTCGGGCAATATCAGCATAATTAACAAACTCACCATTACCAGTTGTTTCTAAAAAAGGACCATATTCCCCATCCCATCCCCTTTTTGAAGTAATTCCAATTCGTTGTGCTTCTTTTGGATAAACACCTAATTCTTCGTCTGTTAATGGTATTGCTGTCGGTTGTTTAGGAAAAGATGAAAATGTTTCTGATGCAAAAAATGTTCTTGAAGCATCTGGGGCAGCAGCAGGCCAAAATGAATTTAATGCTGCACATAGCTTAGCATCTTCAGGAAAAGGACTTCCAAGACCATAAGCAGCATTAAATGGCACACCATTTTCAACATCCATTGAAATATCCCAGCCAGGCTGATAAATACTAGATGCTCCATCAGGCAAGTAACTCAAAGAATCATTATCTTTTTCAACTAAATCATCATTTTTATCCTTTGCACGGCTACTACTTAAAACTACTGTGTGTGTCCTTGTGGTATCACTCTGAAATTGCGGGTAATTAATATTTGCTTTTATTCTTCCACTAGAAAGAGGCAATGGACCACCTTGATTAAATTGACGTTGAGGGTCTTTTTCAGGAAACGAATGCCATTTATTTATTTCTCTCTGATTTACTAAAGGAAAAAAATCAATAGCTGCAATCAACGAATAGGCCGCGAAAGATTTTAAACCGCTAAACTCTTGAATCTTCACAAAACCATCACTTGTCTTATCTATAAAGTGAACGGTGTTATATCCACCATTGTTTAGCATTTGATTAAAATTATCAGCATTTAAGTTATTTATATCAATGATATCTGTAGTCGGATTATTTATTGTAATTCCATTTGGTAATGTTTGACGGATATTTACATACTCTGGAGATTTTCTTGCACGACTTTTAGCTAGAATTTGATATGATGAATTGAAACGATTATCAGAATCTATTCTTGGAACTTTAAAAGCCACATAATTATTCCCTTGGATAGCCGGTTCTACAATTTTCCCTTTGGTTGGTTTTACAATAGTAGAACCAATCAAACTTAAATGTGTACAAAGGAACCCTGGTTTTGTATTATCATCTATTACAAAAGGAAAAGCATTGATATCATAACGTTGTTCATCAATAGGAATGAAGTTGGGTAAACCCCTTTGATGAACTCTTTTTAATTTTTCATTCCTGTGGAATGCTTCAAATTGTAATTTCAATTCAGGCAAATCAGTTAAGCATTCACCTCCTGAAAATAGTTTTTGTATTGGAACAAGAACGGTAAGGTTGTCGTCTGCTGACTCCTTGTCCATCACATTAAAAGAGGTGCTCAGATTCCTAACTGTATCATGAATCGCTAAGAATGCACCATACTTACAAGGCAAAGTATTGATTTCTCCGTCATTATCACCCACCCAAAACGACCTTCTTTTCGCATCATAGAAAGCTTCACTGTTACCTATTCTAGAAATTCCTGTGCGTGAATAATTCATATCCGCATGAACACGATGACTGCTTCCTTCCCATGTTCTATATTGATACGCAAAAACAGCTACTACCAATTTAGTCCCATGAATTGCTTTAAGTTTTGCTAGATTATTACTATCCGCTTCTTTTTTTATTCCATTGGAATGTATGAAGTTTTCTACTAAATCAAGTTCTTCTAAAGAAGGGTAATAGGTAAGATTGGGGCCTGCAACATCTGGGCTTGCAAGGGCATGATAAATAAGACTTTTTGAAAAACTTAAAGGAGCAATACCTTGATTCCCATCTAATCTATAATCTTCAAAACCTGAAAATGTCCTATCAATAGTTATAGGTTTAAGCAAGGCCTCTTTAAGCTTTTCAGCAGAATCTTGCTTGATGTCAAGTTCATTATTGGTAACAGAAAGAATCATATCTCTCCAACCATTTTCTGCTAACTTGTTGCATAGTGAAAATATTTGATCTTTCAGTGCCATATTTAATTTGTTATTGTTAGAAAAGATTAGGAACTACTAGGCCCTAAAACTCAATTTTTTTGACCAGCCGCTTAAGATTAACTCTGCATTTGATGTGATATGTTCCGATAAAACAAACTGAAGTTCTTCTCTTACTATTGCCTTGCAAACATCACCATTGTTATTATGAATTAAAAACAGTGGTATCTGAGGTGGAAATGATTCCAATTCTGTGCCATCCCATACTAATTGAAAATCATGCTTACTGCATCCTCCACCATACTGCACACTTACATGCAGAACATCTTCCCATATAAATGCATTTGTAACAAAAAACATGTCATTTTTACTGTTCATCTCTAGCAAAGCTTCTGGCGTTACTTTAATGAATGGAGAACCAGCTTGTACAACAAGGTTTTCTCTACTTTCTTCTTTAATAAGTGAAGTAATGTTGTTTTCTGATGCATAAACCTTTATGCCATTCAATTCTGCGGGAAAGTCATCCCACATAAATGTTTCAGAAGTTAATTCAGAAATTACTTCAGTGCTAATGCCTGTTGGTTCGTCAGCAATAAAATCAAATTCATAAATGCCATCTAAAGGAAACATTTTGTAATCAAAAGGAATCAATTTTCCATTTGACCAGCCACCTGAATTAACATTGCTTTTGCTAGTTATAGCTAAAACTGGCGGATTCTTTTTTAGAATCTCAAGAGTAACTTCTGTTACTTCCATTACTTTTTTTGTCATGATTATTTATATTATATGTTAAAGAAGATTAACCTATTGGGTTAAGTTCATCGACAGTTTCACCTTGAGATTTAGATTCCCTAACAAACCAGAGCAAATCTGTAAAAGAGTAGAAATTTTCATTAGATGGTAATAAGTCTGAATCGGGTTTCCAACCTTTATTTTCTGGGTCAAGAATTGAGCGTCTGCTTCCTTTGGCTAAACCATGAAAAGTTTCGCAAATAATAGTGCTCGCCAATGGACCAAATCTTGAACTTTTTCCCAAAACTTCTGCTTCTCTGTAAATATAATACCATAATGGTGTCTTGATATTAAGTTCCCATTCAGACAGTTCTTTTTCTTGTTGTGAGTTTTGTAATAACTCTTCGGGAGTTAATGGGGTAATTCCCATGGCTGAAGCAATATCCTGTGCAGAAGGCAAACCAATTCGACTTCCCCTTACTAAGTTTTTAATTGCAAGATTCATTGGCGCATTTGGTGGTCCAAATCTATGAAGTGTTTGAGCCAAAAGTGTATCTATAGGTTCAGTTAAATTAAAGCCTTCGCCTTTAGCAACTCCTCTTTGTGTAAAATCAAACAACCTTGTCCAATCAACAATCCAATTACTTGATAATGATTTCTTTCGTTCATTTCTAAATCCAACAAACTCATCATTATTTTGGAGTCCGGAAAACTGAAATAAAAGTTGGAGCGTTCCTGTTGGAAATGGGGGATTTACCCTGTTAAACACTTTATTCCAATTGTAAGAATCTCTTATTAAAGTGTGCCACCTATAAGCCGCACCTGAAAATTCTATAGGCATAAACGGCATTTCAGATGCAACAATCTTGAAAAACTGAGGATTATTGTTCTTTATTACCCTTTCGTACACTTCTTCATTCACAAACCTTTTTATAAAGTCGTGTAATACAATAGATTGGTAATGCAATATTACGATCTCCTTAGCTTGATTTCTTACAGTTATGGCATCAAGTTCGGGATTCAAATTTCTGCTTCTTACAACATCAACAACTGCATTGTGAAATTTTAAAAATGCAACGTGTATTTGAGCCACAACCAAATTTTCATCGTTTCTAGGATCACCAATAAGAGCCTTTGCAGGATTTGTTCCATCTAATTTCCTTGGTAAATCATTTTGAAAGGATCTTGGCACTTGATCATCTGGAATTGTATTTCCTAATCTGAATTTAGCTAAATCATTGGAATCCCAAGCTACAATTGATTCTGTTTCACCGCTTCCGTAAAGAGAATCCAAGTCAAGTGAAGGAGTTCGTTCTTGTATCAACTGGCTGAGTTCTATTGTTGAAATAGTTCTAGGATCAGTTGCACCAAGTGAATCTTTGCTAATGTCATGGTCTATAAATTGACCGAGATAAGTGTAGCCTGCAGGAATGTCTGATACCTTATCAGTGGAATTATCAGCCATAGCTTTGCCTAGATCTTCTAAAGATTTATCGCTAGGCCTGAATGGTTGAAGATTCGGAAATAATCTCCCAAATCTGTTTGGAAGAATTTCTTCTGCATCATTTTGAGTTTTTTGTCCGTGCATAATTTTTAATAATTTTAATATTGTTCTTTAATTTTGTAATAGCGTTTAGAATAAAAATCTGTTTGAAATTATTTTATGTTTAAACTACTTTATGTTTATATGGTAGTGTTATTTCAACTTTATTTTGATTTTTTTAAGTCTCGATATTATCAGTGTTTATTAATTTAAAAGTGTAACCATTTAAATTAATTCCCTCACAACATATAAAAAATTAATCAAACTCCACAACTAAAACTTCCTAATTATTAATTATTTAACATCAGACCCAATAAAATCAACACAAAGGATTTATAAATATTTTTTCAAATCGAAAAAAACTAAGGCATTTATTAAATCTTCCATAAGCATTTGTTAATCATAAACCGATTTTAAATTTGGAATCTTCGTTTTATAAATATCTTATGAAAAAAATCAATGAGGGTGGCAACCTTACATCGCTTTGATTTTTGAGCTAAAACTGAATCTTTCAAAAGAAATAAGATATCTCATTTTCCAAAAATCTAATGCACCTTTAGCTACATCAAGTTGTTAGAATTGATAGAAGAAACAGAACACCCTCCCCTATTCCATAGCAATTTTTACTGCTAAAATATGTTTACAGAGGCCTCTTGTGTTTTGGTTGTTTGTAAACCAATTACAGGTGCATTGGTAGGTATCGTTCTTTTTTATAACTGTATGGTATACATCAGCAGAACCTTTTACAATTGCTTTTAAATAAGCTTCGGAGTTTTCTACAATTTCTATTTCATCATTATTAACTATTTTCTTTGCATTTTTTAATCTGGGGTTAAAACTCATGAGCCTCTCTGGTTTAAAAGGAATTCTTCTATAGAAATAATTATTATCAAATAAATTATAACCAAGAAGTCCTATACCCGATAAACTGGATTGCAAAGTATTCATTAACTTTAAATCAAGTCCATTTTCAAAAGCAATAAGGGTTGGATTGAATACTTCATTTGTTTTAAAGAAATGATTAATCCCAAGAATTAGTTTATCAGAAACCATATTTGTTAAATCTTCCAATAATCTTCCTTCGCCCGAAAAACCTCTATAAACACTATTCGAAAACAAATAGGTCATTTGTATATCCTTAAAGTTTAAAATGAAAGCAAAACTTTGCTGTGATTGATGTTTATAGATAAAAATACTATCGACACTTGAAATTAGTTTTTGTACCAAATTGAGTCTGTGAATGCCTCCAACTTTAATGCTATTGGCCTTTTCGAGCGGTGAAAAAGAATAATGTAAACCTGATTTTATTAGATAATAATCCGATTTAGTTGGTGCATTGGGAAGCGTTTTAAATAGCTGTAAAGCTTCAAATTTGCTTAATTGAAAAGCCAATTCCATTTCAGATAAAAATACTTGCACATTACCTAAGCCTTTTATCCATCTATTGGGTAATGTTACTTTCTTTTCTACTGTTTGCTGTTTATCGGTTACAATATGAACTTCTTTTGAACCAACTCCAATAAGTAATTTTTCTGATTGTTGTACCTGATTAAATGCTCTAATTGTTTGGTTGTTAAAATCAATATTTGTTGTTCCGGCATGTAAAAATTCACCATCAATTCCATTCTTTAATATAGTTATTTTGGCATATACACTATTACATGAAGAAAAACCTTCAAAATGTAACTCTCCTGCTCCGACAGAAACTATAGGGTCTTTTAATTTTGCAATTTGTCCGGGTGTTAATGCAAAGTGCGAACTTACAGTTTGAGCCAAAACACTTAAACATCTTGATGCCAAATATGCATTATGTATATTTCCATAGAAAAAACAAGGCTTTTCGTTATCTAATTCGATTTCGGAATGGTGAGAAAATGAAAATATTTTAGAATTATCTTCCTGAAAAAACAGTGATGGATTCTTGTATTGATAAACAAATTCTGTTTCCATTATTTCTTTATTTCTAAAATTTTATCTTCTATTTCCTTCTCTACATTCAATTTTAAAGAATTTTGCAACTCTTTATAGTATTGAATCATTTTTTTACTGTTAACAGGTAGATTCAGTTTATCAAAGTTCTTAATACAAGATGCCAAAACACTTAACTGAAAAAGCTTTGATTCTTTGGTATGATTGGGTTTATCCAAATATTCAATAAATCTATTTACAGGAGCATATTTATCATTTATCAGTTTGCTAATTATTTTAGCCAAATGAGTCAAATCTTCATTTCTAGAAATAGCCAATTGAATATACTCTGATGCCAGGTCACGTGAGATTTTCTTTTCAAACAACAAACAAACTGCCACGTATATCCATGCACTATGATAAATTCTAATTTGATAATCAAGAATAAATTGCATGGGAAATAAACATTCTTCAAAGCCTCCTACTTCATTTCCTGTAGATACATCAGGAATATATCTGCATAATATCAAATCAACATAATTGGGATTTAAGGTAAACTGGCTATAAATATCAACTCTACTCGCTTTTTGCATAGAGGCTGTATTATAAAATATTGATTCTAGCCTCTTCACCTTTTCTTTATTATACCAATGATAATTCCAATTGTTTTCTAAATTTAATCTATACCAAGTACCATATTCTCTTTCATCTTTTTCAACTTTAAATCCTATAATAAATGGATGAACGATTGCCGGATAATCTGATACTTTTGATTTTTCAAATTCTTTAAATACTCCATTAGGGTATTTAATTCTTGTTATTTGTGTCCATAGTGCCAATGTATTATTTGAATAATTTATTTGAGTTAATTGGCCAAATAAATAACGAATCGCATCTGCATAATAAGCATTTAAACTTTTCAAAATCTCAGAATAATCAGCATCTAATTCTTTAATTATAATTCGATTACAAGCTACAATGAGATCTTCTAAATCAATATTGGACTTACTATTTTCATAAACTTTTATTCTTTCTAATAAAATCCCAGGATGCACATAAAATGGCTCATGTGTTGGTGTTGAAAGAAATGGTAATTTGTCTTTAGCTTGTAATTTCAAAAACGTCATCTTTGCTTTTTTGCCTAAAAAAGGAAGGTATTTGAAATCCATTTTTACAATTCCATCCACACTTTGGTTTATCCAAGCTTCAAGAAATAATGTAAATGCTGTTAGCGTATCACTTTCATAAAACTTAGCAAAAAGAGGTTTTGTAAATGGCTTTATTTGTTTCACATAATCTTCAGGAATTTCAGATTGAAGCTGAATGATTCCTTCAAAAAACAATTCTATATCACAAATTGATTTGGTTCTAATACAAGTTCCAATAAACATTAAAAGCTCATCCCAATTAGAGATATGAGTAATTTGCTTATTCGTTTTTATTTCAGAAATGGTTTCAGTTACATTTAAAGAATAAGCATCCTCTACTTGTAAAATGTCCTTGGCTACTTGTTTTAGATTAAGTAAAAAGGGTGATACAATTCCTGCCAATTCATTATCGTTAAAATGTCGAATTAAAATTTTAGCTGTTTTTTCCTGAATCTTGGCATCAGTTTGCATAAAAAGTAAACTGAGTTGATTCCTGTAATCGAGAGGTATTTTATATGATTTTGATAAATAACTTTCAATGATATCTAATACTATTAACAGCGACTTAGAGATTTTATCATTAGAGAATACAATAGAAACATTTTCTAAAAAAGATAAATAGTCAAATTTGGGGTCTGTATAAATCCCTTTAATAGTTATAATAACATAGTTTATTAAACTGGTTTGACTTGTTCCCAAAATTGAAAATAAGGTAGCTTGATTAGCAATTAATTCTTCTTTTGTAGGTTGAAGTAATTCCAATAATCTTACAAACCAATCTAAATGAGGCTTCTTCCAATTGTTGAGTAATGATTCCAATAATTGGCTTATCAGGTTTCTATTTTGAATCACTTTGTTTTGAATCAATATCTTCAAAACCTCTGTCCAGTAAACACTTGCTTTGGCACTTAAGCCATTGGAATAGTCAATAGAATTCGCTTTTATAGAATCGAGAATTGGAATTTCATATTTGTAAAACTGACAAAATACTTTTTCTATCGATTCTGGATGATGCATTAAGTACTGAGCATCATCAAAATGATTGTTATCAAAACCTTGAAGGTTAAATAAACTCCTGACAAAAAACTCTTCATCAAATTCTACCCAATTGTTTTCATACAATTTCCAAAGCACTTTAAAATTGATGTTTCTAAATCTTTCTTTCGAAAGATCTTTAAGAACTTTAATTAAATAATTGGGAGGAAATAACTTGTAAAAGTCAACAATTGGCTTAAAATAACCCGTTGCAATAAATTTATAAAAGGGATTTGAAGTAAAGAATTCATGTTTAGTTTCTAAAAGTTTTAATTCATCATATTGTCGCACACATGTGATTAAAAAGTAACTTAAACAAATATCTAATTCTTGTCTGTTTTCGTAAAAGTCATCTCTTTCTTTTCCCTTTAAATCTGTTCCAACTTTTTTTAAAATATCAGCATCGATGTCTATCCCTTTCAACAAAGTAATAGTAGAAAACCGCTCTTCATCTGTAAGTAATTTTGAGTAGTTCAAAATTTCTTCAAAGTTTTTATTTTTAATTAGATAAATAATCTTCTCCATATCTGTTTAAAGGATTGAATAGGGTTTGGTATGATTGAATTTCCAAACCCATAAACTCAAATATAATTGAGGAAAACGAATTATCTATTAACTAAAAACTTAAAATTGAAAGTATAAAACCCAGCAGTTTTATAAATCTAATTAAGTCAGTTTTGTTCCATACGTGTTTCGTATTGTTCCAGTGTTTGGTATTCAGCCCAATCAATATCAATTGGTAAATTATCTATGATTATTTTATAAGCCTCTTTAGGATTTCCCTGCCCAAGACAATCTTGTGTGCCTTTCCAATTGTGCTGTATAGCTTGTTCTTCTGTTCGCACAACTATAGTCTCATCAGTTATGCTTGCTCTTAATAAATCGTTGTTTAAATCATCACCCATATCCCCTATATATCTGCTTAGACCAAAATCCCAGAGTTGGTAGAATGTCATTAGTTTACTAGCGGTGCTATCTTTACTTAGTAGTTTTACAAGTTCAATTTCGTTTTGGGATTTGTATTTTGTATTGTCGAGTAAGTTTTGCCAATGCCATTTGATATATTCAACATTACTTATCTCAATTTTCTTACGTTTTAATGAAAATTGTATTTCGGGAATTTGCCTTTCGATTTCATCACTATTGAATCGTAAGTCATTCCATAAGTATGTTGCTAAACTTACTTTCTGAGTATTGGGTAATGTTTGTGAATGCCAACAAATTCCATTCTCCCAAAAATCAATATGTATTGAACCATCATCAGCTAAAGAAGTGAACTGTGACATTCGGTTTTTCTCCTTTACAAAGTAATTTTCGGTAAGCTTTAATTCTGAGTTTAGTTTCACAAGCCCATCTTGTATTGAATCAATTTTCTCTGAAGCGGAAACAATCTTTTTGAAAAAGTTCAAAGCTTTTTTCCAATTCCAGATTAGATATTTATTGGGTTCTGTCATATTGGAAATGGATTCTGTTATTGAATTGGGATTTTGCTTTAAATCAAATATAAACTAGCAATCGAAGTATTCAAACAGTAAAATCTCATCGAACTTAAAAGAAATATTTAGTTATACTAATTTAAATTTAATGCACTCTCTTTTTATTCTACAATTTCAAATTTATATGTTTTGTCTTTGTAAGTCATGTTTGTAACTCTTCCCTCTTTGTCATGTTTTAGGATAGTTTTACTCGGTATAAAACCTTCAATGATTGTTGGCTCATCATAAAAAAAGTTTTTGTCCATTGCATATTTATAATGACCTTCAAGAAGTTTAAAAGACTTGGTGTCTGCTTTATCAATTTTGATTATTTGCATTCCACCAAGAACAGGTCTATAATAATAAACGTAGTTTTTATCCTTAGCATACCAGCCGTCTAGTGGTTCAAAAGTAAAAGGATCAACTTCCTGGGAAAAATATCCGTTAAAATATTCATATTCCTTAAGTTTACCATTTAGTTCTCTTAAAGCAAAGTTTTTTTCATATAAATGACCCGTATTACTTTTATAAAATTGGTCTTTTACATGAATCAGTTGATTACTATCTTCTAATTCAAATTGAATAGTACATTTACAATGCTTTGATTTATCGTCTGAATAAACGCAATGTTTAATATTTATCTGTAAAACAGCTGAGTCACTTCTAGTTTGTTTATGTTCTAAATTTCGTGTCTGTTGCCCACATGATACAAACAAGGAATGAAGAAATAGAAAATATAAAAAGAATTTATTAGTGTTCATTTTTTTTTACTACAATAATGTCATCCCTATCGGATTTTAAGAACTTGCTCTGTTAAATAGTTTCCTACTTGAAACATTTAATAATTATAGCTTGAAATGTTCATTCATGATTTTAACAATATGTTCTGCTTCAGCATCGTCTACAGCTAGCCCAAAAGAATATGTTTTAAAGCCATAATTAAATTTTATTTTACCAGGTCCAAGTCCCCAAAAAGCCCAACGATTGTTACCAAACATATTTCCATTCTGAACTTCTAACTTAATGTTTTTTATCTCCTGAGCTTCCATTCGCTTTTTAATACCTAAACCTAATATTGTTTTTTTTAGATAAACTTCATTATTCTCTGAGTAAAACTGCTCTTTTCCCAAAAATCCCCATAACAATGAAGAAATAACTGCCAATCCACCAACTGTCCAACCGAGCATCCAAAATATCAAAAAACCATTTGCTCCAAAATTATTTAAGCTACTAGAAGCTAAAATTGAGAATACATTTGTAAATCCATAATACCAACCTCCAAGCCATGCTGTTCCGAATAAAAGTGCGAACCAATTTTTCATAGAAGGTATTGTAATATTTAAAACACCAGGTGTATTCAGTATAGTCGCTTTTCCATTTTTAATCATTTGAAGACATTTGTTTATTTAGTTTAATCATTTCTTCTCAAATATAAGTTGAGAACACAAATAATTCAATCAATAAAATCTTATCTAATGGAAACGAATTGCATACCTAAAACAAAATGTACAATTGGCAAATGTGTTCTTTGATAATACAGATATGAAATTATTTATATGGATATCCGCATGTTTACCACCAATAATTTTTCATAAATGTGGTGCATGTTTCGAGAAATACTTTCAAATGATAGATTAGAGTTAAATCGCACAGCTTTATGAAACTTAAGACCCCGATAGGTGGTCACATGTTTATAGAAAAAGGATCAAAATGAATTTCCCCGAAAGTCTTCAAACGCGGACCTTCGGTCCGCGTTTGAAGACTTTCGGGGGTGGTTGTTCTTTACTTTTTATTTTCTATAATCATGTCATCCCTTCAGGATTTTAAAGAAATTCAAGAAAAATTACGATTCTGATTTTAATTAAATTTTTAAGGTTGATTCTGATTAATTCGAGCAATCATCTGCATTAAAGACTTTGAAGCTTGGTAAAACTAGTTTTAGGTAAAGAAGCTGTTATTCGAAAAAAAATAATATCAATAAATAAATCAGAACCGCAGTAAAATAGCGAAATAAACAATCTTAAAAAAAATGATTACTTCTTTTTAAAAACTCAAAAGTATGTTAAATTACTAGGTACAAAATTGGAAATAAATGGAAAGCAATGATAGTTATTTAAAGTACCAAATACTTTTTAAAAACTTATCTCAAGGAATTATTTATTACAACTCGAAAGGTGAGATAATTGAAGCAAATCCCTTTGCTATAAAGACCTTTGGACTAGAGGTAGATGAATTTAAGAAATATTCGTCTGGTAAAAAGAAAATAGAAATTTACAATTCAAATGGAGATTTAATAAGTATAAATTTTAAGGAAATTTATATCAATCTAACTCAAAGAAACACTATTCAGAATGAGGTAGTAGGAGTAAAAACTAAGGAAAATCAGGAAATAAAATGGCTACTTATAAATATTGAGCCAATTAATTTAAATGATAACTCAAATGAATCTGCTATTTTAATCACATTTACTGAAATTAGTAAACAAATAAAGGAAGAAAAAAAACTTAGGAAACAAACTCAGTTATTGGAATATCTAACGAAAATTTCAAAAACGTTTATTAGTTTAAAAGAAGAAGAATTTACAAAAACAGTTAATGAGAGCTTAGCCGAACTAGGGCAATTTATACATGCAGATAGGTTTTATATTTTTGATTATGACCTCGAAAAAGAGACATGCAATAATACATTTGAATGGTGTGCAGATGGAATTAAATCTCAAATTGACAATCTAAAAAATATTCCAATAGCGAAATATCCTTTATGGCTTGAACAACATTTATTAGGAAATGAAATTATTATTAATGATGTTGATTTATTAGACGATTCGAATGAAATAAAAAGTGCTTTAAAAGCACAAGACATTAAGAGTACCGTAACTGTACCCTTAATGGATGGCAATAATTGTATAGGTTTTATTGGACTTGATTCAGTGACTCAAAAACATAAGTTCTCAGAGCAAGAATTAACTCTTTTAAAGATTTTCTCCGGTTTAATTGTTAATGTAAAAAACAGATTTTATGTAGAAAAAGCTTTAAAAACTTCAAATTTTGAATTAGGAGAAAGACATAAAGAATTAAACTGTATATACAATTTGGTTCAACTTGACGAAGAGTTACTTGACACAACTACATACTTCGAAAAGGTTGCAGTTATGATTCCAGCAGGCTTTCAAATACCAGATAAAACTAGTTGTGAGATTGTGCATGAAGAAAAAACTTACAGAAGTAAGTTATTTAAAACGAGCAATAATTTTATTGAAGCCAATCTAGATTTCAATAATCTAAAAAAAGGATTTATTAAAATTTACAGTCCGGAAAATGTAAAATTCTTAAATGATGAGTATATTCTTATAAACAATATAGTTAAAAGTATTGGCCAGCATTTTGTAAAAACACATGCCAAACAATCTGTAAAACAATCGGAAGAAAAGTATAGAATAATTGTTGAAAACACCTTCAACTGGGAATTTTGGGAGCGACCGGATGGAAGTTTTATTTACCATTCACCTGCTGTTTTTGATTTAACAGGTTATACAGACCAAGAGCTAATAAATGACCATCAACTGTGTCAGAAAATAATACACCCTGATGATTATACAGCGTATTTAAACCATCATAAAAATGTAGAAGTAAAAACTAAACCAGATAAGTTCTATTTTAGAATTATCACTAAAAGCAGAGAGATTAAGTATATAGAACATGTTTGTAAACCTGTATTTGATGAGAACAAAAACTATATAGGAATTAGGGGAACCAATATTGATATATCTGAACGAAAAATAGCTGAGGAGGAATTAAGAAATAGTGAGGAAAGATTAAAGACTTTATTAGCTAGCCAAACAAGTTATGTAATTAGAACAGATATTTATGGTTTACACACATATTGGAATAGAAAATTTGAAGAAGACTATGGATGGTTATATGAAAACAAAGGATTGAACCAAGCCGACGCTTTAAAATCTATCTGCGAATACCACCATGAAAAAGCCAGAAAAACAGTAGAAAAATGTTTTGAAAACCCAAATGAACCTATAAAAGTTGAGTTAGATAAACCTCGTAAAAATGGCGGAATAAATACCACCTTATGGGAATTTGTTTGTATCACAGATAGCGAAGGAAAACCAATTGAAATTCAGTGTATGGGTATAGACATAACTGATAGAAAAATAGCCGAAAAAAAAATTAAAGAAAGTGAATTAAAGTATAAAACTTTGTTCTTAAACTCACCTGATTCTTACTTAATTGCTTCTGAAGGAAAGTTTATAGATTGTAATGATTCTTCATTAGCCTTACTAGGTTATGAAAAGTCGGAATTAATTGGGAAAACACCTGAGAGCATTTCGCCGGAATTTCAAGAAAATGGTATTAAGTCGGAAAAACTAATTAAAGGACAAATTGAAGAAGTATTTTCAAAAGGAAAGAACAGTTTTGAATGGATACATAAAAAAAAGAATGGAGAATTGTTTTACGTAAATATCAATTTAACTTCAATAAAATATGAAGGAAAAGATGCCATTTTTACTTCATGGAGAGATATTACAGAAAGTAAAAAAATGCAGTTGGCATTAAAGAAAAGTGAAGAAAGATTCCGACAAATTGCAGAACATAGTGGCTCTGTAATATGGGAAGTTGATTTAAATGGGAAATACAAATATGTTAGTCCGGCTTCTTATCAAGTTTTTGGATATGAATCAGAAGAGTTAATAGGCAAACACTTTTATGATTTACATCCGGAAGAGTCGAAATTAGAATATAAAAAATCAGGAATAGAACTTTTAAATAAAGGGCTCAATTTTACTAATTTCGAAAATCCAATTGTAACAAAAAATGGAAAACAAATTTGGGTTTCAACCAATGCAACTCCCATTTATGACGTACATAATAAAATGACGGGTTATATTGGAGCCGATATAGACATAACTGAAAGAAAATTAGCAGAAGAAGAACTTGCAAAATTTAGGATTATATCTGACCAAGCGAATTATGGGTCTGCAATTGCAGATTTAAATGGAAATTTAACTTATTGCAATAAAGCATTTGCAGTCATGCATGGTTATACTATTGAAGAAATAATTGGCAAACATGTAAGTATGCTTCATAACAATGAACAAACTGAACATGTAAATGTGTTATTAAAGAAGATTATTGATGAAGGTGGATTTAATACAGAAGAAGTTGCTCATTGCAGGAAGGATGGTAGTGTTTTTCCAACCTTAATGAATGCTAAATTGTTTAATGGAATGAATGGTTCTGCTAAATTTTTATCAGCAACTTTAATTGATATAAGCGAACGTAAAGAAATAGAAAAAGTAATTATAGATTTAAATCAAAATTTAGAAAAAAGAATTATAGAACGAACACAGGAATTAGAAACAGCCAAACAAGATGCTGAAAATGCAAACAAATCAAAAAGCGAATTTCTATCAAGAATGAGTCATGAATTAAGAACACCCATGAACTCAATTTTAGGATTTGCACAATTACTCGAAATGGGAGATTTAAATCCTAACCAAATAAAGGGAGTTCATCACATTTTAAGAAGCGGGCAACATCTATTAGACTTAATCAATGAGGTATTAGACATAAGCAGAATTGAATCAGGTAAAATCTCAATATCTGTTGAACCAGTGGAATTAAACCATATAATAAATGAGATTATAGAAACACTTCTCCCTATTTCGATAGCAAAAAATATTGAAATCTATTTTGACTCAAATAGTAATCAAAAACAATTTATAAAAGCCGATAAACAAAGATTAAAACAAGTAATCATTAACTTACTAAACAATGCTCTTAAGTACAATTCGAATAATGGAAAAGTTTGGATTATCACACAAAATATCATCGGTGAATATGGAGAAAATGTTATTCGTGTAACCATTAAGGATAATGGAATTGGAATAGCAGAATCGAACTTGGATAAAATTTTTAAGCCCTTTGAAAGAATTAATGAAGGTAAAAATATAACAGAAGGAACAGGTCTTGGATTAGCTGTTGTTAAACAATTGATTGAATTAATGGGAGGAAAAGTAGGTGTTAAAAGTGAAATAGAACTAGGAAGTGAGTTTTGGTTTGATTTACCTGAATGTTTAAGTGAACTTGACCGTGTGATAATTAATGGTGAATTAGATAAACCAGATCTAAAACTATTACCCAAAAAAGGGAATATTTTGTATATAGAAGACAATAGTTCAAACATTGATTTAATTGAACAAGTATTGAACAATAAACGACCACAAATTAATTTAATAACCAATATGTCGGGAAAACAGGCAGTTGAGCTTGCAATTCAATATAAACCAGAATTAATATTACTCGACTTAAATCTACCGGATATTCATGGTTCTGAAGTTTTAAAAAATCTAAAAAGCAATCAAAATTCAAAACACATCCCCGTAATCATAATAAGTGCAGATGCTATGCCAAAACAAATAGATGAATTATACATAACTGGAGCCAGTAATTACCTTACTAAACCTATTGAACTTAGTAGCTTTTTAACTGAAGTAGACAAGTATTTTATAACTCTTTAATCCTAACTTATGAACTCGAACCTACTTGATGCAAAAATTCTGATTATTGACGACCAAATAGCCAATCTTGAAGTATTGGAAGAATTATTAACTTTAAAAGGATATACAGAGATAAAAAGTTGTACCGATTCTAGAGATACAGAAAACATCATCAAAGAATTCAAACCCGATATTTTGCTATTGGACCTGATGATGCCACATATGAATGGCTTTGATGTAATGAAAAACCTGAAGGAAAAAGGGCTTTTTAATGCAAATATGCCAATATTAGTTTTAACAGCTGATGTTACAATAGAAGCAAAAAAAAGAGCTCTTTCGGAAGGGGCAAGTGATTTTATAACAAAACCATTTAATTTAACTGAAGTTGAATTACGCATTAAAAACTTACTCTTTACTGTATATTTAATTTCACAGCTTCAGAACCAAAACGAAAATTTAGATAAAAAAGTAAAAGAAAGAACAGCTCAATTGAGTTTAATTAACGAATCAATTACTAAACAAAATAAATTACTTAAAGAAATTGCCTGGATACAATCACACTTGGTAAGAGCACCATTAGCCAGAATTATGGGCTTAAGTAATTTATTGTTAGATGAAGATGAGGATGACAATAATTCAAACAAAAATCAAATCATTAACTATATTGTAGATTCTGCAAACGAACTAGATATAATAATTAAAGATATAGTTGACAAAGCCCATCTGGCAGAGGTTCTAGAAAGAGAGACTTAATTTTTTAATACTAAATCCATAACAATGAAATATAATTTAATATTGATTGATGATGATGAACTTTTTCTAGTTTTGAATAAAAGGGAAGTTAAAAAAAGTGGATTTCATCCAGAACCTATTTTGTTTTCAAACGGACAAGATGGACTAAATTGGATGTCGAAACAAACAGAACAAAGTTTGGCAACACTGATATTTTTAGATATAAATATGCCTGAAATAGATGCATGGAAATTTATAAAACTATTAAAGGAATTGCCGATAAAAAATCTATATAAAATTATTTTGGTAAGTTCTTCAATTGATCCATACGACAAACAAAAATCAAAGGAGTATGAAGAAATTATTGATTATTTAGAGAAACCATTGAGTAGTTCTTCATTCGAACAGCTCAAATCAAACATAAGTTTTCTGAATTTTACAAATCAAATTATAAGTTAATAATTTGATTCAAATCTGAAATTGAAAGAGGTTTGCTCAAAAATCCTTTTACAGTTGAAAATTGTTTTGCCACTTGCATATCTCTTTCATCTAGAGAAGAACTTAACATAAAAATTCTAATTGAGTTAATTAAATTTTCAGGTAATTCATTCAATTTTTGAAGAAATGTAATACCATCCATGTCGGGCATTCTAATATCCAATAAAACCAAACTAGGAATCAACTCTGGTTGATTCAAATCATGAATTATTTGCTTGAGGGCTAATTCTGCTGAATTAAAAACTACAACTTGACAATTCCAACCTGACCTTTCAATCATTTTAGAACTTATTAAATTAAAAATTTTATCGTCATCAATTAAATAACACCTATCCATAATTTTAAATAAACCACCCAAATATTGGTAATGTTTTGTAATTATATCGAATATAGTGTATATTTTTATAAAAAAATTTTTATAAAAACTGAATAATTAATCTAATAAATCTGTATCTGCTTCAAACTTGGTTGGTAAGTAAATCGTAAACACAGAACCTTTTCCTAAAACGGAACTAACATCGATTCTTCCATTTAACTTAGACAAAATTTCCTTGCAAATATAAAGTCCTAAACCTGTTCCAGAAGTTAAATTAGACGCTCTAAAAAACATATTAAATACCTTTTGAAGATTTGCCTCACTAATACCTTCCCCATTGTCTTCAATTCTTAAAATGATTTCATCTTTCTTTTTATAAGCTTTTACTCTTATATAAGAATTTGCAATTTCTCTTCTTGAATACTTTACAGAATTCGCAATGATATTTTTGACAACAGTATTTAAACGTGGCTTATCTGAACTGAATTGAAGGTTATTTTCTATATCCAGCATTAAATCTACATTATGATCAGAATAGTATTTAACATCATTAAAAGCATTTGCAACAATTTCTTTGATATTAATAAACTCTGGTCTAATGCCTAATCTAGCGTTACGAGAATAATCAAGAATCTCTTTAATGGTTTCATCCATTCTAGTTACAGACTCAGCAACTAAACCAAGGTACTGGTCGTTTTCCTGAGTATCAGTAGATTTTGTATCAATTAAAGCTAATAAACCTTTAATTGCTAATAAAGGTGCTCTTAAATCATGCGAAACACTGTAAACAAAATTATCTAATTCTGAATTAATTTTCTTAAGTTCTGCATTGTTTAAAATGAGTTCTTTTTGAGCAAGATGTCTTTTTTCTTCAACAGCAATAGCAGCTGCTATAATTCCAATTATCTGTTTATCCTCATCAGTTGCCTGAGTTGCACTAGCAAAACAAACACCCAATATACCAGTTGTCATTCCTTCAAGATTAACTTTTCTTCCAATGGTTCTAAACTGATGAACATCTGTTCCTTTATTATTCATTTCAGCTTTAAAATCAGGAGGAATATGATTATCTATTGTGGTTTCTTCATTAGAATTCCTAATAAAGGTTTTTAAAAATATTACATCATCAATTGTTAGAAAAATAGGAAATTGAGTGGCCTTTGAACTTGAGTATGAATACAAATCAAGTTTATCCAATCCTTTATAAAAGCAAAAATCTGCATTTAACAACTCACAAGCCACATCAGTAAGTTTACCAATATTTTCAATAGGAACGGAACCAAAACCCAAGAAAACTTTTGCTAATCTTGAAAGGCGATTTTCAGAAGATTGGATTCGTTTTGCTTTCTGCAAACTATTAAATTGAGATAAAACTTGTTGAGCAAATAATCCAAAAGCATTTGCTCTTTTTTCATCAACAGGATTGTAACTTAAAGCACCTGATTTAAGCACGCCACCTACCATATAAATAGAAACGTTTAAATCTTGGTTTACTGCTCTTGTTAACATTAATTGATTAAATGGAATCAGGTGGCTTAAATCATCCCATTGGCCATCGTTCAATTTAAGAACTTTACCATTTTCATAATAATTTAAATTTCCATTTAAAAGATTATAAATTCTATACGCCTGTTCATTTTGAATAGAGAAACCCTCCATTTCAAAGTTTAACGAAAACTGGCTGTTTTGAGTAGAAACAATTACCAGACCAATTTCAAATTCAAAAATATCTATGATTGATTCAGCTACTAAAAGCAAAAAATCAGACTCTTCACTTTCCTCAAATGCTTCTTTGTTAAAAGCATTCATACGTTTGTGCATCACCACTTCACTATCGAGGCGATCACGAACATTTATAAGAGATTGTTCAACTGCGGAGAATCTTGAAATTCTTAGTTGTAAATCTCTGAATTGATTTATTAATTGTTCCTTGCTTAGGTCTTCAAGGTCGGTATGAGTTAATATCCCCATAAAAAAATTGTGAGATTATTTTCGATAGATTACATATAATGCAGTAGTATAATTGTGGTAAGTATTCTTGCCCGACAATCTAGCAAATTCACCAAAACCATACATACCTAACCAAGGCGGACATTCTCCATTATTTGAAAAAGGGAATTGCATTCTATTTACTAATTCTTCTTTTAAAATTCTGTTAAATAAAAATCTACCACGGGCAAGACAATCGGCATGAAAAACAGCAACTGGAGTTTTACCTTCAGACCTTTTTACCATATCAGCAACAATTCTATCCATTTCCGTAAAAATTTTCTCTTCATCTCTTTGTGTTAACCAAAGTTTAGTTCCTTCTTTAATTGAAGTAGCATATATCATCTCCTCTCCAAGCTTAGTAGTTACTGCTCTAAGGATATGATCATTACCATATTCAATTGCAAGCTCTCCTGTTAACTGCTCAGCTA
Organism: Bacteroidia bacterium; assembly: GCA_051861545.1. Lineage (GTDB taxonomy): Bacteria > Bacteroidota > Bacteroidia > UKL13-3 > UKL13-3 > CAISCU01. The sequence goes on along the minus strand of JBIMKP010000015.1, from coordinate 47,113 downwards.
AAGCTCCAATAGGGATTGTATCTCCACAATTATTATCAGAGTTTAATCGCAATCGTTGTGTAAATTCAGACCAGGCCGGCTTTCCATTTAATTCAATAATTCTATTACCATTAGATTTAGTTACAATAAAAGGTTCTCCATAGGCAACAAAACCATGTGTAGCAGCTGTATCTACAACTAAAGTTGGATCAGAAAACCCAACTAAAAATGAAGCATGTTCGTAAACATTTTTATCAATAGCTTGGTAACTAACAACCCCTTTCATGTTATCGGAAGAGGTTGCACCAAAAATGGTAACATCAGGCCCAAAAACTTCTTCAATAGCAAGAATACAAGCATCATTATCAATATCAATTCCAGGAGCAATGAAATATAACATATTGATATTTGGATTTTCTAACTTCAGATTGGTAGCCATTTCCAATGTTTTCTGATAGGCATTTTTACCATTGATATCATCGCAATGCCCTACAGAAAATTCATTACCTTTAACTGCCATTAAAGCAATATCCTTCATCGATTCACTCACACCTTCTCTACCAACTACACCACAACAAGAAGCAGCTAATATTCGAGCCTTAGGTGCTAATTTAGAAGCCTCATCTACTAAATCAGAAAAATTATGACCAATTGATGCATGTAAAATAATTAAATCACAATCTGAATAAGAATTACCAAGTGCAATTTCTAAACACTCGCTAACACCACGACGAGTGTTAACCATTCTTGTACTTCCTGAATAAAATTCTAACATAATTTTGGTTATTAGTTTTGGGTGAATAAATAGTGGTTAAAAATACAATACAAAAAAATCAGTTATTGTCATTATTTCAATGAATAGTTTTAATTTTTCGTTTGCTAATTTAAATATAATCAAATTCAATTTTAATAGTTAATTTTATGATTTGATTGGTAAAAACATTTCAAGAATTTCAATGTTTGACAGAAAAAATGCGTGTGTTAGTCAATATTTAATTTCGAAATCATATCGTCCTTAAGAAAAAAAACGAAATTATAAAACTATTTAAATCCAAATATCAGCAAGGTTTTAGTTAGCTATTCACAAACAAAACTGAGCTTTCTAAAAACTGACTTGCATTTGTATCAGCATATCTATTAATAAAAGAAACTGGTGTAACAGAGCTCTTCTTTGCTAAAATAATTTCCAAAGCTTGGTCAGAATTTTCAACTATAAAGGAATTGGATTCAATCAATAAATCTCCTAAACCACCTTTATTAAAACCTATCACATTTGTGCCCAATAAAATGCTTTCATGAGCAAGTCTGTTCCAACCTTCATTAATTGAAGTAAAGGCTATGGTATAAGCTGATTCAGCCATTCTCTTTAAATATGATTCTCTGTTTTCAGCTATAATTTCGTAAGTATAAAAACTTCCAGCTTCATTAGGATTATTTGTACTGAAATAACAATTATAACCTAGCTTAAACAATTGTTCTGCCAATTCAAATATCATTGAATCATTCTTCCAACTCCATTGCCCCAAATGAATTTGATTAGTTTTTTTATTGGGCTTAATTGAATTGTATTCACTTAAATTAAAGAGATTCGGGAAATAAATAATTTGAACACCATTGAGCTTGTTTTTAAAATAAGTTTCCCAAAAAGGAGCAACAATTAAAATAGCTAAATTTTTAGGTTTTAATAAATTTAATAGAACAAAAAATAGCTCGTAATATGATTTTAAAATAATGGAGCTATTATCTTTTGGATCTTCATAATGAAACACCACAATAAATTTATTATTGGTAAAAAAAGATTTTAACAATGCTGGAATAGCAAATCGTGAAACCAATAAATTTAGTTGGGCATTTGTTTGAATTAATCCAACAAATAGTAATTCTAAATGGGCAAACCAATTGTCGTAGAATTTATGTTTTCTAATCTGTTTAAATTCAACATTACGACCTAAGGATCTCAAAAAAACAAGGAGGCTTTCTGCATAAAATTTTTCATACAGAAAGCCTCCAGTTACATATTTACCATGTGAAAGGTAATTAAACTTCACCTCAATCCTTTTTATTTATGTTTGAATCTAATCTAGAAATTGCCATCATTTCTTTCATAGATTTTTGCATACCTTCTAATGAACCATCAAGAAAAATAACATTACCTTTTCCTTGTTCTGCGAAATTTTTCACAGCTTCTGTCCACATACTAAACAATATGAATGAGGCATCTAAATCTCCATCTTGCATTACTTTAGCAGCTTGACTTAATCCTTTAGCAACTTCCTCTCTAAATAAAGCTATCCCCTGCCCTCTTAATTGAGCGGCTTCCATTTCAGCTTGTGCTGCAATTTTAATCGCATTTCCTTCTGCTTCGGCAGCCTTTGTTTTGGTGATTAACAGCGCTTGTCCTTCGTTTTCAGCAGCCGATTTCATGTTATTTGAAGCTACAACTTTAGCCATCGACTTCATTACTTCTTCATCAAAATTGATATCATTGATTTGAAGGTCGATCAGGTGATAACCCCATTCCTCCAAAGTTTTATCCATATTATCTTTTACAGCTTCAGTAATTTCTCTTCTTAGCCCAAGTATTTCAGCTTGCTTTTTTGTAGCAACATAAGCTCTAATTGAACCTTCTACTGAACGTGTTAAAGCTTGCATAAAATTTCCACTATCAATAAACTTAAAAGCTACATTTTTAATTGTTTCTTCATCTTGATTAATTACAGAATAAAGCAACATAGCAGTAAAATTGACATTGGCTTGGTCAATAGTTGTAGCATTAAAACCCAATTCAACTGAACGATTTTGAATTGAAATTTTACGAAATACAACTTCTATTAATGGAATTTTAAAATTCAATCCAGGATATAAAGTTCGGTTGTACTTACCAAAGATTGTTGTAACAGCAACAAGTCCTTGTTGAACTGTTGTAATAGAGAAGAAAATAATAAGAGTAATTACAACTCCGATAATTATATATTCCATGTTTTATAAATTGGTTTGAATTTCAATAATCAGGTCGTCTTGTTCAATTAAACTTCCTTCCTTCAAAACTACAGATTTTATTGTTCCACTTATAGGTGAAATTACAGTACTCTCCATTTTCATTGCTTCAATGGTAAATAATGGGGTATTTTTTTCAACTACATCATTTTCTTTCACTAAAATCTTAGATAATCTTCCTTGCAAAGGGGAACCAATTTCTCCATCAATTTTAGCTTTTCTATTTGAATGTTTAGCCGATGTATTATGCCTGTCAATAACTTCAATACTTCTGGTTTGTCCATTTAGCCTAAAATAAACGGTCTTTTTACCATCTCCTTCATCAACCATATTGATTAATCTTACCAAGATGTTTTTACCAGGAGCTAATTCAATAATTATTTCCTCACCAAGTTTCATCCCAAAGAAAAATGCTGGAGTTGGTAAATGATAAAGTTCTCCAAATGCCTCGCGTTTGATTGAATAATCTTCAAATACTTTAGGATAAAAACACCAACTTAGAAAGTCAGTAAATTGATAATCCTTTCCAAATTTTTCTTGAAACTTTAAAAAATCAGCATCAAAATCTATAGGATTTAAATGTTCATTTGGCCTTCCTGTATAGGCTTCAACATCTTTTAAAATAAGCTTAGAAAGTTCTTTAGGAAAACCTCCTGGATTTTGACCCAAATCACCTTTAAACAACTCTATAATTGAATCTGGAAAAGAAATGCTATCACCCTTTTCCATAATATCTTTTTCGGTATATGAATTGGCAGTCATAAATAAAGCCATATCACCTACAACTTTAGAAGAAGGTGTTACTTTCACAATATCACCAAACATTTTATTGACTAAAACATAGTTTTGTTTAATGGTCTCAAATTGGTCTTCTAAACCTAGGCTTCTTGCTTGTGGACGAAGATTAGAGTATTGACCACCGGGTATTTCATGATCATAAACCTCTGCCGTTCCAGCCTTTAACTCATGTTCAAATGGATAATAATATTCTCTTACAGCTTCAAAATAATTCGAAAATTGATTCAGTGAATTTAAGTCCATTTTCAATTCACGCTCATTGCCTTTCATCATAGCAACAATAGAATTGAAATTTGGCTGAGATGTTAAACCACTCATACTAGCCAAAGCAACATCTACTACATCAACACCCGCTTCAATCGCCTTTAAATAGGTCGCAGGTTGAATACTACTTGTGTCATGTGTATGCAAATGAATAGGAATATCAATTGACTTTTTAAGCTCTTTAATTAAGTATTCTGCTTGATATGGTTTTAACAAACCAGCCATATCTTTTATTCCCAAAATATGAGCACCAGCATCTTCAAGTTGCTTGGCTAAATCGAGGTAATATTGTATATTAAACTTCGAATTTTTATCAGAATCTAACAAATCGCCTGTATAACAAATACAAGCTTCAGCCAAGCCATTTGTTCTTTCATTAACAGCATTGATACTAACCTTCATTCCCTCAATCCAATTTAATGAATCGAAAATTCTGAAAACATCAATACCATTTTTGAAACTTTCTTCAATAAATTTTTCTACTAAATTATCTGGATATGCTTTGTAACCCACGGCATTTGAACCACGAATTAGCATTTGAAAAAGTATATTAGGAATTGACTCTCTAAGTAGTGCGAGTCTTTGCCAAGGGTCTTCATGTAAAAAGCGTAAAGCCACATCAAAAGTAGCACCGCCCCACATTTCTAGGGAGAACAATTGAGGATGATTTTTTGCATAAGCTTCTGCCACTTTAAGCATATCAACTGTACGCATACGAGTTGCAAATAAACTTTGGTGGGCATCTCTTAAGGTACAATCGGTATATTGAATGGCCTTTTCATTTTTTAACCAATTTACAAAACCATCTCTGCCTAGGCTTTGAAGTCTGCTTCTTGAACCTAATGGTATTTCACTAAACTTATCAAAATCAGGAATACGTGCAGTTCTGAAAACCTTTTTATCATCAATAAATTTCACATCATCATTTCCGTTTACTATGATATCGGCCATATATTTCAATGCCTTTGTACCTCTATCAAAACGCTTTTTAAATATGAATAATTCTGGATGAGAATCTATAAAATTAACCGTTGTTTTTCCTGCTAAAAAAACCGGATGTTGTAAAACATTTTCAAGGAAACTAATATTGGTTTTTACGCCACGAATTCTGAATTCTTTAAGAACTCTTTGCAATCTTTCAGTTGCTTCCAATAAATTTCTACCACTTGCAGTAACTTTAACTAACAAGGAATCAAAAAAGGGAGAAATTTTAGCATTAGGATAAGCACTACCTTCATCTAAACGAATACCGGGACCACCTGCATTTCTGTACGCAATTATTGTTCCATGGTCGGGTTTAAAACCATTAGCAGGGTCTTCGGTAGTGATACGAACTTGCACAGCAAAACCCTTTACTTCAATTTGATTTTGGCTATAGATATTAATTTCTGGAGAATCGAGTCGATATCCTTTAGCAATTAAAATTTGAGAACGCACAATATCATATCCAGTTACTTCTTCAGTTACTGTATGTTCAACTTGAATACGAGGATTTACTTCAATGAAATAAATGTTCTCTTCTTTATCAACTAAAAACTCAACAGTACCAGCATGACTATAATTTACATGTTTGCAAATTTTGAGGGCATATTCATGAAGTTTTGATTTTGTTTCAATTGAAATTCCAGGAGCAGGAGCCATTTCAACCACCTTTTGAAACCTACGCTGAACAGAACAATCTCTTTCATGTAAATGAACTAAATTTCCATGTTTATCACCGAGAATTTGAACCTCAATATGGCGAGGTTGGTCTATAAATTTTTCAAGAAAAACAGTATCATCTCCAAAAGCAACTTTGGCTTCATTTCTGGCTTCATTAAAAACTTTAACTAAATCAGATTCTGTTCTAACCACCCTCATTCCTCTACCACCGCCACCAGAAGCAGCTTTAATCATCAGAGGAAAACCAATTCTATTTGCTTCTAGAATTGCAATATCAAGGGTAAGTAAATCAACCTGGCTATCTTGGATAATTGGAACTTTTGCTTCAATAGCTACTTTTTTAGCCAGCATTTTATCACCAAGAGCCTTCATAACGGAAGGATCGGGACCAACAAAAATAATACCCTCCTCTTTACATCTTTGAGCAAAAAGCGCGTTTTCACTTAAAAATCCGTAACCAGGGTGAATGGCATCTACTTGGTGGTTTTTGGCCACGTAAATGATTTCTTCAATATCTAAATAAGGTTTTAAAGGGTCGGTTTCTGAACCAATTTGATAACTTTCATCGGCTTTATACCGATGTAAAGAATATCTATCTTCATAGGTATAAACAGCAACTGTTTTAATATTTAATTCAACAGCTGCACGAAATACTCTGATTGCAATCTCACCTCGATTGGCAACCAATAATTTTTTAATTGGCATAGGTAGCTTTTAAAGCGAGTAATTTCGAAAAAACTTTTGGAATAAAAAATGTCTTTTACCCACCTATCGCATTAAATAAATCTTACCTGTATTTTTAATGAAAAACTTGTCTTCATCCTTTGATTTTGCAGTCCTGTGTTCAATTTCCGAATCCTCTATTTTACTGAAAACCTGATAATAATAAACACCATTAGCTAATTTATCCCCAAAATTATCTGTTCCATCCCAAGCCCATTCGCTGATATTATTTCCAATTCTAATGTTACCAAATTCTTCTTTTCGAACTTCTTTTACAATTCTGCCATCAATCGACATGATTCTGACTAAAAGTTGGTCTGGAATTTTAGAGCCTGTTAAAGTAAAAACAAAACGCATTGAAGTTGTAAAAGGATTTGGATATGGATAAAAATAAGTGATACTACTTTTATTAATAACAGTAAAATCAATTTGGTATTCCATATTACCTGCATAATTTCCACTTGCATCTTTTGACTGAGCCTTTAATGTATACAAACCATCAGTAAATTTTGAAGGTTTATATTCAATAGTTGCAGTATTGTTATTTGGGCTTGCAGGTATAAATTTTATTTCGGAACTGTTTAAAGGGATTTGTTCAAAATCGAAGGTTCTTGGTTTTCTCAAATAGAGATTAAAAGTCGAGGTATCTTCTTGCAACATAAACTTATTTGCATCTATTGAACTAATTCTAATAATTGGTTGAGGAGAAACTATATCACCATTAATTATTCTTTGCCCATCAAAACTAACATCTAATAAAGGATTTTGCCTATCTGCATTAACAGTTAAACTTCGTAATGCGATATTGTTATTAAAATTGAATTCAGATATTCTTTGCGTTGAATTGATATGTAATTTGAACTGCTGAGTACCTTCCATAGAAACTGTTGGGATACTTTTTTCTAAGACTTGAAAATTCTTAGCAGCAAGATTATTAAGACTCGTATTAGCATTATAGGTAATATTTCTAGCATCATTTTTTACTTCCCAATTAATTAAAAACGAATCGGCGTTTGAACTAGAAATATTTCTTATAGGAATTTTGATTCTAATTGAATCACCCTTATCTAATTTGTCAGAATTAAATTCATAAGAAAACGAGGGATCTATAACTAATTCAGGCGCTTCAATATATGAAATTTGCCATGATTTTATTTGATGCGGAGTTCTGTTTATTGAATCAACAAAATGTAATTTCAATTTTAAAAACGGATATTTTGAAGCATCTATACTTGCTAAATCTGTAAGCACTGAATTGATATTTTTCATCAAAACAGTATCAACTCCAGAAGTATTTATACCAATAATATCGGCCCACCATCTTCCACTTTGAACTAGATCTTTGTCGTACAAATTCAATCTTAAACTACCAAATTTATTAGCAGGACCAATTGCTTTGGAGGTAAAATCACCTTCAAACCATTTTAACAAAAAGCTCTTTTTAATACGAAGGTATTTTTCGTCTTGAGGTTCATTTGTTTGAGGTGGTAAACTCGACAAACCCTCTAATTCATTATTCTGAACAGTATCTTCAGAAGCTGTACCTAATGCACCGTTTTTCATACCTATAACGGCCCAAGCTGTATTTCGACTCGCTGTTTGTCCTACTTTTATAGAGCCAATTTTAGAAAACATATTTCTAGTTTCAGGCTCCCAATTATGAATATTTGTTGAATAACGTGAAAACATTGCTACAAAAAATCCATCAGGAACAGAATCAACCAAACGTCTTAACTCTCTTTCACCTTCAACATAATTTGTATTAAAAGTATAATATCTAAAACTCCTATCCGACTTATTTGCTTGTATAAACGAACAATTAAAAGGGTAATTTGGAAGTTCATAAGGCATATCAACTTGAAAAGGTTCAAAAACCAAAACCACAGTTCCTTGAGCCACACAATTTCCTACCAATGCATTTAATAAATACGGGATTACAACTCCCATTCTTCTATGATCCCATCTTCTGTTTTCAATACCTAAGGTAAGTTCATTGTTCGTAAATTCAGTTGATTTCAGGGAATCATTAAACAAAATAAATCGTGTTTCAGAAACATCTTTTACTTGGCTATAAACACTTTGACGCCATCCAGTTAAACCATTTGGAATATGAGTAAAACTTCCAATTTGCCAAGTACCACCTTTATCTTCACTAACATTAATTTTAGCTCTCCAAAAGTAAACTTGGGTATCGGTAGAATTCAATTTAAATTGAAAAGAAGCTAAACCATTTTGAGAAATAGGTCCAGATTCTTTAAAAAACGAACTCGATTTATTAAATGCCAATGATGTATCTAATTCAAATAGGTAATCAATTTTATCTGAGAAAATATTATTGTTTTGAGCATAACAAGTAATAGAATCAACATCTACAATACTATAAGGATATGGATATAACAATGTAATTCCGCTACCAGGAAGGAAAAAATCGAACTGAATATTGTTATTAGTATATTGAATTTCATCAACGATTTTATTGGGATTGATTTCTACAAAAAATTTATTTAAACCTGCATCTGTTTTTGAAATTGGTTTAATCCAATAGTAAAAAGTATCTCTAAAATTTGGTGAATTGACTTTAAAAATCGGAAAATCCTGAACAAAATTATCTGGAAGTACGCGTCTTATTTTTATTTCAATTGAATCAAAAACTGCTTTAGCAATATTATTAACAACGATTGCTAGTTGAAAAGAATCGAGTTGAGCTGTTGCATTAGCCGGATTCACAAAAATTGCATTTGAATTCAAAGAAAAATCTGGCTTAGTTGGGCTATATAATTTAAATGCTGGATCACCTTGAAGTAATAATTGAAGCGCATGTGAACGTGCATATAAATCTTTCGAAACAGTAGATTCTTTTAGGGCATTTTTCAAAATTTCACCAACAGGTTTACCATAATTAGTTCCATTCATTGCCAAATAAAAATTATCCATTTGGTTGTATAGATATCCAGTTAAAGTAAGATTACTATGAGCCAACCAACCTATTGCTCCCTTTTTTGCAGCACAGATATAATCCTTTCCATATACAAGTCCTGTACCACCTGGGTCAACATCATTTGCATTTCCTATACTACAACCATTGAAATAGTAAAAACTTGGTTTGTTATTTTCGTTTAAACTACCAATAGAACCAAAATCCATATCTAAAACCGTTAGAGAACCATGACCTAAAAACGTCATCATATTAATTCCATCATTTTGAATTTTGATTAATTTTTCTCTGATATCATCCTGAGTTGGTGCAGTTACATTTTTATGATATGAAAAAACATTGGCACCAGTTGGTTTTTGTGAAATTATGCCTTTTAGGTAATTTACTCTATTTGTAAAAGGAATTTGTTCGGATAAATAATCTTCACCTCCACTTATATGCAGAAAATTCTTTCTCCATTCAGCAATACTATCAGGACTATTTTCTAAATTTTGAATTTTCTCCAAATAATTAAAAACATCTTGGTTACTCTGTGCAGGTATTCTTCCTGTTGGAATTGCAGGAACACCTTGGTCGTTATCAAAACTAGCTGTAAATAGATTATCAGAGGAAGGTTCTCCAATTGCTGGAACCAAATTTAACTGGTAGTTATCAGAAGAAGTTCTAATTAAATTATTCTGAAATCCCCTTCCTAGTAGCAATAAAAAAGAAGGTTCAACAGCCTGCATATCGAACAAATGCTTTGTAAATCTCTTAATACTTAAGGGATGATGGTGACCATAAAAATAGGTATTTGCCAATTCATCAGCATAAACTAATAATGTTTTATATCTGTTATTCCTAAACTCTTTGTAGGCAGTAGCTGAAGTTTCGAAAACCTTATTTGAAACAATTAAGTACTGGTAATTTTGGTTAGGATTAGGAATAACAAAATCAACTTTTGTAAGATTTATGGGAACTTCAAAAGTATTAATATCACAAAAAACAAGTTCATCTGAATTAAATGCCAATGCTCTTAAAGTAGAAGCTTGAAGAGAACAATTTATGAGTAATTTATTAAACCTATCTAAGATAAAAGCACCAGAACCATTATAGCCATTAAACTGAATTAGCTTTTTGGACAATCCAGATTTATTAAGTAAAAACGTTATAAAATTTTCAGAAATAGATTGACCTGAATTGTAATCTATTTTTATGTATGAAATTCCATTTAAATCGGAATTAACGGCAAGATCATTTATTACTTGAACCTTTACATATAAAACCGAATTCATGAAAATAGATGGAATATTTTTCAGAATAAGTCTTTCTCCATAACCTCTGTAAGTAGTATCTGCAATTACAAATGTAGGATTTGGAGTATTTCCAATTAGAACCTGTATATGGTGATTTGGCGCATTGGGATCTTCAAGAAAAAAATCAGAAGAACCAATAATTTTCATTTCAAGTCTTCCATCTAAAGTATTTATAACATCAGGCAAATTAACTTGAACTATTCTCGACTGATTCAACCCAATTAAATAAGAAACCCAACCTTCAGATCCAGCATAATCTGAGATGTAGTATTTTGTACTTGCAGGCAAAAAAGCACCACGATAATATTCTTCTTGAAAGGTTAAAATTTTAGTAGAAAAATAATTTTGTTCTGGAGTAAAAGCACTAAAACTAGTATCGGTAGAAACGGTATATCGAAGAGGATTATGAGTTGATGTATCAGCATTTATACACAAAAAATACCAAGCAGTATCAGTGAATAAACTTGAATAAATATGTGCTTGTTCAGCATCAGAAGTATATAATTCTTTATCTAATTCACCAGTGTTTTTTTGCCCGAAGAATTGAATATAATCAGTCGAGTTAAAAATACCATCTGATTCACCAGCGCAATAAATCAATTGTTCTTTTCCATTTTTGAATAAACTTAATTTTTGTGGATTCAGATTTTGAACATTGATACCATTTTGAGCTAATGTTAAAGAATCGATTTTATAAATTGCATCTTTTATAACAGGAAATTTGTAATAGGTTTGATAAGGTTTTATCCATTCGAAACCATAAGTATTTTGAGCAAAAAGAGATTGCGTAGAATAAATATTCAAAATCAGGGTAAAGATTACCCCAAGTTTAAATAGATTCATTTTTGCAAAAATTTTATTTTTTATCATGGTTTTGTTCAACGAAAAACTCTTTAAATCAACATATAAACAAATCAATCTAAGTTAATTAGAAAGCTATTTAAAATGAAGATTTTATCGGTTTTACAAGAATTGCAATATATAAAATTGAATTTATGAAATGAGTTGAAAAGGAATCTTTTACAAAAAAAATGCCTCCGAAAAATCGGAAGCATTTTTTACTATAAGTTTCAACTTAAAATAAAGAGAATTTAGCAATTAATTCGCTTTCATTTTAGCAAAGTTTTCATAGAAATAAGGAATAGTTTCAATTCCTTTTAAATAGTTGAAAACACCATAATGTTCATTAGGACTATGCAAAGCATCACTATCTAAACCAAAACCAAACAATACAGATTTAAGACCTAATTCTTTTTCAAAAAGAGCAACAATAGGAATACTACCACCACCTCTTGTAGGAATTGGAGTTTTTCCGAAACTAGTTTCCATTGCTTTTTCAGCAGCAAGGTAAGCAACAGAATCAATAGGAGTAACAACAGGTTCACCGCCATGATGTGGACGAACTTCAACCTTTACACCTGCAGGAGCAATACCTTCGAAATGTTTCTTGAATATTTCAGTGATGGTATGAGAATCTTGGTTTGGAACTAATCTCATGCTAATTTTCGCAAAAGCTTTTGAAGGAAGTACTGTTTTAGAACCCTCGCCAGTATAACCACCCCAAATACCATTACAATCTAAAGTTGGTCTGATACCTGTTCTTTCTAAAGTATTAAAACCAGTTTCACCCCAAACATCACCAATGTTTAAATCTTTTTTATAAGCTTCTAAATCAAAAGGAGCTTTATTTAAAGCAACTCTTTCATCGGCAGTTAATTCTAAAACTTGGTCATAAAAACCTGGAATTGTGATGTGGTTATTTTCATCATGCATACTTGCAATCATTTTTGCAAGAATATTAATTGGATTTGCTACAGCACCACCATAAACACCACTATGTAAATCGCGGTTAGGACCAGTAACTTCAACTTCAACATAACTTAATCCACGTAAACCACTATCAATGCTTGGAATATCATTGGCAATCATAGAAGTATCAGAAATTAGAACCACATCAGCCTTAAGCATTTCTTTATTTTTGATACAGAAAGGACCTAAATTAGGAGAACCAACTTCCTCTTCACCTTCAATCATAAATTTCACATTACAAGCAAGTTTATTGTTTTTCATCATGTATTCAAAAGCCTTAACATGCATATAAACTTGGCCTTTATCATCACAAGCACCACGTGCAAAAATGGCACCATCGGGATGAACTTCAGTTTTACGAATAGTAGGTTCAAAAGGTGGTGTATCCCATAATTCTAGAGGAACAGCCGGTTGAACATCGTAATGACCATAAACCAAAACAGTAGGTAATGAAGGATCAAAAATCTTTTCACCATAAACAATAGGATGACCCTCAGTAGGAAACAACTCAACTTTATCGGCGCCGGCAGCAATTAATTTCGCTTGAATAAACTCGGCAGCTTTCACAACATCTTCATTATAAGCACTATCAGCACTAATTGAAGGAATGCGCAATAAATCAAACAATTCGTCTAAAAAACGTTGGCGATTGTTGTCAATGTACTCTTTAATCATGGGTTTCTAAATAATCAGTAAAAGTAGCCAAAAATAGTCCTAGTACAAATTCAAAACAACCAATTATAAATTTTTATTCACCACTATTGTGTCCACAAAAATAAATACTTATATTCGAATGTAGATAAGTAACTGAAAACCATATTTTAGATTGGAAATAAGAAATTAAATTCGAGCAGTGGAATTATTCAAAAAATATCAACATTACGGATACAAAGGATATATCATTTACATCCTGTATATGATAGTATTACCTCCTGCTTCATTGTTTTTCTTTATCAGCTCGATGTTTAACCCACATCCAGATATCGACTTTACAGAAATAAACCATATTGGCAACATACCTATTGAACGGATGTTGAAATCTTAAAGCGAATAACCCAATGAACGGGGTTATTTTCGCATTGTGGATTATCTTCAAACATTGAATGAAGCTCAAAGAGCTGCTGTTGAACAAATAGACGGACCGGTTATGATTGTTGCCGGAGCTGGTTCTGGAAAAACGCGTGTACTTACTTACAGAATTGTGCACATGCTTAGGCATGATGTTGATCCTTTTCAAATATTATCATTAACATTTACAAATAAGGCTGCTAAAGAAATGCGTCACCGCGTTCAAGTTGCAGTTGGTAGCGAAGCGAAAAATATTTGGATGGGTACTTTTCATAGTATTTTTTCTAGGATTTTAAGGTCGGAAGCTGATAAAATTGGTTATCCAAGAAACTTTACTATTTATGATAGTGATGACAGCAAAAGTTTGTTAAAAACTATTGTTAATGAAATGAAACTTGATGATAAACTTTACAAACCAGCTGGTTTATTAAGTAGAATATCATCAGCTAAAAACTCATTAATTACTGCCGAAGAATATTTAATGAATGATGAATTGGCTGAAAATGATAATTCAAGTGGAAGACCTAAGTTTGGATTGATTTTTAAAACCTATCAAGACAGATGCTTCAGAGCTGGTGCTATGGATTTTGATGATTTGCTTGTTAACACTTATAAACTTTTTGCGAATCATTTAGATTCATTGCATAAATACCAGCACCAATTTCGGTATATCATGGTTGATGAGTTTCAAGATACCAACCATGCTCAGTACATGATTATTAAAAAACTATCTGCAGTGCATCAAAATATTGCTGTTGTAGGAGATGATGCGCAGAGTATTTACGCATTTAGAGGTGCTAATATTAAAAATATTTTAGGCTTTCAAAGAGATTTTCCAGATGTTAAAACATTCAAACTAGAGCAGAATTACAGAAGTACACAGAACATTGTAAATGCAGCTTCAAGTGTAATAGAAAAAAATCGGGACCAAATAAAAAAGAATGTTTGGACAGATAATGAAAATGGCGAAAAAATTAGGGTGATGAAAGCCCTAACTGATAATGAAGAAGGCAAATTGGTTGCTTCATCTATTTTTCAAGAAAAGATGAATAGCCATGTAATGAACAATGATTTTGCTATTCTTTATAGAACCAATGCTCAAAGTCGTTCTATGGAAGAAGCTTTGAGAAAAAGCAGTATTCCTTATAAAATTTATGGAGGAATGTCGTTCTACCAAAGAAAAGAAATCAAGGATTTATTGGCCTATTTTAGAGTTGTACTTAATCCCAAAGATGAAGAAGCTTTAAAAAGAATCATCAATTATCCAGTTAGAGGAATTGGTAAAACAACAATGGAAAAAATTACCATCATTGCAGACCACAATAAAGTTTCTCTTTGGGATGTAATTGAAAATATTGGTCAGTTTGGATTAAAAGGCGGAGGGGTTATTGAAGACTTCGTAACTATGATAAAAAGTTTTCAGGTTCAAATGGATAAAAACGCCTACGATGTTGCCATGCATATTGCTAAACAAAGTGGAGTTTTAAAAAGTTTATATGAAGATAAAACTGTTGAAGGTATTGCTAGGTACGAAAATATTGAAGAACTCTTAAGCGGTATAAAAGAATTTAGTGTTGAAGAAACTGCAGATGAAGATGGTGTTTTACAACCAAACAAACTGGCTGATTTTATGTCGAATGTTGCCTTACTTACCAACGACGACAATGACAAAAATTTAGACAAAGACCATGTGAGTTTAATGACTATTCACTCTGCTAAAGGATTAGAGTTTAAATATGTATATGTAGTTGGATTGGAAGAAAATTTATTCCCATCACAATTATCATTAAATAGCAGACAAGAATTAGAGGAAGAAAGAAGATTATTTTATGTAGCACTTACAAGAGCTATGAAAAGATTAACTTTAAGTTTTGCAACAAGCAGGTTTAAATTTGGTTCGATTATAAATGCAGAACCAAGTAGATTTCTACAAGAAATAGACCCTCAATTTTTGAGTTTTGAAAGTTTGTTTAATTCAAAAGGAACATTTAAAGAGAATAAGATTTCTGATTCACCAGGCAGGTCATTAAGTGGATTGCCAAAAAAGGTATTAAATCCAGTAAAAACAAGCTTTTCGAAAACCGCAGCAGCTTCTCCTCCACCCGACCCAAATTTTGTTGGTGATGATACTAGTAATTTACAAACAGGTATGAATGTTGAGCACCAAAGATTTGGAAAAGGAATTGTATTAGGCGTAGAAGGTGCTGGCGATAATAAAAAAGCCAATATTGATTTTGAAGGAAATGGAAAAAAAATGTTGGTTTTGAAATTCGCTAAACTTAAAATTCTGGCTTAATTGTTTTTCACAAATCCGAAATCCTGAACAATAGGTATATTTGTTAAAACACCTGTTTTTAAACAAGTTGCAATAAATAAGGCTTCTTTTTGAACAAAATTTGAATTGATGATAAAACTGCCTCCTGAAACCTCTGATTGAACAATTGGGGCAGAAAGAACTGTATTATCTAAACTCATAATTAAACCCTTTTGGATATTTCTTTTTGTTAAATCTGCAAACAACTTTTTGTATGGAGATTTCAATGTAATATTGATTTCAAAATCCTCTCTATCTTCAGTTTTTCCTACACTTACCTTTTCAAACATTTTCGATGTAATATTTGAACCATCAAATAATGGTTGTTTCTTAGCATAAATGGGATAAACATTTTCATTCACAATTTTTCCAAGTTCGAATTTGAGATTACTAGGTAAAATCAATCTTGAAGTTGTTAGTTTAAAAATGTTGAACAAGGTGGAAGTATCCTTTAACATTACATATCCTATTATAGGATTGCCAGATGACAATGAACTTACCTCATTGGTGTTTGGCATTAGAATAGAGAACAAAGGATTATTCTTTACAAAAACAGAAGTATCAGTTAATAGAGATTGAGGTAAATTGTTTGAGCCAATTAATTCAGTATTCACTTTTACCAAAATTGGATATAATTCTAACAAACCAAAAGACTCACATATTTCAAAATTACCTAGAGTTTTAATAGCCTGAAAAATTAAAGCAGAATCCTGAAATGAATTTAGTTTAAAATGAAATATTGAATTGGGCAGTTCTGAAATTTGAGGAGTTTCTCCTGATAATTCCAAGATTCTTTCTTTTAAAACAGCTAAATCTTGTTTCGCCGAATTGCTTTTTAATTCGATTTTAAATTCGAGATGTTGCTGATGAGAATTGCATGATACCAAACCAAAAACAGTCAATAATAAACCAAATACGATTTTAATTTTCATAAATTATTTAAATAAAATTGCTTCACCCAAAGCCGGTAACAAAATTCCATTATCATTTATTTGCAAATCTTTTAGAATCTGACGAGGTTCTAACATAGGTTCATCGCTTAAGTCAAAAGTACCATAATGCATTGGAATCATTTTATTGGCACCCATTTCTTTAAAAGCTTTATAAGCATTTTGAGGTGAAATATGATTTGATGACATAAACCATTCTGGTTTATAAGCTCCAACCCCAATAATGCAGAAATCAACTTTGGAGAAAAGGTCACCAACTTCCTTTAGATGTAAATCATATCCAGTATCACCACTAAAATAAATATTAGATGCATAGGATTGTAACATAAAGCCACCCCACAATCTAGTATTGGTATCAAATAAACCACGTTTACTCCAATGACGTGAAGGCATAAAATGAAGGCTAATTCCAGATTCATTAAGTTTTGCCTGCGAATAAGTTTGATACCAAGCCGCTTCTTGAATTTGAATCTCATTACCTAACCAAGACTTCAATAGTGGCGCCATGTTTAATCCAGTAAGAATTATCATTTTAGGATTATTCTTTTTTAGAGCCAATAAACTAGGTTTATCGCAATGGTCTCTATGATCATGAGAAATCAATACAAAATCGATATTCTTTAATTCATTTATTTTAAAAGGCAAATCAGAACGTCGCTTCACAGGACCCGCATTTCCTAAAACAGGATCAATTAATATAGTAACACCATTGATTCTGATAAAAAAACAAGCATGTCCAAGCCAAATCATTCCATCATTTTTTGAATGAAAGAAATTAGTATCTGGTTTTAAATCTAGTCCAGAATTGCCTTTGGTTTTTAGTGATTTTTGAGGATTAGTTTCACGCTGCCATTTCCACAAATCAGCAGTTTTAGGCTCAAAGGGATTGTATTGATTAACAAACCTATTTTTAGAATCTTTAATATTACCTGAAACATCCATTTTTACAAAAGGTAAATCAGGATTTAGATGAGGCTTTGTATTTTGTGCCATACTAGATTGAAACATAAAAAAAGCCATCAAAATTGATAGCCAGGTATTAAACTTTTTCAAGAATTTGGTGATGGATTTTGAGAACTTGAGTAATTAACAATTCATTACCATCATTATTGATGATATAATTTGAATAAGGAACTTTATCTTCTTCAGACATTTGGTTATTGATTCTAGCCTCTACACTTGATCTATCAACAGCATCTCTATTCATAGTTCTTTGAATACGAATTTCGATTGGGCATTTTACTAGAATAAGTTCATCAAGATCAAGGTAAGAACTGCTTTCAATTAAAAGTGCGGCTTCTTTTAAAATATATGGTGAATTTTGGGTATTCGACCAAGATTTAAAATCGAGTGCTACAGCTGGATGAACTGCAGAATTTAGCTCGTTTAATTTTAATTTATTCACAAAAGCGATATCAGCAATATGTTTCCTATTTAAGGTATTATTGCTTAAATATGCTTCTTCTCCAAATATATTTTTAATTTGATTTACCAGACTAACATCATTAGACATAAGCCATTTGGCTCTGGAATCGGCATCATAAATTGGTATTCCTAAAATTTGAAATATTTTAGAAACTGTAGATTTTCCGCTACCAATATTTCCTGTAATGCCAATTTTTTTCAATAGGATAAAATAAAAAAGCTTATGAATAGGAATGATTCTTCGAATTCATAAGCCTTTAGTTTTAATTACTTGGTATCTTTTTTAGGTTCGTTTAAAGCTTGTGAAGCTTCCATAGATACAGCAGTGCGATCGATACGCAATTTTGTACCTTCACTTTCAATTAGGAAAGTAGTTTCGTTTGCATCAATAATTTTTGCATGAACACCACCGATTGTTATTACTTTATCACCTTTTCCTAAAGCCTCTCTGAATTTCTTTTGTGCTTTATTTTTCTTCATTTGAGGATAAATCATAAAGAAGTAAAACACCACAAAAATAAGGATGAAAGGTAAAAAACTCATGATTGAATTAGAGCCTGCACCAGTTGCAGGAGGACCCATTAAAAACAGTATATTCATATTTATTTATTTAAGACTTCGCCTTTGATGGCAAGAATTGTTTCGGAAGGAATTGTATTTGCAAGTAAGGTTACAGATTTATCAAAAATACCAACTTTACCTGCGCTATTAAATTGCACATCAATAGAAGCTTCAACACCTGGAGCTATAGGTTCTTTTGGATAACTAGGAACAGTGCAACCACAAGAAGCAGTAGCATTGGTTATTAGCAAATCTGATTTACCTGTATTTACAAATTTAAATTTATAAGTTACAACCTCTCCATCTGTTAACTTACCAAAATCGTGAATATTTTCAGTAAAAGTCATAATTGGAGCATTTTCTGCTGAAGAAGCAGAAGTATCATTTGCAGAAACAGGATTCTCAACCAAATTAGTTGAGGCTTTTTCTTTTGGATTACTATCACATGAATTGAAAGTAAAAGCCGCAATTGTAAAGGCAAAAAATAAGATTCTTTTCATTTTATTTTTTTATGTTAGGATAGCAAATTTAACAAGACATATTGATTTTCAAAGCTGATGCTAATTAAGAAATTATTCATTGAGTCCACGACCCATTTTATTAATCTTATTTTCGCTTCTTAATTGCATTTGAATTTTATCTAATACACCATTAATAAAACCATGACTATTAGGCGTGCTGTACAATTTTGCCAATTCAAGGTATTCATTAATAGAAACTTTCACGGGGACAAAAGGGAAATATAAAATTTCACAAAGAGCCATTCTCATCATAAGAATATCAACCAAAGCGATTCTATCTTGGTCCCAATTTTGGGTTTTAGAATTGATTAGTTCATTAAAATCTTTTTGATGTTCAATAGTTAAATCAAATAAATCCTTCATGAATTTAAGGTCTTCATCCTCATCTTTATGCGCATCTAACAAGAATTCAGGCTTAGGTTCTTTTAATTGATTTAAAACCTTTTGTAAGCTTGTCAGAACCAAAACTTGGTCATCTTCCCAATTAACATAAACTTCTTCAAAATAAGATTCAAACTGCTCAGAATCGGAGAATAATTGTTCAAAAACAGTAACTAAGAAAGTTTTATCCTCGGTAAAAGTGTGTGAAGTTTTAGAAGTATATTCTTGAAAAAACGGAAGTGTTTTTAATTCATTGAATATTTTTTTAGAGAAATCCAATGATTCAATCCAACGAGGTTTTACTTTTTTAATAGCCTCTTGAAATTGGACATTTTGCTCCATTAAAGCAATAACCTTATTGTTCCTAATTGCATCCAAAGGTTTAATAAGGTTTTCTAGAGGGAAATACTTTGCTTTTTGGAGCTCAAGTTCTTGTTCTACAAAAAATTTCAATTCCAAAGGAAAAGAAAGAGAGAACAGATAAAGTTCATAAGTTTTTTCCAGATTACTAATCATGGTCCTTTTGTACAAGTGAGCAAGAGGTTTTTCCTCTTGAGTAAAACCGTACAAGGTTTGGAAAACTTTGACACGTAAGAATCTTCTATTTAACATACAATTATAATTGAGCAGAAAACCACAAACGTTATAACTTATTGGATGCTATAAAAGAAAGAACGTTTGCGGTTTTCCGCTGATTTTGGGTTTTAGTAGGTAGAATGAACTCTTGACATATCAAGAATTCTTTTTTCAGCTAAATTCATAGCTGCTTTTTGGGTATGAATTTTTTCTGTTGCCGAAATTTTCAAAATTTCAAGTGTAACATCAAAAATATGCTCAGCCTTTCTATAAGCTGTTTCTCTGTTATAACCGATATGTTCTTGGTAAACGTTGATTAATCCACCTGCATTGATTAAAAAATCAGGAGCATAAGTAATACCTTTTTCAATTAACAAAGGACCGTGAATATTTTCATCAGCCAATTGGTTATTAGCAGCACCAGCAACAACAGAAGCCTTTAACATATTAATATGTTCGGTATCTAAAATTGCACCTAAAGCACATGGAGCAAATACATCAACATCTTGTGAATAAATTTCATCACCTTTAACTACCTTAGCACCAAGCGTATCAGCATAATGTTTTAGAGTAGCTTCATTAATATCAGAAATTACCAAAGAAGCGCCTTCCTTGTGTAAGAATTCCAATAAATGACCACCAACTTTACCTACACCTTGAACAGCAACTTTTTTACCAGCAAGGCTATCAGTTCCCCAAACGTGTTTAGCACTGGCTTTCATTCCCATGTAAACGCCATAAGCAGTTACAGGAGAAGGGTCACCGCCTCCACCCATACTTTCAGGTAAACCAACAACATTTTCAGTTTCCATGTGAACATATTCCATGTCTTTGGTTGTTGTATTTACATCTTCAGCAGTAATGTACTTACCATTTAGGTTTTCTACAAAACGACCGAATTTGCGCATTAAAGCTTCAGTTTTAATTTTAGAAGCATCGCCAATAATTACAGCTTTTGCACCACCAAGATTTAATCCTGAAATTGCAGCTTTGTAAGTCATGCCTCTCGAAAGACGCAAAACATCATTAATTGCTTCGGCTTCGGTTGCATAATTCCATACACGTGTTCCGCCCAAACCTGGACCAAGAACGGTATTGTGAATTGCAATAATTGCTTTTAGGCCCGTTGCATTATCATTACAAAACACAATTTGCTCGTGGTCGTAAGTTGCTAATTGGGCAAAAATTTCTGAGTTTGACATAGTTAGGTATTTTTGTCTGGTTTTTGGTGGGCGCAAAAGTAGGTTTTATTTTCAATTTTGAACACCTTCCAAATAAATTTGAAAATAGCTTAACCAAATTATGATATATCTTAAGGCTTAAACCTAATACTTTAAAGGTTTTGTCTAAAAAATTCATGTGATTTACAAATTATGATATTTATCAAAAACTAATATTTCTATCTATTGATGAAGAATTAATTCAAGAATACTTTTAAGAGTCCTTTATTTGCATTTTAAAACTCAACATTGAAATCACTAAAAAAACTCAATAAATATTTTCTAAAATATAAATGGCATCTAATTGGAGGAATTATATTCGTAAGTCTTTCAAACTTATTTGCTGTTTTTCCCGCTCAATCTGTCAGGATAGCCATAGATTTAGTCATAGAAAACCTAAATATTTACCAACAATTTAAAGGAACAAATCTTAGTTCTAATATAAAAGAAAAAACAGGTTTAATTTTACTTTTTTTTGGAATTTTAGTTATTTTACTTGCCTTATTTAAAGGACTTTTTATGTACCTAATGCGCCAAACCATAATTGTTATGAGTAGGCATATTGAGTTCGACATGAAAAACGAAATTTATGCCCATTACCAAAATTTATCATTGTCGTTTTACAGAAAAAATAGCACTGGCGACCTTATGGCTAGAATAAGTGAAGATGTAAGCAGGGTAAGAATGTATGTTGGACCAGCAATTATGTATGCAATCAATTTAGTAGTAACAATTATTTTGGTTTTATGGGCTATGTTTTCGGTCAATACCCAACTAACTTGGTTGGTGATTTTACCACTTCCAATACTATCTTATTCAATATTTTACGTTAATAATATCATCAATAGAAAAAGTGATGCCATACAATCAAAATTATCTGATTTAACTTCATTTGTACAGGAGGCTTTTTCAGGAATTAGAGTAATTAAAGCCTTTGCAGCAGAAAAAGAATCAGAAAATGCTTTTGAAGAAATGGGCGATGATTATAGAAATAAGCAATTGGATTTAGCAAAAACAGATGCTGTATTTTTCCCATTGATGTTTTTTCTAACAGGATTGAGTACACTCATTACTATTGTTGCCGGAGGATTTGAAGTTTTAAATGGCCGAGCTAGTTTAGGAAATATTGCAGAATTTGTAATTTATGTAAACATGTTAACTTGGCCTGTAACAAGTTTAGGGTGGACAAGCAGTTTGGTGCAAAGAGCAGCGGCCTCACAAAGCAGAATCAATGAATTTTTAGACACAAAACCTGAAATTCAATCGAATAATAACTCTGAATTCATTTTTAAAGAAAGTATTGAATTTGAAAACATTAGTCTGATTTACCATGAAAAAACAGAAAAAGCATTAAAAAACATCAATTTCAAGATAAATAAAGGCGAAAGTTTAGCCATTTTAGGAAGCACTGGTTCAGGTAAAACTAGTTTAGCTAATTTATTATTGAGACTTATAGAACCAACAGAAGGCAGGATTTTAATTGATGGAATTGACTTAAAAGAGGTAAATCTAGGAAATTATAGAAGAGATATTGGATATGTTCCACAGGAAGTATTCTTATTTAGTGATAGTATTTCTAATAATATTTCATTTGGAGTATCAGCCGAACAACACAATTTAGAAAAAATTAAG
Organism: Bacteroidia bacterium; assembly: GCA_051861545.1. Lineage (GTDB taxonomy): Bacteria > Bacteroidota > Bacteroidia > UKL13-3 > UKL13-3 > CAISCU01. Next base: position 24,003 of record JBIMKP010000015.1, on the reverse strand, counting down.
AAAGCCTCAGATGAAGCAGCATTGACAGAAAATATTAACAATTTTAAAGAAGGCTTTTCAACGGTAATTGGAGAAAGAGGAGTAAGTTTATCGGGAGGGCAAAAACAACGGGTGGCAATTGCAAGGGCATTTTTAAAAAATCCTGAAATTTTAATAATGGATGATTGTTTAAGTGCCTTAGATACCCGCACAGAATCAATTATATTAGAGAACTTAAGTCATATAATGAGGGGAAAAACTAGTTTTATAATTAGTCATAGAGCTAGTAGTGTAAAAAATGCAAATAGAATAATTGTATTAGAAAATGGTGAAATTATAGAAGAAGGAAACCATGAAAATTTATTGTCAAGAAATGGTAAATATGCTGAGATTTTTGCCAAACAAAGTAAAGAAGAGAATTGAATTAATAAAGGTTATCAACACCTCACAAATAAAGGTGAGTTAAAAAGTTTTGAAATCAGAAACTGAACTTATAATTTGCCCCCACTTTAGAGAAAAATGAGCAATGGACGAGTTTAACAAAAACGACAAACAAGAAATCTATTCGAAGAAAATCAGAGCCGGTAAAAGAACTTACTTCTTTGATGTGAAAGCCACCAAGGGAAAAGATTATTTCATTACAATCACAGAAAGTAAAAAAAGGTTTGAAGACGGCAACTTTGTGAAGCATAAAATTTTTCTTTACAAAGAAGATTTCAACAAATTTGTAGAAGCATTAAATGAAACTGTTAACCACATTAAGACAGATTTAATGCCAGATTACAATTTTGACGAATTTAATCAGGAACATACATTTGACATGAATTTTGATGAAAATCAAAATGAAAGTAATCCTTAAGAATTATTTAAAACAAATCCCTATTTTTGTAAAACTTTAAAAAACCAAAAAAATATGAAAAAGTTATTTAGAACTATGTTTGTATTAACAGCTATGACAGCTGTAGTATTTACATCTTGTAAAACTGAAGAAACTGTTGAAACTGAAAAAGTTGCACCTACAGTATTAGTAAATGACGGAGTTGCTGGTGCATCTTACTCGTCACAAATTGATTCTATTATGTTAGATATCGAAGCAAGTGCTGATACTGATGTAAAAATCAAAACTATCAAAATTACTAGAGCTGTTACCGGAGCTGCAACTAACACAATCGTTAGCAAAACTTACGATGCAAAAGATGTATTATTAACTCATTACGATGTTATTAAAGGTCAAATTCCTATTAATGATGGAGATAAAATTACTTATGTAATTACAGTTACAGATAGCAAAGACAAAGTTACTACAGCTAATTTCGTAGCTTCTATTAACAGTATTGCTACTTCTGAGCAAATTTTATTAGGTGCTCCAAGTAACACAACTAATTTATACCGCTTCTTTGGTGTTGCTAACAATTTTGCACGTTACAAAGCAGGAACAACTGGTACAGAATTAGCAAAAGATAATTCAGCTAAAGTTGATTTCATCTATTTCTACAATTCAGCTGGTTCAGTTGGAAACGCTATCTACTCTCCTGATTTCAATTTTTCAGCTGGAACAGGTTGGGCTACTGAAATTTCAACTTGGGCTACTAAAAACAAAACTGTTTATTTAACAACAGAATTAAACCAATCTAGCTTTGATGCTTTAAATGCTTCTAACTTTTTCACAGAATTAGAAACTTTAACTTGGACTAGTGGTGTTGATAGAATTCCTAACTTAATTAATGGTCAAGTAATTGCTTACAAAAAAGCTGATGGAAAACGTGGTTTCATTTTAATCGCTGCTACAGCTTTAAATGCAACAACTGGTTCTTTAACTTGTAAGTTAAAAGCTGAGTTATAGAATTTATTTCTTAACAAAAATCTGATAAAAAGCCGTTTCAAATGTGGAACGGCTTTTTTATTTTTATAGCATGAAGAAAATTGCAGTATTTACATCAGGAGGAGACTCTCCAGGAATGAACGCGTGTATAAGAGCAGTGGTTAGAACTGCCATCTATCACGGAATTGAAGTTTGCGGAATTATGCAGGGATATAAGGGAATGATTGAAGGAGGAGAGAATTTTATTGAAATGAATTCGCGTTCTGTTGGAAATATTATCCAAAGAGGAGGAACTATACTTAAATCATCTAGAAGCAAAGAATTTATGACTCCAGAAGGTCGTAAAATTGCCTACGATAACCTTATAGCGAACGGAATTGAAGGAATTGTCTGTATTGGAGGAAATGGTACTTTTACAGGTGCTGAAATATTTTATAATGAATATGGAATTCCATCAATTGGTGCTCCAGGAACTATCGACAATGACTTATATGGTACTGATTTCACTATTGGTTTTGATACTGCAATTAATACTGCTGTTGATGCCATTGATAAAATCCGTGATACTGCTGATAGTCACGGCCGTACATTTTTAGTAGAATTAATGGGCCGACATGCCGGATTTATTTCACTTGCAGCTACAATTGCTGGAGGTGCTGAACAAGTACTTTTACCTGAACTTGTTGAAGACCATAGTAAAGTTGTTGAGTTTTTTAAAGGTAGATTAAATACTAAAAAATCATTCTCAATTGTTGTGGTGGCAGAAGGAAATGAAGAAGGTGGTGCTTTTAAAATTGATGAAATGTTAAAGGCTGAAATTCCAGGTTTTGAGTCAAGAGTTGTTATTCTTGGTCATATTCAAAGAGGAGGCTCCCCTACTGCTTATGATAGAGTTTTGGCAAGTAGATTAGGTTCTGGAGCAGTAGAAGCTTTAATGAATGGAGAAAAGAATAAAATGGCAGGATTAATTAATAATCGCCTGCAATTAACCTCGTTTCATGATGCCATTTATAAAAGAAAAGAGCTTAACCCAGATTTAATTAAACTTGTAGATATATTTAATTGCTAATAAAAAGTAATTGAAAAGAAAGATTGGCTGTTTCAAAATTTGAAACAGCCAATTTTATTTTGCCATTAATCTCAAAACACGCTCAATATCTTCGGGAGTGTCTATACAATGGCTATCATATAATGTTTCTACACATTTAATTTTATAACCAGCTTCCAACCAACGCAATTGTTCTAAACTTTCAGCTTTTTCTAAAGAAGAAACTTTTAAAGAAGTTATAGCATATAAAACATCACTTCGGTATGCATACATTCCTACATGTCTGAAATAATCGTGATGTTTATGCCATTCTTTTTCATCAACACCTTTTATAAATGGAATAACCATTCTACTGAAATAAAGAGCTTCATTATCTTTATTCAAAACAATTTTTACTTCTCCCATATCAAATAAGAACTCATGATTATCAACTTTAATCATTTGAGTAGCTAATTCGGTTTGACCTTTACAAACATTACCTAATTCATCAATTTGCTCGGGGTTAATAAAAGGTTCATCACCCTGAATATTAATGATATAATTATAATCACCCTTCACTTTTTTGAATGCTTCATAACAACGATCGGTTCCACTTGGGTGGTTTGAATCTGTCATTACTACATTTCCTCCAAAAGATTTTACATGTTCGAAAATTCTTTCATCATCTGTTGCAACAACAACATAATCAAGTGTTTTAGCCTTACGTGCTTCTTTATAAACACGTTCAATCATTGATACACTATTAATTTCAACCAATGGTTTTCCCGGAAAGCGAGAACTTGCATAACGGGCAGGTATTATTCCTAAAATCATTTAATTATTATTTTTAGCGAAAGTAAAACCAAAAAATGATATCCTCTTCAATCTAAAATCTTATTCTTGCGGATGATTTATTTGAGAGGTGAAAACCTAGGCAGAAGGTTCGGAGAAAGAGTCCTTTTTGAAAACCTAGATTTAAGTATTGCAAAAGGCGAAAGAGTTGCATTTATTGCAAAAAATGGTTCTGGAAAAACTTCATTATTAAACATTTTAACTGGTAAAGAAGAACCCGATGGTGGTGGAAGCGTGATGATTGATAAAAACATCACTTGGACATATCTTGAACAGGAACCTCATTTTAATGAAAATGACACTGTTTTAGATGCTATTTTTAATACAAACCATCCAAAATTTAAAACTGTAGCAGAATTTGAATTGCTTACAGAAAAAATGGAATTAGATCCAGAAAACACTGAGATTCATGAAGCCATGCAAAAAGTGATGGAAGACATGGAATTATACCAGGCCTGGGATTTAGATAATAAGGTACATACAATTCTTACCAAACTAAATTTACATCATCATCTTGAACAATTTTGTAAAAGTTTAAGTGGTGGTCAAAGAAAAAGATTGGCTTTAGCTAGAGTCTTAATTCAAGAACCTGATTTTGTGATAATGGATGAACCTACCAACCATCTTGACCTTCAGATGATTGAATGGTTAGAAGCTTGGTTACAATCTTTAGATTTAACAATGTTACTAGTTACCCACGACAGGTATTTCTTAGACAAAATTTGCAATGAAATTATAGAATTAGATATGGGTAAAATCTACTCATATAAAGGTAACTATGCTTATTTCTTAGAGAAAAAAGAAATGAGGGAAACCTATGAACAAAAAGAAGCAGATACAGCAAGAAAATTAGCAAAAAAAGAGCTAGAGTGGATGCGTCGTCAGCCAAAAGCCAGAACTACCAAAAGTAAAAGTAGAATTGATGCATATTATGATTTAAAGGAAAAAGCCTCCTTTAAAAGAGATGATAGTGTGGTTGAGATTCAAATGCAAATGCAAAGAATGGGAACCAAAATTCTGGAAGTTCATCAATTACAAAAAAACTATGGTGATTTGAAAATTTGCAATGACTTCACCCACTTATTTGTTCCTGGTGAAAGAATTGGAATTATTGGTCAGAATGGTGTTGGAAAAAGTACTTTTCTAAACATGTTGCTTGGTTTAGAAAAACAAGATGGAGGAAGTATTGTAAAAGGTGATACTGTTAAGTTTGGTTATTATAATCAACAAGGAATACAATTATCAGAAGATAAAAGAGTAATTGAAGTTGTTACAGATATTGCTGAATATCTAGAAATTGGAAAAGGTGTCAAACTAAGCGCAACCATGCTTTTGAAGCAATTTCTATTTGATGCAAAAAAGCAATACAATTATGTAAGTTCTTTAAGTGGAGGAGAAAAAAGACGCTTGTATTTATTGACTATTTTAATGGGTAAACCAAACTTTTTAGTTTTAGATGAACCAACCAATGATTTAGACATTGATACCTTAAATGTTTTAGAAGACTTTCTTGAAAATTATGAAGGATGTATGTTAATCGTAACTCACGATAGGTATTTCATGGATAATTTAGTTGATTCTTTATTTGTTTTTGAAGGAAATGGAAGTATCAGATCATTTAATGGTAACTATCAAGAATACTTAAACGAATTAGATGAAGAAAAGAGCAAAGATTCTAAATTAAAAGAAAGTCCTAAGGCAATTCCAGCTAAAATTATTGAAGAAGAAGTTAAAACACCCAAAAAGAAACTTAGTTATAAGGAGCAAAGAGAGCTAGAACAGCTCACTGATGAAATTGAAATCCTACATCAACAAAAAAGTATTTTAGAAAAAAATCTAGCAAGTGGTAGCACAAACCATGAAGATATTATTAAATGGAGCGCTGATTTTGAAGAAGTAAAATCGAAATTAGACGAAAAAGAAATGAGGTGGTTAGAACTTTCAGAAATGTAATTGTCTTTACAAAACAACTGAAATTATTTCACCATTCATTACAGTAAAAAATGCTGTTGGCAAAGTTTGGCGCAAGTTGATATACTCCTGATAATTTGCGCTAAACTTGGTTCTTTCATGCATAATTTTATCAAAATTACCAGTGATACCCATTAATAATTCACAGGCTTCCCTTACTGCAAAGTTCCCGCTATCGTGGCCTGTAACATAATCAGCCAAATCATTTTTAATTACATAGTTTCTAAAAAGTGGATTTGCTTTACGATTAATCATTACTCGGAATCCAACTTTTTCTGCAACACTTAAATCTAAAACATCATCAAAAAAATAGCAAATTTCTGATGGCATTAAATTATGTTCTTCACAAAAATGATTAAGTGCAATAATTTTATTAGGTATTTTAAAATAAGAGGAATCAAAATGTTCCCTGTTACAAAAATGAAAAGCCATTTCGTTTTTTTCACCTGAAATAATAGCCGTTTTAGGCATAATTCCGAATCGGGAATAATAATCGTATCTAATTAAATTGGTTCCCATGCTATCAGCTTCATTGAAAGTGCTGCTTTTATTTTCGTTTTTTTGGGCATTGTTAAATACCCCGTCCCAATCAAAAACAAATGCTTTAATTCCCTTGAATTTTACTATCATTTCCTGCAAAGGGTGAACAAAAATTCCACCAATTGATTCGAACTCTTTTTGAATTTCCATGAGTGTATAAATAAAAAAAGGAGGACAAGCCTCCTTTTCAATGAATAATATTCTATTAATCTTCTAAATCTTGAATGTCTAACATACCAATTGGTTTTCCATTTTCAGTAACTAAAATGGTATCTACTTTTGTAGATTTAAATAAACCCATTGCCTCATTCAACAAAGCTGAACCATCAATAGAAACTGGCTTACCATATTCGAAATCGCCTATTTTTTTGTTTAAAACATCACGACCATCAGCTTGTAATTTTCTTCTTAAATCGCCATCAGTGAAAACACCTTTTAAAGAACCATCGGCATTCACAACTGTAATAGCACCAAAACCAAATTCAGTCATTTTAACAATTGCTTCTGCTAAATCTGTGTTTCCATCAACTATAGGATTTGTGCCATTTAAAGCTTCTTTCACACGAACCGTCATTAAACGAGTATCACGAATAAACTGGTCGGTACCAACAGTTGTAAAGTGATTTTCGGTTAATTGTTTCATTATTTTAAGAGGAACAGTAATTGTATGAACACCTAAGTTTAAAGCGTTTCGTACATGCTCTAAAGTGCGTACAGAAGAGAACATTACTTTTGTATCATAACCATAATGGTCAACCGCAGAAACAATTTGATTTACCAAATCTAAAGCATCATGACCTTGATCTTGCAAACGCCCAACAAGAGGACAAACATAGGTTGCACCAGCATGCATAGCCATATAAGCTTGTTGCAAGGTATAAACTAAATGAACATTTACTAAATAACCTTTGCTTCTCAATAATTTACAAGCTCTAACACCTTCTAAAGAAACGGGAATTTTAAAAACTGTTTTTTTAGGGTCTAATCCCAAAGCCAATTGACGTTCAGCTTCTGCCAAAACTTCTTCTGCAGAATCTCCTAAAGCTTCAATTTGAAGGACAGGCACCATTTTTGAAAGTTTTACAATCATTCCATCAATGTCGGTAATACCTTCACGTTGCATGAAAGTTGGAGTGGTGGTTAAACCATTCAAAAATCCTAATTTAAAACCTTCTTCAATTTCTTTAAGGTTTGCTGAATCTAAATATAATTCCATGTTTATTTAATCTGTTTAATTGTCAAAGGGCTCAAAAATAAATTTTATTCTCAAATTATCTAAATTCAATATTTAGAGCCCAAAAAATCCGAAATTGTAAGCTAAGCCTAATGTTAATCCTGAAGGACCAATTGTTTGAAAAAATGATTTTTGATTTGCTGAGAAATCAACATTATCGATTGCAATATATTTACCTTCAATTAAAACACTTTTTTCATTAAATGTAATAATTTGTTTGTTTAAACCAATTGCATATCCTAAATCTATGGTAAACCGATTTCCCCTTTTTGTCACAAATTGGCGCTGAAGTCCAGCATTTATAGTAAGCAATGGATCTAAATTAATAGAAGTATTGACCTCATAATCTTTCTCATTATAACTTACTTCCACATCTAAAATTAAATCTTGAAATCCATTAGCTTTAGAAAATCCGATACTTGGACACCAACCATTTTTGGAGCCTGATTTAAAAATTCCGGTTAATCCAACTTTTGAGCCATATAAACCTAAACCTGTATTAAATTCAACTATTGCAGTTGGTGCAACTCTGTATCCAAAACCTAATCCTAAAATACCATATTTATATTGTATTCCTGAACCTATACTCAAATATACCTTCGGTAAAGCTATTTCCTTGGGATCTACAACACCTGTATAAGGAGATTGGTATTGAGCAAATGAGCTTAATCCAAACAAAATAAAAATCAGAAAAGGTAAAATAGGCTTTTTCATTCAAATGGTTATTTTCTATAGGAAACTTCAATATTATGAATTTCAATTAAAGGCTTCATGAATTCTTCCAAATCATAAACCGATAACTGAGAAGCTGCATCACAAAGTGCTTTCGAAGGTTCAGGATGTGTTTCAATAAAAACGCCATCAACACCTGAAGCCACACCAGCTCTACTTAAAACTGGTAAAAATTCTCTTGCACCACCATTAGGATCAGCACTAGGAATTCCATATTTACGCACACTATGAGTGATATCAAAAACAACTGGGTAACCAATATTTCTCATGTGATAAAAACTTCTTGGATCAACAATTAAATCGTTGTAACCAAATGTAAAACCACGTTCTGTTAGTATGATTTGGTCGTTGCCAGATTCTACGCATTTAGCTACAGGATGTTTCATATTCTCAGGAGCTAAAAATTGACCATGTTTAATATTAACAACTTTACCTGTTTTAGCAGAAGCCACCATTAAAGTGCTTTGCATACATAAATAAGCTGGAATTTGAATGACATCAACCACTTCACCAGCAGCAGTTGCTTGGTCTGGATAATGAACATCTGTTAAAATAGGAAACCCAAATTGTTCTCTGATTTTTGCTAATAAAGCAACACCTTTACTCAATCCAGGACCATCATAATATTTTAAACTACTTCTATTATCTTTTTGAAAAGACGATTTATAAATCATCTTTATATTTAGTCTTTCAGTAACTTCTTTTAATTTCTCTGCTGTTTTCATCATGATTGATTCATCCTCAATCACACAAGGACCTGAAATCAAAAACAAATCTTTTCCTCCGCACTCGATGTCACCAACTTTTACAATTTTTGTCATGTTATTTAATTCTTTATAATCTTCTAAATAATCCTTCAATAAATTCAATACTAATTTTTTCTTTCCAATCGGTACCAATTGCATGATTCCACATGTGGTGTAAATTGTAGGCTACATGGGCCATAGCTGTAATTTCAGCATCTGTCCAGTTTTTACTTAAACCTTGTGGAAGAGCTATTCCATGTTTATCCAACATCGTTTTAAATTCAGCAACACCTTCTGGATAAAAATCTTCCAAATGCAGGAAAGCCAAGCAATTTGCATAACAATGTTTTTCACCAAAAATCTTACTTAAACCATAACTTAAAGCATGACAAATTCCAACTTCACTATAAGTTAAACTTAAACCACCCATTAAAGAAGCTACCATTAATTTGTCATCGTTTTCAGGCGATTGACCAGCATTTTCTCCTAAATAAATATCACGGCAAAGTTTTAGAGATTGCTCTCCATAAGCCATGCTGTAAGCGTTGTTTAGAATACCATCACGGCTTTCAATACAATGAATAAAAGTATCCATTCCGGTATAAAACCATTTATCAACCGGCACTGAAGCTGTAAGTTCTGAATCAAGAATAACCTGATCGAAAATAGTCCACTCGCATTTCAAACCCAACTTTTTCTCAGGACCAGTTAACACTGCAGTCATGCTGCATTCTGCTCCTGTTCCTGAAATTGTTGGAACACCTACATGATAAACTCCTGGCTTTTTAATAAGATTTAAGCCTTGATATAAGGTTGAAGAACCATCATTGGTAAGCATCAGCGCAGTAGCTTTTGCAATATCCATAATGCTTCCACCACCAATTCCAATCAATCCAGAAGGCAACCCTTTTTTAGCAAGAATTTCATCCCTTAAAGCATCTATTTGTTCTGTTGTTGGTTCATAAGGATCAACATCAATAAAGTAAACCAAATCTCCTTCATGAACAGGAAGCCTGCTTTCAAGATCTCTCCCTTTGAAATAATGGTCTACAATAAAGACCATATAAGCGTTATTTAAAGTCCTTTTTGGTTCTAAAATTTCATCAAGTTGATTAAAACTTCCTCTACCAAAAACAGTTTTTTCAATGCTTTTAAAATTCTTATGCGTCATTTAAAATGTTTTAAAATTAAGCAGATTGTTGCATAGCCGATTGAATAGATGCACCTATTTTAGCTGTTAATTCAGCTATTTCAGCATCTGTCCAACTGGCTTTTATTGAGAATGAAATTAATCTTCCAATAGTTTCCTGAGTTTTTGGTAGGTCTAAATTTTTATAATCTTGAGGAGCACCTAATAACTGTACATTGGTTTTAGCAGCAACCCTACCCTCTTTAATATGATCCCATTGGTTAATAAAGTGGTACATATTTGTAAACCAATAATTAAAACCACTAACACCATTTTCATTAAAATTTGCTACAGTTTTAGCAGCTAAATTAGTATCAGGTAAAAGAATATTTAAGAAAGTAGCAGAATCTCCGTTTGGATCAGGAAGTGTAGCAAAATTTACTCCTGATATTTTACCTAATTCAGCCATCATAAACTTTTTGTGTTTATTATTGGCCTCACGAATCATTGGAACTCTGCGTGTTTGAGCTAAACCAACAGCAGCATGTAGTTCCGAAATTCTATAATTAAAACCGACAACAGGATGGTTTTCCATTCCACGGTTATTACCAATATGGTCGTGACCATGGTCTGCATAATTATCAGCTAATTTATAAGCAGTTTCATTATTGGTAACCATTACACCGCCTTCGCCGGCAGTAGCTATTTTAAAGAAATCGAAACTATAACAACCAGTTGTACCCCATAATCCGGTTGAAACACCTTTATAAGAAGCAGCCATTGCTTGACCAGCATCTTCAACTAATACCAAATTATGTTCATTAATTACAGCCATGATTTCATCCATATTAGCCATTTGGCCGCACATATGAACCAATAAAACTGCTTTAGTTTTAGATGTAATTGCTTTTTTAATACCTTCAGCACTCAAACATAAAGTTTCATCTATTTCGGCAAAAACCGGCAAGGCACCAGCAAATATTACGGCTTCAACAGAAGCAATATATGTAAATGGAGGTACAATAACCTCATCTCCAGCACCAATTCCAGCAGCAGCCAAAGCACAAGAAACAGCAGTAGAACCACTTGAAACTGCATGGGCATATTTTGCACCAACTAACTTAGCTACTTCCGATTCAAATTCACGTGCTTTCCAAATATTATTTCGTTGAGCATCATGATTATATCTGAACAAAATTCCTGTTTCTAATACATCATTAATCTCTTTACGCTCTTCAGCGCCAAAAAACTCAGTTCCTGCCATATTATTAAAATTTTAAACAAAGGTACAAATTCTATTATCATTAATGTGTTTACTCAAATAATTACATCAAAGGCACATTTAGTAATCTAAATTATTTAAGCTTAACAATTGTAATAAAATCAATTTGATTAAGGAAATCCAATTTTGAATCAAAAAGGTTTTAACTAATTATCAACCATTCGAACAAATACTTGAAAATCAATTTATTAAAGTAAAAAAATATTGGTATATTTTTTTGGCTCAATATTTGAAATGAGTGTTTAGTCTTAATTAGTAGTTTTAAATAATTATATTAAAACTTGAAGATTTTAAGTTTTAATAAGAAATTAAAATAAACTATAACTAAGTATAGAAGAAAAAGAGAGCTCATTACAGGTAAAATAATATTAAAATCAACTCAAATGAAAAATATAGCTAAATCTATTAAGAGCTTGACAGAAAAGGTATTAAACCTTTTAGAAGAGCTTGCAAAACCACAAGAAAATTTACAGCTTCAACCTGTAAGAATTAAAAATAAATAATGTATCTTGCAGAGTTCAAAATGTAAAATTTATGAATTCCAAGAAATTACATTATTTATTTATTGTGACAATATTGAGTCTATTAGGCTCTTGCACAAAATTAGAGGTACCAGAAAAAAAGATTGGTGCAACACAAAACTTCAAAGAATTAAAGGTTGAAGAAAGTTTTGATTGGAAAACTACTAAAAATATTCAGTTAAAAGTAACTGGAATAGAAACTATTAATCCAGTTAGAGGAAATTTTAGTATTAAAAATCTTGATGGCAATTTAATTATGGAAGAGTCAAGATTGATGAGCGAAAGTTTTAATTTAAACATGGAAATTCCATTATCAGAGAAAAAAATCATAGTTCAATTTGGGAGTTTGATAAAGGAAATAGAAATCAACTCAAATGATTTAAGTTTTGAGTATATATCAGCAAGACCATCAGAAATTACTGAAGAATAAATTTTTGAATCATGAATCCTATCAAATTACTATTTAGCTTTTTATTGATTATCTTATTTAATCAAACAAAAGCACAAACTGCATTATATACACTTGATTGCGAGAAATTTGCAAGTGGATCATCTGCAAGTACAACAACCAATATTAACTATGATAGAGGTCAATGTTGGGCTTTAGGATCTTTTACTTATGTAAACACTAGTTCATTAAGAATAAATGGCTCATTTTCTGGACAATCAAATCAAGCAACAAGTTTATCAATTAGTAGTTGTTGGATAAAAAGTCCTTGGATTAATCCAGGTTCTAATAATATTACATTCAATCATAAATTAACAGCAAACAACGGTAGTATAAGAAGAATTGTTGTTTCCTATATTCCTTACGACCCAAATAGTTTATCATTATGGAAGGAAGGTACTTTAGTAAGATTTGATTCAATAACTTATTCAGCTCCCCTACCTACAAACACTACAAATGTTAGTTTTGCGCTACCAGCTGCAATCAAAAACTCAACTAGTCCATTTAAAATACTGATTTCATTTATCGGTTCTGGAGGCAATTCTAGATTTATAGTTGATGATGTTTATATTGATGGAATTTATGTTGCCAATCCAGCATCTGCTTATTGTTTACCAGTTCCTCAAATTCAAGATGCCGATTCTGATGGAATTGCTGATGGAGATGATGCTTATCCAAACGATGCAACTAGAGCCTTTAACAGTTATTTTCCTTCTACTGGAAAAGGCACATTAATGTTTGAAGATTTATGGCCAACAATTGGTGATTTTGATTTTAACGATTTTGTTTGCTCATTCAGACAACAAATAGTATCAAATGCCGCTAATAAAGTAGTAGAGTTAAAATTAAATCTTACACTAAGAGCAATTGGTGCAGGTTATCGCAATGGATTTGGTTTTCAATTAAACAATATCAATCCTTCAAAAGTAACTGCTGTTACTGGCACTAACACAAATGGAGCGGCATGGGTGATTAATTCTCCAAATGGAACAGAATCAGGACAAAGCTTTGCGAATATTATTGTATTTGATGATGCCTTCAAAATTTTACCTTCACCTGGAGGTAGTGGTGTAAATGTTGATCCAGCAAATCCATACGCTACTCCTGTTGACATGAATATAACGATTAGTTTTACAACAGCAACTGGGGAAGCAATATCAGCATCTGATATAATTCTTAATCCATATTTAATTATCAACCAAGAAAGAGGAAAAGAAGTACATTTAGCCAATTATGTTCCAAGTTCAAAAGCAAATACCGCTTTATTTGGAACTGGGCAAGATGCAAGTAATGCTAGTTTAGGAAAGTATTATAAATCAAAAGATAATTTACCATGGGCCTTAATGGTAAGTGCTGAAATTCCATATCCTAAAACCAAAGTTGATATACTTGAAGCATACAAAAAATTTGCTAGTTGGGCAGAATCTAATGGAAGCAGCTTCTCTGACTGGTACTTAAATTTAACTGATTACAGAGATAATAGTAAATTGTATACAGCTCCTTAACAAAACGGAATTGGGAATTATTTCCAAAATAGATATTCTATCCCAAAATGAACCAATATTCAAATTGTAAAACCTTGGCATAAAATATAATTTACTCAAATACAGCACATTAGCACAGAACCTATTAGAATAGCAAAGTCCTTGCACTAATAAAACAAAATACAATACCATGAAAAAGTTAATTTTATTAGTAGCATTAGTGCCAGTATTATTAAGCTCTTGCAAAAAAGACTTAATTGAAAAAGCAAATTTGGATTCAACCCAAAAAGTTACAACTGAATTTAAAAAGTTGAATGTTAAAGAAGATTTTGATTGGAGTTCAGTTAAACTTGTTGATTTTAAAGTTCAAGGTTTACAAACTATGGCAACTATCAATAGAACACTTAAAGTAAGTTCTTTAGATGGTAAAGCCATTTATTTCACTGCAACTCATCAAATGGACCAAGACATGCAAACTAAAATTACATTGCCAAAAAATGTAAAAGAAGTAAAAGTAACTTATGGAACAATTGAAAAGGTTGTAAGCTCAAGTACATCTGAAATAAAATTCGATTTCATTCCAGTATCAACTGAAGAATAATTAAAATCATGAAAAAATTAATCTTATCAATAGTTATTGCAGCAAGTTCGTTTTATTCAAACGCGCAATCGCAATTAGCAACATTAACAGCTGAAGGTGGGGATCGCAAAATTGAGCAAGCAAATTGCTGGGGTTTTGGAGCAACGACTTATTCAAACTTAGAGTTTAGAATAAATGGAAACTGGAGTTTACGTTCAAATGCATTAACAAGCACAAGTTTAACTGCATGTTGGGTAAAATCACCTTGGATTAAGCCAAGTTCAGGAAACATTACAATGAAAGTACGTTTAGAAAATGATAGAGGTACTACAAGAGGTTTAGTTTTTCAATATATTCCATTTGATGAAAATGCAGTTTCAAGTTTTAAAGAAGGAACCGCAACATCATTTTACACTTATAATTGGGCTACACCATTAGACATTTGGGTGAAAGATATTTCTGTTCCAGTTCCTGCTGCTATTGCTAATTCAGACCAACCTTATAAAATATTAATTAGTTATATCGGTACAGGTGGAACAAGTAGAGCATTTTCTGATGATTTATTCATTCCTTGAACATATTGGTCAGATCCTTCAAGTGCATTTTGTTTACCACTACCAACCATCAAAGATACTGATACAGATGGAGTTGCAGATAATGAAGATGCATACCCAAATGATTCAAAAAGAGCCTATGATAATTTTTATCCTGCAACAGGAAAAGGTACTATTATGTTCGAAGATTTATGGCCAACTACAGGTGATTATGACTTCAATGATTTTGTAGCAAGTTTCCGTCAACAAATAGTTTTAAATGCAAAAAATAATGTTGTTGAAGTAAAGTTAAATATAACAGTAAGAGCGATTGGTGCTAGTTTTCATAATGGATTTGGCATTCAGTTAGACAATATTAGTCCAAAACAAGTTCTTTCTGTTACTGGCGCAATTACAGGTAAAACAGATTGGTTATCAGTTGAATCAAATGGAACTGAAAGCAACCAAACTTATGCCAATATCATTGCATTCGATGATGCTTTTCGAGTTTTGCCTTCTCCAGGTGGAAGTGGTGTTAATGTTGATCCAGCAAGTCCATCAACAAAACCAGTGAATTTGGAATTAGTAATAGCTTTTGATTTAGAAAATGCGAAAGCTTTAGAATTAAAAGATATCCAACTAAATCCATATTTAATTGTTAATCAAGAAAGAGAAAGAGAAATTCACCTTCCAAATATGGTACCTACAGACTTAGCTAACCAAAAACTTTTTGGTACTGGTCAAGATGATTCAGACGCTGGAAAAGACAAATTATATAAGTCGAAAAATAATTTACCATGGGCAATTGTTGTACCGGAAGAAATTCCTTACCCACAAACCAAAGTTGACTTTCTTCAAGCCTATCCAAACTTTGCAAAATGGGCTGAAACAAGTGGTTTTTCAAATGAAGATTGGTACGAAAACAAAAAAGGTTATCGTGATGATTCCAAAATTTACATCGAAAAATAATATTTAAATAAATAAAAAAAGCCCACCAAAAGTGGGCTTTTTTTATTTATTTAATAGAGAGTCTCTAATTTCTTCAAAACTTCCATCTAAACGGCTAATTGACTTATTATTTTTTGATTTTAATCCAGTATCGTATGCTCTATCATAATAATACAAAACCTCTCGAACCCATGTATTTAGGTCTCCATTTTCAATTGCCTGAATAGCAGTTCTTGTTCTTAAATCACCCAATTTCTTTTTAATTTTTATTGTTGCTTGAATTAAATCCAATTCAGGAATTGAACCATAATCTTTCAGAATAATTGAACTTCTTACTTCAATTGGTAAATCCATAAAAAATAAAGGAGCTGCCCGATACTGCTCATAAATTGCATTTGGAATTTGAATTTGCCCTATTAATCGGCTCTCATCCTCTATCCAAATCTCTTCGTTTTCTTTAAACTTCAACAATTCAAGAGCTAAATTATTCTCAAATTGTTCTTGAGTTGGTTGTGCAGAAAAACCTAATCCACCAAAAGCAGAGCCTCTATGGTTTGCCAATGCTTCAAGATCTACCACATTTTTACCATTTTGCTTTAAGAATTCAAGTATTTCAGTTTTTCCGCTGCCAGTATATCCACTTAAAACTTGAAAATTATAAGGTTTCGAAAAGGTGTTTAATACAAAATTGCGGTAATTTTTATAACCACCTTTTAATAAATAGACTTGAAATCCAGCAGATGCCAACAAATTTGTCATTATTCGGCTTCTTAAACCACCTCGCCAACAATGCACAAACAATGGTTTTTCTTCAAATTTTGATTTAGCAGCTCTAATAATTTCAGGAAATCTAGGACCTACAAGCTCATATCCTAGTATAACAGCTTCAAAATTTCCTTTATTTTTATAGCAGGTTCCCACTTGGGCCCTCTCCTCATTTTTTAACAAGGGAAAAGAAATTGCACCTGGAATATGCCCTTGTTCATGCTCTCCTTCACTACGTGCATCAAGGATATAGCCATTTTGGGCCTCAGAAATAAACTCCAAAATTTCAATTTGTTTTACACTACTCATCAGGATTTAAAAATTACTCGCAAAAAATAGTGAAATTTGCAGTCACATGATGGAAGAAAAAGTACTTATTATTGATTTTGGGTCACAATACACCCAATTAATTGCTAGAAGATTGCGTGAATTGAATGTTTATTCTGAAATTCACCCTTGCACTCACCTACCTGAATTAGATGAATCTACCAAAGCCGTAATTTTAAGTGGTAGTCCTTATAGTGTTAGTGATGGATTATTACCTTCAATAGATTTAAGTGTTTACAGAGGAAAACTACCATTATTAGGAGTTTGTTATGGAGCTCAATATATGGCACAATCAAATGGAGGTTTTGTTGTACCATCTAAAATTAGAGAATACGGAAGAGCATTATTAACAGAAATAAATGAATCGGTATTATTTGATGATGTTGAAAAAAACAGCCAAGTTTGGATGAGTCATGGCGATACTATTCAAGATATTCCAGGTAATTTTCAAATAATTGCTAGTACTGAAAGTGTAAAATGTGCTGCTTTTAAAATTGAAGGAGAAGATACTTATGGAATTCAATTTCACCCAGAAGTAACTCATAGCACAGATGGAAAAACCATTTTGCATAATTTTATATCAAAGGTTGCAAAATTGTCCCAAAATTGGAATCCTGCCCATTTCATTGAAACAACAACGAATGAATTACAACAAAAAATCGGAAATGATAAAGTAATTCTAGGTTTATCTGGAGGAGTAGATTCATCTGTTGCCGCAATTTTGTTAAAAAATGCAATAGGCACTAATCTTACCGGAATTTTCATTGATAATGGACTTCTTCGTAAAGATGAATTTGAACAAGTACTTCATGCATATAAAAACATGGGGTTGAATGTAATTGGAGTTGATGCAAAAGAAAGATTCATTAGTGAATTAAAAGGTGTATCAGACCCGGAGCAAAAAAGAAAAATCATTGGAAGAGTCTTCATTGAAGTTTTTGATGATGAAGCAAATAAATTAACCGGAATCAAATGGTTAGCTCAGGGCACAATTTATCCTGATGTTATCGAAAGTGTGAGTGTTAAAGGCCCCTCAGCTACAATCAAGTCACATCATAATGTAGGTGGATTACCAGAAAAAATGAACTTAAAAATAGTAGAACCATTAAGAATGCTATTTAAAGATGAAGTGAGAAATGTTGGAGCTGCTTTAGGAATTGATCCTATAATTTTGGGACGCCATCCATTTCCTGGACCGGGTTTAGCCATCAGAATTTTAGGGGACATTACTCATGAAAAAATTAGAATTCTACAGGAAGCTGATCATATTTTTATTTCGGAGTTAAAATCAAAAAATCAATACCAGAATGTTTGGCAGGCAGGAACAATATTTTTACCTGTTCAATCAGTTGGTGTTATGGGTGATGAAAGAACTTATGAACACGTAGTATGCTTAAGAGCAGTAACTTCCGTTGATGGTATGACTGCAGATTTTTGTCACCTACCCCACGATTTTCTGGGACATGTTGCCAATAGAATAATAAATGAAGTTAAAGGAATAAACCGAGTTGTATATGATATCAGTTCTAAACCACCAGCAACTATTGAGTGGGAGTAAAATCCTAAAATCAATAAAAATATTTATTTTACTTTTAATAGTTGGGACAAATTTATTTGCTGCCGATAAAAAACAGTATACAACTGATACCATTCAGGTTGCAGTTATTATGCCTTTTTGTAGCAAAGAACTTTTAAAAAATCCGAATAGTGAAAAAGCTATTTTGGGTAATGCCTGCAGAGAATATTATCAAGGACTTGAAATTGGTCTTGATAGCTTAAGGAATTTAGGGATTCCGGTAAATGTTTGTATTTATGATACCAAAAATGATTCAAATACATTCAAACAAATATTGAAAAAAAATCAGGTTTTAAATGCTGATATCATTTTCGGACCCGTTGTATCTGAAGCCCAAAAAATGATGGCAAATTATTCTTCACAAGCAAAAATTTATCATGTATCACCTTTACTTACCATGACCAAAAGTAAAGTTGATGACCCATATTTAATTAGCGTAAACCCGGATTTAGATAATTATGCTGATATTTTTCTTGAAAAATTGAAATTAAGTGGTGAGGAAAAAGCCAATATTATTATTCTATATGGGAAAGGGAAAAATGAAAAAGTTATAAGCAACAGGATGCTGGCATTAAAAAGTAAATTCCCTCAATACACAATTAAATCAATGGAATTGGCCAGATACAATGAATTCAAAAATCACTTTTTATTAGGCCGAAGTCACCATGTAATTATTGATTCAGATAACGAATATTTAGTAAATGGAGCATTAAGAATGTTATCAGACACAAATCAATTTACTGATATTTACGTATATGGGAACAAAAAATGGTTAAACTTTAAAAACATCAATGCTCAAACCTGGTATCAACTAAATACCAAAATAATTACCCCATTTTTCATGGATTCTGAGTCACCAATTGGAAAACAATTTATTGAACATTATTTTGAAAGATATGCTTGTGAGCCCAATGAATTTGCAGTTTCCGGTTATGATCAGGTAATTTATTTTCTGATTCACTTAGCAGAAAATGGAGGAACAGTTATCCCTGATAACTTTAATAAACGTCAAAAATTAATCGGAGGAACATTTCAAATCAGGAAAAAACCAAATGGCAAAGGGTTTCAGAACTCAAAATTAAATATGATTGGATTTGACTCTGAATATCGAATTATAAATGCCGATTATTAGATTATAAAACAATGTATATCTGGTTGAATTTTGGTGAAGCAGATAAGAAAACCAAATAAGAAATACCTCATTGATATTACATATTTTACTAAAGAAAAATTAGGCTAAATCGAAGATAATCAAGCGATAAATTTAGATTTATAACAAGAAAGGCTGCAAAATAATTTTGCAGCCTTTCTTGTTATAAAATAAATACTGAATTATAAAATTGCTCTGAATAATAAGAACAATAAACCAGACATAATAATACTAAAAGGAAGGGTTAATAACCATGCAAGAGCAATCGTTTTAATGGTTTTAGTTTGAAGATTTTTAATCCCTTTACTGGCAACCATACTACCTGCGATACCTGAAGACAATACATGTGTAGTACTTACAGGTAAACCAAGCCAGGTTGAAAAACCAATAGTACTTGCTGCAACAATTTCGGCACTGGCTCCCTGCGCATATGTTAAATGCTGTTTACCTATTTTTTCGCCGATTGTAGTTACAATTCGTTTCCAGCCAACTAATGTTCCTAAGCCTAAACTCAATGAAATCATTAAAATAACCCAATCCGGGGCATATTCGGTAATGGCCTTAACCTTTTGAGTTGATATTTTTAATTTTTCCTTATTGTTAGCACTTAAATTAACATTTTTACTTTCAATTAATTTTTTAATTGATTTACCCATCATTACTAAATCTTTTCGAATCTCGAATTTACTTTCATGAGATAAATCTAAAAAAGTAGCTTGGTTGGTCAATTTGGATTCAAAATCTGTTAAATATTTATTAGCTTTAATCAATTCAAAATTTTCCTCGGTGCTAAGATCTGTGCTATCAACTTTGTAAAGTATTGAATGAATAGTAGCTAATTCACCCTTAACTTCAGATGGATTTTTGCTTAAATCTAAGGTAAAACGTGCCGGAACAATTGCAATCAAAATTAACATAACAAGTCCAACACCTTTTTGCCCATCATTAGAACCATGAGAGAAGCTAACTCCTGTGCAGGTTAAAAGTAAGATTAATCTTATCCAAAATGGCGGAGGTGCATTAGTGGCAGGCTCTCTAAAAATAACTTTAGATTTAATAGATTGCCGCATAATATACATTAACAAAATTGCGAAACTGAAGCCCAAAAGGGGTGATAATAACAAACTTAAACCAATATCACTCGCTTTTCCCCAATTCACATATGAAGTATTTACATCGGTTCCAATAAAAGAATAAGCCAAGCCAACTCCCAAGATTGAGCCAATTAAAGTATGAGAGCTGGAACTAGGAATACCAAAATACCAAGTACCTAAATTCCAGATAATAGCGGTTAATAATAAAGCAGCAATAAGGGCTACGTTATGGTAAATATTTGTATCTAGCAGAACTTCATTGGGTAGTAAATTAGTTATACCCATTGCAACTGCTATTCCACCGGCAAATACACCAATGGCGTTCCAAATTCCACTCCAAACAACAGCAAACCAAGGTTTTAGCGAGTTTGTATAAATTACTGTAGCAACAGCATTCGCTGTATCATGAAATCCATTGATGAATTCAAAAATTACTGCTGCCAGCAAACACAGCAATAAAAGGATTGTAATAGAAGTATCTAAACCAAACATAGGTAATTACTTACCGCAAGTATACTTATGCGGATAAGATTTCCAATATTAAGTAATTCTAAACAAATTGTTAGGCTGATAAAAATCCTTTTATCAAAAAGCATTTCAATAGATTAAATAAAGTTTTACTTTCGTCGCTTCAATCATTCTAAATATGAAAAAAATTTACTCTTTGTTATTTCTTATGAGTTTTGTGCTTTTAAACACAGTTAAAGCAGATGAAGGAATGTGGATTCCTCTCTTATTAAAGAAATACAATTACGAACAAATGAAGGCCAAAGGCCTAAAACTTACAGCAGAACAATTGTATGATGTGAACAACAGTTCAATGAAAGATGCAATTGTATGGTTTAATGGTGGTTGCACTGGCGAAATTATATCTAAAGAGGGCTTAGTTTTAACCAATCACCACTGTGGATATGATGCAATTGCTTCATTATCAACAAAAGAAGACAATATTTTAGACAATGGTTTTTGGGCTAAAAATAAAGGTGAAGAAAGAGCTAAACCCGGAATGTGGGTTTCTATTGTTCAAAAAATAGAAGACGTAAGTGATAAAGTTTTAGCAGAATTAAAAGATGTTGAAGAAAAAAACAGACCTGCTAAGCTTCAGGAAATCTTCAAAAAATTAAGCAATGAAGCAACAAAAGGCACTCATTATGAGGCACAAGTAAGAGAAATGTTCAAAGGAAATGCTTATTATCTTTTTACTTTTGAAAAATTCACTGATATCAGATTAGTTGGAACTCCTCCGCAATCTGTTGGAAAATTTGGTGGAGATGCCGACAACTGGATGTGGCCTAGACATACTGGCGATTTTAGTATGTTCAGAATTTATGCTAATAAAGAAAATAAACCTGCTTCTTATTCTACAGCAAATGTTCCTTACCAACCAAAACACCATTTACCTGTTAATATAAAAGGTATTAAAGAGGGAGATTTTGCAATGATTATGGGATTCCCAGGAAGAACAAATAGATATGAATTCTCTCAAGGAATCGATTTAGCAATCGAAAAAGTAAATCCTACCATTGTTAATTTAAGAGATATTAGACTTAAAGCTTGGAAAGAAGTAATGGATAAAAACGTTAGCGATAGACTCGTTTTATCTGCTGATTACGCATCGGTTGCAAACTATTGGAAATATTTTATTGGTCAAACCGAGCAAATGAAACGTTTAAAGGTTTATGATTACAAAAAGAACATGGAAGCAAATTTTGCAAAATTTGCTAGTGGAAAATCTGAATACCAAAACGTTTTAAACAATGTAGATAAAGCTTATGCTGATTATAAACCATATGCACTTCAAAGAACTTACCTTATTGAAGGTATATTAGGAGTAAGTATGAATGGAATAGCATCAAGTTTGTTTCCTTATGCAGGTGCATTGAAAGAAAATAAAGACACTGCTGCAATAGTAAAAAAAGCATTAGCAAGTTCTCAAGCTGCAACTGAAGAAGCTTATGCTGCATTTTTCCCTAAAGCTGATGAGAAAATATTAGCGCAGATTTTAGAAATGTATTATAACAACATTCCTGCCGACCAACATCCAGCAATTATGGCTAAAATTTTAAAATCAAAAGGAAAAACTAATTCTGAGAAATTTAGAGCTTATGCCGCGATGGTTTTCGCAAAAAGTATTTTTAGAACAAAAGAAACTTATGAAGAATTCATTAAGAATCCGAGTCTTAAAAAACTAAAAGCAGACCCTTGTTATGCTTTAGTTGATGGATTTTACACCAACTATTTAACAAATTTCAAACCAAAAGTTGATGCATTTAATGCGGCAATTGGTCCGGAAGGAAGAGCTTACATTAAAGGTTTAATTGAAATGATGCCTGAAAAAACTTTCTACCCTGATGCTAATTCATCATTAAGATTAACTTACGGTCAAGTTCAGGCTTACGACCCCAAAGATGCTGTTCATTTTGAATATTATACAACACTTGATGGTGTGATTGAAAAATACAATCCTGCTGATTTTGAATTTAATGCGCCTCAAAAACTGATCGATTTGTATAATGCAAAAGATTTTGGTCAGTATAAAATGGCAAATGGTAAATTACCTGTAGCTTTTATTACCAATAATGATATTACAGGTGGTAATAGTGGAAGTCCGGTAATTGATGGAGAAGGTCAACTAATCGGATTAGCTTTTGATGGCAACTGGGAAGCAATGAGTGGTGATATTGTATTTGATGAAAAATACAAAAGAACTATCAATGTTGACATTAGATATGTATTATTCTTAATTGACAAATTAGGCGGTGCTCCTCATATAGTTGGGGAAATGACCTTAATCAAATAATTATATAAATCGCAAAAAAAAGGCTGTTTCAATTCGAAACAGCCTTTTTTTTGTGCGATTCATTTGATATTCATAAAGAATTCTAATAGCTAAGAAATAAAATAACTTCAATAAGAGTTATCTCAAATCTTTAAAACTTCAGGTTTTGTATTTTGGGGTAATCCATATTGCAAACCAATGATAATATCATCTAAATCAGTTATTTAATTATTAAAATAAGATATTGTAATTGTATTTAAAGGATGATTTAGCAATTTTAACAGGCTCAAAAATCTTAAAAAACTACCAGCATCATCTTTCATTTTTATTCATTTTAGAAATTAACTTGAGCTTGAATTCTTAATAAATTACCAGTTTGAAAATTGTTTTGCTTTAAAAAATCCTCAACGAATATCCGCTTCTTTACCAGTAACTTTTTGCAACTGCCAAAGTTAATCTTGAAAAAATATTTTCTCCCAGATAT
>JBIMKP010000014.1:0-91099 GCA_051861545.1 Bacteroidia bacterium | reverse complement strand
CATTGCATTTTTTATCCAATTTGAGTGGCTCAGTTGAATCCGGAATCACTGGCCCAGTTCATCCGAAATACTCAATTTTACGAGTAACCGCTTCTAATCTAATTAGTCAGTTTAACGAAATTTATAAGATTTTAGAACTGAATTAAAATCAACAAAAAAGGCTTGTAAAGATGAACTCTACAAGCCTTATTATTAGTTTTAATTTAGATTAATGATTACCTAAATAATCAGCAACACCTTCAGCAGTTGCTTTCATACCATCTTTTCCTTGTTCCCAATTCGCAGGACAAACATCTCCTTTGTCTTCGAAGAATTGTAAAGCATCAATCATTCTTAATGCTTCATCAATATTTCTACCTAAAGGCATATCGTTTACTACTTGGTGACGAACAATTCCGTTTTTGTCGATTAAGAACAAACCTCTGTAAGCAACAGCAGCTTCACCACCATTACCAACCCAGATTAATTCATTTGATTCGTTGTAATCATAATGACCAGCTATAACTCCATAATTTGTTGAAATTGTTTTGTTGATATCAGCAACTAATGGGTATTCAACACCTTGAATTCCGCCATCATTTTTTGGAGTATTTAACCAAGCCCAATGACTGAATTTACTGTCTACTGAGCAACCAACAACTTGAACACCTCTTTTTTCAAAATCAGCGATTCTATCTTGGAAAGCAATAATTTCTGTTGGACAAACAAATGTGAAATCCAAAGGATAAAAGAAAAATAGAACATGCTTTTTTCCGATGTATTGTGTTAAAGAAAAGTTTTCTTCAAAATCACCACCATTAATAACAGCATCTGCACTAAATACAGGTGCTTTTTTACCTACTAACATTGTCATATATTTTGTATTTTTTTAGTTTAAAAATGAATTGCAAATATATGTTTATCCTAGATTTCCTTTTCAACTAAATATTAATTTTGATTTAGGGGAAAAGTCATTTTTACTCCTCATTCATTCCTTTAACTTTGACTTATTGGAAAACCTCAGATTAAAATATCGTTTCATATTTATACTCTTATTGATTTTAGTTCCCATTACAATAGGGGTTGTTGGTTATATGCTCATTGAAAATGCAAGTTTTCTTGATGCATTGTTCATGACAATTATAACTGTTTCGACGGTTGGTTATGGTGAAATTATTCCATTATCAAGCGTAGGTAGAATATTTACAATTTTTTTAATCATTACCAATTTGGGAGTGTTTGCTTATGCTATTACTTTAATTGGTCGTTTTTTATTTGAAGGACAATTTTTTGAAAATCTAAAATTACACAGAATGAAAAGAAAAATAACAACATTATCGAACCATGTAATTGTTTGTGGATTTGGCCGAAACGGACAAGCAGCCTGCGAAACATTAAAGAAAAATAATATTCCTTATGTTGTTGTTGAAAGTAAAAAGGAGCTAATAGATCATTATTTAGACGAAACAGAAAATCCCTATTATTTGGTTGATGACGCTACTCATGACCAAACCCTAATTGATGCTGGAATTGAAAAAGCACGTGGACTAATTACCACTTTACCGGCCGATGCAGATAATGTATATGTAGTTTTAACAGCTAGAGAATTAAATGCAAATCTTACAATTATTAGCAGGGCAACCTCCAATACTTCATGTAATAAATTGAAAAGGGCAGGAGCCAATAATGTCATAATGCCTGATAGAATTGGAGGAGCTCATATGGCATCATTAATCGTTCTACCTGATGTAAAAGAATTTATTGATATCATATCGGGACAAGTTGGAGCTGATGTTTTATTAGAAGAGTTTTCAGTGGAAAAATTAAAAACCGTTTTAAAAGGAGATACTATCAAAGAATTAGGCATTCGACAATTAACAAACGCCAATGTAATTGGATTAAAAAAGTCGGATGGCAACTATGAAGTAAATCCCGATATGAACAAAAATCTGCTCAATTCCGACAAATTGATTGTTTTGGGAACCAATGAACAAATGGCAAAATTGCATGGTTTGTTCTTGTACCACCGCGATTAATCGCGGTGCTGGTTTTTACACCGCGATGAATCGCGGTGCTACAATTGCGATGCTACAATTGCGATGTTTATTTTTACCCGGCGACAAACCCACACTCACACCCAAACTCACACTGTTTTTGTACCACCGCGATTCATCGCGGTGCATGATTTTACATCGCGATAAATCGCAGTGCTACAATGGCGTTGTTACAATCGGGATGCATGTTTTACCCCGCGACAAAACCACACTCACACCCAAACCCACACTGTATTTCACTGCGATAAATCGCAGTGCTACAATGGCGTTGCTACAATCGGGATATTTATTTTTACCCCGCGACAAAACCACACTCACACCCAAACTCACACTGTATTTGTACCACCGCGATTCATCGCAGTGCATGATTTTACACCGCGATAAATCGCGGTGCTACAAACAATTAAAATGGATAAAAACCCGAAATCGGAACTCTTCGTCCTGGGCCGAATGATTTCTGCGAAATCCTGAGAACGGGTGGTGCTTGCCATCTTTTCCATTCATTCATATTCACCATTCTTAAAATTCTTTTTACCAATTCTGGTTCAAATCCGGCTGCAATTATTTCTTCTTTACCCTTTGTTTCTTCTATAAATGAAAATAAAATTTCATCCAATATTTTGTAATCAGGTAAACTATCACTGTCTTTTTGGTCAGGCCTTAATTCAGCTGATGGTGGTTTAGTTAAGATGTTATTTGGAATGATTTCTTCATTTCTATTAATGAAATCACATAGTTCAAATACTTCAGTTTTATATAAATCTCCTATTACTGATAATCCTCCGCACATATCGCCATACAAAGTCCCATAACCAACAGCAAGTTCACTTTTGTTTGAAGTGTTCAATAATATATAACCAAATTTATTACTCAAAGCCATCAATAAAATGGCTCTAGACCTTGATTGAATATTTTCTTCTGCTATGCCAATTTTGGTGCCTGAGAAATATGGTTCTAGTGTATTTTCAATTGCATTAAATGTATCTTCAATTGAAATTATATGGTGATTGATTCCAAGATTTTTAACCAAATCTAAGGAGTCATTTATAGAATGTTCACTGCTATAACGGGAAGGTAATAAAACTGCTAGTACATTCTCTTTTCCTAGTGCTTGACTTGCCAAATATGTTACTAAAGCAGAATCAATTCCACCAGATAAACCAAGAATTGCCTTAGTAAATCCTAGTTTGTTGAAATACTGTTTGATTCCTAAAACAAGCGCTTTTTCGATAAAATCGTATTTTTCTTTTTTAGGGTGATTTTTGATTCCGGTTTCAGAGCTTAATTTACCATCAATTAAGTTGAAATTTCTTTGGTCTTCTTCAAAATAATTTAGTTCCTCAAAAATATTTCCATCACTTTCAATAACACATGAACCACCATCAAAAATTAGATGAGTTTGGGCTCCAACATGGTTTACATAAAATAATGGTAATTGGTATTTAGAAGCATTTGCTTTTAAAATCTGATGGCGTTTTTCTATTTGAGTTTGTGAGAAAGGAGAAGCTGCAATATTGATAATTAAATCAGGATTGTACTGAATCAAATCTTCCATTGGAGCCTTTTGGTACATTGGATTTTCATCAATATTCCAAAGATCTTCACATACAGTTAAAGCGATTTTTTGATGTTTAAACTCAATGATTTTAAAGTCCTTATTGGGCTCAAAATGACGGTATTCATCAAAAATATCATAAGTAGGTAATAAACTTTTATGGACTACTTGCTGAATTTTTCCATCAGATAAAAAGAAAGCAGAATTAAACAAATCTTTTCCTTCTTTATTGGGATTAAATGAAGGTCCACCAACTATAGCAGCAATAGTTTTACAATGACTTGCAATTGATTCAACACATAAAAGAGATTCTTTTATAAAATCATTAAATTCAAGTAAATCTCTTGGAGGATAACCACAAATTGAAAGTTCAGCAAAAACAACTAAATCACACTTTTCTGATTCAGCTTTTTTTATTGCTTCAATTATTTTTTCTGTATTACTGTTAAAATTACCAGTATGGTAGTTGATTTGAGCTAAAGAAATCTTCACAAATTAAAAAATGAAGGCTAAATTAATAGAGATATTGTTGTTGTTGATTTTCCATTTTTCTTCAGAAGGAAACGATCTGATAGCGAAATTATATCTAAGACTAGCTTGAACTTCAGATTCATCCATAACTTCTTTTTTGATACCTAAACCCAGAATACCATTGAATCTAAGTTTGTTAATGCCAATATCAAAATTGTTTGAAGTACCAATTTCACTTAAAGTAATTTTATCTTGTTCTTCAGGACTATCAACATCAACATTTACCAAGTCGAGTTTATCAGAAGTAAAATCAAACTTTGAACGAATTAAATATCCAGCCATCAAACCAAATTCACCCATATAAGCTAATCCGTTATTAGGTTTTGTTGATGTTTGTAAGATTAAAGGCAAATCAACATACCTTAAATGATAGTCTAAAACAGCATTTTCAACCAAAGTATTTGTGATGGTTTTATGAGAGAGATTTGCTTGTTTCAATGTAAAACTTGGGTTAATATAACTCATGTTTAACCCAGAGCTAAGACTAACTCTATCGCCAATATTCTTGTTGATAATTACCCCGAAACTAAAGTCGAAATTCCCTCCTTTACCAGCTATATTTTTGCTATCAGATTTCGACCAATTAATTAGTGGTTCAATTTTGAAACCTGCGCTTAATTCCTTTTCTTGAGCAAAGCAACTCAAATAGCTACTAAATGTAGACAAAAGAAGGAGCGTCTTTATACAATTCAATTTCATAAATTTGTAAGATGGATTTATTCAAAGGTAAAAATAAACAAGTATCTCTTTTCTCTTTTTTTATAATGGGAATATTTATGGTGATGAGTTCATGTAACTTATTTCCAAAAAAGGAGACTAATCGTATTCAAATACAAAGGTTTGAGCAGGAATTATTTGATTCAACAACGGGGCTTAATCAAGCTCATTTTAACCAATTGGCTTTAAAGTATGGCTTGTTTTACCGCAGTTTTTGTACTGATTTAATCAATATTCCACATGATGAAATTTCTGATAATTTTCAAAGAGGTTTAACTGCATTTATAACTTATCCAACAATTAGCCAATTAAAACATGAAGTTGATAGTGTTTTTCCTGATTTAAGTAATGAGGAGGAAGAATTAACTAAAGCAATGGAAATTTATTATGCTGAATTTCCTAAAGCCAACAAGGTGAAATTTGTGAGTTTTTTAACAGAGTTTGGATATGCTCATGTTACATATGATACTATAATTGGTATTGGTTTGGATATGTATTTGGGCGATAAATATGCACTTTATCCAGCATTGGAGTTTCCTGAATTTATGTACATGAAATTGAGAAGAGAATACATGATTGCAAATACTATAAAAGCTTTAGCAATTGGGAAATTTGAATCTCAATTAACAGATAAGCGATTTCTTGCAATGATGATATTTGAAGGCAAGTTGAAATACTTTACAAAGAAATTATTACCAAATGTTCACGATAGTTTAATTTTTGGATACAGTCAAAAACAATTAGATTGGTGTAAAGAGAACGAATCGATGATTTGGGCGCATTTTATTCAAGAAAAGTTATTGTTTTCTCAAGATATTCCTCAATATATGAGGTATTTTAATGATGGTCCATTTACCTCAGCACCAGGCGTTCCCGCTGAATCTTCACCAGCAATTGGAGTTTATGCTGGCTATAAAATTATTGAAGCTTATATGGAGAACGAATCAAACATTAGTTTGGAAGCTTTGATGATGAATAAAAACTGGGACGAAATATTGAAGATTTCTAAGTATCGGCCGTAAGATAAGCAATTATAAATCAGTTGTATCACCACTTGTGTAATTTTTTTGTTGTTTTTTATTAAGTGCTTGACTACCTTAGTTTATGTAAATGTTAAGTGCTTATGAGTAGAAAATTACTTTCGCTACTGCTGGCGTGGATGGTGTCCATTGCTGCGGTGTCGGCTCAAAACAGGCAAATTACTGGTCAGGTAACTGACGGTAAAGAGCCTATTATTGGAGCCTCTGTTTCTGTTAAAGGAACTTCAATTGGAACGGCAACTGATGTAAATGGGCGTTATACGCTCACAATTCCAGCATCAGCCCAAACTTTATTAGTTAAAGCCGTTGGGATGAAAACCCAAGAATTAAGTATTGCAGGATTATCTGAACTCAATGTAAAAATGGGTCAGGATGTCGTAAAACTTGATGAAACTGTTATCACAGCTTTTGGAATTGAGCGCGAGCGCAAAACCTTAGGTTACTCTCAACAAAAAGTGAGTGGTGATGAACTTCGTAAATCAGGTGAGCAAAACATGATTCAAGGTTTATCAGGAAAAGCTGCGGGTGTTTTGGTTCAAGGATCGGGTGGAACTCCTGGTGCTTCTTCTAAGATTTTACTTCGTGGTAATGCTACTTTCACTGGAGAAAATCAGCCATTAATTGTGGTTGATGGAGTGCCAATTGATAATAGCACAACCCAATCAACGGCTGGTGATAATCCGTTCAATTCAAATTTATCAGGTGTAAACAATTCCAATCGTGGTGTTGATATTAATCCTGATGATATTGAAAGTATGAACATTTTAAAAGGCCCTGCTGCTGCTGCTCTTTATGGAGTTCGTGCAGGTGCTGGTGCAATTATCATCACAACTAAAAAAGGGAAAAAAGGTGCAAAATCTTTTTCTGTTGATTTTAGTACTTCTGCCGAAATTTCACAGGTAAACAAATTGCCAAAACTACAAATGAAGTACTCTCAAGGTACTGGTGGTGGTACTTTAAAAGCTGATAAATCTGGCTCAAATGCGGCTGGTATTTATCGCCCAGGAATTACTCCTCAAAGCTGGGGTAATTTAACCAAAGATTCATTGGGAATTACTCCTACTGATAATATGGGTGAATTCTTCCAAACTGGATATGCTTATAATAACAATATCTCTATCACAAATACTACTGAAAACTCATCAATTAGAGTTTCTTTAGGTAGATTAGATCAATCGGGTATTGTGCCAAACACTAAATTTAATAGAACTACAGTTCGTTTAACTGCTGATACTCGTTTAAACAAAAAAATGAGTGTAGGTGGAACAGTTAATTACATCAATTCAGGTGGTGTTCGTTCTCAAAATGGTTCAAATCTTTCTGGTGTGATGTTAGGTTTGCTACGTGCTCCAAATAGCTACAAGTTAATGGATCCTTCAAATGGAGGGTTTAAAAATCCTGATGGAACACAAAGAACATACATGACTATCTACGATAATCCTTATTGGACAGTGAACGAAAATCCGTTTGTTGATGATGTTAATCGTGTTTTAGGTAATGTAAACATGACTTATGATGCTACAGATTGGATGAGTGTTACTTACCGTATTGGTACAGATTTCTGGACAGATGAGCGCAAGCAAATTTTTGCAGTTGGTTCATGGGCACCAGATAATGCTCCTGGTGGAGAAGTAGATCATAATATTTTACGTTCTCATGAAGTTTATTCAGATTTATTAGTAACCTTCAAAAAGGACATCACTAAAGATCTTAAAGCTTCTTTATTGTTAGGTAATAATATGAATCACCGTTACAGCCAAGATTTATTTAGTCGTGGCCGTGATTTAGGTGTACCAGGAAACTATAATTTAAATAATGCTGCTAATCTTTATGCAAGTGAAGCAAATAGCACTATTAGAACTTTTGCGCATTTCTTTGATTTAAATTTAGCTTATCAAAATTACTTGTTCTTAGGTGTAACTGGTCGCCGTGAGGTTGCTTCTACATTTGGAACAGCTAAAAACGATTTCTTTTATCCATCAGCAAATCTTTCATTGGTTTTCACTGAATTGGTTAAAATCCCAACTTTATCATTTGGTAAAGTAAGAATTGCTTATGCTCAAGCTGGTATTAGTCCTGCTGCTTATGGAACTTCTACTTATTTTGTAAGAAGTACTTATACAGACGGATTTACAGGTGGTTTGTCATTCCCTTATACTGGTATCAACGGATACGGATATAGCAATACTTTAGGAAATCCAAACTTGAAACCAGAGCGTAATACTGGTCGTGAATTTGGTTTAGACTTACGTTTCTTCGAAGGACGTTTAGGATTTGATTTTACCTATTATGTGCAACGTTCAACCGATTTATTGGTTTATCGTCCTGTAGCTCCTTCTTCTGGATTTAGCCAAAGTTATGAGAACTTAGGTGAAATGGAAAACAGAGGTATTGAGTTATTGATTAATGCTACTCCAATTCAAAAGAAAGATTTCCAATGGGATATCTCTTTAAACTTTACAAGAGCTAGAAATGAAGTATTAAAATTAGCTGAAGGTGTTAAAGAATTAAGTCTTGAAGCAGGTTTTGCTAGTATGGGTTCTTATGCAATCGTTGGTGAGCCTTATGGTGTATTTTATGGCACAAAATGGGCTAGAAATTCTTCAGGCCAATTAATTATTGGAGCTAATGGTTTACCTACAGTTGATCCAGTTCGTGGAAATTTAGGAAATCCATATCCAGATTGGTTTGGTGGATTACGTAATACATTCACTTACAAAAATGTTAGTTTAACTTGTTTATTAGATGTTCGTCAAGGTGGAAGCATCTGGAACGGAACTTGGGCTCGTTTACAACAAATTGGTAATACTGAAGAATCAGCTGAAGGTCGCGAAAAAGCATATATCATCGAAGGTGTTAAAGCTGATGGTACAACAAACGATATCGCAATTTCTTCATTTAACTATTTCAGAACTTTCAAAGGTGATGGTGGAAACTATGCTTCAGAAAATGCAATGCAAGATGGTAGCTGGATTCGTTTACGTGATTTAGGAATTAGCTACAAATTCACAACTTTACCTGCTACAGTTAGCAAATATGTAAAAGGATTAGAATTAGGAATAGTTGGTCGTAACCTTTGGTTAAAAACAGACTATACTGGAGTTGATCCTGAAACTAGTTTAACTGGTGCTGGTTCAAATATTGGTGGATGGGATTATTTCAATAACCCAAGCACTAAATCTTACACATTCTCATTAAAAGCCAACTTCTAAAAACGATAAAGAAAGGAAATTAAATTATGAAAAAGATCGTATATACCGTTTTAGCTTTGGCATTATTGGTTGGTTCTGGTTGTAAAAAGTTTGTTGAAGGCTACGATGTTAGTCCAAACAGTCCAAGTACCGTAACCAATGCCTTATTGTTATCGAATACACAAGTAGCTTATTTTGCTACAGCAAATGGTCAGTTATCTCGTCAAACAAGCATGATGATTCAACAAACCACTGGGGTTGGATTCCAATCTCGTGATTTGAATGATTATGCAATTTTAGAAGGAGATAATGTAAATGAGTGGACAGTTATCTATACAAACGGAATTGTAAACTTACGTAAATTACACAGCCAAGCAGGTGCAGCAAACCCTTATTACCAAGGAATTGCTAAAGTTATGCAGGCTATGTTTATGGGAATAGCCACAGATTTATGGGGTGATGTTCCAAACAGAGAAGCAGGTTTTGGTAATGATGGAAAATTCACTCCTGTTTACGACAAACAAGAAGTAGTAATTCAAGATATTCAAGCTTATCTTGATGAGGCTATAGTGAATCTATCAAAAACTGAAGATAAAAACATTATGTTACCAGGTGCCGATGATTTAGTATTTGGTGGTGATGCAAAAATGTGGTTAGCTACAGCACATGCATTAAAAGCCCGTTACCATAATCGTTTAAGCAAAAAGAATGCTGCAGGTTCTGCAACTTCTGCTTTAACATCGGTTGCGGCTGCTAAAGCTGCTGGTTTCACTGCTTCTTCTGCAAATTGCAATGCTACATTCGGACAAAATAGTAATGAGTACAACCAATGGTATGCATTTACTGTTGTTGAACGTGATGGTTACATTGTTACTGGTGCTTCAATGACGAACATTATGAACGCTTGGAGTGATCCACGTTTGGCTTACTATTGCTTACCTGATTCAGGTGGTGCTTTCAATGGTACACCTGCAAATGTAGCTAATGATCAAGCATCTGAAGTTGGTCCTTATTTAGCAAGTGCTGATGCTGCTTTCCCATTGGTTTCGTATACAGAATTATTATTTGTTGAAGCTGAAGCTAATTTCCGTAAAGGAGATAAAGCAGCTGCTGCAACAGCATTTAATGATGCAGTAAAAGCTTCTATAAATGATGTAACAGGTGGTCCTGATGCAACTTTTGAAGCTGCTCAGGCTGCTGAAACTGCTGGTACAATTACTTTGGAAAAAATCATGACACATAAATATGTTGCCATGTTTGGACAAATTGAAGCTTATGCTGATTGGAGAAGAACAAATATTCCTGCGCTTACACCAAATCCAGAAGGAGGTTCAATTACTGCAATTCCTCGCAGATTACCAACCGTTCAAGATGAGCGTTTGTACAATCCAAATGCACCAGCTGAAAATGATATTACTAAACCAGTTTGGTGGGATTTATAGGTCCACGGGTTAAAACCCAAGACCATTAAATTTAATTATCGGTTTAACTTAAAAAGGCGGAGAGAAATCTTCGCCTTTTTTATTATTAGCACCGGGTTTAAACCCGGTGCAATTTGGGTTTAAACCCCCGATTAGTGTTTAATTATGTTTCAGATATTAGAAAGGGTTTTTAGATAAATTTTCTACCTGATAAAGAATAATTATTTGACAATAAGGTATATATGTTATACTGAGTCAAAATCAATTTATTCAAATTTTGGAATTTGTGATTATATCAAAAAGGGTTTAAAGATCAAGTTAAGATTCATTATAATATAAAAATACTTTAGACTATTTTTTACTTCATTAAAAAATTGCTTTATAAAAATTTAATTCTTAAATACTTTTCATTACCAATTCAAAATTCAGGACCAATTTTATATTCTCGGAAAATTGAGTCAAATGGTAAGAATTGGAATTCATTTACTTTTTTTTTATAGCTTATTACAATAGGCGTTTGAGATTGGTTTTGAATTACAGTTAAAAACTGAAATGGGATGCATTCTGCATTAAAACTATCTTTTAAGAAATATATAGCAGAGTAAGCTTTATTAAATTTTTTAATGAATAAGTACCTTGATATTTCATTTGTGGGCTGTAATACTACTAAGTATGCTTTCTCATTTTTTTCTTTTTGAATATTAAAAAAGCATTGGTTACAATTTCTACTATTGTACAGAACTAACTTAAAATTAGATTTTAAACTTAAGTTGTCTGTATTGGCATTCCCTTTGGAATTTAATAACGATGTTCTAAAAAAGTTATTAAGGCTATCTGGATTTAAAATTTGCCCATAACTCTTTAATTGTAGAAATATTAAAAAGTTTAATAACAATAAAATTGAATATTTATGGCTTAAGTTCATAAAAATATAAACTATGTATGAATTTATTTCTTTTCCAAGTATTCTTAACTAAATTCTGATTAATTGTAAATACTTGATTGTCGTAAACATAGGTAGGTTCGCTGTATGAAAGATTTAGACCAATTTTGGAATTTCTGTAAATAAATTCTTTAAAGGTCCAAATTCCTTTTATTTTAAAGCAATATGTCAGTAATCTATAGTCCTTTCCACTCCCTGGAAAAATTTCAGAAACTATAATAGTATCATTACGCTCAAATATCTTTTCAATTCTATTATAATTTATGTCATTAGAGATTAAGTGCTTTACTAGTTGTTTACCTCTAAAGGTTAAATGCAGGAGAGAATCAGGAACCAGTACTTTCTCATTTATAGGCAAATAAATAGTATCAAACTGATGGAGCCTATTGAATCTTAATATTTTATTTTTAGTTGTTAATGCTAATAATGAATAGTTTTGCCAAGAATTAAAATTTTGCCATTTTTGTATTTGATGAGAATATGCAATTGCTCCATATTCAATTGTGTCATTTGCCAATTCCTCTAGGTCATCAGCTTTTAAGTATAAGTATTGACAACAAATTTTTTGGTCGTTGGGATGAAAATTGTATAATTTATTTAAAACAATAATGTTATTGTTCTCACTAAATTCAACTTCCAAAAAGCTATTTGTATTAGCCATTGTAAAAATTAAACTCGCTTGGTCTTTTTCAATTTTATAAATTAAAATCGAATCATGACAAATAAGAATTATTTTCTTATTAGATGCTCCAATAGCTGTAATTGAGTATTTTGAATTGATTGGTTTATCAAATTTTATTTTAGATATAGATTTGGGTTTATTTAAGTCAACCATCCAAATGACTTTTTGATTTTGTAATATTTCATTACTGGTTACGAATAGTAGATTTCTATTGAGGTAAGATAAAATTTGCTCTTCAGCATTAACTGGTAGGTCGATTTTTTTAATAAAATTACTTCTTAAAGTGTCTACCTCTTTTGCTTTTAATTGGTAGGAAAATAAAATGGGTAGAAAAATAAGTATTCTACCCACTTTAATGAATTTAGAAGTCAAATTCTGCAACATAACTTGCTATTCCATCAGTACTAAATCTTACTTCACTTACTTGAACTCTAATATTGAGAGTTTCAATAAAAAGAGATCCCCCTCTAAATCCATTTGATATTTGCCTTTCGATAATTTCAATAATGTTTTGAGCTGTTTTACCATCCACCATTTTGGGTGGATATTCCCAAATACATTTTTCATTTCCAGGGTCACTACATATCAAATCATGACCATTTGCGGTATGTGTTTCAGTCACTTTTTTGTAACCACATAAACCACCGTCTTTCTTTTCAATTTTTACATGAACCGCATAGATTGAAGAAACAAAAAAGAATAGACTTAAGACTAACATTAGTTTTTTCATTTTTTTTGCGGTTTATAAATCAAAACCTGCTGAAAACTTTAAGGGTTAAATTTTAAATATTTAATTTTCCATTCAACCTTATGCGCAATGAGGTTATATGAAAATTACTTATTCCAAAATTGAAGATAAAAAACATCGATTTCAATAGAATAAGTTCTATTTCAAAAGAAAAATAGAATAAGTTCTGTTGAAAAATTGTTAATCATTTACTATTTATGCAAATAGCAAATGAAAAAAATCACCCTCATTGATGACAATCCCAGTGATACAGATTTGGTATTATCTTGCTTTAATTCTAACCCTAAATATTCGGTTATAAAGACTTTCCATAGTGGAGTTGATGCCATAAAAAATTTAGACTTTAAATGTGATTATTTTTTAATAGATATGCATATGCCGTTATTAAATGGGCTTGATACTTCAATTTTGCTCATGCAGAAAGGGTTTATTGGTAAAATATTGATTATTAGTCATGGTTTTAGCCATAATGATTTGTTAAAAAGTAAAGAAATTGGTGTTAGTTCATATTGCAGAAAAGATAAAGATATAATTTTTTCTACATTATCTAATCTTGAAACAGATAGTAAGCATTTCGATGAAAACAAAATTACAGATTGGAGTTATCAAACTTCTATTAGTAAATTATTTAGTTTAGATGTCGATAAAAGAATTCAATTGTTAACCCCACAATACAAAAAAATTCTTCATTTTAGTTGTAAAGGTTACAATACTGCAGAAATTGGAGAACTAATTGGTTTAAAGAAACATACTGTAGATCAATATCGTGCTACAATGTTACAATTGCTTGAATTTAAAAATATTGGACAGGCCACTGCTTGGGCGATTGCCAATCATGTTATTGAACATAGT
Source organism: Bacteroidia bacterium (assembly GCA_051861545.1). Taxonomy (GTDB): domain Bacteria; phylum Bacteroidota; class Bacteroidia; order UKL13-3; family UKL13-3; genus CAISCU01. Next base: position 77,386 of record JBIMKP010000014.1, on the reverse strand, counting down.
GAGGTAGTTGTTTCTATTAATAATAAAAATCAAACATAAAAGAGCTTGTCTCAAAAGGAAAAATGAAGTGTCTAAGAATCGAATAAAAGATTTTCAGTCAGGTACCTATTTAAATAAAAAAGAGGCTGTTTCATCATTTGAGACAGCCTCTTTCTTGTATTAGAATTACTACTTAATTTTTAATTCTGATAAGCTTCAATTGGTAAGCAAGAACATACCAAGTTTCTATCACCATGGGTATTGTTTACTCTACCTACACTTGGCCAGAATTTAGCTGCTCTAACGTATGGTAATGGATAAGCTGCTTCTTGTCTGCTATAAGCATGTTCCCAAACATCAGCTGTAACCATTGATGCTGTATGAGGAGCATTTTTCAATACATTATCTTGTTTGTCTGCAGTACCATTTTCAATTGCATTCACTTCATTTTTAATTGCAATCATAGCATCACAGAATCTATCCAATTCAGATTTTGGTTCACTTTCTGTTGGTTCAATCATAATGGTTCCTGCAACTGGGAAACTCATTGTTGGTGCATGGAAACCATAATCCATCAAACGTTTAGCGATATCTTCTGCCTCAACTCCAGTTGTAGCTTTGAAAACTCTTGTATCCAAAATCATTTCATGGGCACATCTTCCTTTGCTGCCTGTATACAAAATTTGATAATCGTTTTCTAATCTTGCTTTGATATAATTGGCATTCAGAATTGCATATTTAGTCGCATTTTCCAATCCTTCAGTTCCCATCATTCTGATGTAGGCATAAGAAATCAATAGGATAGAAGCACTTCCCCAAGGAGCTGCAGAAACTGCACTCATTGCTTGGTTTCCACCACCCATTTCAACTACTGCATGTCCAGGTAAAAATGGAACCAAATGTGCTGCAACTCCAATCGGACCCATTCCAGGACCACCACCACCATGAGGAATACAGAATGTTTTATGTAAGTTCAAGTGGCAAACATCGGCACCAATATTTGCAGGACTAGTTAATCCAACCTGTGCATTCATGTTTGCACCATCCATATAAACCTGACCACCATTTTGGTGAATCAAATCACAAACTTCATGAATTTGTTCTTCGAAAATTCCGTAAGTTGAAGGATAAGTAACCATTAAACAAGCTAAATTATCTTTGTGTTCTTCAGCTTTTGCTCTTAAATCCTCAATATCAACATAACCATTTTCTAAAGTTTTGGTTACAATTACTTTCATTCCTGCCATAGCAGCACTAGCTGGATTTGTACCATGTGCTGAAGAAGGAATTAAAGCAATATTTCTATGAGATTCACCTCTGCTTTTGAAATATTCACGAATCACCATTAAACCAGCATACTCACCTTGTGCACCAGCATTTGGTTGTAAGCTAATTCCAGCAAAACCTGTAACTTCTTTTAATTGATGAGTTAGTTCCTCGAAAATCTGAGTATAACCTGTAGCTTGATTTCTTGGTACAAAAGGATGTAATTGTCCGAAACCAGGCATTGTTACCGGAATCATTTCGGCAGTTGCATTTAGTTTCATGGTACAAGAACCCAAAGCAATCATTGAATGACAAAGAGATAAATCTTTTGATTCCAATGATTTAATATAACGTAACATTTCATGTTCGCTGTGGTATGAATTAAACACAGGATGAGTCATGAAATCTGATTTTCTTACAAATGAACTTGGTGCTTGAATTTCAACAGTAGCAGCTTGAACAAGTTTCATTGATTTACCTGTTAAGATAGAAGCCAATTGAGAAATTTGTTCAATGGTATGTGTTTCATCAATTGAAACACGGATTTGTTTTTCGTTAACAAATGCAATATTTATATCAGCATTTACACAAGCATCAACTAGTTTTTTAGCATCAGCTATTTCAAAAGTTAATGTATCGAAATAGTTTCTGTTAACTAATTTAAAGCCATTTTCTACCAAAGAATTAGCTAAAGTATTTGCCAATCCATGCACTCTACCAGCAATACCTTTTAATCCTTTAGGACCATGGTAAACACCGTACATACTTGCCATAATAGAAAGTAATACTTGTGCAGTACAAATATTTGAAGTTGCTTTTTCTCTTTTAATATGTTGCTCACGGGTTTGTAAAGCCATACGTAAAGCAGTATTTCCTTGGCTATCAATAGAAACACCAATTAAACGACCAGGCATCTGACGTTTGTAAGCATCTTTAGTAGCAAAAAATCCAGCATGAGGTCCACCATATCCCATTGGAACACCAAATCTTTGTGCAGAACCAACAACCACATCAGCACCCCATTCTCCTGGAGGAGTTAATAATGTCAAACTCAATAAATCGGCAGCAACAGCAACCATTACATTTTGTTCGATAGCTTTACCCATGAAAGCGCTGTAATCAATCACATCACCGTTTCCAGCAGGGTATTGAATCAAAGCACCAAAATAAGTTTCATCAAAAACAATAGTTTCGTGGTTTCCAATAACCAATTCAACACCAATAGGTTCTGTGCGTGTTTTTAAAACATCAATCGTTTGAGGGAAACACAATTCAGAAACGAAAAACTTATTTGCATTTGCTTTTTTAGTTTCTGCATACAACATGTGCATTGCTTCACCGGCAGCAGTACCTTCATCTAAAAGAGAAGCATTTGCAATTTCCATTCCAGTTAAATCAATAATCATGGTTTGGTAATTCAACAAAGCTTCTAATCTACCTTGGGCAATTTCTGCTTGGTATGGAGTATAGGCCGTGTACCAACCTGGGTTTTCGAAAATATTTCTCAAAATTACTCCGGGAGTTAAAGTACCGTAGTAACCTTGTCCTAAGTAATTGGTATTTAATTTATTTTTTGATGAAATTTCATGAAGCATCCCAAGTAATTCAGCCTCTGTTAAAGCCGCCGGGAGGTTCATTCTTTGTTTTAATCGAATATGAGCAGGAATTGTCTCATCAATTAATTGATCGATACTGCTTACTCCGATGGTTTTCAACATGGCCTCAGTTTCATTTGCCATTGGTGAAATGTGGCGATAGATGAACTCGTCACGATGATTTGCTTTGGTTTGCATATATATTTAATGATTTTCTATTTGCTAATTCTTAAAAACATGCGAATTTATTTGTTTTGAAGAATCATGCAGATGATTTTATTCAGATTCTTTGCACCTTTTTAAACTTGTTTTTTTCAATTACATATTTGACAAGTGAAATTGAAATTAGTTCTAAAAGTAAATGATTTTACAATGTCAGTTTTTGTATTTATGAAAATAGATTCCCTAAACCAGGCATCATACTTCCCATCATGGCTTTCATTTCGGCTTCAGAAACTGCATTTGCTTGGTCGAAAGCTCTGCCAATTGCAATTACAAGTACATCCTCAAGTTCTTCTTTTTTGTCAACACTTAAGTATTCTGGGTCGATTTCTACTGAAATAATTTCCTTGTTTCCATTAGCTCTAACCTTAATTTTTCCATTTTCAGCAGTGCCTTCAACACTTATTGCAGCTAATTTTACTTTCATTTCTTCAGCCATTTTTTTGGCTTCACCAAGTTTTCCAAACATATATTCAATATTTTGGGGCGAAAGTAATTCAATTTTAAGGAGCTACAAAGTGCCTAGTTTTAATCTTTTTTACACAATAAATTCAAAAAAAATCAACGTAATTGCATTCGATGAAAATGAGACTAGTAATCTTGTACTTATTGTTTTTGTGCTTCAATAAAACTTTTGGAAATGATTCTAAAAGTTTAAACAGAAATTTAAGAGTTATTGAAACCTATAAAGAATCCCATTTGGTGCCAATATATGCTGCCGATACAAGGGCTCATCGTTTAGGGATACAAAGAAATTTTAATGCTTCTGAATTCATTGGTTCAATGGGAGGCCAATTTCCTGTTTATAATTTTAATAGAGGAAAACATCGTTTTCAATTTGAAATTGCAGGTTCTACCTATATGGGTTTGTTAAGGTCGGTAAACCATGGTTCAGTTTTAAATACAGATTTTTATGTTGATGTTTTTTTGAATTATCAGTTTAGCAACAATTGGGCTTTAAGGTTGGGAACTGGCCATACTTCGCAACATTTAAGCGATGATGCCATTGCAAATGCACAATATCCATTTACAAACTATGCCCGCGATTATCATCAGGTTGGTTTTAGTTATAAAGGAATTAGAAATAAATATCATTTGTATAATAATTTTATCATCAATTACAATTTCAAAACTGATGAAGATTATTCTGGAAAAATCACCATTCAGCCAGGTTTTGAGTGTAATATCAATCAAACGTTTTTAAATCAAACAAAACCAGGTGGTTTTATTGTTGGGGCTGATTTTAAATTCAGAGGTGAATTAGATTTTAGGTCTACAAATAACCTTCTTTTAGCGTATCAGTTTAATCACTTAAGTCCACAACGATTAAGACTTGTATTAAATTTCACTACTGGAGCCGATGAAAGAGGTCAATTTTATAAAAGCAATAGAAATTTAATAAGTACAGGTATTTATGCAGAATTCTAAGCTAGTAATTCTATTGCTTTTTGTAGTTTTATTCTTCAACAAAAATTTGTTTGGTGATGAATTGAACCAGTTGGAAAACGATTCTTTTGCTGCCAGAAAACGCTGGATAGCCGCAGGCTTAATCACACAACAAACAGCAAGTTCTATCTTGGAATACCATTGGTGGTGGAAAGATGATTACCATGAATTTCGAATTTTTTCAGATGGTGGACTCAATAATTATAGTTTAGGAATTGATAAAGTAGGGCATTTTTTTACTTCATATTTTTATTATCATTCAATAAATGAGTTGATGAAATATGGAAGATTTTCGAAGAAATCAAGAAGGATTGTTAGTATAGCAATGCCGGCTTTTTGGGCATTAAGTATTGAAATTGGTGATGGATATAGCTCCTATAATTTTTCTCCGCAAGATTTAGTAGCCAATTTGTTAGGTGTTGGTTATGGGGTTTTACAAGACCAATATCCTTTTCTGAATAATTTTAAATTTAAGTTTGGTTATTTTCCATCACAATATTACAGAGATGTAAATTTTAAAAACTGGAAATTTGTGGCTGATTACGATGGGCATATGTATTGGCTAACTGCTGATATGCATAATTTATTGTCGAAAAATAAAAGGCAATTTTGGCCAAAGGGATTAAACTTAGGTATTGCATATGGTGTTGATGGTTTTTCGGAAGTAGACCAATTAAGATTAAATACCAATAGACAAATTCAACGTAAATTTGTAATTGGTTTAGATTGGAATTTAAATGCCATTCAAACAAAAAAACAAAGTGTAAAAACACTTTTAAAAATAGCTGATTTTGTTCATTTACCGGCTCCTGGAATGAGAAGGATTAATCCAGATAAAACCAGTGGCCATTTATTATTGTTAAATTAAAATGAGATTCGAAAAACATGTATTTATCTGTGCTAATCAAAAGCCAGAAGGAAAAGCTTGCTGCGGTGAAGTTGCAGGTATGGCTTTAGTTGAAAAATTTAGAGAAGTTATTGCCGAAAAAGGCTTAAAAGGAAAAGTTAGAGCACAAAGAAGTGGTTGTTTAGATGCGTGCCAGAATGGACCAGCTTTAGTTATTTATCCAGAAGGAACCTATTATGGAAAAGTACAAGTTGAAGATGTAGAAAGGATTGTTGAAGAGCATATTCTTCAAAACAAAGTTTTGGAAGATTTGGAATTGAAGTTTTAGACGTTAAAATTTCAATCATAAAAAAAGGCAATTCTAAATGTTTAAAATTTAGAATTGCCTTTTTTTATTTCTTTAATCTTCTTGCTCTTTCTTCATCCAAATAATTTTTCAAAGAATCTGTTTTTGATTCCATAATTGGTTTTGGATGTTCAATGCTTTGTTTTTGATGATTAGAAGTTTGTTTGGTTCTTGATTTACAAGAAAAAATCAAACTAATGAGCAACAAGCAAACGATGAGTGAAAATAGTTTTTTCATGATTTCTAATTCTTACAATATACATGCCATTTTCAATTGAACCGGTATTCATTCTTAATTCGTTAAGTCCTGATTTTACCCAATCTTTATTCATTATCTGAATTTCTTTCCCTTGTAAATCGCATAAAACAATATCTACTAGCATTTTTTCTTGGGCATGAAATTGAACCTGAATTTCCTCGTTTGCTGGATTTGGATACAATTTAAAATCCTTTAATTCTGAAAATTCTTTCACACCCAAAAGTGGGTCTTGGTTTACAATTCGGGCAATCCAAGTTCTGTTTTGTCCATTTGCATTTCCATAAGAACCATTTAGCCAACAAACACCTAGTTCGTTAAATTTCATTTGGATTCCAGTATAATCCCCCCATCTGTCAACAGTATCACCTAATAAAGCAATACTTCCTTCACCTTTTTTTACAAATAATGGGGCGCTTATATTAAAATTTCTATCAACATAAACAACCGAAGTTCCTGGAAAATACTTGGCTGATACATGTGAAAATGTAATCATACAACTATGATCACCATTTTGACCAGAACCCGCATAACTTATACTTGGATAACCTAAGTCGAGTGAATCGTAAGAGATAATTTGTCCGAATAATTTTGGTTGATTGGTCCACGTTTCTTCAATTCTTCCAAAATAAACTGCTGGTGAAAACAGGTTTGGGTCGATTGTATTTCCAACATAATATATCATTCCATTTACCGACATCGCGCTTAAAACTCGGGCATCATTTGTTTGCAATTTTTTGCCGTTTGGTTGAAGTGCATTGGGTTGCAAGCCATAAGCTATAGGATTTTTATAAACTTTGGTTGTTAAAGTGGCATTTCCCGATTTTATGGTATTTGAGATATAATGAACAAATACCGAATCATTGCTTAAATCAGATGGGCGATGTGATAAGAAAAACATTCCAGGTCCTTCTAAATGATGGGCATATTTTACTGGACAAATACTCCAAATTGACTTTCCATTGTATTGAATATTATTGTAATTTTTGGTTGTTAATGCTGTATCAGAATTAAAGCCATTCATTTTATCAATTTGCCAGATATAGGATTCTAAAAATCCATTTTTCCAAAAAGTATTGTCTTTTAATCTATTAATTGTAATGAACAACTCATCTTTACTCAACGACAAAATAGGATAATCACTCCAAGTGCTATCATTGGTAATATTACCAGGAACCGAGTAAAAACTCCATGTTTTAGTAGGGTCGTTTGTTTTGCTGAAACCAACAATAATTCGAGTGTCTTCACTGCTCGAACCTTGAAGAAAAACTAAGATGAATCTATCTTGGTCAGGGTCGTAAATTACCCTTGGATCGTAAGTTCTATTTAGAGTGCCTAATGAGTTTGCAATAGCAGGTAAAGTTCTTCCAAAAACCATTCTGCCTGTATCATTATATACGTTGATGTTTTGGTTCACAACACTCATCATTAAACCAGAGTTTGAAATGGCAAAATCATTGTCGTTTGGCGTTCCCTGAGTTACATTTCCATTAAAATTATTACTCAATTTTGGAGAAGCAGCAGCACCTTTTTTTTGCAAAGCTGATTGTTTATTTGCAATGAATGTTGCTCTTTTTTTATCTAGTTCTAATTTAATTTGCTTTGTTTCATTTAATGGTGCTGGTGCTAAAGAAATTATTCGGGCATCAGGCAAATCCGGTATTTCTGATAAGTTAATATCGGCTGATTTTTTAATTGAAAAAAGCACTCCACTATTTTCATTTTGAGCAAATGAATTGTTGGAAATTAAAAGCAATAAAAAGGAAATTGGTAAGTAAATAAACTTCATTTTCGGTAAGTATTACATCTGCAAAATAATGAAATAAAGGTTTCGAACAATTCTAAAGCAATTTGGAGAGAATTTAGTTTGATTATTTTAAAGAATAATTCGAATATCCGCATGTTTACCACCAATATTTTTTTATAAATCTGGTTAATGTTTTGAGAGCCATATTCGAAAAGTAGTTTGATGTTAAATTGCGCTGCTAAGTGATTTTAAAGACCCCGAAGGTGGTCACATGTTTATAGAAAAATGCTTGAAACGAATCCCCCTAAGCCTGTTCCAGCGCGGACCTTTGGTCCGCGCTGGAACAGGCTTAGGGGGTGGTTTTCTTTACTATTATTTTCTATAATCATGTCATCCCTTCAGGATTTTAAGAACTTACTACAGGAAACATAACTCTATTCATCAGTCATTTTTGTGTTTTTTTGATTTTAACGAATAGTAATCAGCTATGAAGTTTCGATAATTTTATTGTTAGGTAAAGTTGGGGATAATCGTGTAATCAAAAACAGATTTTCGCTTCAATAAATTAAAACAGATTTTCCTCTTAGAATTACAGGAAACCTTATTCTTTTTATAAATTGAAATTTGAAAAAATGGTATCCTAAAGTTTCTTTAAATGAAAAAAAGAAGCTCAAATCTATTTTGTAAATTATTTTTGAGCTAAATCATACTATCACTATTGAGGGCTTAATGTTAATTTTCGTTTTTTTATTTATTTGATATTCAGGTTTATGTGAATTATATTAACTAAATATCTTTTAAACAAAGATTGGCTCTATTGTAAGTTTTAATTAAAAAGATACAAAGCTTTAAATTAAGGATTTTGCTAAGAAGATTTTTCTCTAAATTCAACTAAATTGCAGCCTTATTCGTGAAGTTTATGCAAGATATCGTTTCAAAATTTGAAGGATTAAAAGTTTTGGTTATTGGTGATGTAATGATTGATGCCTATTTGATGGGAACCGTAGATAGGATTTCACCGGAAGCTCCTGTTCCGGTTGTTGCTATTACACACAAAGACAATAGATTAGGTGGCGCTGCAAATGTAGCAATGAATTTAGTAGCATTGGGTGCAAAACCCATTTTGTGTTCGGTTATTGGTGAAGATGCAGAAGCAAAAGATCTTTTAAGTTTATTAGAACAACAACATATTGGTTTATCTGGAATTATTCAATCTAAAGAAAGAAAAACTACTACTAAAACCAGGGTTATTGCTCACCATCATCAAATGTTGAGGATTGACCAAGAGATAACTACACCATTAAGTGAATACGATACTTATTTATTGAGTCACAGAATAATAAACGATTTATTGCCAGCATGTGATGTCGTAATTTTTGAAGATTATGACAAGGGTGTTATTACACAATTATTAATTGAACAGATTGTTAACGAGGCACATAAGTTGGGTAAAAAAGTAGCAGTTGATCCCAAAAAGAGAAATTTCTTAAATTATAAAGGAGTTGATTTATTTAAACCAAACTTAAAAGAACTAAAAGAAGGTTTCAAAAAAGATGTTGATCCATCTGATAAAGTTTCATTTGAAGCGGCTGTTCTTGAATTAATGAATACCATGGAAATTAAAAATATCATGGTTACATTAAGCGAAAGAGGAGTAATGATTAGCAATGGAGAACATTTTGAATACATTCCTGCACATATCCGAAAAATTGCAGATGTAAGTGGGGCAGGAGATACTGTTATTAGTGTGGCTTCATTGTGTTTGGCTTTAGGCCTTTCAAACAAAGAAATTGCAAGTATTGCTAATTTAGCAGGCGGTTTGGTTTGTGAAGAAATTGGTGTAGTTCCTGTAAAGAAGGAATTATTACAAAAAGAAGCGGCAAAAATATAAGGCCCAATCTTCTAAACATTTAAGTAGAGTTGAAAACAAAATTGAACCTTGATTTGGCTATTGATTCGATAATTTTTCAAACAGAAATTATTTAAAAACTATTCTCAAATTGGGTTTCATTACTAGCGAAACTTTAAAACAGTGAAAAAAGATCAAAAAATCTTTGTTGCAGGTCAACATGGTATGGTTGGCTCAGCCATCAAAAGAAATCTTATTAAAAATGGTTATGAGCAAATCATTGGTTTATCGAGCAAGGAATTAGATTTACGAAATCAGCATGATGTTGAGCAGTTTATAAAATTTCATAAACCCGATATAGTAATTGATGCCGCTGCAAGAGTTGGTGGAATAATGGCCAATCAAACTTATCCATATCAATTTTTAATGGATAATATGCAAATGCAAAATAACCTTATTCATGCTTCACACATGTTGGGAGTAAATAAGTTTATTTTTCTTGGAAGTTCTTGTATTTATCCTCGTTTGGCTAATCAACCTATGAGTGAAAATGAATTACTAACTGGGGCATTAGAACCAACAAACGAATGGTATGCAATTGCAAAAATTTCGGGAGTTAAAGCTTGTGAGGCCATAAGAAAACAGTTTGGAAAAGATTTTGTAAGTTTAATGCCAACCAATTTATATGGGCCATTTGATAATTTTGATTTAACAACTTCGCATGTATTACCAGCCATGATTAGAAAGTTTCATGAAGCAAAAATTGAAGGTCATAAAGAAGTTGTTTTATGGGGAACAGGAACTCCTAAAAGAGAGTTTTTACATGTAGATGATTTAGCTAAAGCTGTATTGTTTGCTGTAGAAAATGTGCTTCCCGATAATCTTTATAATGTTGGAACTGGCATAGATAATACCATTCATGAATTGGCTTTAAATATTCAAAAAGTTGTTGGTCATAAAGGAAGTATAATTTGGGACAGTTCAAAACCCGATGGCACACCAAGAAAATTAATGGATGTTAGCAAAATGCATGCATTAGGTTGGAAGCATGAAATTCCACTTAATAATGGTATTTTTAGCACCTATCAATGGTTTTTAGATCATATTCAATCATATAAAACAGTATCAATTTAATGACAAAAGTTGCGTTAATTACAGGAATAACTGGCCAAGATGGGGCTTATTTAGCAGAATTGCTTTTGAATAAAGGCTATTTTGTGCATGGTGTAAAAAGAAGAAGCAGTTTGTTAAATACTGATAGAATTGATCATCTATACCAAGACCCTCACGAAACACATTTAAGACTTAAATTACATTATGGTGATTTAACAGATAGTACCAATTTAATTAGAATTATACAGGAAACTCAGCCAGATGAAATATATAATCTGGCAGCAATGAGTCATGTTCATGTTAGTTTTGAAACACCTGAATACACTGCCAATGCTGATGGAATTGGAACATTAAGAATTCTTGAGGCGGTAAGGTTATTGGGTTTAACAAAAAAGACTAAAATTTACCAAGCTTCTACATCTGAATTATATGGATTGGTGCAAGCTGTTCCACAATCAGAAACTACTCCATTTTACCCTCGCTCTCCGTATGCTGTTGCCAAATTATATGCTTATTGGATTACAGTAAACTATAGAGAAGCTTATGATATGTTTGCTTGTAATGGCATTTTGTTTAACCATGAAAGTCCAAATAGGGGAGAAACTTTTGTTACCCGAAAAATTACCAGAGCTGCTAGTAAAATTGCATTTGGTTTGCAAGATAAATTGTATTTGGGTAACTTAAATGCCCAAAGAGATTGGGGTCATGCTAAAGATTATGTAGAAGCTATGTATTTGATTTTGCAACAAGAAAAAGCTGAAGATTATGTAATAGCTACAGGTATTACTACCTCAATTAGAGATTTTATTAAAATGGCATTTAATGAAATTGGAATTGAAATAGGATTTAAAGGTGAGGCTGAATCTGAAATCGGTTTCGTTCAAGGTTTGGATGAAGAGAAACTAAAAAGTAAAGGAGTTTTTGAACATTGTAAATTAACAATAGGACAAGAAATTGTAGCAGTTGATCCTCGTTACTACCGCCCTACAGAAGTTGAATTGTTGATTGGAGACCCAACAAAATCTAAAACCAAATTGGGTTGGGAGCCTAAATATGATTTAGCTGGATTGGTTGAAGACATGATGAATGGCGATATAAATCTGATGAAGAAAGAAAAATTTCTTCATGACTCGGGATTAAAAAGTTCAATACAAATTGATTATTAGGGGATAATGGTCTAGTATTTTGAATATTGGGTCTATTAAAATTGAACTTTGCAAAACACACTTGTTAGAAAATAGCAAGTGTGTTTTGTTTTTATTCGGCATGGATTATAATCGCAAATTTTCCATTTTTCAATAAAATTCTCTTATTTGAATCAATGATTGAGAAAATTGCTGTTTTATATAACTCATTTGCTGGTAAAGGGAATGCTGAAAATTTAATTCCTGAGATTAAAGCTTATTTAATTAAGAAATCGTTTTTGGTTACAACTTTCAAAAATGAATATCCATTAACTCTAAATGATTTTGACCTTTTATTAATTGTTGGTGGAGATGGCACGATTCAAAATGTTTTTAATTTTTATAAAGATGTTTTAATTCCTGTTTTGTTAATAAAAGCAGGAACTGGCAACGATTTTTACGAACATTTATATGGAAATTCTAATTGGAAACAACAATTAGATAAAATTAAAAATACCAATATCAGCCTTATTGATGCCGGCATTTGCAATGGAAAAATTTTCTTAAATGGTTTAGGAATTGGATTTGATGGTGAAGTCGTAAAATCTGGTTTGGGTAAAAAATGGTTTTCTGGAAAAGCAGCATATATGAGTACTGTTTTAAGTTTATTATTTACACATAAATCATGTGTTATTGAAGTTGATTTTGGAGATGTAAAAATAAAGGATTCCATGTTTATGTTAAGCGTTGCCAATGGAAGTACTTATGGTGGCGGTTTTAAAGTTGCTCCCAATGCCGATTTAAAAGATGGCGTTTTGGAATTCGCTTGGGTTAAAAATATATCCTTGTTTCAACGAATGAGATATCTGCCTGTTATTGAAAAAGGAAAACACTTAGATTTACCTTTCATCAACTACAAACAACTTGAAAAAGTAAAGATTCAAAGTAGTAGTTTAATCCAAGCTCATTTAGATGGAGAATGGTTTGAATCTAATATGTTTGACGTTGAAATTCTAAAAGAGAAATACAAATTTCTGGTTTGATTTTTATTGGATAGATGATTTTTAAATAGTCTACTTCATTGCCTTTAGGCTTAAATTAAATGCTAGGTAGAAATTATAGATATCAATAAAATCTGTCTGATACCTCAATAGCCTTGCGGCTTGAGCCCAAGGATAATGAGGTATTAAAAACAATTACCATTTAGCCGAAATCAAATAAGCACTTCAATTTATTGGTGTTTGGATTTTCTCTAATTCAATTTATAGGAAACCAATCTCATATCTCTCGTTTTTTATTTCTCGCTGTTTGGTTTATTAACAAACATAAATGCCGCTAATGCTATTACAATTAAAGGGCTATAAAGTAAAGGATTTAATACTTTGTGAATTACAATTAATCTTCCAGCATCAGCTTGAAAAAATATAATTAAATCCAAAATTATTAGTGCAGTAATTCCAATTGGAATAAAATAATTGATGTCTTTTAGGTCTTTCAAATTTTTGCCTGATATCAGTAATATCATAGTAAAATTCAATAACAAACGAACTAGTTTATTCAAGATAACATCAAAAATGCCAGAACAATTTGGATGATAAGTATAAAAATCACAAAAGCTAAAATTTATAAAGTTAAATGACTGAATTGCGAAATTAAAAACAATCAAAAAGAGCAAGAATCCAATTGTTTTGATTTTCATTGTTTTTGAAGCTTTAATTGTGATAATTTAACCCACCAAACCATTAAACCAAAAGCAAAAGCATATAAAATAGCAGGAAACAAATAGGTATGGAATATTTCAAACAATTCAGGCTTCTGAATTTTTATTTCTATTAGAGCTATCAATCTAAGAATATTTCCAAATTGTAACAGCAAAAAGCTTAAAGGAAGGAACCATAAGTAAGTTTTTAATTTTCCAGTAAATGCCAAACTAAATGATAGTAGAGTAATCCAAACGGCCATACCATTGCAACCTTCCATGATATTTACTACGGCACCTTTATTGTTCCAAATTTGAATTCCACTTTTCGATGGAAATGAATGTAATTCTATGCCATCAATAAAATTAGGTAAAATTTGTGCTACCAAAATGGTGAAAATATCAGGTCCTGGCGCAGCGGCCCAAATTATAAGCTGATATAATCCGCTCATAAGCAGATATGAAGCGCCAAATATGAGGATAAATTTAAAAGCTGGTGACATGTTGCAATTTATAAAAGATTGGGTTTTTAAATAGGAATAAGATAAAGTATTTATTCATACTAAAATTTACCACTTAATTGAATCATACTCATTCTTGGTGGACCTAAATCAGCAGGTCGGAACATGGTTTCTGAATTAAGCAGATTGTTTATAATCAAAGCAATTTTTAGGTTTTTGTTGATTTTAAAAGAAGCTCGAAAATCAACAATATTGTTTCCACTTAGTTCATTTCTTGCCTCTTGGATTCCCGGAACAAAAAAAGGAATAATCCCATCAATAAAGGCTCGGTCAACATTTCTAATTTGACTATTATATCTCCAACTAATACCTAGTTCGAATCTTTTATACGATGCTTGAAGATCAATTTTTATTTGGTGTTCGAAGCGATATTTTAAAATGTTTAAACTGTCAGAACTGGTATTTCGAAAATTTTGTGGTCCTCTTGATGAATCAAGTGCAAAAACATAATTCTCATCTAAAATAATGGGAATTGTATAGGTATAACCCATCATTCCCTGCCATAAAATCCCGGCAAATTTACCTTCAAGTCCACTGCTAAAATCAATTCCTTTAATTTCAGTTTCACCAATATTAAACGATTTAAAACCAATGGTGCTAAAAGGATTCATTGGATTTGGGGTTTTCCATCCACCAAAATTAAATTCTATCATATTGGTATATCTTGTATAAAACAAAGCCACATCTACAAAACCACTGATGCCTTTGAATTTATAACCTTGTTTAAACCCTAATTCTGTCGACCAACCTTTTTCTGAACCTAAATTTGGATTTGGAAAAATATTTAAAGCTCCTACACTGGTTGTAATAAATCTTTCGGCAATAGATGGATACCTGTAACCTTGTCCCCAGCTTGCTCTTAAAAATCCAGCTTTACCTGCTTTGTAATTAATGGCAGTTCTAAATACTGGTCCCGATTCCGATTCATCATTCATTTTAAACCATTCATACCTAGCTCCTAAAGTAATTGATAGCTTTTTAAATTGTTTATCTAGTTGCAGGAATGCTGCACGGTTTTCATTAGAATTTTGGCCTCCATACAACGCTGCATCACTATTGTTTTTTCCCCAAACCAAACCACCTGTAGCTCTTGTTTTTTTGTAAATTTTATCGAATTGATATTCTGAATAAAAGTTTTTAAAGGAGTTGTCTTGATTTACGTTCGGGTCAAGATTTACAAGATCATTATTTACATACATCCACCTAGCTTTAAATTGATGGTAAATTCCTCCTGCATTAAATTTTATAAAGGGGTCGATAAAAACAGATTGGGAAGTAGAGGCTGTTGCTTCCGAATCAAGTGCTGTATATCCATTTTGATAACTTTCCCAAAGTAAAAAAGAAGAGCCTTTACTCAATAAGCCGGTTATTCCTAAACCATAAATAAAGTTTTGTTTTTGGTTTTGATAATTGGCAGCTAATCGTAATTTTTCTTCAGTTTCTCCTAATCTGTAACCATCATCGTTTAAGTAATTGCTTGAAAATGTTAGTTTATGTGTACCAATCATTCTGCTATGAAAACCCTGAAATCCATATCTTACTAAGGGTTCATTTGTCCAATTTAAACTGCTTCTTTTGGGTTTCGAAAAGCCTGATGTAAAAACATTAAATCTCGTAATAGGAGCGCCTGTGCTTTGTTCAGTTCTAAAATGAATAATTCCATTTAAAGCCCCTGAACCATATAAGACAGAAGATGCGCCTTTAATTACTTCAATTTGTTTTACATTTTCAATGGGTACTAATCCCCATTTTACATTTCCTGCATCACCCATTAAAAAAGGCAAATCATCTACCAAAACTAAAACTCTTGAACCGGCTCCGTAGGTCCAACCACTTCCACTTCTTATATTAATTTGTCCATCAATTACACTCACAGAAGGAATCTGGCTAAGGAATTTGTCCATATTTGTAACACCCTTATTTTCTATTAAATATGGTTTTATTACCTCTGTACTCACTTTAGAACGCGTAATCATTTCAGAATTTCTTGAGCCTGTAATTACTGCTTGTTCTAATAGTTTATTAGAAGGATTTAGATATATAATGTATAGATTCTTTTCGTTTAAGAATAATTTTATTTCATTGGTAGAAAGAGATTTAGTAATAGATTCAAAACCCTCTTTGTACACATTTAAATAATACTTTTCTGAATCCATTTTTTTGAATGAGATTTCAAATTCTCCACTTTCATTTGTTTTAATTTGAGATTCATTTAAATCTACCAAACAAGCCTTAATTGGTTTATTTGAGCCTGATTCTAAGATTTTACCTTTAAGTAAAAATTGTGCCTTTAAACTATTTGTTAGTCCTAAAAGAGATAAACAAATCAAAAAAATATAATACCTTGCCTCAAAAATATATCTCATGAAAAAGCTTTTAGTTTATTCAATAATACTGATTTCTACTATTACTTTCAGCAAAGAAGTTTCTGCACAATGTTCGCCTGATACAAGTATTAATAGCAGTGGAATTTATCCTGCTGTTTTAGGTAATGCTAAAGAATCAGTTCCTTATACTCAGATTATTCAATTTTATATTAATAAAGATACATTGGTAACTTATTTGGGTCAGCAAATTTTGGCAAATATTGATTCTATTAAAATCACAGGAGTAAAAGGAATGCCAAACGGATTTAGTTATGCCTGTCATAATGCTACATGCGCAGCACCTGGAGGAAAACCTGGTTGTGCCACAATTACAGGTACAGCCGCAAATGGAACTGCCGGAAATTATCCATTAACAGTTTATTACCAAGTTTTTGCAAGAGCTGTTTTTGGTGGATTTCCAATATCTCAAACCATTTCAGATTCAAATTTAGTTTATAGTATAACCGTTGAAAGTGCAACTGGATTAAATGCATTATCTGGGGATTTAGCATTTGATATGTATCCAAATCCTGCATTTGAGCAAACTACAATATTATTAAATGCCAATACAGAATTATCAAAAGTTGAATTATTTTCAATAGATGGTAAAGAAAGTGATGTTATTGTTGAGTACAAATCAAATATGATTGCAACAATTAAAACTAATTCTTTAAGTAAAGGATTGTATTTGGTGAAAATTTATACCACCGATGGAAGATGGGCATTTAAAAAATTGCAAATAGATTAGAATAGCTGCTGGCAACTGGCGGCTGGCCTCTGGCTTGCAATTCTTATAGTATTAAAATTGGTTTTCAAAAGAAAGATTAATTCGACTGCTGTTATTTAAATCTATGAATTAAAATAATAAAGTGAATATTTTTCGTAGCTAATTCAAAGCTAATAGGCTGATAGAAAAAGCCTAAATTTTGTGACTATTAATTTTTTTATTTGGGAAAAAGTATCTTTTCCATAATATATCGAAAACCAATAGCAAAAAGCCAACAGCCAAAGTTTTTCCTCTACTTTATTCATGAACCTGAAGGGTTCAAATGTTTATAGTAAAATTTTTCTCACAATATTTTCGACCCAGAAGGGGTCGTATATTATCAAGATTGATTTGCTATTAATTTATATCTTAATCTCACGTGATTTGATGTAGTTTAAATAATTGGTTTAGTTATTACTTACATAAAAAATCGTATTAATTAGATTTCATTCAATATCTAAAATCTTATTTAGCCCTGAAGGGGAGCAATTCGTTAGTTTGAATGGGCGAAGGTGATTGATAAATAAAAAATGATTGAATACAATAAATTTTTATTTCACAGATTATCAATGCAAATTTGTTCATGTCAAAAGCAAGTCTCTTATACCTATTTGTATTCTTTTCTCTTCTTCATTTTAATGCCTATTCTCAACATACCTATATTCCACTTGGTCAGTCGAGTATGCATTTACTTGATCGTTTTGAGATAAAATCAGGGGAATTGAATAATGATTATTTTCATAGCTCAAACAAATCATATAGAAGAAAATCAATTGTAGAATACTTAGACAATCTAAATGATTCAACAATGCAATTATCAAATCAAGATAAATTTAATATTGATTATCTAAATACTGATAATTTTGAGTGGTATAAAAACAAAAAATCACAAGCTTTAAAAAAATATGGGAAGAATTTTTATCAAGAAAAAGCAGCTTTTTTTTCAGTCGTAAATCCTGATTATTCAATTGTTTTTAATCCGGTTTTATATTACCAAATTTCTAGTGAAAAGAACCAGAATGAATTTGCTTCAATCAACAATAGAGGACTTGAATTAAGAGGGAATATTGGTAAAAATATTGGGTTCTATTCGCAAATTAGTGATGAAATTTTAGTGCCAAATTCTTATATAAGGCATCGTTATGCTTATGATTCATCCTATTTTTATGTAAATTATTTTAAACAACTTGGTAATGGAAATCTAAGTTATTTTAGCTCGAGTGGATATATAAGTGCCAACCTAAATAAATTTATGGATTTGCAATTTGGACACACCCGCAATTTTATTGGAGATGGTTATAGAACATTTATTTTAGGTGATAATCAACCAGAATACCTGAATCTAAAATTAACCACACGTTTTTGGAAATTAAATTATACAAATATCTGGGCAGAGTTAAGAGACTATGCAAATTATTCTACAATTCTGGGTGAAAGGATACCCATGCCAAAGCATTATTTGGCAACTCATCATTTAAGTATAAATTTAACCAAAAATTTTAATCTTGGAATATTCGAAACAATAGTTTTTCAAAGAGATTCTGGTCATGCTTCACGAGGGTTTGAACTTAATTACCTAAATCCTATAATCTTTTATAAAAGCATAGAAAATAGTTTAAATAGTGTTGATAAAACGATTATCGGTTTTAATGCAAAATGGAATCTCAAAAAGAAAATTTCTTTATATGGGCAATTTGTAATTGCAGAATTAGTTTTGTCCGATTTAATGGCTGGAAATGGTAGTTATACCAATAAGTTTGCTATACAATCTGGATTAAAATATATAGATGCTTTTGGTTTGAATAATCTCGACTTACAAGGTGAAATAAACATTAGTCGTCCTTACATGTACACTTCTTATCTGCCACGAAATTCTTATAGCAATTTTCGCCAAAGTATGGGTCATTCTTTAGGTGGAAATTTTAAAGAATTAGTTGGGATTATTAGGTATCAACCTGTAAATAGACTTTCATTTTTTGCTAAATTGATTGTTTATTCTCAAGGATTAGATACCAATGGTAGTAATTGGGGAAGTAATATGAGAAAATCTTATTTGGATAATACTACTGTTTTGGGAAACAAAATTGGCCAAGGAGTAAAAGTTAATACTTACTTAGCAGAGTTTGTAACTACTTGGATGCCAAAGCATAATTTATTTTTTGATGCTAGGTTTACCTATAGAAATGCAAGTTCAGTCGTGGAGTGGTTTAATCAAAATACAAACTTTTTTAGTTTTGCAATCAGATATCAATTCGGATTAAGAAATTACGATTTTTAGTATGTAGTTAATTAAATGCAAATGAAGTTATCGATTACTTAATTGCTTATCACTAAAGAATAGACGATTAATTTTTTTAAAATATCAAAATTAGTTCGCACGATTTTTATGAAAAGTCCAAAGTAGCGAACGTGTGAAATAATAACTGGGTATCTAATGATTTTAAAGAATAATTTTCGAAATTAAGTTTTGATGGCAGGATCCAATACCTATGATTTTTTATGAAAAGGTAGTTTTTTTCTTCATGTCTTTTTGGCAAAAAAGAGTCAATAGCTAATCATTTTTTTAGCAACTTGCCATATACTATATTCTTCTTTTATCAATTAATATCAGCCAACCTTACCAAATCCTTTTCTGTTTTTCAGATTTTGTTTCGCCACTTATTCATCAGTTTCCGTCATTTACTTATTTATAATTAAATAATTTGTCAGTTACTTGTAGGAATATTATTATTGTATAGAAAAAGTACACAATTTCTTTTTATGATGTACTTTTAATACTTTGTCATAGCGTTTCTGTGACTCACCAAGCGAAGCTGTAAGTAGTAATCAACAAAAACAGAATAAAGCTTTTTTAACTTTAATTTTCATTTGACTAGAATTCCGCCAGCAGCCAGAGGCCAGCAGCTAGAAGCATAAATGTTAGACGCATTAATTACATCAAAAACCAGAATCAAATTGTTGTTGAAATTCTTTTTGAATAGCAATAACCAAGACTATTTACGTAATCTAGAATCTGATTTGGGTGATAATACCAATGCCATTCGTCAAGAGCTTATTAAAATGGAAGATGCAGGTTTATTAAAGAGTTTCAGTAAGGGGAATAGAAAATATTTTCAGTCGAATACTGAGCATCCTTTATTTTCTGATATCAATAGCATTTTGATGAAAATTACGGGATTAGATGAATTAGTGAAGAGAGTTCTTAATAATGTTGGTGACTTACAAGAGGTTTATTTAACAGGAGACTTAGCTAAAGGGATTAGTTCAGAAATAATTGATTTAATTTTGGTTGGGGATTTAAACCAAGAATATTTTCATGAATTGGTGCTAAAGGGAGAAAAATATATAAAAAAGAAAATCAGGTTTTCGGTTTTTAATCCTCAAGAGTTTAATGAAAAGCAAAATAATGTTCTATCTGAGCAAGACCTATTAATTTGGAAAAAATAAGATTTTTAAAATGGAAAATATAAAAATTGCAGTCATTGGTTTAGGTTATGTTGGTTTGCCTTTGGCTGCTGCATTTGCTGCAAAATACCATGTTGTTGGGTTTGATATCAACAAAAAAAGAGTTGAGGAATTAAATGCAGGAAATGATTTTACCTTAGAAGTAGATTCAGATACTTTAAATTCAGTGCTTGTCCAAAAGAATCCTAGTAAACCAAACGGATTACTTTGCTCAACAAATTTAGACGATATCAAAGATTGTAATTATTTTATTGTTACAGTTCCAACTCCTACTGATAAACACAATCGTCCTGATTTGACTCCACTATATAAAGCAAGTGAAACCGTAGGTAAAGTGCTAAAAAAAGGAGATATCGTTGTTTACGAATCAACTGTTTATCCGGGTGTTACCGAAGATGAATGTATTCCTGTTTTAGAAAGAGTATCTGGTTTAAAATTCAATGTAGATTTCTTTGCAGGTTATTCACCAGAAAGAATTAATCCTGGAGATAAAGAACATACTGTAACTAAAATTTTAAAAGTTACTTCAGGTTCAACTCCTGAAATTGCTGAAAAAGTAGACCAATTATACAAATCAGTTATTGTTGCAGGAACTTTCAAAGCGAGTTCAATAAAAGTGGCAGAAGCTGCTAAAGTAATTGAAAATTCGCAACGTGATATCAATATTGCTTTTGTCAATGAATTGTCTAAAATCTTCAATAAACTTGGTATTGATACCAATGATGTTTTAGAGGCTGCTGGAACCAAATGGAATTTCTTAAAATTCAAACCTGGTTTAGTTGGTGGACATTGTATTGGTGTTGACCCATACTATTTGGCTCAAAAAGCACAAGAAGTTGGTTACCATCCGGAAATCATTTTAGCTGGTCGTCGTTTAAACGATGGAATGGGTGCATATGTGGCGGAAGAAGTAGTGAAGTTGATGGTGAAAAAGGAAGTACCTGTGAAAAATGCAAAATGTTTGGTATTAGGTTTTACTTTTAAAGAAAACTGTCCAGATGTTAGAAATACCAAAGTAATTGATATTGTAAATGAATTGATTACTTATAATATCACTCCTGTTATTTTTGATCCTTGGGCTAATCCAGCCGAGGTGACTCACGAATATGGTTGTTCAGTTGTGAACTCTTTACCAGAAGGACAATTTGAATCAGCTATTCTTGCAGTTTCTCACAATGAATTCAAAGATTTAGATATCAAATCTTTGGTGATTTCAAATGGTGTTATTTTCGATGTAAAAGGCTTGCTTCCAAAAGGTTTAGCGGATGCTAGACTTTAAGATTTAATACATTTAGGTTCCCTATAAATAGTTTTTAA
Organism: Bacteroidia bacterium; assembly: GCA_051861545.1. Lineage (GTDB taxonomy): Bacteria > Bacteroidota > Bacteroidia > UKL13-3 > UKL13-3 > CAISCU01. The sequence goes on along the minus strand of JBIMKP010000014.1, from coordinate 55,462 downwards.
TTCAGAAATTTTACTTATGTTTAATAGTAAATTATATAATACTCCTTATCACTCAGTTGATTTATCTCAATATCGGTTTTTGGTAACAGGTGGTGCTGGTTTTATCGGTTCAAATATTGTTGAATATTTGCTAAAATATGGAGCCGGACATGTTCGTGTTTTAGATAACCTTTCAAATGGTTATTTCGAAAACATCAAAGACTTTATGGACTTACCTAATTTTGAGTTTGTTTTAGGTGATATTAGAAATTTTGATACTTGCAAAAAGGCCTTGGAGGGAATTGATTATGTCACTCACCAAGCTGCTTTAGGTTCAGTTCCAAGGTCTATAGCCGACCCAATTACTTCTAATGAAGTGAATATAAGTGGGTTCTTAAATATTTTAACAGCTGTAAAAGATACCCCAGGCATTAAAAGAATGGTTTATGCAGCATCATCTTCCACTTATGGTGATAGCCCCAAATTACCTAAGGTTGAGGGAAATGAAGGTAAACCACTTTCGCCATATGCTGTTACTAAATTGGTAAATGAATTATATGCTGATGTATTTTCAAGAGTATATGGATTACAGACCATTGGTTTGAGGTATTTTAATGTTTTTGGACCTAAACAAAATCCAAATAATCCTTATGCTGCTGTGATTCCTATTTTTTGCAAAGCATTTATTGAAGGAAAACAAGCTACAATTAATGGAGATGGTTTAACTAGTCGTGATTTTACCTTTGTTGAGAATGCAGTTCAAGCAAATATAAAAGCATTGCTATTGGAAGATTTACATAGTCATGAAGTGATGAATATGGCATGTGGAGACCAGGTTACCTTAAATGAAATGTTTGAAATGCTAAATGAAAAGAGCGGAAATAATTTAAAGCCGAACTATGGACCTGAAAGAGCAGGAGATGTAAGGCACTCAAAAGCCAGTATTGATAAAATTTCAAACTTGTTAAATTATGAACCTCAGTTCCGATTTCAAAAGGGATTGGATATTGTGTTTGATTGGTATAAAACCCAGATGAAATAATTTTATTAGGAATTAATTGAATGAATAAAGATTCTAAAATATTTATTGCAGGACATAGAGGAATGGTAGGTTCTGCTATACTTAGAAACTTACAGCAAAATGGCTTTTTTAACATCCTTACTAGAACAAGTAAAGAACTTGATTTAAGAAATCAAAATGATGTTTATGATTTCATAACAGAAGAAAAGCCTTCCATAATTATTGATGCTGCGGCGCGTGTTGGTGGAATTCTTGCCAACAATAATTTCCCTTATCAATTTTTAATGGATAATATGCTCATCCAGAATAATTTGATAAAAGCGGCACATGAATTACAAGTAGAAAAATTTATTTTTCTTGGTAGTTCTTGCATTTATCCCAGATTGGCAGCCCAGCCTTTAAAGGAGGAATACCTGCTTACTGGACCCTTAGAACCAACTAATGAATGGTATGCAATTGCAAAAATATCAGGAGTAAAAACTTGCGAGGCTATCAGAAAACAGTTTGGAAAGGATTTCGTAAGTATGATGCCAACTAATTTGTATGGTCCTTTTGATAATTTTGATTTGAATACTTCTCATGTTCTGCCAGCTATGATTCGTAAATTTCATGAAGCAAAACAGAATAATCAAACCGATGTAACGCTTTGGGGGTCTGGTAATCCCATGAGAGAATTTTTACATGTTGATGATTTGGCAAAAGCAGTTTTCTTTGCCATTGAAAATAAATTACCTGAAAACCTATACAATGTAGGTACAGGTGTAGATCTTAAAATTTGCGAATTGGCTTTAACCATCCAAAAGGTCGTTGGACATACTGGAAATATAATTTGGGATTCAGGTAAACCTGATGGAACACCCCGTAAATTAATGGACATTTCTAAAATGCATCAATTAGGTTGGAAACATCAAATAAATTTGTTTGATGGAATTCAGGATACATACAATTGGTTTTTAAATAATATAGATAACTATAAAATAGTTTCACTTTCATGACAAAAGTAGCTTTAATAACCGGAATTACCGGACAAGATGGTGCCTACCTAGCAGAATTGCTTCTAAGCAAAGGTTATATGGTGCATGGGGTAAAAAGAAGAAGTAGTTTAATCAATACAGATCGTATTGACCATTTATACCAAGATCCACATGAGCAACACCTAAGATTGAAGTTGCATTATGGTGATTTAACAGATAGTACCAATTTAATTAGAATCATTCAGGAAACTCAACCTGATGAAATTTATAACCTTGCAGCCATGAGTCATGTGCATGTAAGTTTTGAAACTCCTGAATATACAGCTAATGCAGATGGTATTGGAACTTTGAGAATTTTAGAAGCTGTTAGATTATTAGGTCTAACAAATAAAACTAAAATCTATCAAGCATCTACATCTGAATTATATGGTTTGGTTCAAGCTGTTCCTCAAAGTGAAACTACACCATTTTATCCACGCTCACCTTATGCTGTTGCAAAATTATATGGATATTGGATTACTGTTAACTACAGAGAGGCCTACAATATGTATGCTTGTAATGGTATTCTTTTTAACCACGAAAGTCCTAATAGGGGAGAAACTTTTGTTACAAGAAAAATTACTAGAGCTGCAAGTAAGATAGTTTTAGGTATGCAGGATAAATTGTATTTGGGTAATTTAAATGCGCAAAGAGATTGGGGGCATGCAAAGGATTATGTAGAGGCCATGTGGTTGATTTTACAACAAGAAAAAGCAGAAGATTATGTAATTGCAACAGGTGTTACTACCACTATTCGTAAGTTTGTGCAAATGGCATTTGCTGAAATTGGTATCAGTATTGCATTTAAAGGTGAAAATGAAAGTGAAGTTGGATTTGTTGAAGGACTTAATTTGGAAATTTTAAAATCAAAAAGTATTTCAACTAATCTTAAAATAGGTGATGAAGTAGTTGCGGTAGATCCTCGTTACTTTCGACCAACTGAAGTAGATTTATTGATTGGTGACCCTACAAAAAGCCAAACCCAACTGAATTGGAAGCCTAAATTCGATTTGCAGATGCTTGTAGAAGATATGATGTTATCAGATTTAAAATTGATGCAGCGTGAACTTTTTTTAAAGCATGCAGGACATGATATAACTAGCCAAATTGAGTAGAAATGGATATTATTGAATTGATAGGTAGAGATAAAACACTTTTTGATAGAGATTTAGAATTAAATCAAGATGTGCTTTTTGAAATTGTAACAGCTTCATCTTTTTTGGTCTTAGGCGGCGCAGGATCTATTGGACAAGCAGTTACAAAAGAAATTTTTAAACGAAATCCCCAAAAACTTCATGTTGTTGATATTAGTGAAAATAACATGGTTGAATTGGTTAGAGACATAAGAAGTTCATTTGGATATATAGATGGTGATTTTCAAACCTTTGCTTTAGATATTGGTTCTGAAGAGTATGACGCTTTTATTGAAGCTGATGGAAAATATGATTATGTTTTGAACTTATCTGCCCTAAAACATGTTCGTTCTGAAAAAGATCCTTTTACGTTAATGAGAATGATTAATGTAAATATCTTTAATACAGATAAAACCATTCAACAATCGATACAAAAAGGAACAAAGAAGTATTTTTGTGTTTCTACTGATAAAGCGGCAAACCCTGTTAATATGATGGGGGCTTCAAAACGAATTATGGAAATGTTTTTGATGCGCAGAAGTAAAGAAATTACAATATCTACAGCTCGTTTTGCAAATGTTGCTTTTTCAGATGGATCGTTATTACATGGCTTTAATCAGCGGATTCAAAAAAGGCAACCTATTGTTGCCCCAAATGATATTAAAAGGTATTTCGTAGTTCCGCAAGAATCAGGCGAATTATGTCTTATGTCTTGTATTTTCGGAGAAAATCGTGATGTGTTTTTTCCTAAACTAAGTGAAAGTTTACATTTGATAACGTTTGCTGAGATTGCAGTTAAATATTTATCTAGTTTAGGCTATGAGCCTTATTTATGTAATACAGAGGAGGAAGCTAGATTAATGATAAACTCATTGCCGCAAGAGGGTAAATGGCCTTGTTTATTTACAAATAGTGATACTACAGGAGAAAAAGATTTTGAGGAGTTTTATACTTCTGATGAAATCTTGGATATGAACCGTTTTGAAAATCTTGGAATTATTAAAAATGAACTAGTTAGTCAGGATAATAAATTAGAACATTTTACTAAGGTAATCAATGATTTAAAAAAAGCTGGAAAGTGGAACAAAGAAGAAATAGTTAACCTATTTTTTGAAATGATTCCAAATTTTGGTCATAAAGAAACGGGTAAATATTTGGATGCAAAAATGTAAGCTTAAGATATGAATTCTAAAATAACAGAAGCAATTCAATTTATAAAAACGCAATACAATCATCAAGATTTTATTCCTCTTCATGTTCCGCATTTTGGGGGTAATGAAAAAAAATATCTGATGGATACAATTGATTCCACTTTTGTATCATCTGTTGGCGCATATGTTGATCAGTTTGAGACTTTAATTGCTACAATTGCTCAATCTCAAAAAGCAGTTGCTGTTGTTAATGGAACTGCAGCTCTTCAAGTTGCTTTGCGATTGGCAGGTGTAAAACCAAACACAGAGGTAATTACCCAAGCTTTAACATTTGTTGCCACAGCAAATTCTATTGCCTATAATAATGCTCATCCCGTTTTTTTAGATGTAGATTTAGATACAATGGGACTTTCGCCTAAAGCTGTAGAAGCTTTTTTAGAAGAGTTTGGTGAAATTAGAGAAGATGGATGTTACAATAAAAGTACAAATCGTAAAATATCGGCTTGTGTTCCTATGCATACATTTGGATTTCCTGTTCATTTAGACGAACTACTACTGGTTTGTAATAAATGGAGAATTCCAATAGTTGAAGATGCTGCTGAATCATTAGGAAGTACCTATAAAAATAAACATACAGGTAGTTTTGGTGAGTTAGGTGTTTTTTCATTTAATGGCAATAAAATAGTTACTTGTGGTGGCGGTGGAGCAATTGTTTCTAATAATGTAAAGCTTGCTGAAAAGGGTAAATATTTAACGACTACAGCAAAAATTCCTCACCCATACGAATATGTTCACGATGAGTTAGGACATAATTATAGAATGCCAAACTTAAACGCCGCTTTAGCTTGTGCTCAATTAGAGCAATTAGATGCCTTTTTAGCAAATAAACGAGCTTTAGCCCTTGGATACAAAAGCTATTTCGAAACAAATGGAATTTTGTTTAGAACCGAAACACAAAATACTAAAGCAAATTATTGGTTGATGTGCGTTGAATTAGAGAATAAAAACGAAAGAGATTTATTCTTGAAAACCTCAAACGACAGTAAGGTTATGACTAGACCTATTTGGCAGTTAATGTTCAGACTGCCCATGTACAAAGATTGTTACAGAGATAGTCAGCAAAATGCTGAGTTTTTGGAAGAAAGAATTGTTAATATTCCAAGTAGTGTTAGATAATAAAAATGTATTTATTTTTGGGTATTCAGGCCATTCATATGTAATAATAGAGACATTGTTAGAACAAGAATACCTTATAAAAGGTTATTTTGATTTCAAACAAGCTGAAAATAATCCATATAATTTACCTTATTTGGGGTTTGAAAAAGAAGTAGATTTAATTCCATTAGTTAAAAATGATTTAGTTTTTCCAACAGTTGGTGACAATAAACTTAGAATTAAATTGGTTCAATATTTTGAAATTTTAAAACTTAAACAATTTGTTGCCATTGATAAAAGTGCAAAAATTTCGGACTCAGCAAGTTTAGGTTATTCAACATATATTGGAAAAAATGCGGTAATAAACGCTCAAGCTAAAATTGGTATTGGCGTTATAATTAATACAAATGCAATAATAGAACATGAATGCGAAGTGTCTGATTATGCTCATATTGCGCCTGCTGCTGTTTTGGCTGGAAATGTTAAAGTTGGTTCTGGAAGTTTCTTAGGAGCAAATTCTGTTTGCAAACAGAATTTAAAAATAGGGACAAATAGTGTTCTAGGTGCTGGTAGTGTATTATTAAAAAATTTACCTGATAGTGAAATTTGGGCTGGAAATCCAGCAAAAAAAATAAAATAATGAACTCAAAAGTTATAATAATTGCAGAAGCCGGAGTTAATCATAATGGTGATATAAAAAACGCCTTTAAACTTATTGATGTTGCTGTTGAGGCTGGTGTTGATTATGTTAAGTTTCAAACGTTTAAAGCTGAGGAATTAGTATCAAAATCAGCAAAAAAAGCACAATATCAAATTCAAAATACAGGCAAAGAGTTTGATTCTCAGTTAGTAATGTTAAAAGGTTTAGAGTTGTCGCGACATGAGCATGAGCTGTTAATTAATTATTGTGAAGAAAAAAGAATTAGATTTTTCTCAACTGCTTTTGATTTGCCATCTCTTGAATATTTATCTTACATTGGGTTGAAACTTGTGAAAATACCTAGTGGCGAAATTACTAATTTACCTTATTTAAGGAAAGCTGCATCTTTATTTGAGGAGTTTATAATTTCTACTGGAATGTCTAATATGGAAGAAATTGGTAATGCCTTAGAAATTTTTTTAGAAGAAGGGATTTCAAAAGACAAAATCACGATTTTGCATTGTAATACTGAATATCCAACCCCAATGAAAGATGTAAATCTAAATGCTATGTTAAGCATAAGTAAAGAATATGAGGTAAATATTGGCTATTCAGACCATACTTTAGGGATTGAAGTACCTATTGCTGCTGTTGCTTTGGGTGCTACAATTATTGAAAAACACTTTACGATAGATAGGAATTTGCCTGGCCCAGACCATGCAGCTTCATTAGAGCCAAATGAGTTGAAAGAAATGGTAAAATCAATCAGAAACATAGAATTGGCTCTTTCGGGAAATGGAATAAAAACGCCAAGTGAAAGTGAACTTAAAAATATTATTATTGCTAGAAAAAGTATAGTTGCGAAGCGACAAATAAAAAAGGGGGAAGTTTTTACAGAATTAAATATTACCGCAAAACGGCCGGGTATAGGAATTTCTCCCATGAAATGGGATATAGTTATTGGTAAAATTGCTCATAAGAATTTCAACCAAGATGATTTAATTGAATTAATATAATGAAAATTGGTGTATTAACAAGTTCAAGAGCTGATTTTGGGATTTATTTACCATTGTTAAAAAAGTTACATAATGATAACTTTTTTAATTTAGAAATTATAGCATTTGGAACTCACCTTTCCAAATTGCATGGATTCACTTTAAAACAAATAGAAAACCAGAATTTCTTAAAAATTCACAGTATAGCCTCTTTAATTTCTTTTGATGATGAGCAAGCAATTGCTACCTCTTATGCCCTAACTGTTTTGAAGTTTTCAGATTTTTGGCAAATCCATAAATATGATATTGTGCTCAGTTTAGGAGATCGTTTTGAAATGAGCGCAGCGGTTCAAGCTGGGATTCCATTTAATGTGAAATTTGCGCATATTCACGGTGGGGAAACAACTTTAGGTGCAATTGATAATGTATATAGACATCAAATTTCATTAGCCTCAAAATTGCACTTTACTTCAACAGAAGAATTTAAGAAAAAGGTCATTCAATTAACAGGAATTGCAAATAATGTTTTTAATGTGGGATCTTTAAGTTTAGATGAAATTGAAAAATTTAATCCAATCCCTAAAGATGATTTTTTAAGAAAATTTAATATACCAGATGAGGATTTTGTGCTAATTACATTTCATCCAGAAACGTTAAATTTAGAATCAAATATTAAATTTGCAAGTGAGATGAGAAGAGCATTAATTAAATTGTCTTCAAAATTATTTTTAATAATTACAATGCCCAATGCAGATACAAATGGTTCTATTTATAGAGCAGAAATTGAGCAAATTAAGAAAGAAGTTCCGAATAGAGTAATTTGCATTGAAAATTTTGGTAAGGAGAATTATTTTTCAGCAATGAAGTATTCAAGACTTTTAATTGGTAATACTTCAAGTGGTATTATAGAGGCTGCAACATTTGGTAAATATGTTGTTAACGTAGGTGATAGACAAAAAGGAAGATTACAAAGTGAAAATATTATTAATACTAAATTTTTAGAGCAAGATATATTAGAATCTGCTTATCAAATTCTTCAAAAGGGTAGTTTCGAAGGAGTTAACAAATATTTCAAAAATAATTCCGCAGACTTGATAGTTAATTTAATTAAACAATTTAATGAGGTCATATAAAGAACATTTAATTTACAGTGGAAGTACTGTTAAACAAGCTCTTGGCGTTTTAAATGAACTTTCACAAGACGCTATTGTATTTGTTGTTGATATTGATGGGAAATTAATCGGTTCCCTAACTGATGGTGATGTTCGTAGAGGATTATTAAATAATTTTACGGTTGATTCTAAAATAAATGATATTATTCAACCTAATCCTAGATTTATTAAAAAGGCAGAATATGATATTCAGAAAATAATAAAATTTCGGGAAGATGATTACAGAATAATTCCAGTATTAGATGATGATAATACAGTCATCAACATTATTAATTTTAGGTATATCAAATCTTATTTGCCAATAGATGCAGTTATTATGGCAGGAGGAAGAGGGCAACGGTTACAACCTTTAACTGACACAATACCTAAGCCATTATTAGTTGTTGGGAATAAGCCAATTATGGAGCATAATCTAGATAGATTGGCAATGTTTGGTATTGATGATTTTTGGATTTCTTTAAATTATTTGGGAAATCAAATTGAAAGTTATTTCGGTTCTGGGAATAACAAGAATGTTTCAATTGAATATGTTTGGGAAAAAGAGAAATTAGGCACTATTGGTGCTGTTTCTCAAATAAAAAATTTTAAACATGATTATGTGTTAGTTACAAATTCTGATTTGTTAACAAATATAGATTATGAACAATTTTTTTTAGATTTTCTTAAACATGAAGCTGATTTAGCTATACTTTCAATACCCTATCAAGTTAGTATACCATATGCTGTATTAGAAACTGAAAATGGTGAAGTCAAAAGTTTTAAAGAAAAACCTATATATACATATTATTCAAATGGCGGTATATATTTATTGAAACGAGAAATGCTAAAATATATTCCACAGAATGTATTCTTTAATGCAACTGACTTTATGGAAGAATTAATTCGAAATAATCATAAAGTAATTTCAATTCCATTTTCAGGATATTGGTTGGATATTGGAAAACATGAAGACTTTGAAAGAGCACAAACTGATATAAGTAAAGTTAATTTTAAGTGAAAATATTATTTCTAATACCTGCTAGAAGTGGGTCAAAAGGATTGCCTGGCAAAAATACTAAATTGTTAGGGGATAAACCTTTAATTGAATATTCCATAGACTTTGCATTATCAAATATGAATCTTGAAGATGAATTGTGCATTTCTACAAATGATCCAGAAGTCATTAATATTGCAAAATTAAAAGGCATAAAAATTCCATTTATAAGGCCAGAAGAATTATCAAACGATACAGCTTCAAGTTATGATGTAATTATTCATGCATATAAATTTTATGAGAGTATTGGTAAGGGGTTTGATGCAATTCTTTTATTGCAGCCTACATCTCCTTTTAGAAAAAAGGAGGATTTTGAAAAGATTAAAAGTATTTTTGATAGTGATACTGATATGATTGTTAGTGTTAAGTTGGCAAAAGAGAATCCATATTTTTCATTGTATGAGGAATCTATTGATGGACTATTAATGAAAAGTAAGGTTGGTGAATTTAAAAGAAGGCAAGATTGTCCAAATGTTTATGCTTTTAATGGTTCAATGTATTTAATTAACATTGAGTCTTTAAAAAGAACAGAGATGGTGAATTTTAAAAGAATTAAAAAGTTAGTGATGTCCGACGAAAATAGTATTGATATTGATACATTAGCAGATTGGACTTTGGCAGAATTTTATTTAAATAATGAAAACAGTTAGAATAATACCTAGATTGGACATTAAGGGGCCAAATCTTGTAAAAGGGATTCATTTAGAAGGTCTTAGGGTTTTGGGTAAACCATCAGATTTTGCAAAATACTACTATGAGCAAGGTGCTGATGAATTAATGTTTATGGATGTTGTAGCTTCTCTATATGAGAGAAATAGTTTACATGATATAATCTCCGAAACAGCAAAAAGTATATTTATTCCAATTACCGTAGGCGGAGGGTTAAGAAGTATTCAGGATATCAAAGAGGTCTTGAGGGTAGGTGCTGATAAAGTTTGTCTTAATACTGCAGTAATTAAGAATCCTAATTTAATAAAAGATGCATCTCGAATGTTTGGTTCTTCAACGATTGTTGTTGCTATTGAGGCTATTAAAGAAACCAGTGGTAGATATTTAGCATATACAGATAATGGTAGAGAATTTACAGGCATTGATGTTTTTGAATGGGCACAAAAAGTTGCCGAATTAGGTGCTGGAGAAATTGTTATTACTTCAGTAGATAAAGAGGGAACAGGACAAGGATTTGATTTGGATTTAGTGTCCAAAATAACAAATTTAGTTGGAATTCCTGTTATTGCACACGGCGGTGCCGGGAATCAAGATCAAGTTGTAGATGTATTAAAAAGTGGAAATGTTAGTTCTGCAATGGTATCTTCATTATTTCATTATCATTACATAAAGACAAATGTTTCAAAAGCTTCATCAATAGAAGGAAATGTTGAGTTTTTGAATCAAAAAAGAAGTTTTCATACTTTTGAGCCTTGTTCAATTGAAGATTTAAAGAAAAAGTTAATTAAAAATAATATTGATTGTAGATTATGATTTTTGATAATAAAAAAAAGGCTATAATAATTGATTATCAATTAGGTAATCTTTTTAGTGTGAAACAAGCTTGCGATACTATTGGTTTAAATGCACAAATTAGTACTTTAAGAGAAGATATTTTAAATTCAGAAGCTTTAATTTTACCAGGTGTAGGTGCATTTATTGAAGCTATGAATAATCTAAAAAAGTTTGATTTAGATACCGCAATTAAGGAGAAAGTTAATTCTGGAACACCTATTTTTGGAATCTGTTTAGGGCAACAATTACTTTTCTCTGAAAGTGAGGAGTTTGGTGCTGGTAAGGGTTTAGACTTAATCTCTGGTGTCATAAAGCGTTTTCCTGAAAATTTTGATAATAGGAGAATCAAAGTACCTCATATTGCTTGGAATAAAATTTTAAAATCAAAACAGGATTGGGTTAATAGTGCTTTGAGGGATTTAAAAAATGAAGAATTTATGTATTTTATTCATTCCTATTTTGTAGATCCAATAGACAAATCTTGTGTATTATCTTCAACAAATTATGATGGAATAGATTTTTGTTCATCAGTACTAAAAGATAATATATTTTCAACACAATTTCATCCCGAGAAAAGCGCAGAAAAGGGGATTTCTATTTATAAAAATTGGGCTTTATTAAATAACTTACTATAATGGATAATAAAAAACTTGAGACTTATTACGGATTGCCAGAGGATGTAGTATTTTGCACAAAATGTGTAATGTCTAATCAAAGACCTACTTCCGCCGTCGAATTTAAGCATACTAAGGATAGCAAAAAAACCACCATGAATTTCGATGAAAATGGTGTTTGTGATGCTTGTAGAACTGCTGAAATTAAGGAGAATATTGACTGGGGGATGAGGGAAGATGAATTGATTAAACTTTTAGACAAGCATCGTAAAAATGATGGTTCTTATGATTGCTTGGTTCCTGGAAGTGGAGGTAAAGACAGTGCATACCAAGCTCATGTTTTGAAATATAAATATAATATGAATCCACTAACGGTTACTTGGCCTCCAATTTTATATACTGATTATGGTTTGCAAAATTGGAGGAATTGGTTGGATAGCGGATTTGATAATATATCTTTTTATAGAAATGGAAAGGTTATGAAGTTGTTAACTAAGCTTTCAATTGAAAACTTATTACATCCATTTCAAACATTTATTTTGGGTCAAAAAAACTTAGCTCCTAAAATAGCAGCACAACTTGGAATAAATCTCATATTCTATGGTGAAAATGAAGCTGAATATGGAAATCCTCTTGCAGATAATACTAGTTCTTTGAGGGATAAATCGTATTTTAGCTTTGAGCATTTGGATGAGATTTATTTAGCTGGAGTATCTATTAAAGAACTTATTGAAAATTATAATATTCGCTTATCAGATTTAATGGCCTATTTGCCTCCAAAAGTTGAAGAATTGGAAAAATCTAATATTGAGGTACATTATTTGGGTTATTATTTAAAGTGGACGCCTCAAGAAGTATATTACTATGCAGTGGAAAATACAGGATTTAAAGCTAGACCGCATAGAACTCAGGGTACATTTAGCAAATACAGTGGTATTGATGACAAAATTGATGATTTGCACTTCTTTACTACATTTATAAAATTCGGAATAGGTCGAGCAACTTATGATGCTTCCCAAGAAATTAGAAACAGACATTTAACAAGGGAAGAAGGAGTTGCTCTAGTTAAGCGTTTTGATGGAGAATTTCCAGATAGATATTTCAACGATATTATGGAATATATAGATATGAAGCCTGAATACTTTCATGAATTATGCGACAAATTCAGGTCACCTCATCTTTGGATGAAAGATGAATCGGGTAATTGGAAACTAAGACATTCAGTTTTTAATCCCTAATAATGAAAAAAATAACATTTTTCAGTCGATGTGAATTGGTTCATTTATATGGAAGAATTACACCACATTTAAAGAATAATTTTGAAATAAATCATTTAGCTTTCTCAAAAATTGAAAAGGAAATTTTAGAAAAAGAGTATAATATTAAAAATGTTATTTGTCTACAAGATGAATTAGAAAAAATATACTATAAAGCGCCGGTAAATTCTAAAATTATTCTAGAAATTGACACCTTAATTATCAATAATAGTTATGGCCAGTTTTGTTTGAATGGAGCTATTCAGAGTGATAGAACATTCGAATTTAATAGTTATGAAGATAATTTGCATTTGTGCCAATCCTATTACCTTTTCTGGGATGAATATTTTAAAAAGTACCAGCCTAACTATTTGATACATGAACCTGTAGCTTTGTTTATGACCCAAATTGCCTCTTATTTGATATCTGAAATAGGAGGTGTATATCTAACGAATATTCAAGTAATAGGGGAAAATGATTTCAATTGGATTTTTGTGAAGGGTATTTCTGGTGAACTTTATGTATCTGAAAATCTTAAAAAAGAATCTGTTTCAAAAGAAGCAGTAAACAATTTCATAAATAATTACAGAAAACAAAAGTCAAGCATTTTGTTTTCTCAATACTCAAATAATCATAATCAGAATAGAAAAAATATTTTTATAAAATATTTAAGATTGGTTGGTTCTATAATTAAATTATTGATTTACCATATTTTTAAAAAGAAAAGTGTTATTTCCAATAATCCTCTAAATCATATTGAAACTTTTCTATTTAAGTATAAACCGAATACTTTAGAGCAAATTAGAATGCGAATTGATAGATTTTTTTTCCTAAGATATGATGAATTTGAAAGGGAAAGACAGTTTTATTATTATCCAATTCATATGGAGCCTGAAGCTACGGTATTATATTGGGCTAATGGATATTATAAAAATCAAGTAAAATTAATTGAAAATATTGCAGCTCAACTCCCCCCGAATGTTTTACTTTATGTAAAAGACCATCCACATGGTATTGGGGATAGAAATTATTTAGATTACAAAAGAATTCAATCTATTTCAAATGTAAAATTGTTAAATCCAATAATTCCTGGTGTTGATTTAGTTAAAGCATCAAAGGGTATTATCACCATTAATGGAACAGGAGGATTTGAAGGTTATTTGTTAGGTAAAAATACGATTACTTTCGGCTCTAATTTTTACACTAAAATGAATGGAGTAACAAACTTAAACCATATAAAAGATTTGAGATTTGCAGTCTATAAAATGAATGAACTAGAAGAAAACGTAAGTGATATAAATTACATTGAATCTTTGAGGTTATACTTAGCACAAAGTAATAAAGGATTTACTGATTATTTTAGTGATTATGTGAAGAAAACTAAAGTTAATGAGATTGAAAACGCGAAAATTGTTGCGGAAGGTTTCATAAGTCAACTAAAGTAGTTTATGAGGTCTTTATTAAAGAATAATATTGTTTTAATTAAATTTCTAAGCTCAAATATTTTTGGTTCAATAATTGGTATTTTTACTGGTTTTTTTACATATAGATATATTGAACCTTCACTACTAGGTATATGGGGTGTTTTTGCAATAATTGAGGTATATTTTTCAATTACTAGGTTTGGAATCATTAACGGATTAGGGAGAGAATTACCTTTTTATTTAGGTCAAGATAACCAAGAAAAGGCCAATTCAATTGCTCAAACAGCCTTATCTTATAGTTTATGGAGTAATTTAATTTTAATAATTGTTATTCCAATAGCCTTGAAATTAAATGATATTAATTTATCTAATCTGTATTATGCATTTTCTTTTATAGTTATCTTGTTAAGATTAGTTTTAAATTCATATTCTTCATATCTTTCAGTAACATTTAGAACAAATAGTAATTTCAATGATTTAAGTAATCTAACATTTTTTCAATCCGGAATTAAAATTTTTTCTTTGTTTTTTGTTTATAAATTTGGATTTTGGGGATTATTAATTAGAGAATTTCTGCTTTCATTGACAGAAACTTCATTATTACATTATAAAAGACCACTTAAAATTAAACCAAAATTTAATTCTAAACATTTCACTGACTTGTTTAAAGTTGGTTTTCCTTTATTTGTTGTAAGTTATTTGTCAGGCATTGTTGATACATTTCCAAGACTATATATCTTAAAATATGGCAACACAGAGCAATTAGGATTATTTTCACCAATTATTGTTGTTCTTGGATTATCAATAATATTGCCTAATGCAATTAGTTCATATATGTATCCTAAAATGGCATTTTCTTACGGATCAACTTCAAATGGTTTTAAATTATGGACTATTATTAAAAAGACTGCCTTATTATCTATTTTAACTTCTTTACCTATATCAGTTGCGGTATATTTTGGTGCAGATTTAATAGGCTTTTTTTTTCCAAAATATATAGATTCTATTTTTTACCTTAAATTAAGTTCAATTAGTATGCTTTTTGTTGGTTTTAAAGCAGGCTCAATATCTTTTTCAGTAATGAAAAATTGGACAATGATGTTTTTAGATGTATTCTTGTTTTTTTCCTTTTCTTGTATCGGTCTTTTAGTTTTCAACTATTTTTACTCAGATGTTTTATTAGTTGCGTCATTATCTCTTATTTTAACTAATATAACGATGTTTTTTTCAACATTAATTTTGTCCTATTTAACAACACACAAGAAAAGTGAATGACCAATTAAATAAGCAGTTATACAATATTACGATATTCATTTTATTGTTAATTTTAGTTTTTCTTTTTAGGAATGAGGCTCCAATCTTAGAGAAAGTTGGAAACTATGTTAGTGCTATAATAATTATAGTTGGGTTTCCATTTCTTTTATATAGAAAAATTTTAAACAAAACAATAAGTTACTCGAAGGATCTTGGTTTTCTTAATAGTTTCTGGACAATTACTACAATTTGGATGTTTTTGGTCCCATTTATTTTTTATAATTATAATTTGAATGCATTAGCTTTTTATGATGGCATGGTTCAAGATTATAGATATGTTTTGTTATATTATTTTGCATTTATTTTTGCAACTTCATCAATGGCAAATTATTATGATAAATTATTTAAAATTATTCTTTACGTATCTTTAATCGCTGGCGTTGTATCTTTTATTATGGTAGATAAGTCTTTTTCTACAATTTCGTCCAGAGAAGGTGCATGGTCTATTCCATATTATCTATGGTGGGTTTTGTATTGTGGTGTAGGCTATTGGTTCTTGAAATCATTTTTTGAGGGTAAAACTAAAATTGGATATTATCTCGTCATTTTATATCTAATAATAAGTTTATTTTTCCTAAAAAGAAGTGGGATAGTAAATATTTTAATACTTGTGCCACTTGGTTTTATTTTTCATAATGACAAGAAGCGTTCATTGATTTTTTTATCAGTTTTAAGTATATTTATATTTGTTATTATCGTTTATTTCAATGATTTGTTTAACCTTATTTTCGCAAGATTTGATGATACAGCAGGTAACTTAGAAGAATGGGATAGAAATTTAGAAATTGATGAATTTTTTGATAAAACTACAAGGTTTCAACTAACAACTGGATTTGGAATTAACAATTACCTAAAAATGAATTATATTGGGGAGACAGATAGTCCGTTGAATTCTCTTCATATTGGTTTTTATAATATATTTTATAAAGGTGGAGTATTATATTTTTTATTTACTCTTACTTTAAGTGTATATATTTTAAAATTATGGAAATACATTCATGTAAACATTGAGATTAAAATTGGTTTTGTTTTGGGAATATTATTTATTGTGGTGCATTCTTATGAAGGGGGCTGGAGTTACTTCCCGGACCATTTTTTTGTTCTAATTCCTATTTTTCGAGCAATTGATTTAGCAAGTATTTATAAAAGTAAAAAATCGTTATATGCCTAAGATCAAACGAATTGTAGTTTTATGTTTTTGGGAATTTCCAATTGGAATGGCACCAACTAATAGAATTTTAGCTTATAGCAAAGGCCTTATTGAAAATGGAGTAGATGTAGAGATTTTTTCTTTTAAACGTATTTATACTGATGAAGTTAAGTTAAAAAAAATTAATTCTAGAGGTGTTGTTGATGGTATTCATTATGAATATCCTCATTTTTTCAATCATTTGGGAAGGAAATTTAGTATTATTAGATATTTTGATGAAATAATTTTAAGAATTAAAATTTTTTTTAAAATATTTAAATTAAAAAGTACAAATCGAATTGATTTTATATTTTTTAGTTTTGATGATGTTTTTAGTTTAAAGGCTTACACTTCTTTAATAAAGTTATTGAAGATTCCAATTGTATTTGTGGCAGACGAATATCCTATTCCAATAAGAGATTTTATGCAAAATTCAGTGCCAGAATTGTTGCTCATTAAATATAAAAAATATCATAAACAATTTAAAGTTAGAGTGCTAATGTCAAAGGCATTAGAAAATTTTTATAACTTAAATATACACCCTTTACCATCTTTTCTATTGAATAGTATTGTTAATACGAATAGGTTTGAAAAAGTAAATAGAACTTCTTCTAATAATAGTATATGTTACATGGGTAATTTGTCTTTGTCAAAGGATAATGTAGATAATATAATTGAAGCTTTTTCATATATTTCAAATGAATATCCAGATTTGGAATTACATCTATATGGAAACCCCAATGAAAATGACAAGTTAAAACTTGACGAGTTAATAACAAAATTAAATCTAAAAAAAAGAGTCCATTTTAAGGGACAAGTTTCTTCAAACCTAGTTCCTGAAATATTATGTAATTCAAAAATATTAGTTAATTCACAACCTATCACTAAAAGAGCTGAGGGAGGATTTCCTACAAAATTAGCAGAATATTTAATGTCTGAAGTTCCCTCGATTTTTACTGATTCAGGAGATATTAGCTTATATTTAAAAGATGGGGTTAATGGATATATGGTTGAGCCATGTAATTCACTTTTGTATTCTGTGAAAATTAAGTATATTTTGAATAATTATAAGGAAGCAAAGAATGTGGCTGTTGCTGGAAAAAAATTTATTATAGATAACTTTGATAGTATAAAAGTTACTAAAGAGCTAATTGAATTTCTTGAAAAGCATAATTAAAAGGAAAATGAAAATTTTAATAATAGTAGAGAATAATCCTTTTTTTGTTTCTTCAGCTGCGTCAAATCGATTAATTTCATTGATTCTTGGTTTGAAAAAGTTTGATGTTTCAATTCATTTAGTTATAACAAACGGGTTTCAAAATTTTTCAGAATTCAATAAATTAGGAATTAAAGGTATAAATGAAATCTATAGTTATCAATACACAGCTTTTTTATTCAATAATAATATTTGGACACGAAGACTAAACACGTTTTTGATAAAACCCATTTTAAAAATTTTCTTTAGAAAAAAAACTGTAAATAATATTTTGAAATACAATCCAGATATTATTTGGTCATCTATGGATTTGAGTAGCCTAAATACTATTTTGGAAAAAAGGTTGAAAAATGGAGCATTTAAGTTTGTCGTTGAAATGAGCGAGTTTCTTGATGTTCACAATATCCAAAACGCTCATTTTATTCATAAATTAGGAGGAAATAAAAGACAAGAATTATTTAATGAATTAATTTTACCTCAACTAAATGGATTGATATTAATGACATCAACCTTGTATTCTGAATTTAAAATGCATAGCAAACCTAAATTACTTCACCTTCCTATGACTGTTGATTTAGATAGATTTAAAGATTCATATTTAAGTCTAGAAGGATTTGAAAATCCTTATATTGCTTTTGTAGGTGTAATGGATAATATTAAAGATGGTGTTAATATTTTAATTCAATCATTTAATATGATTCAAGATAAATATCCAAAACTTTGCTTGTATTTAATTGGTGGTTGGAACTATGATACTCCATCTCATTTGGAGATGATAAAAAGCCTAAACCTTGAGAATAAAGTTAAGTGGTTGGGTGAATTCTCTAGAGAAAAAATACCCGCAATTTTACAAAATGCCACAATATTGGTTTTGCCACGCCCAGACTCAAAGCAAGCTCAAGGTGGTTTTCCTACTAAATTAGGTGAATATTTAGCATCAGGTGTTCCAGTTTGTGCAACAAGAGTTGGAGAAATTCCAAACTATTTAAAAGATAATGAAACAGTTTTTTTTGCAGAGCCAGGTTCGATTGAATCTTTTGCAAATGCAATGAATAGATGTCTGTCAAATCCCGAATTGGCGAAATCTGTTGGAAGTGCTGGTCGCTCCGTTGCTGAGCTACAATTTAATAAGGATATTCAAGGAAAGAAACTATTTGATTTTTTAAAAACTTTATAAATTGAAAATTAAAAAATGATACAAAATAAAAAGCTATTAATAACAGGAGGTACTGGTTCTTTTGGTAATGCAGTTTTAAACCGTTTTTTGAATACTGACAATTTCAGTGAAATCCGAATTTTTTCTCGAGATGAAAAAAAGCAAGATGACATGAGAAACCAATTAAAAAATGATAAATTAAAATTTTATATTGGAGATGTAAGAGATTATTCTAGTGTTGAAAGAGCAATGCGAGGTGTTGATTATGTATTTCATGCAGCAGCATTGAAGCAGGTTCCATCATGTGAATTTTTTCCATTGGAAGCAACTAAAACTAACGTTTTTGGTACACAAAATGTAATTGACGCAGCTGGTGCAAATAAGGTCAAAAAAGTTATTTGCTTAAGCACTGATAAAGCTGCTTATCCAATCAATGCAATGGGTATTTCAAAAGCTTTAATGGAGAAAGTTGCAATTGCAGCTTCTAGAAATTTATCTGATACTACTGTTTGTCTTACTCGTTACGGAAATGTAATGGCATCAAGAGGCTCTGTAATTCCTTTGTTCTTAAAACAAATCAAAAATGGTCAAGCTCTTACCATTACAGACCCCAACATGACTAGATTTCTTATGTCTTTAGATGAGGCCGTTGAACTTGTTTTATTTGCTTTTGAACATGGGAATCCTGGTGATTTATTCGTAAACAAAGCTCCTGCTGGAACAATAAGAGATTTGGCTCAAGCCATGAAAGAATTGTGTAATGCTGATAATGAAATCAAAATTATTGGTACTCGTCATGGAGAAAAATTGTATGAAACCTTATGCACCCGAGAAGAAATGATGAAAGCTGAAGACATGGGTGAATTTTACAGGATACCTGCTGATAACCGAGATTTAAATTATGCACAATATTTTTCTGAAGGTGAGCAAGATGTTTCAAAAATTGAAGATTATCATTCGCACAACACTACCCAACAAGGGGTAGACGGTATGAAAAAACTATTGCTCAAATTACCTCTTATAAGAAAAGAAGTGTTGGGTGAACAAAATATAAATCAGTACATTGACTAATTCTCAAAATTTCAAACTTATTGAAGGTGGAATATTTTCGGATAATAGAGGCAAATTATTCCATGTAAATGAATTTGACATGTCATTAGTTAAACGTTTTTATGCTGTTGAAAATTTTCCGGAAAACCCTTTTCGAGCTTGGCAAGCTCACCAAAAAGAAAGCAAGTGGTTTTTTATTGTAAGAGGAAGTTTTTTAATTGGATTGGTTTTACCTGATAATTGGGAAAATCCATCCCCCAATTTACATGTAGAAAGAATAGTCCTAAGTGAAGCTGAGAGTAAAGTGCTTTATATCCCCCCTGGTTATGCCAATGGTATAAAGGCCTTAGAAGAAAACTCCAAATTAATGGTTTTCTCTAACTTTACTATTCAAGAAGCCGCCACAGATAATATTAAATTTGATATTAATACTTGGCAATTATAATAACTAGTAACAAGTGATTGGTTATTAGTAATTAGTTAAGTTTTTACAAATAAATAGTTACAAACAATAAGTATCAAGGTCCAAGAATGAAGCATTAAGATTTAGATGTTTGAAAAAGTCAATTGACTTTCTAACTTTTGTATATAAACAAACTAATTCTTTTCCAAAAGAAGAAATGTATGGTTTAACTTCACAAATAAGGAGAGCAGCCATATTCATTCCATCAAATATTGCTTAAGGAGCAGCGAGAAGAAACAAAACAGAATTTAGACAGTTTCTATATATCTTTAGCAATTAATGCTGAAATAGAAACACAATTAATTATTTCTGTTAATTTAAACTATATTTCTCTAGACATCCAAATAGAATAGACTAATGAACTAACAATGATATTAAAAATGTTATACGGTTTAATCAAATCACTTGACATTCAAAACAAATAACTTTTAACCAATCGCAATTACTTAATCACTTGTTACTAGTCACTAATTACCAGTAAAAAAAATGTTAAAAATAGGAATCACCGGACAAGCCGGATTTATAGGCAAACATATTTATAATACTCTTGGATTAACTCCAGATAAATTTGAGCGAATTGCTTTCAAAAAAGAATATTTTGATGTTGAAAATGATTTAGATGCTTTTGTAAGTAGCTGTGATGTAATTGTTCATTTAGCTGCAATGAATAGGCACAATGATGCAAATATCATTTACAATACTAATATATCATTGGTTCAGAAACTTATTGCTTCCTTAGAAAGGACCAATTCGAAACCCCACATTTTATTCTCCTCTTCTACCCAAGAAGAAAAAGATAATTTATATGGAAAATCAAAAAAAGAAGGTCGTGAATTATTTATAAATTGGGCTTCAAAAAAACAAGCGAAATTTACAGGATTAGTAATTCCAAATGTATTTGGACCTTTTGGTCACCCTTATTATAATTCAGTAGTAGCCACTTTTTGCCATCAATTATCACATGGAGAAACTCCAACAGTAAATGGTGATAGTCAATTAAATCTAATTTATGTGGGTGAATTGGTAAATGAGTTTATTATTCAAATTGAAAATGCTTTCAATAAAGATTCGTTTCAAGAAACAATTTTTGTCAAACACCATCATGAAATTACATTGTTAAACCTGTTGAATAAAATTACAAATTTCCAAACTTCGTATCAAGAAAATGGAATAATACCAGAGCTAAGTACCTCATTGGATTATTTACTTTTTAATACTTTTAGGTGTTACATGCCTATCAAAGCACACTTTCCAGTCAAATTTGTGAGTCATAAAGATCCTAGAGGTGCATTTACCGAAATAATAAGGTTAAATATTGGGGGCCAAGTATCATTTTCAACTACGGTGCCTCAAATTACTAGAGGAAATCATTTTCATACCCGGAAAATTGAACGATTCGCAGTGATCAAAGGCAAAGCATTAATTCAACTGAGACAAATTGGAACTAATGAAGTCTTTGATTTATACCTAGATGGAAGTGAACCTGCATATGTTGATATGCCAATATGGTACACGCATAACATAAAAAATATCGGAGAGGAAGAATTGTACACCATTTTCTGGATCAATGAGTTTTACGACCCAGCTGACCCTGATACTTTTTTTGAAGTTGTTTGATAAAGCTGTTGGTATTCAGCTGGCAGTTAACATTAAGTTAATCACAAAGCACTGTTAATGCAAAAATTAAAGACTTCGGAAGTTTAACAGTTTGGGAAAAAGCCATCAAATAACCCTTCGCATTTATATGCTTACTCAAGGTTTTCCTAAAGTAGAAATTTTAGGTTTAAAATATCAAATTTGAAAGTTTACTTCATTTATTTCATTATTGGCTGGTGCAGAGAAAGTGATGCATATTTTGTTAGTTTTTTCAAATAAGTTTTGCTTATGTTAGTGAAACAGGGTATTTAATTTTTTCAAGTTACGAACTAAATTTCTTTCAAAAATTAGATTATTAAACCTTAATTGAACAAAATCAACAAATAAAAAAATGTTGACTTCATTAATTTTAAATATAAGAAATTAACTATTAGCTGACTGAAAAAAACTGAATGCTAATTGCTGACCGCTGAAAGATATTTGCTAAATAAAATATGAATAATACAACAATAAATAAACTTAAACTAGTAACGGTAGTTGGAACACGTCCAGAAATCATTCGACTATCTCGTGTGATGGCTAAAATGGACGATTCTCCTGCAATTGAACATGTAATTGTGCATACCGGACAGAATTATGATTACGAATTGAATCAAATTTTCTTTGATGATTTAGGCATTCGTAAACCTGATTACTTTCTAAACGCTGCTGGGACAACTGCTGCCGAGACAGTAGGTCAAATTTTGATTAAAATAGATGCCTTACTTGCGGATTTAAAACCCGATGCATTCTTGGTTTTAGGGGATACTAATAGTTGTTTATGTGCTATTCCTGCAAAAAAACGTCATATTCCTATATTTCACATGGAAGCAGGTAATAGATGTTTTGACCAACGTGTACCTGAAGAGACTAACAGAAAAATTGTAGACCACATAGCTGATATTAATTTGACCTATAGCGATATTGCACGAGAATATCTTTTAAGGGAAGGACTTCCTGCTGATAGAATCATTAAAACAGGTTCACCAATGTATGAAGTTTTAAATCATTACCTAGTAAGTATTAAAAACAGTGAGATTTTAAATAAGCTATCTTTAGAAAAAGGTAAATACTTTGTTGTTTCAGCGCACAGGGAAGAAAATATAAGTAGTGATAAAAACTTTCGTAATTTGATGGAAAGTTTGAATTCAATAGCTGAAATATATCAATATCCAATCATAGTTAGTACACATCCAAGAACTCGCAATATGATAGAAAGTAAATCTATTGCAATGAGACCTGAAATTCAGTTTTTAAAGCCAATGGGTTTCAATGATTACAATGCGCTTCAAATCAATTCATTTGCAGTATTATCTGATAGTGGAACAATTTCGGAAGAAAGTTCTATTTTAAACTTTTCTGCTTTAAATATACGAGAAGCTCATGAAAGACCGGAAGCCATGGAAGAAACCGCTGTTATGATGGTTGGTTTAGATAAAGAAAGAATTCTTCAAGGATTGACACAATTAGCTTTCGAAAAAAGCTTTCCTGTAAGAATTTATAGAACAATTGATGACTACAGTATGCCAAATGTGTCAGATAAAATGATTAGAATAATATTAAGTTATACAAGTTACATTAAACGAGTAGTCTGGAGTGAATGATAATAAATGAGAAATTTTGCAGACGATATAAAAAGAAATATTCTTAGTATTCCTGGTTGGAAAACTAAAAGAAAGATTATTGTTTTCGAATCAGACGATTGGGGAAGTATTAGGTCAATTTCTAATGAAGTTAACAATGAAATTTTAAGACAGTTTGATATAAATCTTTTACCATATCATTTGTTTGATAGTTTGGAGAGCGAGGAGGATTTAGATGCGCTATATGATGTTTTATTAAAATTTAAGGATTCTCATGGTAATCCGCCAATAATTACCGCAAATTGTTTAGTTGCAAATCCTAATTTTGGTAAAATAGAACTTCATAATTTTCAAGAATATCATTATGAATTAGTAACAGAAACATTTAAAAATTCACCAGGGAAAGAGAAATCATTTGAATTATGGAAAGAGGGGATTTCTGAAAAGATATTTCATCCTCAATACCATGGTAGAGAGCATCTCAATGTCTCATTATGGTTGAATTTATTAAAATCAGATTCATTAATTCAGAAAATGTTTGATTATAAATTTTGGGGAATGGAAAAGCGCTTAGAAGGAAATAGTCTCAAAATACAATCAATGGCTGGATGTAATTACAGTAATTTACAAGAGTTAGATTTTGTGAAAAATGCAATTTTAGATGGTTTAGAAATATTTGAACAATTATTTGGTTTTAAGTCAAAATCATTTATAGCAAATAATTTCATTTGGGACGAAAATGTTGAGGGTATTCTTTCATTGGGTGGAGTGAAATATATTCAAGGTCAATCATTTCAATTATATCCTTTTTATAAAAGAGAGTTGATTAAGGAAAAAGGGAAAAGAAATTTTATGGGACGTAAAAACAGTTTTAATCAAACCCTTTTAATAAGAAATTGTGATTTTGAACCATCACTTGCAAATAAAAAGAGTAATTGTGTTACTGATTGTCTTGATCAAATAGATAGAGCTTTTTTCTGGAATAACCCAGCAATAATTAGTTCCCATAGACTGAATTTTATAGGTTCTCTGAGTATAAAAAACAGAACTAATAATTTAGAAATGTTAAAAACCTTGTTGAGTAAAATATTATTTAAGTACCCAGAAGTAGAATTTATGACAACAGACCAATTAGGTGATTTAATAACAAATGATAATTTTTCTAAAATTAATTAATGGATATTAAAAGACAAATGGTTTTATAAATGGTAAGAATAGGATTTACAGGAGATTTTTGTCCAGGGACAAGAATCGAAAATGAAATAATTAAAAAAAATGAGTGGGAATTACTTTTTGCAGAAGTTTTACCATT
This sequence comes from Bacteroidia bacterium, assembly GCA_051861545.1. Taxonomy (GTDB): domain Bacteria; phylum Bacteroidota; class Bacteroidia; order UKL13-3; family UKL13-3; genus CAISCU01. Next base: position 30,455 of record JBIMKP010000014.1, on the reverse strand, counting down.
TTTTATCCATAACAATTATAACATCATTGAGTTAGAATGTCCGCTAACTAACGAAGGAGACAAAATTCAGAAAACAGGACCACATCTCAAAGCTAACCCTCTAACAGTCCAAATAATTAAACATTTAAATTGTGAATTAGTAGCAACTGCAAACAATCACTTTTTAGATTATGGTAAAAAAGGATTAGAAAACAGCTACAAAGCTCTTAAAGCCCATGGAATACAATGGATGGGAAGCGGTTTAAACATAAAGGAAGCTTCAAAACCGATTATTAAAAAAATTGAAAATTTTAGCTTTGCATTTATAAATTTAGCTGAAAGTGAATGGGCTACAACTTTTGGAAATGAGCCAGGCTGCAATCCGATTGACCTAGCAGATACATTCAATACTATTTCAGAACTTAAAAATAAAACAGATTTTATAATAGTAAATGTTCATGGCGGCCATGAACATTATAATTTACCAAGTCCCAGAATGAAAAAGTGGTATCGTTTTTTTGTAGATGCCGGTGCAAGTGCTGTTATAGGGCATCACTCACACATAATTTCAGGTTATGAGGTTTATAAAAAAGCTCCAATTTTTTATGGTCTTGGTAATTTTTGCTTTGATTATAATAAAATTCAAGATAAACCATGGAACTATGGGATGCTAGTTAGATTGAATTTTCATAGCAATAAAGAGATTACCTTTGAACTTGAATTTGTAGAACAAAATAATAATAACATCGGGGTTTATTTTGTTAAAGATAAAAGACCTTTTCTTGAAAATGTTCAAGAATTAAATATAGTTATACAAAACGATGAATTGTTGAATAGGAAGTTCAATGAGTATGTCTCAACTTGCTCTTCTGTTATTAATACATTGGTACAACCTTATATAGGTAAAGTTTTACCAAGACTGCATAAAAGAGGATTTTTACCAAGTTTAATAGGCAAAAACAAAAAACTCTTGTTTTCAAATCTCATTCGCTGTGAATCACATAGGGATATTTTGTTAGGTTCATTAACTAAACATAAATAAAATGTGCGGATTAAGCGGTTATTTTTTAAAAACAGGTGATTTGGAATCCTCCAAAATTACAATAAGAGAGATGTTAAGGCTTCAAAAGCATAGAGGACCTGATGATTCTGGTATTGTTGCAGTAAATTCAAATTTAAATAAGGTTGAATCTTGTTCGTTTGATATGGATTTTAATTTTTCAAATCCATCAAATGTAATTTTAGGTTTTAATAGATTAAGTATACTTGATTTATCTGAAAACGGACATCAACCAATGTTAAGTATGGATGAAAGTGTAGTGTTAATGTTAAATGGTGAGATATACAATGCCTTTGATTTTAAGGATGATTTACTAGATAAAGGTTGTAAATTTAAAAGTAATACAGACACAGAAATTGTACTTAATCTTTATTTAATTTATGGTATTGAAATAATGCTAAATAAATTGAATGGTATGTTTTCAATTTGCATTTGGGATTCAAAAATTAAAAAGTTATATCTGATAAGAGATCGATTTGGAATAAAACCATTATATGTTTTTGAAGATGAAACTCGGTTAGCTTTTAGTTCAGAGATAAAAAGTTTTAAAGCATTATCAAATTTTAAATTTGAATTAGACCATGCAAATTTAGATGAGTATTTAATGTTTAGAAATTTGATAAACAAAACTTTATTTAAGAATATTAGGAATTTAAATCAAGGAACTTATTTAGAAATTTCGGAAAATGGTGAATCAAAAGAAATACAATATTATAATTTGAACAATGACGGTCGTTTAGAAATTAATGACTCAGTTATTGAGGAAACTTATTCAAAAGCCCTAGAAAGAAGTGTTCAAAATCAAATGTTAAGTGACGTAAAATTAGGTAGTCAACTTTCTGGTGGTATTGACTCTTCAATGATTACTTTTTTTGCTAATAAGCACAATAATGGAAATAATTTGGAGACTATATCAATATTATTTGATAATAAGAAGTTTAATGAGGAGTCATATATCGATGATGTTGCTAAATTTTTAAATATTAAAAGTCATAAGTATAAATTAAATTCAGAATATTATTTCGATGTCTTTGAAAAAGCAACATGGCATTTCGAGCAACCAATAAATCACCCCAATACTATAGGTTTATTTCTTTTAAGTGAAAAAGCTAAATCTCATGTAACTGTTTTATTAAGTGGAGAAGGCGCAGATGAAACTTTGGCAGGGTATTCTAGATTTTTAGACTTTGAAGAACATCCGTTTTTTTCAAAGAGATTTCTCTTAAAGATAATCCAAAATAGAAAATATTTGGTTAACTTTTTAAGTAGGTATTTAAAAAAGGAAAATAGAATAATAATGGCATCTTCATTTGGGAACATTGGGGTTATTAAAGAAACTAAACCAGATTTTAATTTTGAGAATGCGATAAAAGAAAGAAAGTTAATTTTATCTTCTTTCACTAAAAAAAGTAATTTATACCGCAAATATGATATTGCAACATATTTACCAGATTTACTTATGCGTCAAGATAAAATGTCAATGGCTTTTTCAATTGAGAATCGAGTACCTTTTTTAGATAATTATTTAGTCAATTTAGCACTTTCAATAGAAAATAAACATCTAATTCGGAAAAAAAAATCAAAGATGGAAGGGAAATTTATTCTAAAAGAAATTTGCAGCAAAATATTTAATTCAAGATTTTCTTATAGGAAAAAGCAAGGTTTTAGCGTACCATTGCGGGAATTTTTTGGTACTGAAGAATTTAAATTATTATGGGATACAAAAATTAAGCCTGGAGTAATTAAAAGAAAAATCTTTAAAATCGAACCAGTTGAAAAATGGTTAATAAATATTAATAAAGCTGAAATTTCCCAAATAGATGCAATTTGGCAAATTTTTACTTTTGAAGTTTGGGCACAACAATATTTAGATAATGATCGCAATTCATAACAGTTCTTTTGGTTTTCATAGCAGATGGAGAAGTTATTGTGAAAAACAAAATATTCCGTATAAATTAGTTAATTGTTATTCCAACAATATTATTAATGATTTGAAAGATTGTAATGCTTTAATGTGGCATTTTAATCAAGGGAATCACAAAGACAACATTATAGCAAAACAAATTCTGTTTGCATTTGAGCATACTGGTTTTGTAGTTTTTCCAAATTTCAAAACAGCATGGCATTTCGATGACAAAGTAGCACAAAAATATCTATTGGAATCAATTGGTGCACCGATGGTACCTACTTATGTGTTTTTTGATTTAAATGAAGCTTTAAGTTGGGTAAATTCAACAACATTCCCTAAAGTTTTTAAATTAAGAGGAGGGGCCGGGTCACAAAATGTCAAGCTTGTAAGTTCACATAAGAAAGGAATTTCAATTGTAAAAAAAGCTTTCAGTTCTGGTTTTCCTAAATATGATAATTGGGGGAGTTTAAAAGAAAGATTCAGAAAGTTTAAAAATGGTAAAGTTTCTTTTTGGGAAATAATTAAAGGAATTATTCGATTAGTATGGTTGCCAGATTACGCTAGGCTAGGAGCAAATGAGGTTGGATATGTTTATTTTCAAGATTTTATTCCAAATAATGATTCAGATATTCGAATTATTGTTATTGGCGATAAAGCATTTGGACTCAAAAGATATGTAAGAAAGGGTGATTTCCGGGCTTCAGGTAGTGGTAATTTTGCATTTGAAAAAGAACTTTTTGATGAAAGATGTATTAAAAATTCCTTTAACATTAACCAAAAATTAGGTTTGCAGGTTGGCGTTTACGATTATGTTTTTGATACAAATAATAATCCACTTATTGTTGAAATTAGCTACGGGTATTCTCATGAGGCTTATGATAATTGTCCTGGATTTTGGGATCAAAATATCAAATGGCATGATGGTAAAACAATTAAAGAAGATTGGATTGTTGAGTTATTATTAAAAGAATTATTAAATAAAATATGAATGTTAAATTTTATCCATTCCTAAGAGGAATTGCAAGCTATTTGCTTCCTAAATATTTTTTTTACAGGCCAGGTTCTGGAGGAACCTTTTCTAGTGAATATTGCTATAGTGTATGGCATAGACATTTAAATTATTTAATTGGAAATGGATTATTTAATTCAGTAAATGAAATTAAGAAAATTGCAGAAATTGGACCTGGTGATTCGTTAGGGATTGGTATTTGTGGCCTTTATTCTGGTGCTAATAAGTACTATGCATTTGATGTAATTGAGCATGCAAATTTTGCAAAGAATAGTTCAATGAATGAAGAATTGAGGGATTATTTCATAAACAATGAAGATATACCTAATACACATAGACAGCGATTTACTGCCCCAGTTTTATCCAATTACAACTTTCCAAAAGAAATTTTAAATTTCAAAAGTGATGATTATAAGGAAAAATTCCTTGAAATTGAAAAAGCACTTAAAAATGACCAAAATAAATTAGTTGAAATTCAGTATATTGTTCCTTGGATGAATAGTAAGCGTATTGATTTGCAGGGAATTGATTTGATTTTCTCGCAAGCAGTAATGGAACATGTTAGTGATATTGAATATGCATATAAAGAAATGTACAAATGGTTAAGAAAGGGAGGTGTAATATCTCATCAAATAGACTTTGAAACCCATGAAATGACAAGAGATTGGAATGGACATTGGTTTATTGGCGAAAAATTATGGGCTTTACTTGCAAGGGGTAGAAAATATCCAATGAATCGTTTACCACTCTCTTCACATATTAAAATGATTGAAAATGCAGGATTTAAAATCAAATTTATTTTGCCAATGCTAAAAGAAAATACGCATAAAAATGTATTTCCAAGTATAAAAGGGGTCAGTTTTAATGACCAAGATTTAATAACTTCAGGTGCTTTAATTCAAGCTGTAAAGGAGTAATTTTTTGAAAAGAATTGCATTGATTATACCCACACTTCATGCAGGAGGAATGGAAAGAGTAATGTCTCAATTAATCTTTCATTTTTCTGAAAAAGAAGATGTTGAAATTCATTTACTTCTTTATGGGTTAAAACGAGAAATTTTTTATTCTTTACCAAGTAACATCACTATCCATATACCAAAATTTGAATTTAATAATAATAAGAGGGTTTTAAATTCAATTAAAACACTACTTTTTATTCGAAAAGAAATTCATTTAATTAAACCCAATACGATACTTAGTTTTGGTGAGCTTTGGAATTCTTTTGTTTTGATTTCTTTACTTGGTAAATCATATCCTATTTATGTTTCAGATAGATGTCAACCAAATAAAAGTCTAGGTACAGTTCATAATTTTTTGCGTAAAATTCTTTATCCTAAAGCAACTGGTATTATAGCTCAAACAGAAATTGCTAAATTCATTTATTTAAACCAATTTAACCATCACAACATTAAAGTTATTGGCAATCCAATAAGAATAATCAACAATAATCAAAATACTTCTAAAGAGAATATTGTTTTATCTGTTGGAAGGCTAATACATACAAAGCACCATGATGAATTGATTAAATTATTTGTAAAAATTAATAATTTAAATTGGAAATTGATTATAGTTGGTGATGATGCCCTAAAGCAAAACAACATGACAAGATTGCGGGCTTTGGTAAAAGAACTAAATGCAGAAAATCAAGTAATTTTGGCAGGAAAACAAAGTGATGTTGATTCTTATTATTTAAAAAGTAAAATTTTTGCGTTTACTTCTAGTTCTGAAGGATTTCCGAATGTAATCGGAGAAGCACAATCTGCTGGTTTACCAGTAATTGCATTTGATTGTATTGCCGGTCCTGCTGAACTTATAGAAAATGGTAAAAATGGATATTTAATACCTATTCATGATTATACATTATTTCAAGAAAAATTGAGATTGTTAATGAATAATGAAGATTTAAGGAATAAAATTGGAGAGAATGCCAAAATTAGTATAACAAAATTTAGTTCAAATGAAATAGCCAACAAGTTTTACAACTTTATTTTTTATAATAATTGAGAGTTTTACAAATAAATGCAGGCGTTAATTCTGGCAGTACAGGGCGTATTGCCGAAGATATTGGCAATATTCTAAGGAAAAATGGCCATGAAAGTTATATTGCGTATGGAAGAGGAAATGGTACAAGTTCATCAGAATTGATTAAAATTGGTACCGATTTTGATGTTTATAATCATGGCATAAAGACTTTATTGACTGATAAACATGGATTTGGTTCATTAGTTGCAACAAAGTCACTTATTAAGAAGATTGAACAAATTAAACCAGATGTTATAGGTTTACATAACCTTCATGGTTATTATCTTAACATTGAGGTGCTTTTCCAATTTCTAGCGGAATCTAAAATTCCAATACTTTGGACTTTATTCGATTGTTGGGCTTTTACTGGGCATTGCACTTATTTTGATGATATTAATTGTGAAAAATGGATTTCACATTGTAATAAATGCCCCAAGCACAAAAACTATCCAAGTTCTTGGGTTGATAATTCATTTGAAAACTTTAAAAACAAAAAACACTTATTTTTAAATTTGCCAAATCTTGAGATTGTAACGCATTCAATTTGGCTTAGTGATTTGGTGAAAAAATCGTTTTTAAATAGTTATAAAGTTCATATTACACCATCCGCAATCAATTTAAAATTATTTCGAAATGTACCTTCTAAATTGAAGGAAAGATTTGGAGTTGAAAATAAGAGAATTTTATTAGGTTGTGCAAGTATTTGGTCCAACAGAAAAGGTTACCATGATTTTCTGGAATTAAATAAAATTATAGATAATTCGACTTATCAAATTGTACTCCTTGGGCTTAATGATAAGGAAATAAAAAATTTACCCTCAAATATAATTGGTATAAAAAGAACTGAAAATATTCAAGAGCTTGTACAATGGTATTCAATTTCAGACATTTTTATAAATCCAACTTCTCAAGATAATTTCCCTACGACAAATTTAGAATCTTTAGCTTGCGGAACACCTGTCATAACATATAATACTGGAGGAAGTCCAGAATCTATTGATGAAACTACAGGAATTGTAGTTGAAAAAGGTAACGTGAAAGGGCTTTTAGAGGCAATTGAAGAAATAAGCAAAAGAGATATGGAAATACTTTCTGAGAATTGTAGAAAAAGAGCAGAGCTATTATATAATGACGAGACCCGTTTTGTAGACTATTTAAACATTTTCAAAGGTTTGATTAAATAATGAGTTTAATAAAAGATTTTAAAAGAAATATTTCCAATATTCCAGGATGGAATACAAAAAGAAAATTTGTAGTAATTGAGTCAGATGATTGGGGAAGTGTTAGGACATATGACAAGGAGGCGTTCTTAAAACTTAGAAATTATGGATTAAATGTTGATTCAAATCATTACAATTCTTTTGATAGTTTGGAGTCTAACGAAGATTTAAATATTCTTTTTTCTACTTTAAAAGAATTTAAAGATTTCAAAGGCAATTCTCCTGTTTTTACTCCAATGTGTATAATGGGAAATCCAGATTTTGCTAAAATACTTGAAAATGATTTTCAAAATTATTATTTTCAACCTTTGGAAGAAACTTTAAAGGAATACCCTAACCATGATCAAGTTATTAATTTGTGGAAAACAGGCTTTAATGAAAATATTTTTTTTCCTGAATTACATGGACGTGAACATATAAATGTCCGCAGATATTTAAAAATTCTGCAATCACATAGTGGAAAAGAAGGTCTAAGATATTCACTTGAACTTAAATCATTAGGAGCTTCAAAATTTAATAATGAAAAATATCCAAATTATCTAGGCGCATTGTTTCCAGAAAGTATTGAAGAAGTTAAGGAATTACATTTGCAAATTAAGGAAGCTGGTAATTTGTTTTTTAGGTACTTGGGTCATCAACCCAATTGTTTTATTGCTCCAAATGCAGAAGAACCAAAAGAACTTGAATCTACATTAAGTGGAATTGGTGTAAAATATTTAACTAGGTCAAAAAAAAGAATATATCCAATAGGTAATGGTAAATTTAAGAATGAATGGAACTTTATTGGAAAAAAAAATATTCATAATCAGCTAATAATTACTAGAAATTGTTTTTTTGAGCCAGTTTGTTTTGGCGAACATAATCATATTTCCAGTTGGGTTGATTCTTGTTTAAAGGAAATGGAAGTTGCCTTCTTTTGGCATAAACCAGCTATAATTTCAAGCCATCGAGTTAATTATATTGGAAATATTGAACCAGAAAACAGAGAAATGGGTATAAAATCCTTAAGGCTTTTATTAAAAAAAATGATTAGTAAGTGGCCCGAAATAGAATTTTTGTCAACTAAACAATTAGGTGAAATAATACGACAAAATGAACAATAAAAAGATTTTGATTATAAATCAAAATAGTGGATACTTAACTATCGATGTGGCCAATTCATTTATATCAAAATATGATGAGGTCGTAATGATGTTTGGAATGAATAAAATTACGGAACGTAATTTTCATCCGAATATTAAAATTCAAAAAACGATAACTTACGATAGGTCGACTATTTTTAAGCGTTTATGGACTTGGGGTATTTGTTTCATGCATATTTGTTTTTTATTAGTTTGGAAATATAGAGGATATACAATTTTATATTATACAAATCCACCTATGTCCTATTTTGCTAGTCTTTTTTTCTCTAACCCATTTGGCATAGTAGTTTTTGATACCTATCCTAATTCTTTGAAATTAATTGGTATAAAAGAAAATTCAATTGTTTATAAATTTTGGGCATATTTAAATCGTAAATTATTTAATAAAGCGTTGAAAATCATAACAATAAGTGAAGGAATGAAAAAACAACTTTTAGAGTATGTTCATGCTGATAAAATTCATGCAATTTCAATTTGGCCAGCCTCTGAAAATTTTAAACCTATACCAAAATCTCAAAATATTTTTCTAAAGAATCACTCAATTGAAAATAAGTTTGTAGTATTGTATTCTGGTAATTTAGGTTTAGGGCATAAATTGGAAATTTTAATTGACGTTGCAGAAAGAACTCAAAATATTGAAGATATATTGTTTTTGTTTATTGGAGAAGGTGCCAAAAAGAGTAAGCTTCAAGAGATGTCAAAAAGCAAAGACTTAAGTAATGTAGTTTTTTTAACTTGGCAGAGCGCAGATATATTGCCATTTTCTTTAGCATCTGCAGATATTGCTATTGTTGCAATTGAGACAGAGTCAACATTCGTAAGTTTGCCGAGTAAAACCTTTAATTATATGGCTGTTGGTGCTCCCATTTTAGGAATAGGTAATGAAGGCTCTGAATTGGAATCTCTCATTAATAAATATGAAATTGGTGCATATGAAAATGGCGATGATATACTTAGAATTATTGATTATATAATTTATTTATATGAGAATAGGGAAAAGTCAATGGAGATTTCATTGAATTCCTATAATACATCTAAAAGGTTTAGTTATACTGAGTCCTCAAAATATCTGTTTTAAGATAGACGAATATTTTCTTAAACTAATTTTTTAACTTAATAATTTGTGTTTTATTGTTAATTTTATAAGAATTTGAATTATTTAATTAATGATTATTTCATTCAAAACCATCCCAATAGAAATTTTTTAAAATATGGAAAACAAAAATAAACTTTATCAAAGCTTTGCGAATGCTCTAAATATTGAAATATCTCAAATTCAAGATGATTTGGCATACCAAAGTATTCCCGAATGGGATTCTATTTCTCATATGATATTGATAAGTCAATTAGAAGAGGATTTTGATGTGTCTATAGATACTGAAGATGTTATTGACATGAGTTCTGTTGAAAAAGCACAAGAAATCTTAGCAAAGCTTGGAGTTCAATTTTAGATTATGTTAAATAATAAAATTGCTCTTATAACTGGAGCTTCTAAAGGAATTGGAAAAGCAATTGCTGAATTATTTGCAGCGAATGGTGCTAGAGTTATATTAACTGGTAGAGATACAAATGCTTTGCAACAATTGGCAACAAGTTTGTCAAGTCATCCTGAAGGTCATTTGACTTTTCATATGGATGTAACAAGTATTATGTCAATTAAAGCAGTTTTTGACAGCTTGATGGCGGATAAAATTTATATTGATATTTTGGTTAATAATGCAGGAATTATGAAAGATTCAACGTTGCAAATGGTAAAACCTGAAATAATATCTGAGATTTACAATACGAACGTAATTGGAACTATCAATCCAACTCAAATGGCTTTGAAATCATTTATTCGAAAAAGAGGAGGTTCTATTATTAATTTAAGTTCCATAATTGGAACAAATGGTAATTTAGGTCAAACAATTTATGGCTCAAGTAAATCAGCAATTATTGGTTTTACAAAATCATTGAGCAAAGAGTTAGCACCTTTGAATATTAGAGTAAATGCAATAGCACCAGGCTTTATTGATACGGACATGACAAAAAATATGGATCCCAAATTTTACGAGAAAAATTTGAATGCAATTGGGATGAAGAGATTGGGACAGCCAGAAGATGTAGCTAAAGTAGCGTTGTTTTTAGCTTCTAATCTTTCTACTTACGTGACAGGCCAGATAATTGGTGTAGATGGAGGTATGGTAATATAAAATATATGACTTTATTTGATTTAGCTTCGAATAACCATAATCTTAAATTTATTGATGTAAAAACTGAGAAAGAATTTTTACTAAGAGATTTGATTTTGGTGAATTTTAGTAATACTGAAAAAAAACTTATTTTTGCATATTTAGACAATTCAATTGAATCAATTTCAGTATTTTGGTCATTAATGAAAAGTAATCATTGCATTGCTTTAGTGCCGCCTAATCTAAATGAAAACTTAAAGAATGAATTAGAAGGTTTATATAAACCCTATTTTATATTTGATTTTTTAAGAAATGAAATTGAAGGATATGAGAATCTAGGAAACAATAAAATGAGTTATTTTAAAGCTTTTTCCGATAGTAATATTGAAATTAATATAAAAATAAAACTACTTATTAGTACATCAGGAACGACAGGATCTCCAAAATTTGTAAAATTATCAGAAGAGAATTTAATTTCAAATGCAACCTCTATTACAAAATATCTTCCAATTGATGAATTTGATGTAACACCATTAAATTTACCAATATTTTACTCTTATGGTCTTTCAATTTTAACATCGAATAGTTTAAAAGGTGGACGCATAGTTTGCACAAATGATGATTTATTGAAAAAAAAATTCTGGGATAGTTTTGAGAAGTTAGGCTATACAAGTTTTGCGGGTGTTCCTTTTATTTATGAAATGTTAGATAGAATTGGATTTACAAAAAAAATCTATCCAACCCTAAAATACTTTACCCAAGCTGGCGGTAAATTACAAGAAAATCTTGCTTTAAAATATGGTGAATATGCATTAAGTAATCGTATCCATTTTTTTATGATGTATGGCCAGACTGAGGCTACAGCCAGAATGTCGTATTTGGAACCTTCTAAAGTTTTTGAGAAAATTGGTTCAATAGGTCAACCAATACCTAATGGGGAATTTATTATTGATGAAACAACAAATGAGCTATGTTACAATGGTGAAAATGTATTTGGAGGATATGTTGAAAAACCTTCAGATTTAGTAGACTATTTTCAACAACAAATACTTAGAACCGGAGACTTAGCAAAAGTTGATAAAGATGGATATTATTATATTACAGGAAGGTTAAAAAGATTTACTAAACTTTTTGGAAATAGAATTAATTTAGATGAAGTGGAAAGCATTATTGCTAAACATCTAAATTTAATAGTAAAATGTATTGGATTAAATGATAAAACTTTAATTATATTTACTACTGATAGTAATATTGATTTAAAAGAAATATCTCAATTTGTATCAACAGAAATAAAAATTCATATTTCTGCAATCAAATCAATTCATATAAATGAATATCCATTAACCAATAATGGTAAAATCAATTATATAGAACTTACTAAATTATATGGCATTAAATAACTTAATTGAAACAAAGCAGTATAGTTTATCTGCTTTCGAGAAGCAACCTATATTAACAAAGCTACTTTCAAATTTAAATAATTATCATTTAAGTAATTCAAATGACTATTCAGTTATAATTGAAAAAATATTTGATAAAAATAAATCGATTAATTCCTTAGAGGATTTGCCATTTTTGCCAGTTTCAGCTTTTAAAAATCACCAAATTAAAAGTATTTCAGATGAAAATATTTTCAAAATTTTAACATCTAGTGGAACAACTGGTCAGCAAGTAAGTAAAATATTTTTGGACAAAGAAACTGCAAAACTTCAAACTTTAGCTTTATCAAAAATTATTTCACATGTTGTAGGCACTGCTAGATTACCAATGTTAATTATTGATTCTAAATCAATTTTTTCTAATAAATCATCCTTTTCTGCAAGAGGTGCTGGTATTTTAGGACTTTCAGTTTTCGGAAAAGACCATACCTATGTTTTAAATGAAAATTTTGAGCCAGATGAAGAAGAACTTTCCAGATTTTTAGAAAAATACTCAGGTAAACCAATTTTAATTTTTGGATTTACTTTTATGGTTTGGCAATATTTCTTAAACTCACCATTAAAGAACAAATACGATTTAAGCCAAGCCATACTCATACATAGCGGAGGTTGGAAGAAATTAATTGATATTGCGGTTGATAATTCAACATTTAGAAAGAATCTTAAAGATAAGTTCAATCTACAACACATTTATAATTTTTATGGTATGGTTGAACAAGTTGGATCTGTATTTTTAGAAAATAGTGACGGTTATTTGCATTGTCCAAACTTTGCCGATGTAATTATTAGAAATCCAAAAGACTTTTCTGTACAAGAAAAGGGAAAAGAGGGGTTAATTCAAGTAATTAGTGCATTACCATTAAGTTATCCAGGGCATTCTTTACTTACGGAGGATATAGGAGTATTGATGGGAGAGGATGATGCTTCAAATGGATGGCAAGGGAAATACTTTAAAATTATTGGTAGAGCAAAAAAAGCCGAGTTAAGAGGTTGTAGCGACACATTTAAATCCAAGTAAACAAAAATGACCAAACTTCAAATTAACCAAATTTCACCAGAAAATATTAAAAATATAGATGTAAATGATTTATTAGTTTTATGTAACAAATCATTTATATTAAAACCATTTGACAAATTAACCATTTCTTTTTTAGACTCAATTTCTAAATCTATTCTTAGCAATAAATCCATTAATTATATGCCTGAAATTGCGGCATTGGGTTTTTGGTTAAGAAAAAGCAACCTGAATACCCTTAGAAATGAAAATATTAATTTAATTGAAAATACGAAGTACATTTCTGCTCCATTGGGTAAAATATTTCACATTTGTCCGGCAAATGTAGATACCATGTTTTTTTATAGCTTAACTGTTTCCTTATTAATGGGAAATAAAAATATTTTAAGAATATCAAATAGAATGGAGGCTAAACACGTTTTAACTCTTTTTGATTTAATTAATAGTATTGTTGATAGAGATGAATATAATTTGTTTAAAAATTATATAGCTATTATTAGTTATGACCATAATAACGAAATTAGTAATTTCTTTTCTAATGTCGCAAATGCAAGGATAATTTGGGGTGGTGACCAAACAATTAAAACTTTCAAACAGTTCACTACAGCACCAAGAACAAAAGACATTGTATTTGCAGACAGGGTTTCTATGCTTTGTATTGATTGTGAAAGTTACTTAAATTTAAATGAGTCTGAGGCAGCTAAATTTATGCACCTTTTCTATAATGATGCTTACACATTTGATCAAATGGGTTGTTCCTCTCCTCAAACAATTTATTTTGTTGGTAATGAATTAATGTATGCAGATTGCAGAATTAAATTCCCAAATGATGCTTCAAATTACTTAGAGAAATATTATATTACAGATATAGCATCTTTAGCTTCCTTAAAATTAAATAGAATGACTGATGATGCTATAGAAAATAATATAATAAGTCAGTTTGGAGATAATTATATAAAATTGTTAGAACTCTCAGATAATATTGATGAATCCAGCCTTCATGGCTGCGGTGGAGGATATTTTTATATAAAAAACATCCAACACACAGAACAATTAATAAATTTGCATAATCCTAAAATTCAAACAATATGTTATTGGGGTTTAAAAGAGAATGATTTAATTCAATTAAAAGCTTTGGCAAATGGGGAGGGCATTGATAGGATTGTTCCTTTAGGAGAAGCACTAAATTTTCATTATATCTGGGATGGTTACAATTTATTTGATGAACTTTCAAAAAAAGTATACGTAAAATGATTTATAAACAATTTTTTAAACCGTTAATTGATTACACATTAGCAATTCTAGGAATTATTTTAGTGTCACCAATTCTTATTGTATCTGCTATACTTATTAAACTAGAGTCACCAGGGCCAATCATTTTTACTCAACAAAGATTGGGTCTTAATTGTAGAGTTTTTAAGGTTTACAAGTTTAGAAGCATGACAGATAAAAAACGAGAATTTGATAAACAAGTTTTTGAAGGTGACCCTGAAGTTACTAAATTGGGTTTTTATTTGCGTAGGTTAAAAATTGATGAATTGCCCCAATTATTCAATATTCTCAAAGGTGATATGTCACTGGTTGGACCAAGGCCAAGTCTTCCGAATTTAAAAGATAAATTTAATGAGGATGGTGAATTTAGAGTAAAAGTTAAGCCTGGTGTTACAAATTTAGCTGCTGTAAATGGGAGTATATATTTAAGCTGGCCAGAGAGGTGGGTTTATGATAGATATTATGTGGAAAATTTGACATTCATTTTGGATTTGGAAATTATTTTCAAAACAGTTTTAGTTTTATTTTTGGGAGAAAAATTCTTTATAAAAAAACATATTAATGATAATTAGAAAGGTTATTGAAGAGGATTTGCCTGGAATTGCCAGGTTATATAAAGTTTGTTTCAATATCGAAATGAAATTTGACCGTTATAATTATTGGTATAATAATGAAGGTATTTATACTTCTGTTGTTGCAGAGGAGAATGGAATAGTTGTTGGACACAATGCGTTTGTTATAAATAATTATTTACATAAAGGACAAAACATAAAAGTTGGACTTTCTGCCGCAGGAATGGTTGACTCTGAGTTGGTTAAAAATCCAGGAACCTTCCTTAAATTAATTGAAGCGACTAGAGATTTATTTAATTATTTAGATATAATTATTGCGTTTCCAAACAAAAAGGCTGAACCATTTTGGACAAGGGTTTTGAAATTTACAACTATTCATGATAATTATTATTTTATTACCCCAGATTTATTAAATTCAGAGGTAAATAGGTCAATTGATTTTAATTTTTCACGCAATACAACTTTTATAGAAAAAAGGATTCACAATCATGGCCGTTTTCATTACATTCAGCATAGAATAGGAGATATAGATTTTATTTTTAAAGAATTTAATGAAAATATTGAATTAGTTTATTTAAGTAAAATTTCGGCTAAAATTTTGGATGTTCTAAATTATATATTTAATAAGGGTTATAAACGAATTAACATAATTTCAATTTATGGTGAGGCTCTTATGCAATACGGATTTGTTAAAGGTAAACACAATGTTTTTGTTTATCAATGGCAAAACAAGATTTTTGAAAATGATGTATTCGAATGTCAAATGATTGATTCTGACGTGTTTTAATTTTTAATTGTAAATATGAAAAAAAATAATATTCTAGTACTTGCTCCTCATCCAGACGATGAGGTATTGGGTTGTGGCGGAACAATTGCAAAAAAAATAAGGGAAGGAAATAAAGTATGGGTAGGAGTTTTAACTAATGCAAATATTACTGATCCCGTAAAATATACAATTGAAAAAAGGGATAATATACGGTTGGAAGCTAAAAATGCTGGAAATTTATTAGGTATAGAGGAAGTTTTGTTTGCTGAAATACCTGCAATAATACTGGATCAATATCCAGCTTATAAAGTAACAGATGTAATTTCAAATTGGATTTCAAAATTCAAAATAGACACTATTTATGTTCCTCATCGTGGAGATATTCATAATGACCATAAGGTTATTTTTGATGCTGGTTTAGTTGCATCAAGACCTGTTGGGAAATATTCAGTTCATGAAATATATGCCTATGAAACACTTTCAGAAACTGAGTGGGCTCACCCTTTTTCTAACGATGCTTTTATTCCAAATTATTTTGAAAAATTGGGAAAAGAAGATTTTGATTTAAAACTTAAAGCTATGTCTTATTATAAATCTCAAGTTAGAGCTTTTCCTAACTCAAGATCTTTAGAAACTATCGAAGCATTAGCAAAATTTAGAGGTTCAACTGTTGGTGCAGAAAGAGCTGAGGCATTTATGTTAATTAGAGCTATTAGTATTTAATTCAGTTTTTGAAATGCTAAAAATTGCAATTTATGGTGCAGGTGGTTTTGGAAAAGAAGTTGCTTGTATTTTAAATAAGATAAATGAAAAAAAACCAACTTGGGATTTGATTGGTTTTATTGATGATGGTTTAGATAAAGGAACTAAAATATCCCATTTTGGTGAAATTCTTGGCGGAATTGATTACTTAAATAGTTTAGAAGAAGAAATTTCAATTGTATTCGCAATTGGTGTGCCTAAAATTCTAAAGCATATCGTAGACAAAATAAATAATTCAAATATTAAATTCCCCAATATAATTCATCCCGATGTTTTTATTGCTGATGAAAAATCATTAATCATGGGAAAAGGTAATGTTATTGTAAGAGCATGTTCTTTTTCATGTGATGTGAAACTAGGCGATTTTAATCAATTGAATAGTATTTCATCATTAGCACATGATGTTGAAGTAGGTTCTTTTAATGTTTTTATGCCATTAAGCAGAATTTCTGGTGGTGCTAAAATTGGAGATTTAAACCTATTTGGTATTGGATCCGTAATCTTGCAAAATATTAAAATTGGAAATAACACCCGCATAAGCGCTGGCTCTTATCTTATACGAAATACAAAAGATGGTTTTTTATATGCTGGAAATCCAGCCAAAAAATTTGATATATAAGCAATATGCCTACATTTAATTTTAAGAATATTCGCATCAGTGGTATTCAAACAGTGGTTCCCAAACAGGTAATCAAAACAGAATCCTACAAATCACTTTTTGGAGACGATGAAGTAAGTAAGTTTATGCAAATGACAGGAATTACTGAAACTAGACGGACTTCTGAATTTCAAACTGCTTCCGACATGGGTTATACTGCTGCGGAATTATTATTGAATAAAAAAGGTATTAATAAGTCGGAAATAGGCGCTTTGGTTTTTGGAACAACTAGTGCTGATTATAGAAGACCAGGATCTTCTTCAATTGTTCACAAAAGATTGGGATTATCTATTGATTGCGCTGTCTTTGATATCAATTTAGGCTGTTCTTCTTTTGTTTACGGAGTGCAAACTTTGGCCTCCATGATGCAAAATTCAGACATAAATAAAGCAATTTTAATTTTAGGAGATACCGCTGGTAAGTCTACATATCCCAAAGACAAAGCATCTATAATGTTAATAGGAGAATGTAGTGTAGCAATTTTATTAGAAAAAGATGAAAATGCTTCTCCTATTCAATCAATTTTAAGGTCGGATGGAAGTGGTTACAGGTACTTAATTGTTCCTGGTGGTGGATATCGCAATTTAAATGCTAGTCATGAACCAGAAGTTTACCATGATGGTGTTGAAAGAACTCTACATCATTCATTAATGCAAGGAACTTCTGTTTTTACATTTACTATATCCGATGTGCCAAAGCTTATTAAAGACTTCTGGGCATTAACATCTACCTCTGTAGATGATTATGATTGTTTTGCTTTTCATCAGGCAAATGGGTTAATTCTTTCTCAAATAGCCAGAAAACTAAAACTTCCTTCTGAAAAAATGCCATTAACTTTAAGTAGATTTGGTAATACTTCAGGTGCTTCCGCTGCACTCACATTATGCGATAGATATGGAAATGAAGAATCTGGACAAATAAACACCTTGGTTTGCGGATTTGGAGTTGGTTTATCTTGGGGTGCTTTTTCCGTTAAATTAAATATTGCTGATATTTTCCCTATTGAAGAAGATGATAGCATTTTTGAAGAGGGTATTATTCAATCGGCTAAAGAATTATAAAAATGCAATATAATATATTAGATTATTTAGAAAACTCTGCAGAACGTGTTCCTAATAAATTAGCGTTTGCAAACGATACAAAAGGAATTTCTTATGCTGATTTGTTAAATGAATCAAGAAGTATAGGTTATTCAATAAACAAAAATCTCAATGGTATTCTTCGAAATCCTATTGTTGTTTATGTCGATAGAAATATTGAGAGTTTAGTGCTATTCATGGGAGTAGCATATAGCGGTAATTTTTATGTTCCTATAGATATTCAAATGCCTAAAAAACGTATTGAATTAATTTTAGAAACTCTAAATCCGGTTGCAACTGTTGTATTGCAACAAGACTTGGCTTTTGCACAAAGTGTGGCTCCTAATTTGCCTACTTATATTTACGAGGAAATAAAAAATCTTGAATTTGATTTGTTGGTATTGAATCAAATCAAAAGGAAAATTATTGATAGAGACCCTTTGTACGCTACTTTTACCTCTGGCTCAACAGGGATTCCAAAAGGTGTAATTACTTGTCATCAATCAGTTGTCGATATGACTGATAATTTGGTTAATACATTTGGATATACCGAAAATGATGTTTTTGGAAATCAAAATCCTTTTTATTTCGATGCATCTATCAAAGACATATATAGCGCCTTAAGTTGCGGTGCAACCATGTATGTTATTCCTAAATCATATTTTATGATGATGGGACAGTTGATTGATTTTCTAAATGAAAAACAAATTAACACCATCATGTGGTCGGCAGCGGCAATTGCTTTATTGGCCAATGCGGATGCCTTTGCAGATAAATCTCCAAAATCATTAAAACAAGTTATGTTTTCTGGTGAAGTTATGCATAACAAAGTTTTAAACTATTGGAGACGAGCTTTGCCTGAAACTCGTTTTGTTAATTTATATGGTCCAACTGAAATTACTTCAGTTTGTACTTATTATATCATAGAAAAAAACTTTGCTGATGATGAGGTTTTACCAATTGGTATTCCTTTTAAAAACTCTGAAATTCTTTTGCTAAATGAACAAAACGAATTAGTAGTTGGAGACGAAAAAGGTGAATTATGTGTAAGAGGTTGTTGTTTAGCATTGGGATATTATAATAATGAAGAAAAAACCTCACAAGCATTTTGTCAGAATCCATTAAACCCACATTTTCCTGAAATTATTTATAGAACAGGTGATTTAGCTCAATATAATTCTTTAGGTGAAATCATGTTTTTATCAAGAAAAGACAACCAAGTTAAACATATGGGACAACGTGTTGAACTAGGTGAAATTGAAATTCTGGTAAATTCACAAGATAAGGTTGAAGCGAGCATTTGTTTTTACGACCATGATAAGCAAAAAATTGTGTTAGTTTACCAAGGACAAAATGCAGATAATAAATACATTTTAACTGAATTAAAAGATAGAATATCGAAATTTATGTTGCCAAACATTTTAATAAAACTTCAAGAAATGCCGTATAATTTGAATGGTAAAATTGATAGGACATTAATAAAATCTTGGTACCAAAATAATGAAATAAGTTAATGGAAATTTTTGTTCCTCAATTACTTGATAATTTAGAAGTAGTAAACCAATTAATATCTGATTTTACTAGGAAAAAGTGTATTACAAATAACTATCTTTTGGTTAACCAATTAGAAAGTTTATTAAATAGTAAAAAGCTATATGTAGTTGTTGGAAATGATAATTTACTCTTATTGGTTGATAGGGATATATCATTTCAAGTGTATTATCATATCAATAATTTAGAAGAGCAAATTTTTGCAAATACACATAAGCCACTTATGATGGAGATTGTGTTTAAAGGTGAGCAACCATCGATTATTAAAGAATTTTGGAAAAGAAATGGCTTTATAGAGCATTTAACAAGAATTAATCTTGCCTTAACCTACAAACAAAAAGGTGAATTTGAAAATACCCCAAATAATTTACTGGTTAAAATTGCAGATAATGAATTTGAAGCCAAAATTTCAACTGCTTTATTTGAGAATGATTTAGACAGATATACTGGCGATTTGAAAACATTTGATGAAATTAATGAGTATGTGAAAAAAGGAAATATTTTGTGTGCTTATTATGAAAATCAATTTTGTGGAGCATTGCAATTTGAATTTAAACAAAATATTTGTTGGTTAGGACATATTGCTATAAACAGTAATTTCAGAGGCAAAGGAATTGCTAATTCTTTAGTTTCAACTTATATAGAACTAAATAAACAAACCGAAGATTCAAAGTATCAGTTATGGGTAATTGATAATAATATACCAGCAGTGAATTTATACAATAAATTCGGATTTAAGCATACTGGTAAATCTACCGTATCAATGTTAAAATTATAAATTTTTGTAGAATGAAAGATAAAATATTAGAAATAGTTGGTCAAATTAGACCTGATGTTGATTTTGCAGCTGAAAAGGCTCTAATTGATGGAGGAATTTTGGATTCGTTTGATATAGTTAGTATCATTTCGGATTTGAATGATGAATTTGATATAAGTATTCGTATAACAGAATTAAAACCAGAGAATTTTAACTCTATTGATGCTATTGTAGCATTGGTTGAAAGATTGAAAGCTTAAGATTATGTATTGTATTATTAATGATGGGGGAGATAGTGGTTATTGTGTTGTTGAACAATTATTACAATTGAATCATGAAGTAATTTTGATTGATAGAAATGAGCTATTACCAGATTCATTAATTGAAGTTAAGAGTAATAGTTTTTATTTTTATTCTTTTGATTTTTATCAAACTCAATTAATAGAATCAGAGTTAAAAAAGATTCTTTTACCAGAGAAAAAACTAAAGGGATTTGTTTATTCTGCTGGTATTGGTGGTGTAAGGCCTTTAGCCCTAACAAATACTAGCTTTGTGAGTGAAATGATGAATGCTAATTTATATGCTTTTCTGGAGTTTGCTAGGTTATTAAGTAAAAAAACTAGAATTGAAATTGGTGGAAGTATTGTTGCAATATCATCTGTCAGCAGTGTTAAAGGATTAAAATCAAAAATCGCTTATTCTGCATCTAAAGCTGCATTAGATGCTGCAATTAGGGGAATGGCAGCTGAATTGGCTGATAGGAAAATTAGGGTCAATTCAATTCGTAAAGGTTGGGTTGAGGCCGATTTAAAACACGATTTTATTCAAGATAATATCGCTTTAAGTGCCCAAGATGACCATGCTCGACAACTTTTAGGTACAATTGGAACTGCTGATTTAGGAAAATTGGTTTGTTTTTTATTGTCAGATGATAGCAGATTTATTAGTGGAACAAATGTGCTGTTAGATGGCGCTTATACTATATCTTAATTAAAATGAAGAAATTTGAAAATAAACACATTTTAATTACTGGTGCAAGCAAAGGTATCGGATTTGATTTAGCAGAAAATTTAAATAATCTTGGCGCTAAACTTATTTTACATGCATCTTCAGATGATGGAATTCAAAAACTAAAAGAACGATTCTCAAATACCGAACATATATTTTTTCAAGCGAATTTTTCAGAGCCACAAATGCTAGAAGATGCTTGGCAATCTCAAATAAGTAGAGATGTTAAATTAGATGGATTTGTAAATTGTGTAGGACTGCGCTCAAGAAGACCTCTTAATTTGTTGAAACCAAATCATGTAATTGAAATTATGCTAGCAAATGTTGCCTCTTTTATAGAAATGACTCGTTTGGTATGCAAGAAAAATGGGTATAATCCAGGGCTTAGTATTGTCACAATTTCATCAATTGCAGCTCATTCTGGTGGTCCAGGTGTCACTGCTTATGCTGCTTCTAAGGCTGCAACTGAAGCTGCCGTTAGGTGTTTAGCAAAAGAATTATTTAAAAAAGAAATCAGGGTAAATTCATTGGTTTGTGGTCAAATAAATACAGAAGCTTATTCAGATTTGATGGACTCAAAAGGTGAACAAACTGATACTATTTTAGAAAGACAATACATGGGGCTAGGCACAACCCAAAACATTTCAGATATTTTATTATTTTTGCTAGGAAAGGAATCTGGTTTTATTACTGGAAGTACTATCCCTGCAGATGGTGGTTATTTAAGTTAAAAAAATATGACAAACGAAGAAAAAATTGCATTGATTGAAGAAACCCTTGATATCGAAAGTGGTTCTTTAAGTCCAGAAACAGAATTATCATCTGTTGCTGAATATGATTCTATGGCTAAGCTATCATTAATTGTTTTATGTGATGAAAATTTCAATAAAAAATTGAGTGGTGAGCAAATTAGAGCTTTTAATACTGTTGGTGATATTCTGGCATTTTTAGGTTGATAGTAGAGCAAATTCCAGCTGAAATTTATACATCAAATATCTATAAGATAAAGATAGATAAATTTGTTTGGTTAGTGGATATTGGAAATGCAAAACCTGTAATTCAATCTTTATCATTAGGAGAATATGTAATAGGAACTTTTATTACACATTCTCATTATGATCATATTCATGGAATTAATGAAATTGCGGAAAGATATCCTGAATGTACTTTTTTTGCTAGTGAATATGCTAAACAAGGATTGTTTTCAGATAAACTGAATTTATCTTTTTACCATGAAAATCCCATAGTTTATAGAGGAAGCCAAGTCGAGCTTATTAATGATAACAGTATAATCCCTCTTTCAAAGGATTTTTCAATTCGTTGTATTTATACGCCAGGTCATAATGAAGGAAGCATGTGTTTCATGCTAGAAAATTTTTTATTTACTGGTGATTCCTATATTCCTGAAATTCCTGTAGTTACAAAGCTGAAAAGTGGTGATAAAGCTAAAAATGAATTAAGTTTAGCCCAAATTAAATCCTTAATTAAACCAGAAACAATTATTTGTCCCGGACATGGTAAAATGTTTATTGGAAAAGATATAATTATTGATGGAATTAAATAAAATCCATTTTAGTCAGAATTTACCTGTTTCATTTGAAGAAGAAATTCAGGAATTATTCTTTTTTCATCCTGACCAAAAAAATTATAGAAAAAGAATATTAAAATCAATTGAAAAATATGGAGTTCCTGAATTAATAAAAAGAAGTGAGGGTGTTTCAATTTACTTAAAAGGGAATACGGATATTCAGCAAACACTTTTTGTTCAAAGAAATAGTAATATTGGCAGTTTAATTGCAATTGTGATTTTGATTAAAAAAGAAAACCAAATAAACATTGCTCACTTCGTTTTGAAAAAGACAAAAAATCAAATTGAAAACGAGCAAACCTATAATGAGGTTTTTTATGGGTTAACTAGAATGCTAAGCCACATCAAAGGAATAGATACCATTGGTTTGGCCTATTCTGAAACTAAAATATCGATTAAAAAATTGACTTATTATTTAGCTTAATTTGTCGAAAAAATATTGAAACAAATGAAAAATAAAATATGGCTTTCATCTCCTCATATGGGAGGAAAAGAGCAAGAATTTGTTAAGGAAGCATTTGAATCTAATTGGGTAGCACCATTAGGGCCAAATGTGGATGGATTAGAAAGTGATTTGGTTAAATTTACTGGGGCAAAACATGCGGCAGCTTTAAGCTCTGGGACATCTGCAATACATTTATCTTTAATTATGTTAGGTGTAGGTCCTGGTGATTATGTAATTTGTCAGAGTTTTACATTTAGTGCATCTGCCAATCCAATAGTTTACCAAGGAGCTATACCTGTTTTTATAGATTCAGAAACAGATACTTGGAATATGAATCCGGAGTATTTGGAACAAGCTATTCAAAATTGCATTCAGGGTGGCGTAGATTCAAATGGGAATAAACTTGAGCCAAGAAAACCGAAAGCAATTATTCCTGTGCATTTGTATGGTGTTCCTGCAAAAATGGATGAAATTGTTGCTATAGCAAAGAAATATGAAATAGCAATTGTTGAAGATGCAGCCGAGGCACTAGGTTCAACTTTAAATGGGAAAGCATGCGGCACATTTGGGGAATTAGGAGTTCTGTCTTTTAATGGCAATAAGATTATTACAACGTCTGGTGGTGGAGCATTGATTTCGAATGATGAAGGTGTTATTCAAAAAGCAAGGTTTTTGGCTACACAAGCAAGAGACCAAGCTCCACATTACCAACATTCGCATATTGGGTATAATTATAGAATGAGTAATATTTGTGCCGGTATTGGTAGGGGACAAATGGAAGTACTTCAAGAAAGAGTAACACAAAGAAGGAAAAACTTTGAATTTTATACCCAGTTATTTAAAGATGTAAAAGGGATTAGAGTATTAGAGGAACCAAGCGGAGCCTATTCGAATAGGTGGTTGTCATGCATTTTGGTGGAACCATCTGAAACTGGTGGAATTTCAAGAGAAGATATTAGATTGGCATTAGAGAAAGAAAATATAGAATGTCGCCCATTATGGAAACCAATGCATTTACAACCGATTTTTGAAACTGCTCCATTTTTTGGAGATAGAATTGCTGAGGACTTATTTGAAAGAGGATTATGTTTACCAAGTGGGTCAAATCTTTCTTCAGAAGATTTAGAAAGAGTTGCTGAAGCTATTTTAAAATGTTTAAAATTGAATAAATAGGGCCCGAAAAAAAAGACCCGTCTAATTGATTAGTAATACTTACTAATCAAGATTTTGCAAGACACTAAATAGTAAGATTTTCATTAGAATCTTGTAAAACTAAAAGCTTAACAGTTTTAATATAAATAAAAATCCCCTTGAAGTTTAATTTTCAAGGGGATTTTTGTTTAACATATTTTGGTAAATGACTATACTCCAAGTACTCTTTTCCAAAGCGGTTTCTTCTCATTTTCTACATCACCATAATTTCCGTAACCGTAACCGTATCCATAACCATAACCATAACCACCATAGCCGTAACCATAATTAGATTGGCCATATCCATAACCATAAGAACCGTAGCCATAACCATAAACAGCAGCAAAATTGATATCATTAAAAACCAAACCAATACTTTTATTTTTTTCTTTTGAATGAATATCATTGATCATAGAAAGGTAATTTTTACGGGAAACTCTTTGGCGCACCATGTATAAAATTGTATCTGCATATTGCATTAAATCCAAACCATCTGCAACTAAACCAATCGGTGGAGTATCTAATATGATATAGTCGAATTCATTTTTCAATTCCAATAACAAATCTCTAAAAGTATCAGACATGATTAATTCAGAAGGGTTTGGGGGGGTTGGACCAGAGGTAATAATTGATAAATTTTCCAGGTTGGTATTTTGGATTATTTCATTTTTGCTGGCCTTTCCTATTATATAATTAGAAATACCAATACTGTTATCTAATTTAAAATCTTGGAAAATTTTAGGTTTACGCAAATCCACACCAATCAGTAAAGTTTTATAACCACCAATTGCCAAAACTGAAGACATATTCATACTTACAAAGGTTTTTCCTTCCCCAGAAACAGTAGAAGTTATTAAAATTGTAGTATTACCAGATTTATTTTGGCCCATATAAGCAATATTAGACCTTAAATTTCGGAAACTTTCAGAAACAACTGATTTTGGGTGGTTAGCAATTACCAAAGCTGTATTTTTATTATTATGTGGGATATTTCCAACTACAGGAATTCTTGTAATTGATTGTAATAAAGTATGGTTATTAATTCTAGTGTCAAAAAATTCAATAGCAAAAATTATCAATAAAGGAATAATAAAACCAGTAGTTAATCCAATTAAATAATTTGTGGAATTTTGTGGTGAAATTTTTGGACCTATAATTGCGTAATCAACTATTTTATTGTCTGAAATATTGGATGCACCTGCAATACCAGCCTCAGCTTTCTTTTCTAGTAAATAAGTTAATAACTTATCGTTTAATTTGTATTTCCTTTCTATAGTTAATAATTTTTGTTCCTTTTCTGGTAAAGCGGATGCAATATTTTCAAATTCTTTAATTCGATTATTCAATTCTTTTACCATTAAATTAGAACTACCTTTTATGCTATTTAAGTTCTCAAGTAAAGTTGATTTTATAATTTCAATTGCTTTTTCCTTTTCAATAAGAGTTGGATTTATTTTTTGTGAGCTTTGTTCTAAAATTATTTTTTCTGAATACAATTGAGACAATTTGTTAACTAATTGGTTTAACAGAGGGTCGGGAATTCCCATTACCCCTGGTGCAATAATTTTATTCAAATCTTGATTTTTTTTGATATAATCAAAAAGATATGAGTAATATTTTTGCTTTATTTCCTCTTCCGCTCTCTTGTTTTCAATATCAAACAAATTGTCCATTAAATTTTTCCCTTGTACACCTAAATCAACCAAATGGTTTTCTATTCTAAAGGTTTGTAATTTTTCTTCGAAAAATTGTAGTGAATCGGAAATACTTATTAAATACTTATCAATAAATTGAATTGTATTGACAGAGATTTGATTTTTATCTGTCAGACCTTTTTGAATATAGGTTTGCATCAATGAATTAATAAATTTTAGGTCTTTCTGAGGCTCTTTACTATCTTTTGTAATCTCAACAATGCTAGCCTGCTTATTTAATGGCTTTATTTGATACGAACCAGCATATTTTTTTATCCCAGAATTTACAGTATTAAAAACGAAGTAATATTCTGAGTTTTCTTTTATTTGTTCTGGGTTGGTAATTAATATTTTAAATTTATAACTTTTGCTTTCTATAATTTCATTTATATGATATTCTTTGGTAATTCTTGAAAATGGAATGTTTAAATTAATACCAGATAAAGGAATTGTTTGATTAAATTTTTGGTCCTCTTTAAAGTCGTCAAAATCAACAATAAAATTTTCTAAATTCTTAAATTTAATTTTATACTTAACATCATATGTTTGTAAGTGATTTGAATCAACAAGTACAATAAATGGTTGGTTAGGGTATAAATCTTGAGTTTTAATTTTACCTGAACCAAAATAAGAAACATTAAAATCGCATGATTTTAATGTTTCTTCAACAATTAGTCTTGATTTCATTAAACCGATCTCATTTTCAACATTTTTACTTGAATTGACTAATTGCATTCCTTGTAAAAAGTTCTCCATACCTTCAATACCGCCTCTCCCTCCTTTTTCCTTGATAAGAAACTGAGCTTTAATTGTATATTTTTCAGTTGAATACCTGTTTATCAAAAATGCTATAAAAAGAGCTATGATTATAGAAATCAAGAAATAAGGTAAATATCCTAGAAAACGACCAATAATTGTTTTGAAATTTATATTAGATTCAAGGTTTTGGCCAGAAAAGCTTGCTTGATTTTGATTATTTTCCATCTAATTATTTAATATTTTGTAGGATGATATAAGTATTTAGAACCAAAAGAAATGTACTGAATATTGGTAAAATTGCACTCAGTGTGCCTTGGAAATTACTTAAGTTACCCAAACTTCTTGATTTTACAGGTTGAACATAAATAACATCATTTGGATGAATATAGTAGTAAGGAGAATTAAGTAAATTTTTATCGGTTAAATCAATTGTGTACAATTTTGTTTGGCCATTTTCTTCTCTGATTAAAGTTAGTTTGCTCCTCTTTGCAATTTCGTTTACATCTCCAGCCATTGCCAGAGCCTCTAGAATATTTAATTTGTTTACCATATAGAAGAATTGACCAGGCCTATTAACAGAACCTAAAATGCTAATTCTGAATTCAGCTAATTTTATTTGTAAGAAGTAGTTTTTGAAGTATTTTTTTGCTTCTATTTCTAATAAAAACTTTGTTTCATCTATCGTTTTTCCTTTTAAATCAAGTATCCCGATAAAAGGTAATTCTATTTGTCCATTTTTATCAAGACTATAACCAATAAAATAATATGGAGTTCCCATCCCTTGTTGATTAAACATTTGCATATTCATATTTCCGCTGGTTAGAGGATTGAATAATGCATTCATTTTTTCATCTTCAGTGACTAATTTGATGTATAAAATGTCACCTGGTTTTAATTTGTATTCAACATTTTTAATAGCAAAAGAATCTGATTGATGACTTTCACCAGATTTATTCTGTAAATAAATGTAATCTTTATTACTAATGCAGGATTGGAGGCTAAAAATCAAAGGAATGGCCAAGAGGCTTAATTTTTTGATTTTGTTGAAGAATGTTTTATTTATCATAAATACGTATATATTCTTTTAGAATCTTACAAAAATAAGGGATGATGCCTGAATTCAAAGAATAATAAATTGTGAATTTCTATATAAATTCAAATTATAAAGAATTTTTAAATTTAATTCTTATAATTCTTTGGTTTAGTGATTGTTGTGTGACTTGATTTTTAAATAAGACTTTTTATTGATGATAAGTGGTGGCTTTGAATTAATCTTTGGTTTATTTTATGTTTGCCAGATTAAGAAAACTTCCCGCCCCATACATCCTTTCAATCACATCCACAACCATTAAGCCATCTTCGGCTTTGGTGGCGATTGAACTTTCGCCTTTTAGGGTTGAAATGATGTTTTCAAATACATATTGATGATTGGCTGCGCTTCCTTGAAATAATCCGTAATTGTTGGGTAAATTAGTTTCAGGAAGTAAGGGTATTTCGTAGTTTTTTATATGACAGTAAGTGATTTCATTCATGTATTGTCCGCCAATTTTGAATGATCCGTTTTCGCCAATTATGGTCATGCTACTTTCTAGGTTTTTGTCATAAACAGAAGTGCTGTATTGTAATGTTCCACTTCCTTCTTTAACAAAATCAAAAGAGATAATTCCAGAATCTTCAAATTCAGTGAGCTCATGGTGATTGAAGTTGTAAAATCTGGATTGAATATTTTTAATATCCCCAAAGACCCAATACATGATATCAACGAAATGGCTAAATTGGGTAAATAAGGTTCCTCCATCTAAATCTTTTGAGCCTCTCCATGTTTTTGGCAGATAATAACGTTCATCTCTGTTCCAAAAACAATTGATTTGAACCATGAATATTTTACCCAGTTTATTCGAATCAATCATTTCCTTCATCCAAATTGATGGTGGTGAATAGCGATTTTGTTTTACAACAAATACCTTTTTATTGTTCTTTTCTGCTGCACTTATGATTTTTAATCCATCAGTTTTGGTAAGGCACATTGGTTTTTCAATCAATGTATGAATGCCTTCATTGAGTAAACGAATGGCAAATTCTGCATGTAATCCGTTGGGCAGACAAATACATGCAACATCTGGTTTTATGATTGAGCTATCGAAATAGGAAGCTAAATCCTCGAAAAATGGAATTTCTTTTAAGGGTGATTGTAGATGTTTATTTCTTTGATCAGGATTGTTGTCTATTATTGCTAATAATCGACATTCAGGATTTTGTACTATGATTTCAGCATGTCGTTTGCCAATATGCCCATAACCGATAACAATAAAAGTGGTTTTCTTCATTATTCAGTTACAATCCTAAGAAAATTTGAAGGAATATTAATGAGAATTTTTTGATGAATGGTTTCTAGTTCCATCAAAAATTGATGGCTTCCATTTTTCTGAACCAATATACCATTTAAGCCCAAAAGTGGACCAGCAATTACATCAACTTTTTGACCAATTTCAAAAACTTCATCAGTGGCTTCAATACCTTCAGTATATCCAAGAAGTAGTTGAATGGTTTCAATTTCACGATAGTTTACAACTACAGGTTTTTTTTCGAAGTTGATAAATTTAACAATACCATTTGTATTTAGGATATCGTAATAGTTTTTTTCGAGTTCTGTTTCAATAAAAATATAACTTTTAAAAAGAGGTTCTTCAATCCATTTTTTACGGTCACTCCATTGTTTAAGTGTCCTTTGAACAGGTAAAAAAGTTTTGAATCCTTTTTTTTGAAGTTCAATTTGAACCTTTTTTTCGGCGCGTGGGGCAGTGTAGAGCACGTACCAAAGTAGTTTTTCAGATTGAGTTTGTTGCACGAGGCGAAAGTAAGATTTTTTTTTGAAAATTGTTTTTTGGTAGGAGTAGAAAGGCAGTGTGAGTTTGGAGTGGGAGTGTGGAGTGGGAGTGTGGGATTGTCGCGAGTTATTGCAGGGTAAAATAAACATCGCGATTGTAACAACGACATTGTAGCACCGCGATTTATCGCGGTGTAAAACAGTGTGGGTTTGGGTGTGAGTGTGGGTTTGACGCGGGGTAATACAGTGTGAGTTTGAGTTTGAGTGTGGAATTGTCGCGAGTTATCGCCGGGTAAAACAAACACCGCCATTGTAACACCGCCATTGTAGCACCGCGATTTATCACGGTGAAATACAGTGTGAGTGTGTGTGTGAGTGTGGAATTGTCGCGAGTTATCGCTGGGTAAAACAAACACCGCGATTGTAACAACGCCATTGTAGCACCGCGATTTATCGCGGTGAAATACAGTGTGAGTTTGAGTGTGAGTTTGGAATTGTCGCGAGTTATCGCAGGGTAAAACAAACACCGCCATTGTAACACCGCCATTGTAGCACCGCGA
>JBIMKP010000013.1:0-94460 GCA_051861545.1 Bacteroidia bacterium | reverse complement strand
TGGCTCCTGTTGCATACAATTTTACATCAAACTCGTAAACTGTACTGGATACCATCGTTTCATTCTCTACCCTACATGCAAATGATGGGCTTTGAGCTTGAACATTTGCTGCTGTCAATAACAGCATAAACATCATAATTGATATTATCTTATTCATATTATTTCTTTTCTTTTTCCTTGTTTAATTTATGGGCGTACTATTCCGATAAACATACTGCCATTATTATCTATCAATGTAAAGTCATTACCATCTACAAAACCATCACCATTGGTATCTGTATACAAATAACCTGATGCAAAGTTTGCATTGTCATTATCTACATCCGTAAAGTCATTACCATCTATAAAGCCATCCTGATTGATATCACCTGCATAGATCCCAAATACCCCAGATCCCAAATCAACCATATTACTTCCATAAGCTTGTGTTGCTGCACTACTAAAGTCATAACTTAAACTTGAGCTTATCAAGATACTATCTGTACTCCATGTTTCTAAGCTATTTCTATGTTTTACAACAATATAATAGTAATTACCTACTGCAGCGCCTGGGAAGCTTATACTTGCTGTTCCATTTACACTAATGGTATCTGTTACACTATAAGCCAAATCAAATGTACCATGAGCTAAATGCAATTCTACTGTGATTGTATCTGCTATTGTTGCTGGTAATGTATTATCTGAATTAAATGGTGCTGGTGTCATTGCACTGCCGCCCAAGTACAAACCTTCGAAGAAAGCGGTTAAGCTTAAGGTTGCTGATCCCGATAATGTTACTGTATCACCTGTTGATGAATAAGCTGAATTACCACTTGCATTCACTGCTAATACTCTATAGTAATATCTAGTTCCAGCAGTTAAACCTGTTACAGCTTGACTTGTTCCTGTAGGTACTGCCAATCCATTATAACCAGATACAAAGGTGTTGAAAGTATTACTAGTTGAAACATCCAATAAATAACTTGCTGCTCCTGTTGTTGCAGACCAGTTAATTGTCATTCCTGTTCCACTTACACTTGTTGCTCCACTTAATACTGGTGCAGCTGTTCTGGTAATGGTCGTTAATGTTGATGAGCTTGCAGAAGCGCCACAAGTATTTACTCCTCTAACTCTAGCATAATAAGTGGTACCTGCTGTTAAGCCTGTTACTGCTTGACTCAAGCCTGCAACTGTTAAATCATTGTAACCTGAAACCATACTAGCAAATAATGCATCAGTTGCAATGTCTAATTTATAACTAGTAGCATTTGCAGCGGCAGACCATGATAAATCAAAACCTGTAGTTGTTTGATTTGAAACTGATGGTGTAACTGGAGTTGCAGCAGCAGGGTTAATTGATACTGAAACTGGTGATGAAACAATTGTACAACCAGAACTAGTTAAAGTTGCTGAATAATTTGTAGCTACCGCAGGTGAAGCACTTAAAGGATTAGTAGAACCAACACTAGTTGTTCCATTCGACCAATTATAAGTAATACCTGTAGGAGCATAACCACCTGAATTGTTAGAGCTAGAAATATCTAACATATATTCTTCATATTCACCAAATCCAACTACCATAGTAGGACCGCTAATAGATGTTCCTTCATAATTAACAATTCGCATTCTAGCTAAACCATTTGAAGCAGTTAAAGGAATTGTAAAAGTGCTAGTTCTAGTAATATCACCAGCTCCTGAAGTTGAAATAAAAACAGTTTCACCGGCATCTACGAAATCTCCATCTCTATTATAATCAATGAAAACTCCAAAGATATTAGTATAACCTCCACCTTGTTGAACTGAACTTAAAGCAATGTCATAAGTTTGGCCAGCAGTTAAAGCATACGGACCAAAACCAGTGAAATTCGAATAACTTCCTGCAACACCTGAGGCTGTTCCAATTGTTCCTACTAAAGAATTAATTGGAGTAATATTACTTAAAATAGCAATTCCTGATTGAGCAATAACAACACTATCAATATCTTCATCAGCGGTTGGAGATGTAACCGGAGGAGGTAATGTATAAGTTGCCGCAACAGTTGAGTAAGAAACTGCACTTAAGGTAGTAGGGCTTCCTGCACAAACTGAAGATAATGTAGCATTTGAGGTAGCAGTAACTCCAACAAATGGATGAATTACTGTAACATTAACAGTATCAATAACCTGACATCCTGTCCCTGATTCAACACCCGTTAATGTGAAAACATAATTTCCTGCTGCTGTAGGTGTAACAGAAATTGGCGCTGTTAAACTACCAGAAGTAGAGGTTGTAATCCCACTACCTACAGATGGTGTAGCTGTCCATGTTAAAGAATAAGTATTATTTGACAATGCCTGAGAGGCAGATAAATTAATGCTGGTGTTTGCACAAACATTTGAAACTGAACTTGAAGTGACAACTATTGAATCAGGAATTGTAACAACAACATAAACTGGTATACGTGCACTTTCACAAGTACCATTGCTAATTGTAACATACAATGTATCTGTAGCTGAAACAAATAAATTTCCTAATGCACCATTTGTTTCACCAGCAATTGCTGTTCCGCCTAAAGAATCATTATACCAACGATAATCTCCAGAAGAAGCACCTGTAGCCGAACAAGTAGGTATTTGATTTCCACAATGAGCAGATGGAGAAACACTTGGAGAACTAGGTAATGAAGTTGGATTTGCTGTAACATTTGAAGTAGTAGTACAACCACGACTTGTTAAAGTAACTGTATAAGTTGTGCTTGTAGAAGGTGAAACACTTAACGGGTTAGTTGAACCTACAGTTGAGGTTCCATCACTCCAGCTATACGAACTAATTTGAGGTCCAGCTCTATAACCAAATGTAGCTAATGGACGATTCGCATAAGTAGTTCCAGAAGCAGCCGAGCAAGCTCCAACTGAACCTAATAAACTAACATTACTAACACTTGCTGGGGTTGTTGCAGCTACAGTTGATGTACCTCCAGTAATAGTCATTGTATAACAAATATTAACTAAAATATCAGAGGTTCCATCCCAGAAATACTCTGTATTAAATGTATGGGTATTTAAACCTGCAACAGCGGTATATGTAGCAGCAGTATAAACTTGAGTAAATGTTGGAGATAAAAATGAAGCACTAATTGGGGAACTAGTAACACTCGCTAAACTAATAGTATAATTATTTGCAGCACCTGTTCCAGCTGTGGTTACAGTAAATGCAATTGAAGTTAAAAATCCAGGATTAATTCCCGCTGCGCTTAGTTCAGCAGCTGTGTAAAGTAACTGATGTCTAAAATCACCAGTACCAAATCCATTTCTATAAACTCCTCCACCAAATTCAGTTGTAGTTTGTGTTCCAATAGCAACTGTTGCTGGAGTGCCAATTACAGTTCTCAATGAAATTGGAGAACCTGCGCAAAATGTGCTAGGATTTGCAGTTGTAGAAACTGGAACTCCACCAAAAGGATTGATAACAACCAATGTATCATAATCAATTGCTGTACAACCAGAACTAGATTCTACACCAGTGATAGTAAAAATATAAGTTCCTATTGCTGTTGGAGTGATTGATATTGGATTACTTAAAGATGTTGAAGTAGAACTTGACATCCCACTATTTGTGTAATCTGATGATGTCCAAGTTAAACCATAAGTATTATTAGAAGCGGCTTGTGTTACGCTGATATTTGCAGAAGAACCTAAACAAACATTTGTGCTTAAATTGTTTGATGCAACAATTTGGTCAGCAGCAGTAACAGTAATCGAAACAGAAGTTCTTGCACTTTCACAAGTATAATCTGAAATAGAAACATATAAGGTTGTTGAGCTACTTATATTATAAGAGGATAATGTTGAAGAAGTTTCTCCCGCAATTGGTGAACCACCAGACACTGCTGTGTACCAACGATAAATTTGGCCAACTCCAGCTCCACTTGCAGAACAAGTAGGAATTGCCGTTCCACATTGTGAAGAGTTGGTGGTAGTTGGTGCAGTGATATTAGTCACTGTTATAGTTTGCGGTTTAGTTACACATACACCAGAATTACTATTAAGGATTTCGAATGTATAAGTAGAAGTTGATGCAATAGTTGGAGTAGTATAACTTGTAGAGTTTGCTCCAACAATTACACTATTTGAATTATCTAACCATCTTAAAATTCCAGCACTGTATCCGCTAGCAGGAGAAATATTTAAAGTAGTAGAACCAGATGAACAAATAGTATCTGTTAAAACAGAAATGGATATCGTAGATGAATCTGGCAAAATTGAAACTGTTGACAAACTTGTTTCCTGACAACCACTTGCATTGTTTGATGTACATGTATATACATTTGAACCTGCAGTTGACGATTTAAAATAAACTGTTTGATGATTTGCTAGAGCAACAACTGGAGTTGTGCATAAAGCATCACTATATAAATTTGTAACTGGTGACCAAGAATAGTCTGAATAATTTGCAGCATTAGATGTAACTGTTACTGAACCAACTTCATTATTGCACAATGTCTGGCTACTTGAGATTGTGAGTGTAGGAGGAGCAGAATAAGTTACAATCGCTGGTACTCTACCACTAGCATTTACCCCATAACCATTCCAAGTCTCTGCATAATAGGTTGTAGTTGAAGACAAGACAGGAGTATTGTAAATTATTCCATAACCTAAAAAATTCCCATTTGTTGCAGCGTCATACCAACGAATAGAATCCGCTGGAGATAAAAACGACCCAGAATTAGTAACGCTTACAGAACTTGCTTTAGGACCACAAATTGTATTTCCAGCAGTAATTGGATCAACTGGTGGGTCTATTACTACAACATCTATTGAAGCAGGATTGGATGCATTACTACAACCAGTTACAGTATTGGTCAATGTTAAATTAATTGTATTATTTCCTATTGCATTATAGTTTGAAGTTCTTGTAAACAAATTAGTTCCACTATTTGCACCAAAAATATCTAATGCTGGTGTCCAAATAGTTGTGTAATTGCTTGGTGGTGTAAACCTGTAAGCAGTATTTGTGATATTGGTAGTGCTACCATTTACAGGTGCTGCGCCAATAGTTTTAGTAGAGTCTTGAAGTCCAACAATTTTTGCTCTTGAGGAACTAGTACTTGCATTTGTAATATGGATTTCAACAATACCTGTTGTTTCAAAAAATATAGCTTGAGCTGTTGTTGTTCCTGAACCAGAATATTCCGGCACTGCTGAAAATTGCACAATAAACTTTCTATTCGGAGCATAACCTGTGGTCCAATATTTGACATTTCCTGATGTTGAAAGTTGATTATCCTGACTAACCATTGCAACAACATTCCCTGGATTACCAATATTTGGAAAAGCCACAGGAGTTAAGCTAAAATTAAACTGACCCAATTGACCAGCACCCGTACCATATCCTGGTACATTACCAAACATTAAAGTTCCATTTGTACCTACCGCAATTTTACTATAAGTACTCCCGAAAAAGTTAAAGTTAAACCCTAAAGGAATATCTCCCCAACCACCATCATCTAATGAACCTCCCGACAAGGATCTTCCATTAGGAACAGTTGTATTGCCGTTTGTAACCAAATTTATTGCTGATAAAGGAGCCGTATATGGAGCATGAGTAACAACGGATGACGAAAAGTTACCCGCACTTAAACCTGAATTAAAAGTAAACTGTGAACCAAGGCTTATAGTATCATTTGGAGTTGCTGATAAAACTGGAGATGGAAAATCATAAAATCCAATAGAAGCATAAGCTATTTGAGTACAACCAGCTCCTGAACCCTCTAATGAAAAATCACTTGTTTCGCTTAAGCTGGCTAATGTTGATGCGCCTGAAGTAGTAGTCAAGCTTGCACTAGGAGTTAATACAGCCCAAGTTAAAGTTGGAAAATTAATGTGAGAAGAACTAACATAAAATGAATCCGTTTGAGTCCCAGCACCAGCACAAAAAGAAGAACTTTTTGGTAATATTGAGAGGGCATTTACAGTTGCAATGGTTTGTATCCTAGCAGATTCACAACTTGATGTTCCATCCACTTCTACTACATAAAATGTATCCGTTACTTCTAAGGATGTAGTAAATGTGGTTGATGCAGATGATTGCATTACCGCACCGCCTATTGCAGCATCATACCATTTAAAGATAGGAGTTATTGCTGCTGTATTTGAAGTAATTGAAACAGTAGGCACACCTGGACAATTTACCGTATTAGTTGAACTTGGTGTTGCTGGAGGTGTAGCAACATTTAAAGATAAGAAAGGACTTGGAGTTAAAGTACATCCGCCTGCGACAATATTTGCAGTGAATGTCGTTGTTGAGGAAGCAGAAACTGAAGCAGGATTTGAGGTTGAAACCACTGAACTTCCATCACTCCAGGAAATTGTATTTATTGTTGGGGCGGTATTTCCTGAAATAATAAATTTAGGCCTCGATGTACCGGTTCCATCTGCTAGTGCGCTGGCTAACATTGCTGCTGGAGTTTGACTATCAGCTTGGTCATATGCTGAGCAGGTAAAACCAGCTGCATCAACTTGCATTGTACTTCCTGTTGAATTTGTTGCCGAAGGAACACTGCTCCAAGAAAATGAAACTACTATGTTTGATGTACCATTCCAAGTAAATGTGCTTGAAGAACCTGTTCCAGTGCCGAAAGTTAAGGTATTAATTGAATTGATAACCGGTAATAATCCATTATTAGTCAAGGTTCCTAAATAAACTTGAGTTAATCCACTTGAGATAAAAGTTGTTGTCATTTCACTTTGTGAAGTGTGTGCTATGTTAACGGAGAAACCTTGATAGGTTTGCCCAACAGATGTTGGATAAAATCCTATTGAACTCAATTGATTTCCAGCTGAAAATCCCAAAGCCGTCAATTCAGATGCTCGAATAATAAATTGTGTTTTAGCTCCACCCCATCCACCAGGTAAGAAAGATGCAGCCACACCATTACTGGTTGAGGCTCCCGCACCTAATGTTGAAGTTGAATTTTTTACAAGTGAAGCTGTTAAATTAGAATTTGAACCAATGCAAATCGGATTAGAAGATGCTGAAATACTAGATGTAACTCCAAATAAAGGTTCATCAAAATATGAACCTCCATTATAAGTTCTTAACAATCCAGCTGAATTTGTTGCAACTACAGACCAAGTTACAACTGTATTTGCAGGACTTGCTACTGGAATTGTATATTCCCAATTGTTACCTGATGTATTAACCATTGAAACAGATGTAGCCCCAGAACCATTATTATAAGTTAATTGAGCTCCAGAAATAGTACCACTTAATGTGGTTATTGAAAGAGATACAAGTCTGCTAGTAACTGAACATTGAGTACCTGATGGAGAAACTGAATTTAAAGTTATGAAAGGAGCAGGTGAAGAGCCAGAAAATTCATAGGCGCCTATATCTGGAGTACTAGATCTATTACCTGTTGTACCTGAAAAATCTGTAGTTATTGATGGCGAAGTTATTACACTTGCACCTGATTCTGCAACACTTACTGTTGATGCAACATATTTTAAAAACTCAGAGTTACTTCCAACAGTACTAATTACAAAACTTAGGTTTGTAGCAGAAGTTCCAGGCTGTTCCTGAAAAGAAGCTTGTTCTCTATTTACCATAAATGCTTTTAAAAGCGAATAGGTATTCATGGGATTTGTAATTGTACTAGTTCCTTCAACATAAGTTAAATGATTATTTGTACCAGAAGCTGGATTTACCCAGAATAAATTATTATTACTGTTTGTAGAATAGTTTGAAGGCACAGTTAATGCAGTACCAGAACTCCTTCTAATTAAAGCAGCGATTCCATTAGTACCGACATTTGTAGCATTTTGTGCAGGAGTAGAAATATTTATTAATATGTTATTCCTCAAATCAAAAGAAGTAGCCGTGCTAGAGAAGGTAATGCATGAATTACCAAAGGTTGTTGCAGAAGTACTTGAAGCATTTAAAACAATCGTATTAAAATAAATATTATAAATTGAAGTTGCTGAAGCATTTAAACCTCTTACAGCATCTAAGCTAGTTGCAATAGGTGCTTTCAAGTCTCCAATTACATTATTATACATGTTTAAAGAGGTTAATGAAATTACATTTATTCCATTAACTATTCCTCCAATTGCACTAGATGATAAATCATAAATTTTATTACTATATGCATTTACTGTTGTACCTCCTGTAATTGAAATTCCGTTTATTGTATGGGATCCAGTTGCTCCTGTGCCCGTTATGCTATATATAGTATTTCCTCCTACATTTATATTAGTAGCTCCACTGATAGATACTCCAATTAATGAAATTGATCCAGTACTTGGCGTTGTTAATGAAAAAACTGTATTATTCACGACTCCAGCACCAACAGAATTCGAAACTGCACCTGAATGCCAAATTCCTGCAACAACACATGCCGCTGTTGAATTAGAATTTGTTAGTCCACTAATTGTATTTCTATCAATGGTATAGGGAGTAATAATTGATGTTGAAGTATTATAAATACCTACTAATGAAGATGTAGTGGTAGTACCTGTGCCTCCATTTACAGTTAAATTCCTAACAATATTATTAGTAATATTTGGACAAGGAGTTGTATTAAAAATTCCCTTAATCTGACAAGATGTCGAAGTAGAAGTATTTCTAATTGAATGTGCTATGCTTCCTCCAATATTATTTGAATCTGCGTTAAAACTTAAAGTCGACAAACCTAAAACAGAACGTATTCCTACAAAATGAGATGCTGAGGTAGTTGCAGATGTTTGAATGTTTAAACCTCCAATTGAATTCTTATTGCAGGTCCAATTGTTAGATGCTGAAGAATAAAAACCATAAAAATCAGTAGCAGTTGTTGTGGTGGATGTTAAAGTAATATTGCCGGTATTACTCATACTTCCAATTAAATTTAAATTACTAGTAACTGCTCCTCCTGTAAAATAAAATCCAATAAATGGAGCAGATGTTGTTGTTCCACTAGAACTAACTCCTGTCAAACTAATTGAAGCAATAGTATTAGAACTTATTGTATTTTCAATTCCATCTGTTAAACCTGAAAATTGAATTCCAATAAACTTACCAGTGCTACCTGTTAAGGCGTAAACACCTGTACCAGAACTATTCGCATATCCAATTGTATTTCCAGTAATAGTGAAATTTTGAGCGCCAGTAGTTGATGTAGTATTTGTAACCCAGATTGCTGAATGTTGAGCACCTGATGTCCAAGTCCTTGTTGCACTCTGATAAAATTTGTTATTTGTAATACTCCATGAACTATTTCCACCTGAAAGATAAATACCGGCACTAGTTACAGCCCCTCCAAAATAATCATAAATATTATTACCTGAAATTATATTGTTATTGTTTCCAACCGCAGCAGATGAAGTTGACCCATTTGCAAAAATCCCCTTGGTTGATAAGCTAGTTCCGCTTATTGGGCCAATATTATTGTTTGAGATCGTATTATTATCATTTCCTGTTGTGGTTCCAGTTGAAAAGAAAATATTTCCTCCATTTGTTGTTACTGCTGCTGTAAATCCACCTAAAATTGTGCACTTTGTAATAGTATTATTTGTTGCATCATTAAAAAATCGAATGGTTGATGTACCAGTAGTTCCAGAAACAGTTGAGTTAGTTATAGTCAAAGAATTCCCTCCTGAATTTAATCCATCAATTGTAACGTTATCAGCTCCATCAAATTGAATCATTGCTGTTCCAGCAGTAGGATTTCCTGTAATTGTATATGATCCACCAGATGGTGAAATAATTAATGAATTCCAAGAACCTGCAGTTATAACTGTTGGGGAGGATCCTTCAGTAGTATTTCCTGTTATACTTACGGCAATTGCAGCACCTGTTTGTGATGAGCCGACAATTGCGGCTATCGCAGAATTTAAAGTTGAATAAGAACCATTTCCACTAGTTGCTCCAGTAACTGTAACCTGAGCGTTCGTTCTCAAATAAAACAAACTAAATACACTGAGTAATATCAGTAGTTTTAGTTTTGTCCCAAATCTTGTTTTTTTGGTAGGTGTTTTAATCATATTTATTGTTTTATAGTTTAATAATTTCTTTTAACTTTTAAGGACATTCACTAAACAAAAGCACAAATAAATTAACTTAATAATCAACTTATTTGATGTTTTGTGTAAATATTTTAAAAAACGAAATTATGATTAAGCACCAATTTTGCAAGTAATTGTATAAAATAATCTTATTTAAAACCAAAAAAATGACTAATAGCCTATAATCCTATACGAGTTGCGAAGTATATTTTAAATAAAAAATCAAAATATGACGAAAATTTTTAAATCAAGAAATAATAAAATAGAAAATAGATATAAAAAATTTGAACTTAAGTTGACTTTTATCAATAAATTATTAACTGAATTTATTTTTATTTACTAAAAGCGATTTTATAAATCCTAGTTATCATTATGATAAAGGATTCTTAAAAGTAGTTTGGTTCTAAATTGCCCAATTTTATGAAATTTAAGACCCCGATAGCTAGTCTAATTTTTACAGAAAAATGCTCAAAATGATATGAGTGTTTTGATCCACTTTTCGTTTTCTATAATCATATAAACTTTTTAGAACTTTCATGAATTTGCAGAATTACCCTGTTTTTGTTTCTAATATATTTTTATGAATTATTATGATTTCAACAGATATTAATCAGCTATAAATTCTTTGAATTTTCGTTAACTTGATTTTAGGTAAAGAAGTGGGATATTCATAGTGCTTTTGGGGGGGATTAGTTTGATTCTTTTTTTATAAATCTGTTTTAAACTCTAATTAATCTTGATGGTCCTAATTATTGGTAAACAAGTAGATACTTGTATCAAGCATTAATAAAATTTAACCTTAAACACCTACAATTAAAAATTGGTCAAAATAACCTGTTTATTTGAAACAAATTCAGATTCCTCAAAATCCCTAAGCATATTCCGGGTTAAACAATTCTTAATTGAAGCTATTAGCTGAATTTGATGATTCAAAATCAAAAAAAAATCAGAAACTTTAACATCAGAATTTTTATCCCAATTACATATTAATATATTTACACCCCTTTTGGGTATTTCAAACAAGCTATTTCACTTATGTCTGATAACAAAATTATTTTCTCGATGGCCGGGGTTTCTAAAATCTATCCGCCATCTAAACAAGTTCTAAAAGATATTTATCTATCATTTTTCTATGGTGCCAAAATTGGCGTTTTGGGTCTAAATGGCTCAGGAAAATCTTCTTTATTAAGAATTATTGCTGGAGTCGATAAAAACTTCCAAGGTGAAGTAGTTTTCGATTCGAAAAATTATAAAATAGGCTTTTTAGAACAAGAACCTCAACTCGATGAAAGCAAAACCGTTCTTGAATCTGTTAAAGAAGGCGTTAAACATATTACCGACCTTTTAGAAGAATTTGAAAACATCAATAATAGTCTTGCCGACCCAAATCTTGATGGCGATGAAATGATGAAAATCCTCGATCGCCAAGCACTTGTGATGGAACAGCTTGAACAAAATGATGCTTGGGAATTAGATACTAAACTCGAAAAGGCAATGGATGCTTTACGTTGCCCTGAAAGTGATACTCCTGTAAATGTGCTCTCGGGCGGAGAAAGACGTCGTGTGGCTTTGTGCAGATTGTTATTAAGTAATCCTGATATCTTATTATTAGATGAACCTACCAATCACTTAGATGCTGAAAGCGTTGATTGGTTAGAACAATTCCTTAAAAACTTCCCGGGGACCGTAATTGCTGTTACCCACGATAGATACTTCTTAGATAATGTTGCAGGTTGGATTCTAGAATTAGACCGCGGAGAAGGAATTCCTTGGAAAGGAAATTATAGCTCTTGGTTAGACCAAAAATCAGCTCGTTTACAATCTGAAGAAAAGCAAGAAAGCAAACGTTCTAAAGCACTTCAACGTGAATTAGAATGGGTAAAAATGGGTGCTAAAGGACGTCATGCTAAACAAAAAGCCCGTTTAAATGCCTACGATAGAATGTTAGGCGAGGAACAAAAAGAAAAAGAACAAACACTTGAACTTTTTATTCCTGCTGGACCGCGTTTAGGAGATGTAGTTATTGAAGCCAATAATGTTAGTAAGGCTTTTGGTAAAAAACTACTTTATGAAAACCTAAGTTTCTCTCTTCCTAAAGGTGGTATTGTTGGAATTATTGGCCCAAATGGTGTTGGTAAAACAACGCTTTTCAGAATGATGATGGGTCTTGAACAACCTGATAGTGGCGAATTCAAAATTGGAGAAACTGTTAAAACTGCTTATGTAGACCAAAGTCATAAAGATTTACTTCCTGAAAAATCTGTGTTTGAAGTTATTTCAGGTGGAACTGAATTGATGTTGGTTGCAGATAAACAAGTAAATGCACGTGCTTATATCTCTAAGTTTAATTTCAGTGGAAACGATCAAAGCAAAAAGGTTGGAGTGCTTTCTGGTGGTGAAAGAAACAGGGTTCATTTAGCAATGACTTTAAAAGAAGGCGGAAACGTTTTATTACTCGATGAGCCAACAAATGATATTGACGTAAATACTCTTAGAGCATTAGAAGAAGCCATTGAAAACTTCGCAGGCTGTGTAGTTGTAATTAGTCACGATAGATGGTTTATAGATAGAATTGCTACTCATATTCTTGCTTTCGAAGGTAACTCACAAGTAGTTTATTTCGAAGGAAACTATAGCGATTACGAAGAAAACAAAAAACAAAGAGGTGGCGATCAAGCGCCTCATAGAGTAAGATTTAAAGCAATTTAAATAAACAAAAAAGGTGGATTTTTTAATCCACCTTTTTTGTTTTCAATTTAATTATCCAACCCATTCTTTTTACAAAATGATTCTACTTCATCATAAGTGAGTTTACTTAAATCGTACATAATCTTTTCTCTCACTTCTTTCTTCCCTCCTCTTGTCATGATGCCAATTAAAAATGGCTTTTCTTTATGGTATACAATTCCCAAATGATGCAATTGAATATTGTTAGCTTTTCCTTTAGAATCAAACTCATCTCTACTACCATATTTATGAGCAACTAATACATCTGCGGGAACAGCTGCTCTTATTCCTTTTGAAAATTGAGCTTTTGATAAATAGGTTAATGCCTTTTCTGAATTTATTTGATTTAAATAAGTTCCATTATAAAGAATTCTAAAAATAGCAGCATAAGATTTTACTTTCAAAAAATTTGAATTGATGTTTAAATCATTTTTGATACCTAGATTCAAATCATTACTCACTTTTATTACATCATCCATTCCAACAGCTTGCATCAACATTAAAGTTGCTTTATTATCAGAATAGGAAATCATTTGGGTTATAAGTTGGTCCATACTATACCATTCTCCATGGTTCTTTTTAAATCCATTTCCCTCATCCTCATCAATTTTATCCAATAGTGTAGTGTCGTATTGAATTTTATTCTCCATAAATGCTGGTTCAGATTCAGTCTTTTTTAAAACCGCAATCATTACAGGAATTTTCATTAAACTGGCAGGACTAAATAACTCCTTTTCCTCTACTCCTATCCA
Source organism: Bacteroidia bacterium (assembly GCA_051861545.1). Taxonomy (GTDB): domain Bacteria; phylum Bacteroidota; class Bacteroidia; order UKL13-3; family UKL13-3; genus CAISCU01. The sequence continues at coordinate 80,982 of JBIMKP010000013.1, read as the reverse complement.
TAATCCATTATTTAAATCTCTGAAATAATAAGAAATATGAATTTCTGGATATTGTTTATGAATTTGTTCTAAATAGGTGTCTAATTTAGGTCTGAAAGTCTTTAATTCTTTCATATTCAATTTCATCTCCTGAATATATGGAAGCATTGGATTGACTAAACTTAAGCTTCCTTTCTGTGTAATATTTATTGGTTCTAATGACTTTTCATCTCCCTTTTTATTTGATTTTGAACCCAAAAAATAACCTAAACCTATTGATATTGAAACAAATACTATTGAAATTAAAATTGTCTTCACATTTTTCATAATTTTCAAAAGTAATTTTCAATCTTTAGCAATTTTTGATAACTTATTTTTTAATGCATTTTTAAGTCTTTTGTATGATTAGTTTTTGGGAGAATAAAAATTTAATAAACTTTGATGTAATTATAATTGGTTCTGGCATTTGCGGACTATCTACAGCTTGTTCCATCAAAGAAAAAAACAACAACTTAAAAATAGCTATTTTAGAAAGAGGCATTCTTCCCAGCGGAGCAAGCACTAAAAATGCAGGTTTTGCATGTATAGGAAATCCTACCGAAGATTTGGCTGACTTAGAATTAATGGGTAAAGAATCACTGATTAAATTAGTGAGTAAAAGATTTAGTGGATTACAAATTTTACGTAATCGACTAGGAGATGAAAATATTGGATATGAAGCAACTGGCTCACATGAAATAATCTTTCATCAACAAGAATTTAATGAATCAAATATTGAATTGCTCAATCAGATTCTATTTCCTGTTTTTAAGAAAGCTGTTTTTGAAAAAATGCCTTCACATTATGCCTATTTTGGATTCGATAAAAATAAAGTTCAATCAATTTACAAAAACAATTTAGATGGACAAATTGATACTGGTTTGATGATGGATAATTTTGTTACTTATGCCAATCAAATAGGTATTAGAATATTTACAGGAACTAGTGTTGATGAGATTCAAGAAGATTCCGATTCTATAGGCATTGTAGCAAAAAGCGAGTTTCAATCTATCAAAATAAAAACAAAAAAATTAGCTATTTGCACCAATGCTTTTAGTAAAAAGATATTACCTGATTTAGATTTACAACCTGGTCGTGGCCAAGTTTTAGTAACAAATGAAATTGAAGGCTTAAAATTGAATGGCACTTATAGTTTCGACAAAGGTTATTATTATTTTAGAAATGTAGGCAAAAGGGTTTTGTTTGGAGGTGGAAGAAACCTTGATTTTAAAACAGAAGAGTCATTGGAATTTGAACTTAATCCTACCATACAAAACCAATTAATTGCTCATTTAAAAGATTGGATAATTCCTGATCATGATTTTAAAATTGAAAGACAATGGGCTGGTATTATGGCGTTTGGAGGCAATAAAACTCCCTTTATCAAAAAGATATCTAACAATATAGTTGCTGGTGTTCGAATGAATGGAATGGGAGTAGCTTTATCTGGAAAAATTGGAGAAGAATTGGCTGAAATGCTTTTAGATTAGCAATTGTGACTTTCTATACATTGGCTTAAAAATGTGCCATTCATCTTTTATGCTTATCTTCGCGCACCATGGCACAAAAACCATCCATACCACAAGGCACTAGAGACTTCGGTCCAAAAGAGGTGCAAAGAAGAAAATATATACTTCAAATTATTGAAGCTGTATTTAAAAAATCAGGCTTTATGCCTTTAGAAACTCCTTCCATGGAAAACCTGAGCACATTAACAGGAAAATATGGTGATGAAGGAGACCAATTATTGTTCAAAATTTTAAATTCAGGTGATTATTTCAAAAAGCTAATTGAATACAATGAAAAAGCTTTAGGTCATGAAGAATTAGACCCTACTTTTTTACCTTCATTTAGCGGAAAACTAAGTGATTTAGATTCTAAACGAAGCTTATCTTTTATTGCAGAAAAAGGTTTACGTTACGATTTAACAGTACCTTTTGCGAGGTATGTGGTTATGAACAGAAACCAAATCAGTTTTCCTTTTAAGCGCTACCAAATGCAACCAGTTTGGAGAGCTGATAGACCTCAAAAAGGAAGATACAGAGAATTCTGGCAATGCGATGCCGATGTAGTTGGAAGCAATAGTTTATTAAATGAAGCTGAACTCATTCGCATTTATGATGAAGCATTTGCTCAACTTGGAATTCCGGTTGTAATAAAAATGAATAACCGTAAGTTTCTTACAGCTTTGGCTGAAGCTTGCGGCGCAGCAGAATTAATTGGAGCTATTACAGTGGCTATTGATAAACTCGATAAAATCGGCATTGAAAAAGTTGAAGAGGAACTAAAAGAAAAAGGATTAAAATCAAGTCAAATAGAAAAAATAAAAGCCTATTTATTATTACCTAAATCAACTTCATCTTTAATAGAACTTGGAGAAATTTGTGGCAATAATGAAGCCTATTTAAAAGGTTTAGAAGAAGTGAATTCAATTTTAGATTTTACTGGCTGCGATTTAAACAACCAATTGGAATTAGATTTCAGTCTTGCTCGTGGATTAAGTTATTATACAGGTGCAATTTTTGAAGTAGTTGCTACCAGCGGAACACTTAAATCAAGCATTGGTGGTGGAGGTAGGTATGATAACCTAACTGGTATTTTTGGTTTACCTGACGTATCTGGAGTTGGAATTTCATTTGGTTTAGATAGGATTTACGATGTAATGGAAGAAGCGAATTTATTTCCTGATACCATAAGAAACTCCCCTACCAAAATTATCTTCTGTCATTTTGATGAAAAAGGAAGAAAATTCGCTTATGAAACCTGTTTAAAAATCAGAAAAGAGAATATCTCTGCTGAAGTATTTCCAGATATCACCAAAAAAATAGGGAAACAGCTGGATTACGCCAATTCATTAGGTATTCCATATGTTGCAATTATTGGAGATGATGAAATGAGAGATCAAATATTCAGCTTAAAAAACTTGGAATCAGGTATTCAAGAAAAAGTTAGTTTAGAAGAATTAATTAATAAAATTCAACATTAAAATGCATTCACATTTTGAAATCAATCAGTCTTTAAATTTAGCTGATATAAACGCAATCATCAAACAAAAAAAGCATATAAAATTGTCTGATGAAGCAAAAGCTAGAATTATAAAATGCCGTGCTTATCTCGATAAAAAAATGGAGAATAATGAGCATGCGTTTTATGGCATCAATACCGGATTTGGCTCTTTATGTAATACCAAAATTTCAGATTCTGAATTAAATCAGTTACAAGAAAATCTGTTATTATCTCATGCTTGTGGTACTGGTGATGAAGTGCCAAATGAGATTGTAAAAATTATGCTTTTGTTAAAAGTACAATCATTGTCGTTTGGCTACAGTGGTGTGCAATTACAAACTGTTGAAACTTTGATTACTTTCTTTAATCATAACATTCTTCCTGTTGTATATGAATTAGGTTCACTGGGTGCTTCTGGAGATTTAGCACCTTTAGCTCACTTATGTATACCATTATTTGGCAAAGGAATGGTTTGGATTGATGGAAAGAAAATCCCATCATCAGAAGCTTTATTGAAGTTCCATATTCCTTCTGTAAAATTACAATCTAAAGAAGGATTGGCTTTGATTAATGGAACTCAGTTTATGTCTTCGTATGCAACATATATTCTTTTAAAATCAAGGCAGTACCTACCTGTTATTAATAAAGTTGCAGCTCTATCTTTAGATGCTTTTGATGGAAGAATCGAACCTTTTACAGATGCACTTCATCAAATCAGACCTCATAAAGGACAAATAGAAACATCCAATCAAATGAGAAAAAATTTGGCAGGAAGTGAAATGATTCAAAGAACAAAAGCACATGTTCAGGACCCCTATGCATTCAGATGCATTCCTCAAGTTCATGGAGCTTCATACGATACAGTGCAATATGTTCAATCGGTTATTGAAACCGAAATTCAATCAGTAACAGATAATCCAAATGTTTTTCCTGATGATGATTTGATTATTTCAGGTGGAAATTTCCATGGCCAACCGCTTGCATTGGTGATGGATTTTCTTGCTATTGCATTGGCTGAATTAGGAAGTATTTCAGAAAGAAGAACTTATCAATTAATCTCAGGTTTAAGAGAACTTCCTGCGTTTTTAACAGGCAATCCTGGTTTAAATTCAGGCTTTATGATTCCTCAATACACAGCAGCTTCGATTGTTAGTCAGAACAAACAATTATGCAGCCCGGCAAGTGTAGATAGTATAGTAAGTAGCAACGGACAAGAAGATCATGTTTCGATGGGAGCAAATGCTGCAACTAAATGCCTGAGGGTATTAAAAAACTTAGAAAGAATTATTGCCATTGAATTAATGAATGCTGCACAAGCATTTGAATTCAGAAGACCATTAAAAACCTCTGATACATTAGAGGAATTACTAACATCATATAGAAAAAAAGTAAGTAAGTTGGAAAACGACAGGTACTTACATGAAGATATTGAACAAAGTATTTTATTCATTCAAAAATTAGACTAAAATGGATTTATTAAACCATCCTGATATCAACGATTTGATAGAAATTGCCATTAGAGAAGATGTAGGTAGTGGCGACCATAGCTCATTAGCGTGCATTCCTGCCGATCAACAAGGTCATGCTTATTGCATAGCAAAAGAAGCCGGAATTATTGCCGGAATTGATTTGGCAAAAAAAATATTTCATAGAATCGACCCAAACATCATTTATGAAGCTCATTTAAAAGATGGTGATGAGATTGAAGTTGGAACTAGAGTTTTTGAGGTAAAAGGTTCTGATATCAGCATACTTACTGCCGAAAGACTTGTTTTAAACTTTATGCAAAGATTGAGTGGAATTGCCAGTCAGAGTAAAAAAATAAGTCTGATTTTAAAGGATTATAAAACCACCATTTTAGATACACGTAAAACCACACCAGGTATGCGTCTATTAGAAAAATGGGCTGTAAAAACAGGAGGTTGCAGCAACCATAGAATGGGATTGTATGATATGGTGATGTTAAAAGATAATCATATTGACTTTGCTGGAGGAATTGAACAAGCCATAAAAAAAACCAATGAATATTTACAAAACAAAGGATTGAATTTAGACATTGAAATTGAAACAAGAAGCTTAGATGAAGTGCAACAAGTATTAAATTGTGGTGGTGTTAAAAGAATTATGTTAGATAATTTTAGCCCCGAATTATTAAAGCAAGCAATTAAACTTATTGATGGTAAATACGAAACGGAGGCTTCAGGAGGAATTACACTTAATACAATAGAAAAGTATGCAGAATCTGAAGTCGATTTTATCTCGGTTGGAGCCTTAACACATAGCTCCAAAAGTATCGACCTGAGTATGAGAGTTGTACAAAAGTAAATTTTCGGAATAAGTAAATTATATAAGAAAGTGATTTTAGTTGCTTTTCTGATTTTTTTATACATATTTGTATTGAATAAATATTTTAACAAACCAATAATAATGAAAAACAATTTACTTAAAGGACTAGTTTTTGCGTCTGTACTTACATTAAGTTTAGGTGCATGTAAAAAAGAATCTACAACTACTGATGGTGATGGTAATGGAAATGGCAATGCTATTGTAGTACCAAGAGTTGCTCACAGTGTTGTAAACAAAGTTACAGGAACTCTTTGCCCACCATGTGGTTCTTGGGGTTGGGTTGCATTTGAAGATATGATAGCTACAAATAAAGGCAAAGCATATTTCGTAGGAACATACAGCCAAAACTTTGTTGCTAAAGAATTAATCACTCAAATCGCTTCTGATTGGGATAAATACTGGGCTTCATATACTGGAACTTTAGGATATCCAACTTTTTGTGCTAACTTTACTCCTCAATTAAAAAGAACTAGTGGTGTTGATGTAACTGGAGAGAAAAAAATGGTTGCAGATGCAGTAAGTGCTCACGTAGCTAAATCTCCAATTGCTAATACGGCTTTCACTGTAACTTGGACAGAAGAAGCTGGTTGGTATAAAGTTTCAGTTGCAACTAATACTAAATTCTTTGAAGCTACTACTGGTACTTACCACTTAGGAGTTTACATCATTGAAGACAAAGTTAAAGCTGGTCAAGCAGGTCACTCACCTTCAACAAACGTTTCTCACCACTATGTTTTGAAACAATCAATGGATGAAATCACAAACAAATCTTTTGGTGATGTAGTTGCTGAAGGTGATATCGCTGCTAACAAAGTTGTAAGCAAAACTTATACTACTTATTTACCATTAACAACTGTTAAAGAAAACATTTCTATTTTAACTATGATTAACAAGAAAAATGCTAACAAATGGGAATTTGTAAATGCATATTCTGATCAAAAATAATTTAGAATAAAAAATTAAGGCCGATTTCAAATTTGAAATCGGCTTTTTTTATGCCCTTTTCTCAATGATTATAGCATTATTTGATTATGTTTGAAAAGCATGTGGCAGGTTTATATTAAAGGATTCAGAATGTATCTTCAACTAGAAAGGTCGTTGTTAAAAAATAGCATTGATGCTTATTTACACGACGTTGAACTACTTTCTCAATTTATGTTGATTGAATACCCAAATACATCTCCTACACAATGTACATTAGCTCAATTACGACATTTCATCAAATACCTTAGTGAAATTCCCTTAGAGGCTACATCTCAAGCACGAATATTATCTGGAATAAAATCTTTCTTTTTATACCTAGTATTAGAAGATGAAATCAAACAAAGTCCTGCAGAACTTTTACAGGGCCCCAAACTTACACGTAAACTACCCGATGTTTTAGAAACCTATGAAATAGATTTAATGGCAGAAGCGATTGATTCTCTTAAACCAGAAGGCCTTAGAAATAGAGCCATTTTAGAAACCATGTTTAGTTGCGGCTTACGTGTTTCTGAAACCTGTAATTTGAAAATTTCGCATATATACAAAGACGAACAATTTATTCGTGTTATTGGTAAAGGTGATAAAGAAAGATTGGTTCCTATTGGTAAAATTGCATTACAATTTATCGAATATTACTTACAAGAAATAAGGGTTCATCAAGTACCTAAACCAGGAAACACCGACATTCTCTTTTTAAACAGAAGAGGAAGTAAATTAAGCAGGGTGATGATATTTTACATCCTTAAAGATTTAGCTAAAGCAGCGGGCATTAAAAAAACAATTAGCCCACATACATTACGTCATTCCTTTGCGAGTTCATTGGTAGAAGCTGGCGCCGATTTAAGAGCAGTGCAACAAATGTTAGGACATGAAAGCATAACAACTACCGAAATCTATACCCATATAGATAGGGCTTATCTGCATGATACCATTTTGCAATTTCACCCAAGGGCAAAGAAATAAATTGCAATTCAGAGTTTAAAATTAAAACCTAAGTGCCCGATTTTAGTTAATCAATTCATGAAAGGCATCAAAAAGGAAAATCTTCCATTCAAAATTTGTCTTGTTTGCTCCAAACCTTTTTCCTGGCGTAAAAAATGGGAGAAAAACTGGGATGAAGTGAAGTATTGCAGTGATAAATGTAGAATGAATAAACATGAAAAAAACGTTTAAAAGAAGTCTGGTTTGGTTTTCAAACAATTTACGTACACAGTCAAATCAGCTTATTCAAGAAGCTATTAATTCAAGTGAGTCTATTTTGTTTGTTTTTATTGTTGATGAAAGACTGGAATTGAAAAATGAATGGGGATTGAACAGAATAGGACCTTTCAGGAAAAAACACCAAATGGATGCCTTAATAGACTTAAAACAACAATTGCTGTTAGATGGAATCCAATTACATATTTACAAAGGCAATCCAACTATTCTCATTCCTGAAATTTGCAAAAGAAATGAAATTGAAACTATCTTTAAACAGGTTGATTTTGCACATGATGAAATACAAGACAATGAGCTCATCTTTTATAAAAGCGGAATAAAAATTCAATTTATCGACGACAATTACCTGATTCCAATTCATGAACTCGGATTTCCCTTACAAAAGCTTCCTGATGTATTTACCCAATTTAGAATCAAAATTGAAAAGAACATCCCAATCTTCAATCAACCCACACCATTTCAACTATCAAATTGTGTTGGGTTAATAGATGTAAATCAAGAACAAATTTCAAATATTGAGAATGATTCAAGTCCAAGAGTAAATGGTGAAGCAATAGCTTTGGCACATTTAGAAAAGTATATTTTAGAAGGACATGCCAGACACTACAAGGAAACACGTAATGGCTTGATTAATTTTTCAGATTCCACAAAACTCTCTCCATTTCTAGCTTTGGGTTGTTTAAATGCCAAAACAGTGATGCATCATGTTAGAGAACATGAAAATGAATTCGGAGCTAATGAATCAACTTATTGGATTTGGTTTGAATTACTTTGGCGCGATTATTTTAGAAACATTGCAGCCAAATTTGGAAAGAGAATTTTCTTAAAAAACGGAATCAAACATCAAACAAATAAAAAGAAATTTGACCCAGAACTTTTTAAAAAATGGACATTGGGTGAAACTGGAGAGGACTTTGTTGATGCAAACATGAAAGAACTCTTACTAACAGGTTGGATGAGTAATAGAGGCCGACAAAATGTTGCTTCATATTGGATTCACGACCTAAATATGGACTGGAGACCGGCAGCAGCATGGTTTGAGCATCAGCTGATAGATTATGATGTGTATTCAAATTACGGCAACTGGATTTATCTAGCAGGAGTAGGAAACGACCCAAGACCCAATCGAAAATTCAATATCAAAAAACAGGCAGAACAATACGACCCTCAAGGAGAATATGTGAAAAAATGGCTAAAAAAATAAAAATAGCAGGTATAGATTATGGCAGCAAACTGGCAGGAACAACTGCGATTGCCATGTTGGATGAAAAAGGAAAATTCAGCTTGATTCAATCTCAAAAAAATGAGGATGCCGATGAAATGATACTTCATATGATTGAATCATTTAAACCTGAATTAATTGCCTTAGATGCCCCTTTAAGTTTACCAAAAGGATTGTATAGCGGAAACCCTAACGATGATTATTTCTACCGTGAAACTGATAAAGAATTAAAGGCAATGTCGCCAATGTTTTTAGGTGGATTAACAGCCAGAGCTATGAAAATGGCAGCCATTTGTAAATCTAAAAATATAGAGATAATCGAATCTTATCCAGCGGCTTTTATTAAAGCAGAAAACCTTCAAGAAATCTATCTAAAAAAGGATAATTCAAGTATTCAGAATTTTCAAAAACAAACTATTAATCAATTTCAGTTTAAAATTCCAAACTTTTCAAACTGGCACGCATTGGATGCTTGTATTTGTTTGGAAATTGGAATCCGTAAAACAAATCAATCAGCTCGATTCAAAGGAAATGATTCAGAAAAAATCTGGTTTTAATATTATCAAAGAAGCATGAGGATTCCTTAGCAAAATGAAAAAGTTTTTTTTGATTAACTTGCAGCGATGAAACAATTGGCTCTTGTTGCTTTAGGTGGTATGATTGGTGCGAGTCTACGATATTTAATATCTATACTTACCAAATCTTTTTATGAAGGAGATTTTCCTTATGCCACACTATTTATCAATATTGTTGGTTGTTTTTTTATTGGTTTGATTTACACTAACTATAATAACACTAATTCCTTTGAATGGATTAAACCCTTATTCATAACAGGAATACTTGGAGGGTTTACAACCTTTTCTGCATTTTCATATGAAGGCATTCAATTGTTTCAATCACAAAAATTAATGGCAGCTATCATTTATATTGTATTAAGCAATTCGCTTGGCTTAATAGCGGCATACGGCGGAACTTTCATCCAATTATCGAAATAAAATGAAAGGAAAAGTAATTAAATCAACCGGCAGTTGGTACCAGGTTCTCAATGAAAATGGAGTTATTATTTCATGTAGAATTAAAGGGAAATTCAGGTTGGATGGAATTAAACATACCAATCCAATTACAGTTGGTGATGTTGTTCATTATGAAATGGAACCTGGACAAGAAAATGCTGTTATTCATAAAATTGATGAGCGAAAAAATTATATCATCCGAAAATCAAATAACCTTTCTAAACAAACCCATATTATAGCAAGTAATCTTGACCAAGCCGTTTTAATTGTAACAATGGCTTTTCCAAGAACCTCACTGGGTTTTATTGATAGATTTTTACTGACATCAGAAGCTTATCACATTAAACCGGTTATAGTTTTTAATAAACAGGATTTAATGCAAAGTGAATTCAAATCTTTGCAGGATTATGTCATTAATCTTTATGAAAAAATTGGCTATTTGTGTTTAAAAACATCGGTAACTGACAATACAGGAATTAAGGAATTACAAGACATTTTAAAAGATAAAACCAGCTTATTAAGCGGACATTCAGGTGTTGGAAAATCAAGTTTGGTTAATGCCATTCAACCCGGTTTAAACCTTAAAACAACGCATATTTCAAATTACTCAAATAAGGGCCAGCATACAACCACATTTGCTGAAATGCATCCACTTGAAATGGGCGGTTTTATTATTGATACACCAGGAATTAGAGAATTTGGACTAGTTGATTTTGATAAACCAGAAATCTCTCATTACTTCAAAGAAATTCAACCATATATTGGTTCTTGTAAATTCAATAATTGCATACATTTAAATGAACCCGGTTGTACTGTTTTAGAAGCTGTTGCAAATGGTGATATTTCTGAGGAACGTTACCATAGTTACCTCAGCATTTTAAATAATGAAGATATTTACGAATAATGAGAGTAGTAATTCAAAGAGTTGGCGAAGCCGAGGTAAAAGTTGATGGTGAAACCATTGGAAAAATTAATTCAGGACTGGTAATATTGGCAGGATTTGAAGCCAATGACAATCAGAAAGACCTCGAATGGATGAGTGGCAAAATTTGCAAACTTCGAATTTTTAATGATGAAAATGGCGTGATGAATATCAGTATAAAAGATGCCGGAGGAGATATTTTGCTTGTAAGTCAGTTTACTTTACACGCAGATGCACAAAAAGGTAACAGACCTTCTTATATCAAAGCAGCACGACCTGAGATTGCTATTCCACTTTACGAACAATTCATTAAACAAGTGGAATTAGATTTAGGGAAATCCATTCAAACCGGCAAGTTTGGCGCTGATATGAAAGTAAGTTTAATGAATGATGGACCAGTTACTATTTTACTTGATTCAAAAAAAGACTTAAACGCATGACCATAGAAGAAGCTCAACAACAAGTTGATGAATGGATAAAAATAGTTGGCGTTCGTTATTTTAACGAACTAACCAACACCGCGATTCTAATGGAAGAAGTGGGTGAACTGGCAAGAATAATGGCTAGAAAATACGGTGAACAATCATTCAAAAACAACGAATCGGATAAAGACATGGCCGATGAAATGGCCGATATTATGTGGGTTCTGATTTGTTTAGCCAATCAAACTGGAGTGAACTTAACAGAAGCTTTTCAAAAAAACATGGATAAAAAAACCAAAAGAGATAGTAATAGGCATAAAGAAAATCCAAAATTAAATGGATAAACCATTTGCCGTATGAGTAAAAAGAGAATCTTTTAGGATCTTTCGATACCAAGCTGAAAACATAAAGCATCCAAAATTTCAGATTGATTAATTAAATTATCAATCATACCATTTTGATGTGAAAGCCTTTGTTTATCTAAAGTTCTAATTTGATGACAAAGTACTATTGAGTCATTACTTAATCCAAACTTATTTGCTTCAATAAAAGTCTCATTAGGATAGATTTTCCTATTTGGTTTTCGTGAAGTAATTGGAAGAACATTTACAATTGAAAGAATATCATTAATTTCATCTTCACTTATAACCAATACTGGTCTCGTTTTACCTTGTTCAGAACCAATAACAGGGTCAAGGTTTGCACGATATATTGCCCATTTTTTAATCCTCATATTGGATTTCATTATCTAAAAAGTCAAAGTCTTGTTGAATTTCAGAAATATCTGCCAAAAACAAAGAATCAGTAGCCGCAGATTTTAATTGCTCCATTTTTGATAATTTGGAATCAACTAAATCATCAACATATACAGTTACTATTTTCTTTTTACTGAAATTAGCAGGTAAATTTATAATGACTTGATTGTTATCATCAACTGGGCATACAACTTTATAAGTCATGATTTTAGGTTTATAACAATATTAAATAATTTAAGATACAATTAAAATTTCAAAACTCAAATTTAACGAAAATATTCACCTTCAATCCTATATTTCACTGGGTTTTTAAACTTGGTTCTTTGAAAGCCACTTATTACAAAACCTTTATTAGTTTCATAGAACAATTCCTTACCAGATTCATATAAATTATTTGTTTCTTCAAAATAAAATCTTAGACTTTTTGGAGTACTATTTCTAAAAACAATTTCTACCTTTTTTAAATCCACTCCTTTTTGCTCCGATTCATATTTCAACAAAACTAAACCTGAATCAAGTTTGATTTCTGATTTTTTAAAGGCCCCAACATAAGCCGCTTTGTTTAAATCGAGTTCAAGAAAATCGTGTAATTCCTTTTCAAGATTAAACTTATTCATCAACAAGGAATCAGTTTTATTGTCGTACAAATAAGACTTATGTAACTTAGTAAAATTCTGCTTTACAAAATTCATTTCACCTTCAAAAAACTCAGGAACATCAAATAGTTCTTGGTCTGTTATTTGGGGCTGTTGACAAGAAAAAAATGCCAATAAAACGACTAAATAAATTAATCGCATAACAAATTTTCTCCGCCCATTTCTTTTGGTTGAGGAATTCCCATTAATGCCAAAGTAGTAGGTGCCAAATCGGCTAATTTCCCACTTTTTATTTTACGGGTAATCTCATTTTCAATTAACAATAGCGGAACATCGTTGGTGGTATGAGCTGTATTAGGTGTGCCATCTTCAACATTAATCATGTATTCACCATTACCATGATCGGCAGTTACCAATAAACTATAACCTTTTCCTAAAGCTGCTTTAACAACTCTACCCAAACAATCATCTACTTTTTCAATTGCTTTAATTTCAGCTGGAATTACTCCTGTATGTCCAACCATATCAGGATTAGCAAAATTGACTACCATAAAATCAGCTTCATTTTTTTCAATTTCACCCAAAGTAAATCCACAAACCTCTTCAGCGCTCATTTCTGGTTGTAAATCATAAGTTGCAACCTTTGGTGATGGCGCCATATGTCTAACTTCACCTTCAAATGGAGTTTCTCTTCCTCCGCTAAAAAAGAAGGTTACATGAGGATATTTTTCAGTTTCTGCAATTCTAACTTGTTTCTTTCCATTTGCTTCTAATACTTCACCTAATGTATTATTCAATTCAATATCAGGAAAAACAACTTCAACATTTTTAAAAGTTTTATCGTAATCGGTTAAGGTGATGTACTTCAAATTTAATGGCTTCATTGCTTGTTCAGGAAATTCCTGTTGTGTTAATGCCATCGAAATTTCTCTACCTCTATCTGTTCTAAAATTAAAATTTATCACAACATCACCCTCTTTAATATGTGCAATATCGGTTCCATTTTCTTGAAGTATAATTGGCTTCAAAAATTCATCAGTTTCATCAGCTGCGTATTTTGATGATATTGATGCAAACAAATCAGTTGACTTCTCTCCTACCCCATTTACCAAAGCATCATAAGCCAATTTCACTCTCTCCCAACGTTTGTCCCTGTCCATAGCGAAATAACGACCTGTAACAGATGCAATTTTACCTCCAGTTTTATCTAAATGATTTTGAACACCTTTTAGGTAATTTAATCCACCTCTAGGGTCAGTATCTCTGCCATCTGTAAAAGCATGGATATAAAAATTTGAGATATTTTCATCTTTCATTAAAGAACATAAACCCTTAAGATGATCAATGCTACTATGCACACCACCATCACTAACTAAGCCAATAAAATGTACCGATTTATTATTGTCTTTGGCGTATTTCAATGCCGACATTAAAACCTCATTTTCCTTAACTAAGTTTTCTCTAAAAGCTTTATTAATTAAAACCAACTGTTGATATACAACTCTACCTGCTCCAATATTCATATGTCCAACTTCCGAATTACCCATTTGTCCATCGGGTAAACCAACCCATTCACCACAAGTATGCAGCTCACTATTTGGGTATTTGGCGATTAGTGAATCGAAATTTGGCTTATTGGCTAAGTTAATTGCATTTCCATCATAAGGTTTACCATTACCCCAACCATCTAATATTAATAAAATAACACGCTTGTTCATAGCAAAAAATTAAGTAGCAAATATAAGAATATAACAATGGAGAAAAATTGATTATAAAAGGCAATGAAAGGAAATGAGTGGTTTCACTTGAATTTTGGCATGGTTTTGGTATCTTGCTGACATAATAAACATAACAATTTCACCTAAAATGAAAAAGTTTAGAATTTTAATACTATTACTAGCATTCTTTCCAATAGCGGTATTTGCGGATACTTTTGACGATATTTTAAATGCCCTAAAAGCAGGAAATTCCAAGGAAATGACTCGTTCATTTAACAATAGTGTTGAACTCACTCTTTTGGATAATGAAGGTATATATAGCAAACAACAAGCTGAACAAATGTTAAAGAATTTCTTTGCTAAAAACCCTCCAAAATCAGTTACACTTCAACATAAAGGAGCATCAGGACAAGGTGCGCAGTATGCAATTGCAACTTACGAAGCAGCTACAGGAAAATATAGAGCATATTTATTTTTAAAAGATACTGGAAATGGCCTACTAGTGCATGAATTCAGGATTGAAAGACAATAGTTTATTCTATTGATTTTAATTCTTTGAATGATTTAAAACTGAATCAATCAAAGTATTTTAGATTATTTGGTAAAATCCCCAATAATTAAACAGCCCAATCAATCCTAAATAAACCAAACTATTCACTATAAGAAGCATGATAGATAGTTTGTTTAAATTTCTGTTTTTTATTGATTGAAATCCAAAATAAATCAATGGTAAAATAGATACTAAAACTACAAAGGGCAAATAAGAACTTAAACTAATTAAAATGTTTGAAGAGTCATAATAAGGTGCATCAAAATAAAACACTGTAATACTTCCACTCAAAACATACATATAATAAAACATCGCTAAACTCAATGGAATGAGCAATTTCCCAATAACAGGAAACTTACCTTTATTAATGTTTCTAAAAAATAAAAAGCCCAAATAAAGGAAAGTCATTAAAAATATTACTGCGGAAAAGAGAATAAAAACGGCAATTTTGATATTGTTTTTAGGTATTTGGTAAGAAGCCAATTTTTGAAATTCAGCATTTATTGGAAACAAGGAATCTATAGCAATTAGTGTATCTCCTTTAAGAAGTTCTTCTTTTAAATTATACTGTATGGTTTTAGAAAAATCATGATAAAAATAAAGGTTAAAAATCCCATTTTGTAAATCCCAGATTGAAGTAAGCAATGTTCCATCTCCAATTTTATTTCTGCATACATGCATGGTATCTGATAAGGCTTTACAGAACTCTAAACTAGTGTCTATTTTATTGTTTAAAAATGAAATTCCATTTCTATAACGCCCTAAACCTAAAGCATATTCTTGACTTGTAATTGATGGACAGAAATTCGAAATCACATATTTATCATCAGCTCCTTCTATAATTTTATAAGGCTCAACCACTAAATATTTACCTGATTTATCTACGTATAAAAATACATCTTCTATAAAAAATGAGTAATCATAATTTTCAATATAGGCTTTTACTTCCTCAACATTTTTGCAAGTATGAAGTATGTTTTTAAGATAGATTGTGGGATTGGTAATTTCTTTTTCTCCTGATTTTTTATCGAGTTTTGGATGATAGGAAGCTAGTCTTTCAAAAGCCAATCCCATTTCATTCATGCCCGATTGTGGAGCAAATCCATTTTCACCATCGAACCTAGAACCTGTAAATGCGGCACCATATTGACTCTTGGCCATAGCATTTTCAAACCACAATCGAGAAGTTAAACGCCAAGCATCTTCATTACTGCCGAAAACAGTTTTATTACCTAATGTAAGCTTATAGCCACTACAAGCATAAACACTGGTAAAGCCTAGTAAATAAATTAAAACAGGGATTATTAACTTCAGGTAATTTCTCATAAAAAAGCTACATTTTATTGCAAGCTAACGAGATATTTTAGAGTTAATTGCAGTTTATAAACAACACATTGGAATAAAGAAAAAATAAGGTATTTTAATTTATACAGCTACAGCACCTTTAATTGCTGGATGAGGATTATAATTTTCTAATTCAAAATCTTCAAACTTAAAATCAAAAATAGTCTCTTGGTTTCCTTTAATTTTCATAGTAGGATAAGGACGAGGCTCTCTACTCAACTGCAATTCAACCTGCTCAAAATGATTGCTGTAAATATGAGCATCCCCAAAAGTATGCACAAAATCTCCTACTTCTAAATTACAAACTTTAGCAATCATCATGGTTAATAAAGCGTAAGAAGCAATATTAAATGGCACTCCTAAAAACATATCAGCACTTCTTTGGTAAAGTTGACAGCTTAATTTTCCATCAGCAACATAAAACTGAAAAAATGCATGACAAGGCATCAAAGCCATTTTTGATAAATCAGCCACATTCCAAGCACTAACAATCATTCTTCTTGAATCAGGATTTTTCTTGATTGTTTCAATCAGCTCACTTAATTGGTCGATATGTCCACCATCTTGAGTAGGCCAACTTCTCCACTGATAACCGTAAACAGGACCTAATTCTCCTTCAGGCGAAGCCCATTCATCCCAAATACTTACATTATTTTCCTTAAGGTATTTAGTATTGGTTTCACCTTTAATGAACCATAACAATTCGTAAATGATTGATTTTAAATGAACTTTTTTAGTAGTGACAAGTGGAAAACCATCCTGCAAGTTGAATCTGATTTGAGCTCCGAAAATACTTTTAGTGCCGGTTCCGGTTCTATCAGATTTAAAAGTACCGGTTTCATAAATATGCTTAAGGAGGTTTTCGTACTGGTTCATGGAGTGAAATTATAGAAACCACGAAATAAGGCGGCTTTTAGAGGCTTTTATTAAGAATATTTCAACAGCAAATGTAAAATTCAGGAATAATCTTATTCTTTTAGCTTAGATTTCGCGTAGATTATTGCATTAGACGATTCAAATCTTATTTTTGCGGTTCTCTTAAATTTATAAAAAAATGGCTGAAGTAATCCGCATGCCCAAAATGAGCGATACAATGACCGAAGGAGTTATTGTTTCATGGCTAAAACAGGTGGGTGATGATATTAAATCCGGTGATATCCTTGCAGAGGTAGAAACCGATAAGGCAACTATGGAGTTGGAAAACTATGTAAAAGGAACACTTTTACATATAGGAATTCCTGCTGGTGGTTCTGTTCCGGTTGATGCATTAATTGCAATTGTTGGTCAGAAAGGCGAAGATATTTCTGCTTTACTAGCAGGTGCTTCAACAGCTGCTGCACCGGCTGCAGCTCCAGTAGCAGAAGAAGTTAAAAAAGAAGAAGTTTCTAATGCACCTATTGAAACAGTTCATGCTACTAACAACAATGATGGACGAGTAAAAGCTTCTCCTTTAGCTAAAAATATTGCTAAAGAAAAAGGCATTGATTTATCGATGGTTCAAGGAAGTGGCGATAATGGTAGAATCATTAAAAAGGACATTGAAAACTTTACTCCAGCAAGCAAACCTGCTTCAGCTCCTGCAGCAAGCGTTGTAAGTTTGCCACAAATCGTAGCTCAAGAAAGTTATGAGGAAGTGAATTTGAGTCAAATGAGAAAAGTAATTGCCCGTCGCTTAAGTGAAAGCAAACATACTGCACCTCATTTCTATTTAACCATGTCGATTAACATGGATAAAGCCATTGCAGCAAGAAAACAAATGAATGAATTCACAGATGTAAAAATCTCGATGAATGATATCATTATCAAAGCTGTGGCATTGAGTTTAAGAAAAAATCCAAATGTTAATACATCTTGGTTAGGTGATAAAATCAGATACAACCACCATATTCATATTGGTGTAGCGGTTGCTATTGAAGATGGATTGATTGTTCCTGTTGTAAAATTTGCAGATAATAAAAGCATTGCCCATATCAGTGCTGAAGTAAAACAATTGGCAGATAAAGCTAAAAACAAAAAATTACAACCAAACGAGTTCGAAGGAAATACATTTACTATTAGCAATTTAGGCATGTTTGGAATTGATGAATTCACTGCAATCATCAATCCACCAGATGCTTGTATTTTAGCCATTGGAGCTGCTAAAGAGGCAGTAATTGTAGAAAACGGACAAATGAAAGTTGGTAATGTTATGAAAGTAACATTGAGCTGCGACCACCGTGTTGTGGATGGAGCGGTTGGATCTTCATTCTTACAAACGCTTAAAGATTTGTTAGAAAATCCAGTGAAGATGTTGGTTTAATCCATATCCTATAAAAAAGAAAAGCCGGTCCCCAGAGCCGGCTTTTTTTTATGCAAAAATTTTGTGTTTTAGAACTTAATAATGAGAACCTAATACTCCTTTTACTTCCTTTCAAAAACCTGATTCTTTTTTCTTTCTCCAATCATAAAGCTCTTCCGTAGAAATAATATTTTTGAATCCTTTCTTCCTAAGTCCAATCATTAATGCCTTATCACCACTCCAGAGTTTACAACGAAAATGCTTAGAATAGGCAATATAATGTGTATCCTTTGGGTCGATATCTAAAACAAGCTTTTCGGCATCTTTCCAAGCACCTAGTTTAATCTGTTCCTCAGAAATAAATTTAATTCCTTTATAAATTTGGAATTCAGCTTCTCGAACTTGCTCCTCAGACATCTTCGAAATTTTACATAATTTAGGATAATGATTATAAATTTCTAAACGCAAAAAATCAGGAGCAATTAACTCAATGAATTTTTTCGAATTAATCAATAAGTCTCCTATTTTACCATTGGAATTTAAAATCCCACTAAAAATAATATTGGCATTAACAATTAGTTTCACTTAATAAATCTATTTCGATTCTTTTCCCACCAATTATTATTAATTTCATCTGCAAGTTTGTCAATATCGACTTGTTTGACTTTGCTTTTTGATGTAGCTTCAAGATATTTAACGTTGTCAATCAATCGTTGAAGCCCATAAACATCTACAGTCGACGAAACTGTAATTGTTATTAAGTCTTCATTTGTTCTTTCAACTATCATAATTCTTGAGTTTTATCAAAATTAATTTCTAAATTAATAAGTATAAAAGATTCTATCAAGTAGAAATTTATTTTAATAAACTACATAAATTAGAACTTAGTTTAATTTCTTTAATCTTTTAATTTTCAAGTAAATTGAATTTAATACTTAAAATTATCTCTTCGAAATCTTATTCATAGTAATTTGTCTTTGCAAATTGCATTTAAATCTATCAATTTCCGGATTACGTTTCTTTAAGTGTTTTTGTGAAACACCGGAATTCACGCGTTTACGCCACCTTCTCCATGATGCTGGTTTTAATTGATTTCTCATCAAATGAATCACATCCGATTCACTAATGCCGAATTGCATTTTTATTGCCTCAAATGGGGTTCTATCTTCCCAAGCCATCTCTATAATTCTATCAATCTCTTCATCGCTAAAACTTGTCATAACCTAAAAACATAGAGTATGCAAATTTGTTTGTGGCACGAATATTGGTATATTGTGATTTCAATTTAAACCAAAATAATACATGAAAAAAATTACCTTAATGGCTGTGGCTTTTGCCTTTTTAACAGTTTCATCTTGTAAAAAAGAAGAAACAAAATCAGAAACAAAAACAAAATCAGAATTATTAACGGCAAAAACATGGAAAATGAATGCATTGGTTATTAATCCTGGTATTACACCGATACCAGGTGGGCCAACAATAACCGACCTATATGCTTCAATGAAAGAATGTGGTAAAGACGACACTGAAAAATTCAATACAGGCGGAACGGGTGTAGCAGATGAAGGTGCAACTAAATGTGACCCAGCTGACCCTCAATCTACAAATTTCACATGGTCATTTTTGAATAATGAAACTCAATATAAATATGATGATCAAGTTTTTAATGTCATACAATTAGATGCAACTACCTTAAAAACAAGTGTTCAAGTTGATGGAGCAATTTTAGGAGGAACTGCAGGTACAACTTATACTCTAACTTCTACATATTCTAATAAATAGTTAAATTTTTATTTTTAAAAGAGGCTACCTTCATTGGTAACCTCTTTTTTTGTGCCTATTTTTCTTATTTAATCTAAATTCGAATTTCAATTTGAAAACTGATATTTTGAGCTATTGATGAATGCTTTTAATACATCATTTTCAAAAATTCTTACTCCACATTTGTAATTAAATTTTGAATGAAAGCTGTCATCGATTTAGGAACCAATACCTTTAATTTACTAATTGGAGATATCAAACAAAAAGAAAAGGGAATTTTGGTTTCATTAGAAGAGCCAGTAATGTTAGGCAAAGGAGGGATTCAAGAGAACCAAATTACACCTGAAGCATTTAATAGAGCTTTTGTAGTTCTTGCAAAATTCAAACAAATTTTAAACCAATATCCTATTGACAATATAAGTGCTTTTGCCACTTCAGCTATTAGGAATGCTAAAAATGGAAATGATTTTATAAAGCAAGTAGATGAAAATTTTCAAATCCAAATTGAATCTATTTCAGGAGATTTAGAAGCGGAATATATTTATTATGGAGTGAGAAATTCCTTCGATTTTCAAGGTGAGAATTACTTAATTATGGATATTGGTGGAGGTAGTGTTGAATTCATTATTGGAAATAAAGAGCAATATTATTGGAAACAAAGTTTTGAAGTGGGAGCTATTCGTTTACATGAAAAATTCAAAAAACATGACCCCATTTTAAGTGAAGAAATAAGCGAAATAAATCTGTATTTATCTGAAAAACTAAAACCCTTATTTGATCAAATTAAACTATTCCCAATTAAAGGTTTGATTGGCTCAGCTGGCAGTTTTGAATCGATGTGGCAAATTATTGAAGGGGACTTTTCTTCTAATTGCAAAGCTTTAAGTCTAAACGCTAAAGAAGTTGAAGAACAAGATTTAATGAAGTTTCTAGATATGATTATTCATTCTAATATCACTTCCAGAAAAAGTCTTAAAAATTTGGTTGAATTCAGACAAGAGTATATTGTCGTCGCTTGTGTTTTGATTGATTTTGTTTTAAAACATACACAAATAAAAAGGATGATTTGTTCTGATTACGCCCTAAAAGAAGGGGTGTACTTTCATTCCTGAAAATACACCCCTTCTGATATTTAAATATTATTATTATTTATTAAGCTTTGGGCTCAATTGGTCTATTTGCCAATTCTTTAACTTGCTCCTTTAATTGATCTAATTGCTCGTGTAAAGCTATTAGTTGATTAGTCAATGATTCTTTATCAGTATTAGCACGTTCTGTTAAAGTTGATTGTAATGCAGCCAAGTTTCTTGTTTGACTTGAATTAATATCACCTCTAAGGTAATTTAATTCTCCTTGCATTTTTGTGCTTGCACTGTTAATTGCTTCTCTATTTTCTTGGTCTAATTTGTTTAAATCAGATTCCATTCTAGAATTGCTCGATTTAATCTGAGATGAAACACTGTTTTTTAAACCTCCAATTTGCCAGAATAGCAAGCCAATAATTACTAAACCCAATACGCCAATAACAATCATTAAAGTTGTGTCTTTGCTTTTTAAGGAAGCATTTTCAGCTTGTAACATTTCAAAATGTGCTTTTTCTTCTGCTTGTAATTCTTCAATTAGCATGTGAGTACTTTTCAAAGAATCTGATTGCAAACTAATTTTGAAATTAGCTGAATTTAGAATTTCTTCAACTTGTTGCATTTTATTATTTAATTCTGAAACCTGACCCATCTTTGAATTAACAGCTTGTTTGGCCGCGGCAGCCTGTTCGTTTGCAGATTTAATTTTGGCATTTAATTCTGTTTGAATTGTTTCAAAATCTTTCTTTAACAAATAAGGCACTGGTCCTTTAGGCTGAGTTGGCGCTGTGGTAGCCGGCTTAGGTGCAGCAGGTTGAATTTTCTTTTGTGCTTGAACGTGATAAAAAAGTCCATTACACAAAATCAAAAGAAGTATAATTTTCTTCATACAAAATATTTTCTTCGAAGTAAGTTAAAACATTGATAACTAACTATCAAAAATTAAAAAAAAATAAAATATCACATTTTTTTAATCTAAATTATTGTTTTGAATCAAAAAATCGAATGTTTTAACCAAAAATCTAAAGTCTAATTCACTGGTTTATAAAAAAAACGATGTATTTTGATTCAAAAGTTTATCTTGAATAAAAATTGAAATATGAGTTTTCGCTGGCTTGCAAGAATTTGCTCCTTAATTGGAATGTTTTTTTTAGTTGGATTTTTTAATACCGAAACCATTATGAATCTTGATTTTAAAGGATGGTTTTTGTTTATTTTATTCCCATGCGTTTTGCTGTCTTCCTATATTTTAAGTTGGATGTATGATGTAACAGGAGCTGCAGTAAGTCTTGGCGTTATAGCACTCTACTATCTGTTTCATTTCTTTTTTAATGGAGATCTACCATTAGGAACCACATTTTTATTGTTTGCAATTCCTCCTGCATTATTCATACTTGCAAGGTGGAAAGAAAATATTACAAAATTGAAATCAGCTAATTAAAGCCATTTTTCTTAACTCTTTTTTCAATCTGTTTACCGGCAAACCCATTACATTGTAAAAACAACCATTAATTTTTTCTACTGCAGAATATCCAAACCAATCCTGAATTCCATAGGAACCGGCTTTGTCAAATGGTCGATAATTTTTTATGTAATACCATAAATCGTCATCCGACATTTCATTACAAAACACTTCAGTTCTTTCAGAAAAAACATGTATTTGTGAATGGGTTCTAATACAAACTCCAGTATAAACCTCATGCATTTTACCCGAAATAGTTTGTAGCATTTCTAAGGCTTCCTTTTCAGATTCGGGTTTATTTAAAACTTTATCGTTTACCCAAACCACAGTATCTGCGGTAATTAAAACTTCATTAGGCTGAATAATCTCTTCATAAGCCATTGCTTTCTTTTTTGCCAAGTACTCAGGAATTTCAGCTTGTTTTAAACTAGCATCAAAACTCTCATCAACGTCGTAAGTAAAAACTTTGTATTGAAGCTCCAATCCTTTTATAAGTTCTTGTCGGCGCGGCGACTTAGAAGCAAGAATAATTTCCATATTAATCCATCACATCAACCCATTCGAATTGACCGTTTTTAAATTTGAAGATATCTTTTTCAATAATTACCTCATCACCCTCTTTTACCTTTTTCATATCAACATCGGTATTGGCTGTATGAATCGAACCTTTTGTCTGGTAAGCAATTTTGAGGTATTGGTCGTTAACACCTTTTTTAGTTCCACACAATATAATATGTATCGGTTTTCTGATTCTGCGCAAAAGCATCATATCACGCACCTGACTATCATCTGCTAAAAGAACAATATCTGCATAATCTCTATAAGCAATCATGGCTGCAGTTACTGCTTCTAAATCATTTTCTGGATCATCACCACCTTCACCTAATTTTCTAACATCTTCAATATCTTTTTTAAGCTTTTTATAGTCTTTAGCTTCATAAGTATGCACACCGCCCGTTCTACCAACTACCTTTTTTTCATCAGCTAAATTATCACCATCATTAAATAAAGCATAGTATTTAATCTTGCCATCTTCAAATGTCTTTTTAAACCAAACCAGCAATTGTCCTATGTATGGAAACATAGAGCCAGTCATATCAACAACTAATAATACTTTTTTCCATTGGGGATTTCTATCAAATACTTTAAAAATTGTTGAATCCCTAATTTTATATTCACCAGTAAGAAATTTGTCGAATTTTAAAGTAGTTTCTTTTGTAGGACTCTCATAAGTTACAATTCCTTTTTTATCGAAGTGGGCGTAACTTCCAACCAATTCACCTTTTACAAACTGACCTTCAGTTAATAAAAAACCACCTTGATCGAAATTTCGTTCATAACCATTTTTTTGACCACCTACATAAATCTCCTCTGTTCTGGTACTACAATTAGGAAAAAAAGTGAGACTAGGACCATTTAAAGTTCCTTTTTGGTAAGTATTACTAAATTCAATACAATCTTGAACATCGTAATACTTAATTTCTAAACCCTCTTTCTCACCATTTTCGTAATATACCTCATACTTTAAATCGCCATTGGCCCAGAAATATCTCCAGAAACCATGCTTTTTACCACTAGCTAAAGTTAAATTAATGGTATCACCTTCCTGTATCTCAAATGTTTGTGCAATTGAGCTAAAAGATAAAAGTGAAATAATAATTAAAATTGAAAAACGTAAAAACTTCATGAGTTGTCAAATATACGTCGACTAAAACAAAAGCAACATAATTGAGGTTTAAATTTATATGAAAACTAAACTGATGGAATTGTATATCAGTCAAACACTGGATGCAAACAAAACACCTGAATCTGTTTATTTATTTGCCAAATCTGCTGAAATTACAGAAACTGAGTTTTACAATGAATTTTCTTCACTAGAATCATTAGAAACTGAAATTTTTGCTGAATGGTGGAATAAAACAACCGAACAAGCAGGAAGTGCAGAAGTATTTAATACTTATTCTGCTCGCGAAAAGGTATTGTCCTTGTTTTTTATGTGGATTGAAAACTTAAAAGGGAACAGAAGTTTTGTCAACTTTTTGTATGAACGCGATCATCATTTTCCACCAAAAATGCCTGCTTACATTAAACCTTTAAAAGAGGCATTTAGTAATTCAATAAAACCAATACTTTCAACTGCAATCGACACAAATGAGGTAGTTGACAGAAAGTATTTAAGTGATAAATATGTAGATGCATTGTGGTTGAACTTTATGTTTATCACCAATTTTTGGATGAAAGACCACAGTAAAGCTTTCGAAAAAACAGATGAAGCAATTGAAAGAAGTATAAACCTGAGTTTTGATATGTTAGGAAAATCACCTTTGGACTCAGCTTTAGAATTCGGCAAATTTCTTTTTCAGAACAGATAAAAATGGAACAAAATAGTATACCTTCTGGTAAGGTGGAAAGAGCCATGCGCTTTGTAAAAACAGGCGTTCAAATTGGCGGTAATTATATCAAACACTATTCTAAAAAAATGGTTGATCCTTCATTAAGTAGAGATGAACTTCATGAAGACAATGCAGAAGATGTTTATAATGCATTAAGCGAATTAAAAGGTTCGGCCTTAAAAGTTGCACAAATGTTGAGCATGGAGAAAAATGTTCTTCCTCGACAATATACCAACAAATTTGTAATGGCCCAGTATAGTGCTCCTCCCCTTTCAGGTCCGCTTATTGTGCAAACATTTATCAAACAATTTGGTAAAACGCCACAACAAATGTTTGATACCTTTGATATGAAAGCTGCAAATGCTGCAAGTATTGGACAAGTGCATAGAGCAACAAAAGATGGAAAGGATTTGGCAATTAAAATTCAATATCCTGGTGTTGCAGAAAGTATTAAAAGTGATTTGAAAATTGTAAAACCAATCGCATTTAGGTTATTGGAATTAAGTGAAAAAGAGTTCGATAAGTATATCAAAGAAGTTGAATCAAAATTACTTGAAGAAACTGATTATGAATTGGAACTCAAACGTTCTTTAGAAATTTCATCTTTGTGCGCACACATACCAAATTTGGTTTTCAGTAAATATTATGCTGAATATGCTTCGAAAAGAGTTTTGGTAATGGATTGGCTTCCAGGTTTGCATTTAGATGAATTTCTTAAAACAAATCCAACACAAGAAATTAGAGATAAAATTGGACAGGCTATGTGGAATTTTTATGAATACCAGGTTCATATCCATAAAGCAGTTCATGCAGATCCTCATCCAGGAAACTTCTTAATGATGGAAGATGGTCGACTTGGAATCATAGACTTTGGTTGTGTGAAAGAAATTCCAGAAGATTTTTATTACCATTATTTTGCTTTACTAGTACCTGAAATTATGCAAAGTGAAAGCAGCATAAAAAGGATAATGGAGCAACAAGAAATTATCAATCCTAATGATTCTGAAGATGCAAAAGCAGTAATTACTGATGCATTTTTAAGAATGACGAATTTGCTAAGAGAGCCATTTAATCACGATATTTTTGACTTTGGAAATGATGCTTATATTGACAAAATATATGAGCTAGGTGAAGAAGTTAGCAAAATGAAAGAACTTAAAAATAGCAAAGAAGGACGTGGTTCGCAGCATGCATTATATATTAATAGAACTTATTTTGGTTTATACAGCATGTTAAATATGCTTAAAGCAAGAGTTAAAACTGGCTTGGGCGATTGGCAAAAAGATTTATTAGCATTTCATGAAGAAGAAAATTTTGTTTCTTAAAAAATTGAATTTCCAAGCATAAAAAAAAAGAGGCTGTTACAAAATAAGTAACAGCCTCTTTTTTTGGGTATTATTCGTTTGAATTTGCTGAATATTTTAATAGCACTTACAAACTACCAATTTGAATATTTCTTAAAAGTTTAACTATAAGGTTGTTAGGAAAATCGTTTTAAATCTTTCGACTAAATTAAAACTAGTTTTTACTTAAAGACATCAACTTTACCAACTTTGTAATTACTACCAAAAAGAATTATTTGGCACTATTCTAATTGGAAAGCAGCTAGAATCTAAGTTCAGCCATATTCTTAGAGGTAAAACCATTTTAAAACCTAATCTTACTTGCGATTTCTGCATTGAAAACATTAATTGATTAAATCTACGACAACTAGATTTTGTCTTTTTTCTGTTTGATTTTAATTTTTAAAATCTGTGAAGCATCTTTTGCGTTTTGAATTAATAAATTTAACTCTTATGGAGCGCAAAGCATTTTTACAGTTTCTTGCAGCCACAGTGGCTACAGGAGGAATGAGCACCTTTCTTGAATCGTGCAAAAAATCGGAAACATCAGATCCAACAGCCAATTTTACTCTCGATTTAAGTGCGTCAACAAATAGCGCATTATTAAGCAATGGAGGCTCTGTTGTTAGTAATAAGGTAATTGTAATTAACAACAATGGCACATACGTAGCGCTATCAAATATCTGCACGCATGAAGGATGCGCTGTCAATCATAATAAAAGTAGTAATCAATTAGTTTGCCCTTGCCATAGCGCAGTGTTTGGTATTGATGGCTCTGTAAAAAGCGGACCTGCACCTAAAGGTCTAAAGCAATTTACTATAACAAAAGATGGAAACATACTCACTGTAAAAGGATAAAAAAAAGTCCCTTTCGGGACTTTTTCATTTATGCTAATACTCGTTTCAAATCTTCAATTAAATCTTCTATATCTTCTACACCAACACTCAGTCTTAATAAATTATCGACAACACCGGCTGCTTCTCTTTCTTCTTTTGGAATTGAAGCATGGGTCATGGTTGCAGGATGGTTGATTAAACTTTCAACTCCACCTAAACTTTCTGCCAAAGTAAACACCTCAAATGATGAAGCAATTTTAAAGGTATCATCTAAACTTGCATCTTTTAAAACAATTGAAATCATACCACCAAAACCACGCATTTGTTTTTTGGCAATTTCATGGTTTGGATGATCTGTAAATCCTGGCCAATAAACCTTTTCAATTTTAGGATGATTCTTTAAGAAATGTGCAATCACCTCACCGTTTTCACAATGAGCTTTCATGCGAAGGTGTAAAGTTTTTAATCCACGTAAAACAAGAAAACTATCTTGAGGCCCAGGAGTAGCACCACATGAATTATGTATGAAAGCTAATCTATCGTAAAGGGTTTGGTCGTTAACACATAATGCTCCCATTATCACATCGCTATGTCCGCCTAAATATTTTGTAACACTATGCATTACTATATGTGCTCCTAAATCAAGTGGATTTTGTAAATATGGAGAAGCAAAGGTATTATCAACTGCCAAAATTAAATTGTTGGCTTTAGCAATTTCAGCACAAGCAACTATATCAACTATTTGCATGGTAGGATTGGTAGGAGTTTCAATCCAGATGAGTTTAGTTTTATCGTTTATATAATTTTTGATGTTATTGGCATCATTTAAATCAATAAAATGAAATTTGATACCAAAACCAGCAAAAACTTTTGTGAACATTCTATAAGTTCCACCATATAAATCATTTCCTGTAATAACCTCATCGCCAGGAGCCAATAACTTTGCTACAGCATCAATTGCACCCATTCCACTGCTAAAACACAAACCATAATTTGCATTTTCTAAAGCAGCAATACACTTTTCTAAGGCCGATCTTGTTGGATTCTTACCTCTTGCATAAGCATAACCTTGGTGTTTACCAGGGCTCGCCTGCCAAAAAGTTGAGGTTTGGTATATGGGAGTCATAACTGCACCTGTAGATGGATCAGGTTCTTGCCCTGCATGAATTGCCTTTGTTCCGAATTTCATATTCTGGTTTTATGTTTGGTTTCCGTCACAAACTTACTCAGGATTTCATTAGTATTAAAGTATATTGAAATAAATCAAGAAAAGATTGGGAGTTTTGATGAAAAGTTTTAAATTTCTCGAAGAATTCAAAGCATCATGCCTACACAGTTTATAACAAAAATGAATAAAACAGAAGCCGGTTTTCATCTATTGATGATTTTAAGCCTGGCTGATGGAAATATACAAGCAGCTGAAAGCTCTGTTATACTTGATTATCTGGAAGATAATTTCCATGAACCTATAGAAATAATCAAGGAACAAGCCTTCCTAAGAGCACTTCCTGAAGATGAAAGACTAAATCATTTAACAGAAACTGCTCATCAATTGTATAAAATTACCAATCAAGACGAGCGTCATAATTTGATTGAGTTTGCCATGAAAGTGGTTATGGCTGATAAAAAAATGGAATTGGAAGAAAATTCCTTCATCAATGCATTATTCGATGCTTGGGATTTAGAATAATCTAAAAACTAGTTCATTAACCTAATTTCTTTACCCCATTTTAAATCTAATTTTACAATTAGCTGATATTTCTTTGCCAAAAAATTGACAAAAATCAGCTTATTTTTATTTAGACTAATTCCAAATAGTATATTTTTGTGAGCGATAATTCATCCCACAAATGGCAAAACTCACATATACTAAATTATTTCTTTTCATTTTGATTTGCATTATAAGCGAAACTCTTCCGGCACAAGTAAGAGGCAAATTGTATGATTCAGATAAAAAAATCTTAGTTTCAACTCCTGTATATTTACAAAACGGACAAAGTGTTAATACAAATCAGAATGGTGAATTTGAATTCAAAAATATTCTTGATGGTACTTATACAATTAGTGTTCAAATTCAAGAACAGCTTATTCAAGTTCAAAGCTTTCACAAAAACAGTGAATTCTTAAATTTAGGAGAAATTGCCATTCCTAAAAACCAAGAATTAGGTGAAATAATTATTGCAAAACCAATACTAAATAATGGTATTGAAAGAATGCCCGAAATTAGAGACAATATTATATATGCCACAAAAAAAAATGAGGTTGTAAAATTGAGTAGTGCCACAGCAAATTTAGCTCAAAACAATAGTCGTCAAATATTTGCTAAAGTACCTGGAATTCATGTTTGGGAAAGTGATGGCAGTGGCGTTCAAATGGGAATTGCAGCAAGAGGATTAAGTCCAAATCGTATGTGGGAATTTAATACCCGTCAAAATGGCTACGATATTTCCAGTGATCCATTTGGCTACCCAGAAGCATATTATACACCATCTGTTGAATCATTAGACAGAATTGAAATTATTAGAGGTGCTGCTTCAATTCAATTCGGACCACAATTTGGGGGAATGGTGAACTATATCAAAAAGAAATCTATTGCAGGTAAAAAAATTGGAGTAGAATCAACCCAAACTCTTGGAACTTATGGCCTTTTTAGCAGCTTTAATGCTGTTGGTGGAAACATTGGAAAATGGAATTATTATGCAAATATCAACTATAGAAGAAGTGATGGTTGGAGACAAAACAACGCTTATAATACTTGGAATGGTTTTGTGAATATTGGCTATAAAATTAGTCCAAGAATGAGCATTGATTTAGAGCTAACCCGCATGGACCAATTGGTTCAACAACCAGGTGGCTTAAATGATTCGATGTTTGCAATCAACGCAAAATCATCGATTAGAAACAGAAATTGGTTTGAATTAAAATGGACAATTCCTGCTTTGAATTATAATTATAGAATTAATGCAGATAATCACCTTAATGTTAAAGTATTTGGCCTAGTAGGCGAAAGAAATAGTATTGGTTTTTTAAATGCAATAAACTTACCTGATACCATTATTTCAGCTACTGGAAAAAACCAAGCAAGACGAATTGACGTAGATACTTATAAAAACTTAGGTGCAGAAGCTCGATACCTCCGTCATTTTCAACTTTTCAAACAGAAACAAAGTCTTTCATTTGGATTGCGCTACTTCATAGGAGAAACAAAAAGATGGAGAAATACAAATGGGAATACAGGCTCGAATTATGATTTGAGTGTAACTAATGAAAATAGAAGCATCGACTTAATTTTTAAAACCAAAAACACTGCTTTATTTGCGGAACAACTATTAAACTTCAACCAAAGATTAAGTGCAACTATTGGTTTTAGGTATGAAATATTAAATAATACATCAGAAGGACTATTTGCAGCAAACCAAAGAATTGGAGAAAAGTCAAGCTCACGAAATTTTCTATTAGGCGGATTGGGCATTCAATATAAAACAACAGCCAATACGCAGGTCTACTTTAATGCCACACAGGCATATCGTCCTGTTTTGTTTTCTGATATTACACCAGCTGCTACAACAGATTCGATTGATGCAAACTTAGTTGACGCTCGAGGATATAATATTGATTTAGGTTATAGAGGAAATGTTTCAAACTGGTTGAATTTTGATGTAAGTGCTTTCTATTTATTGTATGGCAACCGAATTGGAACTTATACTATTAATGAAAAAAACTTTAGAACAAATATTGGTAATTCAATCAGCAAAGGAATTGAATCATATATTGAAGTATCTCCAACTAATTTATTCAATTATTCTAAACTAGGAAACTTGAATGTGTATGCAAGTATTTCCTTATTAGATGCAAGATATAGCGAATGGAATATTCCAGACATGAGTAAATCTATAAAAGATAAAAAGGTAGAAAATGCACCATCAGAAATATACAGAATTGGAGTAAAT
This sequence comes from Bacteroidia bacterium, assembly GCA_051861545.1. Classification (GTDB taxonomy): domain Bacteria; phylum Bacteroidota; class Bacteroidia; order UKL13-3; family UKL13-3; genus CAISCU01. The sequence continues at coordinate 49,762 of JBIMKP010000013.1, read as the reverse complement.
TATAGATACAGATATTTTAGTACAGGTTTTCAATACAGCATTGTAGGCTCAAGCTTTTCTGATGCCAATAACACAGAAAAAGCAAATGCAGGTGCTACAACTGGAATTATTCCATCTTACAATATATTAGATTGGACCATCCAATATTCGTTCCGTTGGAAATATACAATCAATGGAGGAATCAACAATTTAATGGATAAAGCTTATTTCACAAGAAGAGCTGGTGGCTATCCTGGTCCAGGTTTGTTGCCTGCCGAAGGAAGAACTGCTTATATAAGTATTGGTGTAAAATTCTAAAAACAAACAGCCGTTTCAAATTGAAACGGCTGTTAAAAAAGCATATAAAAAAAGCTTATTTCTTCAACTTAGGAATGGGCTTTTTATTTAATTCAATGCTCAAATCACTCATAGCATTCATAAAATATATATAGGCATCATAAGGCGAATCATAAGGACTAAAATACTTGTGTACATCTCCATCAGCCCAATACTTTGTGGTCATATAATAAAAATGATCGGAGGTCAACATTTTCTTCCAAGTATCGATAAAAGATTCATTTCCAGAATCATATACTTGCTTTTCAAGACTATAAATTTTCGAGATACTTTCATCTTGTAAAGGATTGCCAATCCAAGCTGATAAATCTCTTTCAGTATCGGCCCAACTAGTAAAATCGTGTGCATCATATACATCACGAACTGGATAAGTTTCTACGGTTTCACTAACAGTTTTGAAATCAAAATCAGGATGTTTTAAAACATAACCCGGCATATAACGCATGAATTCAAAAATACCACTGTCTGACCATTGGTGTTCACCAAAAGTTTCATAATCCATAAATAGATTAATGGTTTCACCATGACCTGCAATACTATGCACCCATTCAGCATACCTTTCAGCAGTTAATGGCCACTCACTCCAATTTCTATCAGAAAATCGAAAAGCAATATCATCACTCATTTTATAATTCTTAAGTAATGATTTAATATTTTGAACATTAGGAGCTTTATAAAGATGGTTTGGAGAACGCTCACTAAGTAACCTATCTACACCCTCACAAATAATACCTTTATAACCCATTCCTTCAATTACAGATGCCAATTCGTTGTTGTATTGCAATTCAGTATTTCTAAAAACTTTAGGTTCTTGTTTAAAATATTTTAAAATCAATTGCCTGTGTTGCTCAACTTGTTTTTTGAATTCTTCTTTCGAAAAAATATATGACAATGAATGGTAATAGGTTTCACTAATGAATTCAACACAACCTGTATTTGCCAATTCTATAAACGATTGCAAAACATCAGGCCTCCAATCTGCAAACTGTTCTAAAGCCACTCCTGAAATAGAATAAGAAATTCTAAATTTACCTTTGTGCTTTTCTATTAATTCCAGCATCAATTTATTGGTTGGCAAATAACATCTTTCACTAACTTTATTTAAAACTTCTCTGTTCTTTTGGTCATCAAAATAATTGTGGTTGTGACCAATATCAAAAAAAGTATAAGGCCTTAATCGGTAAGGCTGATGAACTTGAAAATAAAAACAAATAGATGGCATATAATTTAAGATTAATATTTTAAAACAATTTGACTAAGCTTGGTATTCTTCCGATATACTATTGTAAACATCAACAACTTGTTGCGCACAATTCTCCCAAGTAATAGATTCTAGGCTATGGTAATTTGCTTCTACAACACTCTTTTTGAGTCCTTCATATTCTAATGACGCCAAAATATATTGGGCAAATTTGTGAACATCCCAAACATCAATTTGCATTGAGCCTGTTAATGCTTCAGCTACTCCAGAAGTTTTTGAAATAATGGTAGGCAATCCATACTGAACGGCTTCTACAGCGCTTAGTCCAAAAGGTTCACTTACAGATGGCATACAATAAACATCTGCTACAGCTAATAATTCATTTAACATCACCTTATTTAAAAAACCGGTAAAGTAGAATTTATCACCAATTCCATAAGCAGCAGTTTTTTCAATCATTGGGCGTAATAAATCTCCACTACCTGCCATCACAAACTTAACATTTTGATGATGTTCTAAAACCAATTTTGCAGCTTCAACAAAGTACTCAGGTCCTTTTTGCATAGTAATACGACCAAAGAAAATAACCAATTTTTCATCAAATGGACTTTTCTTCACTGTATGTTTAACAGCTTCTATTCCATTGTGAACAGGTTTGATTTTATTTCTATCAATACCATAATGTCTTTCACAAATTAAGCCAGTATAATGACTTACTGGAATAATCCTATCAGCCAATTCCATGGCACGTTTTTCTAAATCATAAACCCAATTTTTACTGTGTTCTCCTGCCCTATCGTATTCTGTTGAATGAACATGTAAAACCATTGGTTTTCCTGTCTTCAGTTTTAATTCCATTGCAGGCAAAAAAGTCATCCAATCATGCGCATGAATTACATCAAACTTTTGCCTTAAACTGTATTGAACTGAAATTCTGGCAAATTCTATAACCTTTTTAATAACATCGCCTGCATATAATTCATCAATCTCAAATGGTTTAACTTCTTCATGCAAAACATCATAAAACTTCTGGCTTACAAACTCATTTCCTGGAATTTGTGAATAGGGACCATAATTAGATTTTCCGCTAAATTTCGGTTCATGAAATGAATATTCATGTTCCTGCTTAAATAATTCCTGTAACTGTTCTTTTGAAAATGCATTCAAACCAATTAATTCGATATTGGGAATATCGAAATTGGGAACACTTTTCGGAATTATCATTTTAACATCAGCAAGTGGAGAAAGCGCTTTGCACAAGCCCAAGGTAGCAACGCCAAGTCCACCACTAATTACCGGAGGGAACTCCCAACCGAACATTAATACCTTGTTTCTATTTTTTTTGACAGACATGAGGGACAATTTTTAATTTTTCTATGTATTTTGCAGAACCTTTTATGAAAAAGAGTTCGTTAATATAAAAAATATCTCAAGTTTTATCAAGTAAAAATGCAGGCTCAAACAAAATATTCAATAAAATACTACCCAGATGCAGTTCAATCTTACAAAAAAGAAGGTAACTATATTTACTTTACTACCAGCGAAACTATACTAGAAGTTAAAGTAAAAACTGATAGAATTATTCGTTTTAGGTATGCTGCTGATGGCTTTTTTCAAGATGATTTTTCTTATGCAGTAAGTAAATTCTTTCAAGAAAAATTAATTTCTTTAGACCTCACTGAAAAACCAGATTGTTTTGAAATTGAAACAGCATTTATTATTTGTGTAATTAATAAAAGTAACCTTAAAGTTACCATGCTCGATAAAAATCGGGAATTAATTCATGAAGACGAGCAAGGATTTCACTGGCAGCATTACCTTCAAAAAGGTGGAAAAATAAATTACAACAGCAAAAAAATTCAACCCGACGAAAGCTTTTACGGAATGGGTGATAAACCTACTGAATTTAATATCAGAGGTAAATATTTTGAAAACTACGGACATGATGTTTATGGATTTCAGAAAGACCAAGATCCACTTTATAAAAACATTCCATTTTACATGGGCCTTCACTCTGAAGGTAAACATGGATATGGAATTTTCTTTGATAATACATTCCGTACCATTTTCGATTTTGGGAAAGAGCAACACGATGTTGTAAGCTTTTGGGCCCGTGGAGGTGAAATGAATTATTACTTCATTTATGGTCCACAATTGGTAAATGTTGTTGAGCAATATGCCATGTTAACTGGTAAACATGAATTACCACCAATGTGGGCTTTAGGTTACCACCAATGTAAATGGAGTTATTACCCAGAATCAAAAGTTAGAGAGATTACTTCAGAATTCAGAAAGAGAAAAATTCCTTGTGATGTTATTTATTTAGATATTGATTATATGGATGGATTCAGGTGTTTTACTTGGAGTCCAGAACATTTTCCTGACCCTAAAAAAATGATATCCGATTTAAGTAAGGATGGTTTTAAAACCGTTGTTATTATTGACCCAGGTATTAAAATTGATAAAGATTATTGGGTTTGGAAAGAAGGAATTCAAAACGATTTTTTCTGTAAACGTGCAGATGGTACTTTAATGGAGGGTGATGTATGGCCAGGAAAATGTCACTTCCCAGATTTTACCGACCCTAAGGTTAGAAAATGGTGGAGTGGCTTGTTTGAAGGTTTGATTGATGCAGGTGTAAAAGGAGTTTGGAATGATATGAACGAACCTGCAGTTTTTGAAATTGGAACTTTTCCTGAAGATGTAAGACATGATTATGATGGACACCCTAGTTCTCACCGCAAAGCTCATAATGTTTATGGAATGCAAATGGCTAGGGCTACTTATCAAGGATTGAAAAAATTCATGATGCCTAATCGTCCTTTTGTAATTACACGTTCAGGTTATAGCGGTTTGCAAAGATATTCTAGTGTTTGGACAGGAGATAATACTGCTACTTGGGAGCATTTATGGATTGCCAATATTCAATGTCAACGCTTAGCAATATCAGGAGTTTCTTTTGCTGGAAGTGATGTGGGTGGATTTATCGGAGAACCTGATGGAGAGCTATACACACGTTGGATTCAATTAGCAGCTTTTCATACTTTCTTTAGAACGCACAGCGCAGGAAATGAAACGAAGTTTAACCAAGAACCATGGAGTTTTGGTAGCAAATATGAATTCATCATCAAAAAGTTTATTCATTTAAGGTACCAAATGTTGCCTTATTTATATACAGCATTTTGGCAACATAGCACTTATGGAACACCTATAATTAAACCATTGAGTTATATCGACCAAACAGATATGGAAACTCACCATAGAATGGATGAATTTGGTTATGGTGATCATATTATTGTTGTTCCTGTTGTAACTCCAAATACAAACGAAAGAACTGTTTATCTTCCAAAAGGCACATGGTATCATTTATGGAATAACCATGAATACAAAGGTGGAAAAGAACATAAAGTTACTTGTCCGATAGATAGAATTCCAATTTTTGTAAAGGCGGGTGCCGTTATTCCAAACTATCCTAAAATGCAATATGTTGGAGAATCTGAAATCACCGAAATGATTCTGAATGTATATTATACCAAAGAAAACGATGTTTTAAGTGTGATGTACGAAGATGCCGGAGACAATTATGGATACAAAGCCGGATTTTACAACCACCACAGATTTTATACCAGTGGAAACCAGAAAAATTTAATATTAACTCATTTATTGGAAGAAGGAAATTACGAAACTTCTTACAAGAATTTCAGAGTTGTAATAAATGGTGTTCCTTTTGATTGCAAAGAAGTTGTGATAGATGGAAAAGCGATTCAATTAACAGAAAGAAACTTTGCGGTTGGTACCATCAAATTAAAAGTAGACAAGCATTTTAAACGTCTGATTCTTCGTTAATTTCTTGCGTTTCTTGTTTTGATTTGTCTTTCTTTTTGAAAATTTTGCCAAGTCCTGATTCGGAAATTTTGCCAATCAGGACTTGAGCAAGACTGATTAGTATTCTGCTTCCTGAAACTTTATTAAGACCCAAAGCGCCTAATAAACCTGGAATAATTAAATCGGCAGCCAAACCAATAGGAGAATCTTTACCAGAAAATGGACTTATTTCACTCCAAATTACTTTAAACTTATTTTGAGAGAAATATAAATTCTGCCTTTTGAATTCTTCTTCCTTAAATTTTAGTTCTTGTTTAAGAAGCATTTTCCTTAATCTTAAATCTTCAAGATTTTGAATCGATTTATTCATGTGAGCCCTCCTCTTTTACTAAAACTCTTACAAGTAAATTACTGATTGGTTTTGAAATACTGGTTCTAAAAACTATAACTAAAATCAGCAATAAAACATAAAATAAGGCCAATAAACCAAAGCCTTTTAACATACTTCCAGTTATATCTGCTAAAAGAAAACCCATCATTACAGATAAGAACATTATCGACATAAAAGAAAATAATATAATAAGTAAAAAAGAAGCTGATAAACCGCCCACAATTGCCGTTTTTTCAACCGCTTCCAACTTAATTAACTCAATTCTTTTCTCAGTATAATCAACCAATAAATCTTTGTAATTGGCTAAAAATGAATCTTGAATATCTGAATCTTTTTGTTCCGATTTTATTTCATTTTCCATTATGATGATTGCTTACTATTTGGATTTTCAGGATTGAATTTATCACCCAATTCATCCTTCCATTGTTTTGCTTTTTCTTTAGTTTCGGCCACAATTTTCTTTCCATCTTCGCTAGTAAATAGCCAAGTAATTGCTGCTCCAATTGCCGCTCCAAATAAAAAAGTCAGCAAATTTTTATTCTGATTATTCATTTGATAGTTTTTCACAAAGATAACGAGAAGAAATTCGAATGTTTGTTAAATGTTTTGGCTTTGAAATCAGATATTTGATGCATGTTAGGAAAACAATCTAGTTCACAATCAAAGCAGCAATTTGGATTTTATTTCTTGTTGCTTTTCGGCTTATTCCTTTTTGTGATGTTATATGATTACTTCACAGCCTTTTTAGGAGCAGTCATTTTTTATCTTTTATTCAAAAACTTCATGGCCTATTTGGTCGAAAAGAAAAAATGGAGAGCCTCAAGAGCGGCATTGTTACTAATGATTCTTTCATTATTGATTGTTGTAATTCCAGGTATCCTTATTGTAAACCTGCTGTACAATAAAATTGCAGAAGTAGTCAGCAATCCAGCTTCACTCATCAACGCATTTCATACCTTCGACGATCAATTAAAAGAGTTTATTGGGCAAGATATTTTTTCACCAGAACAAATCAACCAGATAAAAGAAAAGCTAGCAGGACTTTTACCTGCATTACTTAACAAACTTTTAGGAACTTTAAGCACCTTGGCCATTATGTACTTCATTTTGTACTTTATGTTGGTGAGTTACCAGGAGATGAGTGATTTTTTAATAGATTTTCTGCCATTTGAACCCGGCGTTACTCATCTTTTCCAAAAAGAACTGTATGATATGACAGTATCAAATGCAATCACAACACCCTTATTAGCAGGAATTCAAGGAATTTCAGGAGGATTGGCATTTTACTTTTTAGGAATACCGGATGCTGCCTTTTGGGGAAGTATGTGTGGAATATTTTCATTCATTCCGATTGTTGGTTCAGCTATGATTTGGCTACCTGCTACATTGTATTTATATGTAATGGGGCAGCATTTACAATCCTATATTCTACTAGCATATGGTGTGCTCATTATTTCTAATATAGATAATGTAATCAGAATGGTCCTACAAAAGAAATTTGCTGATGTTCATCCTGTTATCAGCATTTTTGGCGTGCTAATTGGATTAAATTTATTTGGAATCACAGGATTGATTTTTGGTCCTTTACTTATATCGTTTTTTGTTTTAGGAGTTAAAATCTATAGAAGAAATTATGTAAAAAAGCTTGAAACTAATCAAGAAGAAACAATTCATCAGGAAGAAATTTGTGAGCAATAAAAAATTTATTTCTGCTTTTTCAAGTCTTGCTCTCTTTTCTTTTCAGCTTTTTTTGCAGCACCACCAAAAACAGATACATTCACGTAACGCGCAGGATATTCTCTTAAATCTTTTAATAAAGCCTGAAGTTCGTTAGTAGACTTATTTAGATTATCGTACAACTGAGGGTCGTTGATTAATTTTCCAGCAGAACCTTCTCCTTTATTAAGCTTTTCAGCAACCATAGCCAATTGAACACTTGTTTTTTGTAGTTCAACAACCATACTTTTTAAAGGAGCATCAGCCAATGAATCTGTGATTACTTTTAAGTTCTGAATGCTTGATTCAATATCTTGGTTATTCTTTTTTAAGTTTGATGTAATTGACTCGATATTACCAGATGTTTTAGATATACGATTCGACTCATTTTGAATTAATTGATTTAAGGCAGCAGTAGCCATATTCAAATTTTTCATGGTTTGAGCAAGGTCATCAATTCCTGAGTTGAGATTTTCTGAACCACCATTACCCATTACCTTTTCTACTTGTTCTAGAACCTTATTTAAAGAAACCAAAACATTTTCAGTTTTATCTTTAACGGGTTCTATCATGCCTGAAATAGATTCACCAATTCCAATTTCTTGCGTACCAATAATGGTATCTCCTTTAAAAATTGGAACTAATAAATCTGGAACAATTAATGAAATTGCCTTACCTCCCAATAAATCCATGCTTACAATTCTGGCCTCTGAAGCCCTCGATAACATGATGTTTTGGTCGATTATTAAAGTAGCAATGATTCTATTTGCGCTATCGGTTCTTAAAAAACCCAATTCTTCAACTTGCCCAACTTTTAATCCTTTATAATAAATAGGAGTAGATTTATTAACCCCTTCAATATTATTATAAACTACATAATAAGTATTTTGGCGGGAAAAGAACTTTTTACCGCGAAGAAAATTATATCCGAAATAAAGTGCAGCAAGTGAAACTACTGCAAACAAACCAATTTTGGCTTCTCTAGGTATTCTCAAAATAATTTGATTTTGCTCAAAAATAAGAAATTATTGCAGAATTTAACACCGAAGAGAAATCTAAAAAAAAGCCTTATTAAAATAGTAAGACCATTTAATTTAACTTATACAGTCAAAACCAAAACTATATGAGCATCTTAAAATCAATTAATTCCTTTTGCTTTAGGTAATTTAATTGATGAATATTATGACAACCTAAGTTCCTGTAACAAATATTCAGTTTTGAATCTTCATAAAAACTTAACATTCAACCCATTTAAACAAACAAAAATTATTTGCTTGCAGCTGGCACTCCTTCAAAAACATTTTTATAATCAACAAAAGCTTTTGCCATAGCTGTAGTAAATTCATCCATACCAGCTTCACTATTTAAAAAATCTCTATCTTTTTTATTGCTTAAAAATCCAGCTTCTACTAAAACACTCGGCATTCCAGTTTTCCAAAGCACCACAAATCCTGCTTGTTTAACTCCTCTGCTGCTTCTATTTGGAGTTTTAGAAATTTGATTTTCAATTTTTGATGCTAATTTAATGCTTTGGTCCATGTATGCATTTTGAAACAAAGAAAAATATATATGAGTCTCTGGTGAATTCGGGTCAAAACCATCATATTTCTCCTGATAATCAGTCTCTAATAACAAAACATCATTTTCTCTTTTTGCTACATCTAAATTATCACCTGCTTTATGTAAACCCATTGCAAAGGTTTCGGTTCCAGAAATGCTGGTATTTTTATGAGAATTGCAGTGTAAAGAAATAAATAAATCAGCATTACTTCTATTAGCTATATCGGCTCTTTCCCACAACTCAACAAATTTATCTGTTTTTCGTGTATAAATAACCTTAACTTCAGGCATCAATTCCGTAATTTTGTCGCCGAGTTCTTTTGCCATTTTTAATGTGATGTCTTTTTCTTTAACACCACCAGCACTACAACCCGGATCATGACCACCATGCCCGGCATCAATTACAATAGTTTGTATTGATCTTCGAAATTTTTTCGAATTTGTTGGAGGTGTCATTGCAACAAAGACCAAAAACAGGAAAAATGGCACAATTTTTTCCCATTTAGAGAAATTTACCACTTTATTTAGCTTTGCGTTTGAATAATACATTGCAACATTTATTAATTTTAAGTCAGTTGAAGAAATCCTGCAGAAATAAGCGAATTGCTGAAATACTAATGTGTTTAGCCTTTTTTCCTCTTTTTTCTGCTGCCAACCAAACTTCATCAAATTTAAGCAATTCAAACCGAATTTTTGTTTATAATTTGTTAGAAAATAACTTAACTTACTCTTTTTCATATCATTATATTTTATCTGATTCTACAAAAAACTCAATTCCTGATAGTCTATTAAATGATTCAAACTACCTCCCTCGTACGTCTTCTGCTATGAAATCTAGGGTCAAGTACAATGCCAAAGATTCAATTGTGTACAATGCACTAGAAAAAACAGCGACACTTTATTCAAATGCCGTGGTCTTATACGAAGATTCAGATATTAAAGCTGCGAAAATTAAAATCAACCTTCAAAAAAATACTGTTAATGCAACTGGACAGTTAGATAGTGTAGGGATTTTAAGTAATACTCCAGTTTTTAAACAAGGTGGTAGTGAATACAAAATTGAAGAGGTGACCTTTAATTATGAAACCAAAAGGGGCTTAATGAAAGAATTCAAAACCAATGAAGGTGAAGGCTTTATTAAAGGAGAAACGGTTAAAAGAGATGAAAATAACAATTTCTATATTAGTCACTCTTATTATACAACCTGCGATGCCGACCATCCTCACTTTTATATTGCTGCTGAAAAACTAAAGGTAATCCCTGGTAAAAAAGTAATTACTGGTCCAGCAAACATGGTTATAGAAGGTGTTAGAACTCCTCTTTTTGTTCCTCTTGGGATTTTCCCACTTAAAAGAGGTCAACAATCTGGTCTAATTATTCCAACTTATGGAAATGCAGCTGGTAGAGGTTATTTCCTCCGCCAAGGTGGATACTATTTAGGATTGGGTGAACATCTCGACTTAAGTTTATTGGGAGATATCTACACAAATACTTCATGGCAATTAAGTACCAGATCCTCCTATAATTATAGATACCGATTTAGTGGTAATTTTAGTGCTAACTATGCTTTTAATAAACAGAATAACCCTGAAGACCCAAATTATTCTGAATTCAAAAGCTTCCAAGTTCAATGGTCGCATCGTGTTGACCCAAAAGCGCGTCCGGGAAGTACTTTTAGTGCCGATGTAAATCTAGTGGGTAATGATTATTTAACTTTTAACTCCTATTCCCCGCAATCTTTTAATAATGTTATCAATTCTGGTATAAGTTATGGTACTACATTTAATAAAGGAAAACAAAGTTTATCTGCAAATGCCAGGGCTTCACAAAATCTTCAAACAAGAGATTTATCTTTAACCCTACCAGATGTTTCTTTTACTGTAGCTTCTTTTCAACCATTTAAATCAAAATATAAACCTACAGCAGATACTTGGTACGAGAAAATTAGTGTGAACTATACCGGTTTGATGCAGAATATTGTTAATACCAAAGATACTTTATTATTCAAAAACAGAAATTCAGAAGACCTAAAAAAATACATTGATACTGCCATGAATAATGGTGTGAGGCATTCAATTGCAGTGCAAAATGGATTTAATTTATTTAAATATTATACCATTTCGGTTGGTGCTGATTATAACGAAAACTGGACTTTTAAAACAAGAGCTAAAGAATGGGATACAACAAATAGAACAGTAAATTCTTCTTTCGAAAGTGGCTTTGCAAGAGCTTACAGCTATTCGATGAGAGCTGGTATAAGTACAAGATGGTACGGAATGAAAGTGTTTAAAAAGGGGAAACTAATGGCCATTCGCCATGTAATGAATCCTTATGTAGATTTTTCATATTCACCAGATTTTAGCACTGATAATTTCGGATTTTACAGGTCTGTTCAAAACGATACAACTGGTCAAAATTTTCAGAGGTACAGCAGATTTGAAGGAACTTTGTACGGCGGACCTGGCGCAGGTAGACAAGGTAATATCAACTTCTCATTAGATAATAATCTCGAAATAAAATGGAGAACTGGAAAAGATACTTCTGTTAAAGAAAACAAAATCAAAATTATAGAAAGTTTTAGAGTGGGTGGAGCTTATAATATACTTGTAGACTCAATGAACTTAAGTATTATAAATACCTCTGCACGAACAACTTTATTCAAAAATATTTCTTTAGTTGGAAATGCAAGTTTCGACCCATACGTAAATAATTTGGTAGAAACTGCTACTTCTAAATATTATGCTAGAATTAATGAATTTAACATTAACAATGGAAAACTCGCAACATTATTAAATGCAAACCTCGGAATTTCTGCGAGCTTAAGTCCTGATATGTTTAAACGAAAAGACCAAAGTCGAGCAGAAAAATTAAAAAAGGAAATGCAAAAATTGGGCTATAGTGATTTTAATATGCCATGGAGTTTAATGCTAAATTATACTGTTTCGTATGATTATAGAAATAAACTTAGCACTTTTTTCCCATCAGAATACACACAAACATTGTCATTTTCAGGAAATTTAACTCCTACCAAAAACTGGTCGTTTACCTTTAACTCTGGTTATGATTTTAGTTTGAATAGAATCTCACATTTGGGAATTGATTTAAGAAGAGACTTACATTGTTGGCAGTTTACCTTTAACTGGACACCACTTTCTGCTTATGGAACTAAATATTTTATGTTTAATTTAAATGTGAAATCATCTGTTTTACAAGACTTAAAAATACCAAAACGTAAAGATTGGTTCGACGACAGAAGGATTTAATGATAATAATTATAATGAATCTTTCAGCTTAGAATGATATTTTGCAGCAAAATTCGAATTACCAAACTATAAATTACCAAAAATGAAAACAGTTGCACTCAACGATTTACATGTTTCACTAGGAGCAAAAATGATTGAATTTGCAGGATATAATATGCCTGTGCTTTATAATAATTTAATTCAGGAACATTTAGCTGTTAGAAACAGTGTTGGTGTTTTTGATGTAAGTCACATGGGTGAATTTTTACTTAAAGGTGAAAAAGCTTTAGATTTAATTCAACTAGTTACTTCAAATGATGCATCAAAATTAACTGATGGTAAAGTTCAGTACTCTTGCTTACCAAATAATGATGGAGGTATTGTTGATGACTTATTGGTTTATCGTTTAAATGCTAATGAATACTACCTAGTTGTTAATGCTTCCAATATTGAAAAAGACTGGAATTGGATTAGCTCTCATAATTCATTTGGTGTTGAAATGACCAACTTAAGTGATGATTATAGCTTATTAGCTGTACAAGGTCCAAATGCAATTAAAGCACTTCAAAAATTAACTGAGGTTGATTTATCTTCAATGGAGTATTATACATTTAAAATGGGATCTTTAGCTGGTATTGAACATTGTATTATTAGTAATACTGGTTATACTGGTGCAGGTGGATTTGAACTTTATGTGATGAATGAAGATGCGAAAAAACTTTGGGATGCAGTTTTTGAAGCAGGAAAAGAATTTAATATTATGCCTGCCGGATTAGGTGCGAGAGATACCTTAAGATTAGAAAAAGGATTTTGTTTGTATGGTCATGATATCAACGATACAACTTCACCAATCGAAGCTGGTTTAGGTTGGATAACTAAATTCACAAAACCATTTATTAATCACGAACATCACCAAGCTTTAAAAACAAACGGTGTTAGCAAAAAACTAGTTGGTTTTGAAATGATTGACAGAGGTATTCCTAGACAATATTATCCAATTAAAGATGCAAGTGGAAATGTTATCGGAGAAGTAACTTCAGGAACTCAATCGCCATCATTAAACAAAGCTATTGGTATGGGTTATGTAAGCACTGAATTCTCAAAAGTTGATTCAGAAATTTTCATTGAAATTAGAGATAAACAAATCAAAGCTAAAGTGGTTAAAATTCCATTTTTGTAGGATATAAATTCAATACATAGAAAAGCTGCGATATGACTATTGCAGCTTTTTTATTTTCAGGAAAGGGCAAAATACAATACCAATATTTGCGCTATAACAATCCTTGTAATTGTAACCAAAGGATAAACGGTAGCATAAGCTTGTAAAGGCAAATCTGACTTATAATAATTGGTACTGAAATCTAATGCTGCTGGGTCGGTATATGAGCCTGCAATCAATCCCAATAATGGCATAAAGTTCAGCTTAAAAACATATCTCGCAATCATCAACATAACTAAAATTGGAGTTATAGTTATTATCAAACCATATAAAACCCAAATCCATCCATTATACGTAATAAAAGTGTGGTAAAAAGTTTCTCCTGCATGAATTCCAATTGAAGCAAAGAATAAACTAATTCCAAAATCCTTCATAAATAAAAGTGCGCTTTGTTGAAGGTATGAATGCAAACTTGAAATCCCTCCAAATCTACTAATTAAAATCGCTACCAATAAGGGACCAGCGGCCATTCCTAATTTTACAGGAACAGATAATCCCGGCAAAAAAAACGGAATTGAACCAACAAAAACACCCAAAATTATCCCTAAAAAAATTGATAAAAGCTGCGGCTCTTGAAGACGCTTTTCTGAGTTTCCAACCAATTTTTCTATTTGAATTAAATCCGATTCTGCTCCTACTACCCTCATTTTATCACCATAATGAAGAACCAATTCATCATTTGCTAATAATTCCAATCCCGTTCTGTAAACACGAGTAACTCGTGAATTAAACGCTCCTAAAAAATTAAGTTGTCCAATTGTTTTATTGATTACTTCCGACCTCGTAACAATAAACGATTTTGTTAAAGTAAAATCTTGCGATTCAATAAAATTGTCTGAAGATTCATATCCCAACAATTCAATCATTTGGTCTAAATCTTGAGGTAAACCAACCAACATTAACACATCTCTTTCCTGCAAAAGATATTCACTATTAGGCGATTGAACCACAGTAGAACCAGAATGCTTGATTCTTGAAACGATAATTTTATTGTCACCAATTGCATACTTTAATGTCTTTCCAAAATATGCAGAATTGGTTAACCTACACTTTTTAACTTCAGGAGCTGGATGTTTCTTTTTGATTTGCTCATTAAATAAAGTGATTTCATTTTTGACATCAATCTTGAATAAATGTTTAGCAAATATCATCACTAAAATAATTCCAATGATTCCGAATGGATAAGTAATCGCATATGCATTTGTTGGATCATTCCAGATTCTATCAGGAGCTTGAATGGCAATATCTTTTAATGCCGCTTTTGCTGCACCTAAACTTGGAGTATTTGTTACTGCTCCAGCCATCATACCAATCATATTATCCATACCATTGCCAGTAAAAATGAATAATAAATAAGTAACCAAAGCGCCTAATAAAACAGTACCTATAGCTAAAGAATTATACAACAAACCATCTTGTTTTAAACGACTAAAAAATGATGGTCCTACTTGCATTCCTATCGCATAAACAAATAATATCAAGCCAAAATCCCTAAGAAATTCCTGCGTTTCAGCATGAACTCTGTAACCTAAATGTCCACTTAAAATACCAACAAATACAATTCCAGATATGCCTAAAGAAACCTTCATGATTTTTAATTTTCCTAATAAAATACCAAGAAATAAAACTGTAAAAATTAAAACCATTGAAGCAGCAATTCCAGGGTGCTCCTGAGCTAAGAAAATTTGTTCAACCCACTGTGGCATATTGCAAAAATTAAGGGCACAAGTTAAGTTATTCTGAATTTATGTTCGACTGAAATAAATCAATAAAATCGCTTTAGTTAGGGCCTGCTGAAAAAGACAGAAACAGGTCAGATTTTAGACGCTGCCAAATTATACCGAATGCATTTTGTTAAAGTCCAATAAATTGGCCTAAACAAAATTGCCTCGGTATTAAACTGTTTGATTTCCATTTTGTGTTTAAGATGTATGTATGATACTTCAATTTGGCAGCAACGACAAAGATGGCCTTGTTTCTGTCTTTAAGTTAATTGAAAGCCAATTGTACTTAATGCAAGGAATTTTAAGTAATTGCTCTTAAAACCTTGCATTTAAATCAATAAAAAACAGTCTAATTGACTGATAATTAGTGCTAATTTAGATTTTCAGCAGGCTCTAGTTAAATACTGTTTATACCATTGAATTTAGGACTTAAGTTTTGTGCAATTCATTACTTTATAAATGCAGAGTTTCAAACAAGAATTACTAATAAATCTCAAAAAACAGAATTGAATTATTCAAAATTTGAGGGTAAAATCATTTTAATCAGCCATTTTTCGGTTTTAAGTGTATGTTTTACACTAAGTAAAAAAAACACAAAGCACTGATTTGCAAATCAGTAAAGCAAATCTGACAAATCTCTAATAAAATTGAATTGCATTCTTGCTTCAAAACTATACCTTAGTGTAATTCATACACTTTAACACTTTTAATAAAAGTAAAAAAACATGCACCTAAACCAGGCATGTACATTTATTAAAAAGTTAATAGCTAACATATGACCACCACCAATAAAAAAATCATATATGCAAAGAAAACTACTTACAATGTTGGTTTTCATGATGAGCTCGTTTGCAATGCTGGCTCAACAAATGGAAATCAACGGAAAAGTGTCGGATGCCAAAGACGGCACAGACTTAATCGGAGTTAGAGTTACTTTAAAAGGTACTAAAAAAGAAACCGCTACCGATTCAAAAGGAAATTACAAATTATCTTACAATTCAGGTGAATCAAACATCCTAGTATTTTCATATATAGGATATAAAACTGAGGAAGTAAAAATTGATGGAAGAACTGTAATCAACTTTAGCCTAAAAGAATCAAATACAACATTAAATGATATAGTTGTAATTGGTTATGGTACTGCAAAAAGAAAAGAATTAACTGGTGTTAGCTCTAGAATTCAGGCAAAAGAAATTGCAACCTTACCTTCTTTAACTGCAACTCAAGCAATTCAAGGTAAAGCTGCCGGTGTTCAAATTATTGCTCCAGGTGAACCTGGCGGAAAACCCAATGTAAGAATTAGGGGAACTGGTTCTATTTTAGGTGGTGTTGACCCACTTTATGTTGTTGATGGAATTTTAACTGATGACATTTCTAATATTAGCACAACTGATATCTTATCAATTGATGTTTTAAAAGATGCCGCTGCAACCGCTATTTATGGGGTTCGTGGTTCTAATGGTGTTATCTTAGTTACAACCAAAAGCGGTACTAAAGGAAAATTACAAGTAAACTATGATGCTTATACAGGCATCAAAAGATTGGTAAATAAAGTTGATATGGCTGGTCCAAACTTATTCGCAGTTTACTCAAATGAAGCTGCTGGAACCCAAGCTATCAAACCAACTGATATTACTGGTTCGGCTGATTGGATGGATGAAATAACTAGACTAGGTACCATTCAGAGTCATAATATTTCAATGAATGGTGGTGGTGATAAAAATACTTACTTCTTCTCTATTGGATATTTTAAAGAAGAAGGAATTTTAAAAGGAAATGATTACCAACGTATTTCTATCAGAGCTAATAATGATGTAAACATCACCAATAAATTAAAAGTTGGTAATACTATTTCTTATGCTTACAATTTTGGTAATAATAAACCATTCAGTTTGTTTACAGATGCGTATAATGCAGCTCCAATATACAATGCGAAAAATTCTGATGGTTCTTATGGCTCAACTACAACAAGTAATGTTGGAAATCCTTTAGCAAAACTCGAAACTACTAATGACCAATCGTGGGGACATCGTTTACAGGGAACTGTTTGGGGTGAATATAAAGTCTGGAAAAATGTTTCTTTCAAATCTTCTTTTGGTATTGATGGAGGTTTTAATAATAGTAGAAATTATTCCCCTGTTTATTTTGTTACTATCGCACAAAGAAACGATAGAAGTCAATTAAATCTTTATCGCTCCGATAATTACCGTTGGGTTTGGGATAATTACTTTAATTACACCGAAACTTTTAAAGGTAAACATGATGTAAATGTGAGTTTAGGTCATACTGCAGAAAGACAAGATGGAAAATGGATGAGTGGTTCTAAAAAAGATATTCCAGTTCAAGAACAATATTGGGATTTTAGTTTTGGCGACCCTACTTCAATTATTCTAAATAGTGGTAATCAAGCAATTTATGGAAGAAGAGAATCTTACTTTGCCAGAGGTATTTATACTTACGATGGTAAGTACCTTGTAAATGCTACCATAAGAAGAGATGGTGCTTCAAAATTTCCTGTAAAAAATAGATGGGGAACTTTCCCTTCATTAGGTTTAGGATGGGTAATTGATAAAGAAAAATTCATGGCCAATCAAAACATCTTTAATACTTTGAAAGCCAGAGCCAGCTGGGGTTTAATAGGTAACGACAATATCTCTCCAGGCCAGTTTGTAACGCAATTTGGAACAGGTTTATCTGCAGCTTTTGGTGCTAATATTGCTCCAGGTGCAATACCTGATCAAATTATTGATCCAAACTTGAAATGGGAAACTACTGAACAAAGAAATTTAGGATTGGAATTCGGATTCTTTAATTCTAAACTTACAGGTGAAATCGACGTTTATCAAAAAATTACTTCTGATGCTTTATATCTTGTTGCATTACCAGGAGTTGCCGGAGATAGAGATAATGTATATACTACCAATGCTGCTAAAATTTCAAATACAGGTTTAGAAATTTCTTTGGGTTGGAATTCTAGCATCAGCAAAGACTTTAACTATGCTTTAAGAGGCAACGTTACTTTTAATAAAAATGAAGTAACAGATGTTGGTGAAGGAAAAGCATTGGATTACGGAAGTTTAGACAATGGTTATACTGCAACAAGAGTAATCAATGGACAACCAATTGGTGTATTCTGGGTTTATGAAACAAATGGCGTTTACAAAACAGAAGCTGAACTAAACAATTCTGCAACTATTACTGGAGCTCAGGTTGGTGACAAAAAAATTATCGACCAGAATGGTGATGGAAAAATCGACAACAAAGACAGAATTTATGCTGGTTCATATCAACCTAAATTCTATTTTGGATTCAATACAAATTTCTATTACAAGGCATTTGATTTAAGCATGATAGTTCAAGGTAATGCAGGAAATGTGGTTTTTAATGGTAAAAAAACTGTTCGTTACGGAGGTAACTACAATGTAGAATATGATGTTGCCATGGAAAGATGGACTCCAAGTAATCCAAATACAGATAATCCAAGAGCTTATAATGGAGTTCCAGTACCAAGTGATTATTTCATTGAATCGGGAACTTATATTCGTTTAAATACATTGGCATTGGGTTATACTATTCCAAGCAGAATTACAGACAAATGGCATATTGGAAAACTACGTGCTTATTTAAGCTCTCAAAATCTTTATACTTGGCAAAAATTCACTGGTTATTCACCTGAATTACCTGGAGCTGCTTATGAATCAGGCATAGAAAAAAGTATTTACCCAACATCGGCTACTTATATGTTTGGTGTAAACGTTCAATTTTAACAACCATCTCTTAACAAAATGCAAAAAATGAAAAAGTCAATTAGTATAGTATTGATGTTTGCAGTTGCCCTTCTGATGATGGTAACTGCATGTAGAAAAAAATTCTTGGAAGAGCCTGTTAGAAATCAAACTCCAACCGACTTCTTTTCAAACCCTGATGCTCCGGCGCAATTGGTAACTGCGGTTTACAACCAATTATACGAATGGCAACAACATTCTTTTTCTTGGATTGGCGTTACAAGTATTGCTGATGATGATGCAGAAAAAGGTTCAGACCCTGGAGATACAGGAACAGATAAAGACCAATTAGATAAATATACATTTACATCATCAAGTTTATCTTTTAATGATATTTGGGAATCTAATTTTAAAGGAATAGCTAGAGCCAATCAGGCCTTGTATTATTTACCACAATTCACAAATATTTCTGATGGACAAAGAGCCAGATATATTGCTGAGGTTAAGTTCTTGAGAGCCTATTACTATTGGAACTTAGTAAGATGTTTCGGTGGTGTTCCAAAGGTTAACAAAAACATTGAAACACAAGAAGACATTGCCAACGCAAACGTAAGGGCTAGTGCTGAAGAAATTTATTCTTTTATCAGACAAGATTTAACTGATGCTATTAGTGTACTACCATCTTCCTATGGTGCTGATGACTTAGGCCGACCAACAAGAGGAGCTGCTATGGGCTTGATGGCAAAAGTAGCCTTATATCAAGAAGATTGGGCTATTGCTAAAAATACAAGTAACCAACTAATTACTTCCGGAACTTATTCTTTGGTGAGTGATTATTCAAGCATTTGGAAAGAAAGCGGCGAATTCAATAGTGAATCACTTTGGGAAATTAATGGCAAAGGTACCGATCCAAACAAAGGACTAACAGGTTATTTTGTAGTACAAGCACCAAGAGGTGCAGGAGGATTAGGGTGGGGCTTTAATACACCATCACAAAAATTGGTTGATGCTTATGAAGTTGGAGATGTACGTAAAGATGCAACTATCATTTTCTCAGGCCAAACTTTGTGGGATGGCTTTGTAACAAATCCAGCTGCACCAAATGCTCGTTATAATTACAAATGTTATATCAGCAAAACAATGGAAACCTTTAACGGAAATGACAATGAAACCAATAAAAATTTACGAGTAATTCGTTTAGGTGAAATTTATCTAATCCATGCTGAAGCTGCTATTGAATTAGGAGATACTGCAAGTGCAAGAACTTCATTAAATATCATCAGAAACAGAGCTGGTTTAGCCAATACAACAGCTATTTCTGCTACCGAACTAAAAGAAGCAATTTATAGAGAAAGAAGAGTAGAAATGGCAATGGAACACGATAGAATGTTTGATTTACGCAGAACAAAAAGAGCCGGCACAGTTTTAAGAGCGGCAGGCATTCCTTTTGTAGATGGAAAACACGAACTTTACCCAATCCCTCAAAGACAAATAGATTTGAGTGGAGTAAAATTAACCCAAAATCCCAATTATTAACATAAACCACTAAACAAAAACCTAACTATTTCGTATGAAAAAAACAATCAGCAAAATGTTGATGTTCGCAACAGTTGCGGGCATCACAACTTTTACAGCATGTAAAGAAGACAAAAAAACAGACGTATCTCTTCCTCCGATTGGTGGCTACAATAGCTCTGATGATGTAGCTTCTGCCAATTTAGTTTCAAAATGGAGTTTCGATGAAAACTTCAATGAATCAAAACAAAACTTAGCAGGTGTTGCTACTAATGCAACTTTAATAACAGGAAAAAAAGGCAAAGCTTATCAAGGTGCTACAGGCGGGTTTGCTGGCTACAATAGCGCAGGAACTGCTCTTCCAGCTTTGAAAAGTTTTACCGTTGCTTTTTGGATGAAAACAGAGAAACACGAAGGTGGTGCTCAATCAGTTTTCATGTTATCTAAAGACAGCGCTTTCTGGGGTAATTTCTTCTTTTTAATTGAAGGTACTACTTCTGATTCTATGTTCTGCAAAGTACATTTTGAGAAAAATGATGCTCCTGAGTGGAAAGAACAATGGATTGAATTCAATGGTAACAATAAAATTCCTAATGCTTTTGGAAAATGGAATCATGTTGTATTCTCATACGATGCAGCTAGTTCAAAATTTGCTATGTATGTGAATGGTACTAAATTAATTGTACCGGCTAATGTTTCAGACAGATTTGGTAGCGATCCTGCTGCAGGTGGCGCTCCACTTGGTAACTTAAACTTTATCAAAGCAAACAAATTTGTTATTGGTGGATTCCAAAACAATTTAGGTGCTCCATGGAGTGCTCCTGAAACTTGGATGTTAAACTACACTGGTGCGCTTGATGAATTCCGTGTATATAGCAAAGCGCTTGCAGATGCAGACGTTACAGCTTTATACGATTTAGAAAACGCTGGTAGATAATTCTCCAATAAACTAATTTAACCACAGACAATCAATCAAGATTGTCTGTGGTTTTTAAACCAAACCAATGAAAAATAAACAAGTACTACTTTATTTCTTTATTCTAGCTTTAAGCTTATTCAGTTATTCATGCAAGGAGAAAGTGAATACTCCAACTCCTGAACCTGAAAAGCCAAAGAGTTTTACTTGTTCACTCACCAATATAAATGGTATTTTAAAAGCACCTTATCGCGAGATAAGCCTCAATCCTATTATACGACTTAGTTTTACAGATAAAATTGACACCTCAACTTTAAGTATTGGAATCAATTTTCTGGATGAAAAATCAGCAAAAGTTCCTTATACTTATTCTTTACTTGAAGCAGATACCGTTCTCGAAATCAGACCTTCTACTTTAAAAACTTTTACTAAATATACCATTTGTTTGATTTATAAATTACAATCAAAAGCTGCTATTGGTATGCAAAGTAACCTATGTTATGCATTTACTACCCAATTAGATACTACAGATAAATTCCCAAGAGTAAGTGATGATGAATTACTTGACATTGTTCAAAGAAGAACATTTAAATACTTTTGGGACTTTGGACATCCTGTTTCAGGAATGTCGAGAGAAAGAAATTCTTCCGGAGATTTAGTTACCTCAGGTGGCACCGGATTTGGAATCATGTCAATGGTTGTTGCTGCTTCCAGAAATTATATCAGCCGCAATGAAGCTGCTAACAAACTTGATGTAATGTTAGACTTCATGACGAATAAATGTCAGAAATTTCATGGAGCATTTCCTCATTGGCTTAATGGAGCCACAGGAGTTGCCATACCTTTTAGCTCTAAAGATAATGGAGCTGACCTTGTAGAAACGTCCTACTTAATGCAAGGTTTACTTACTGCTCGTCAATATTTCGATGGCAATTCAAGCCTCGAATCTGGAATTAGAAATAAAATAAATGCTTTATACCGAGGTGTTGAATGGAACTGGTTCAGAAAATCAAATGAGCAGGTTTTATACTGGCATTGGAGTGCTAATCTTGGATGGGCTATGAACATGAAAATCAGTGGTTGGAACGAATGTTTAATTACTTATATCATGGCAGCTGCATCTCCTACTGATTCAATTCCAGCTAGCGTTTACCATGCAGGTTGGGCAAGAAATGGTGGTTTTAGAAATGGAGTAAACTACTATGGTTTTAAACTTCCTTTAGGTCCTTCTAATGGTGGTCCACTTTTCTTTTCACATTATTCATTTTTAGGGATTAATCCTAATCAACTTAAAGACCAATACGCCGATTATTGGGAACAAAATTTAAATCATACACTTATAAACTATACCCATTGTGTAGTTAATCCTAAAAAACATTATGGATACAGTAATCAATGTTGGGGATTAACTGCTTCTGATAATAATTTTAGTGGTTATGCAGCCCATGAGCCCAATAATGATTTAGGAGTAATTAGTCCAACTGCTGCTTTAAGCGCTATGCCTTATACTCCAGAAAATTCTATGAGAGCACTAAAATTTTTCTACTATAAATTAGGAGATAAAATGTTTAAAGAACAAGGTTTTGTAGATGCAATAAATCTTAACGACCAATGGTTTGCTAATTCATTTTTGGCTATCGACCAAGGACCCATTATTGTTATGATTGAAAACTATAGAACTGGCCTTTGTTGGAATTTATTTATGAGCTGTCCGGAAGTTAAAACCGGAATGAAAAAATGTGGCTTTACTAGTCCTTATTTAAACTAATATCGATGTTCGTAAACATTAAACATATAAAATTATCCTTTCTATTATTGTTTTCATTGAGTATAGCTTGTGCTCAAGAAAACAAATCGATTTACCATGCACCTATAAAAGCAGACATCAAAAACGATTCTGTTTTATTAGATGAGGTACAAAAACAAAGTTTTAAATACTTTTGGGATTTTGCCCACCCTACAAGCGGTTTGGCAAGAGAAAGAAGCAATGTAGCTTACGATTATGGAAACGAAGTTGTAACAACAGGCGGCACGGGCTTTGGAATTATGGCTACAATTGTTGCTGTTCAAAGAAATTGGATAGGTAGAGATACCGCTGTTAGACACCTTATTAAAATGGTGAAGTTCCTTGAAAAAGCAAATCATTACCATGGAATTTTCCCTCATTGGTTAAATGGAGAAACAGGAAAAACTATTCCTTTCAGCAGAAAAGATGATGGTGGTGATGTTGTTGAATCTGCTTATTTATTTGCTGGATTAATTGCTGCTAAAGAATACTTTAATGCTAATAATCCTAAAGAAACCGAACTTAGAAATAGAATCACTTGGCTTTGGGATGCTGCTGAATGGAATTGGTATACCCAACAACAAGATGCATTATATTGGCATTGGAGTCCAAATCATGGTTGGAGTATGAACTTCTCTATTCATGGTTGGAATGAATGTTTGATTGCTTTTGTATTGGCCGCTTCCTCAAAAAATTATGCCATCAAACCCGATGTTTACCGCAAAGGTTGGGCAACAGGAAGTTTCTTTAAAAACGGAAAATCTTATTATGATATTCCTTTACAATTAGGATTCCCTTATGGTGGTCCATTATTTTTTTCGCATTATACATTTTTAGGTTTAGACCCAAGAGGTTTAAAAGACCAATACGCTGATTACTGGCAACAAAACCTTAATCATACTTTGATTAACTATAAACACTGTGTTCTTAATCCAAATAAATTCAAAGGATATGGTAAAAATTGCTGGGGATTAACTGCCAGCGATAACCATGAAGGATATAATGCACACTCACCTGATAACGATTTAGGAGTGATTAGTCCAACTGCTGCTTTATCTGCTTTTCCATATACACCAAAAGAAAGTATGGCAGCTTTAAAACACTTTTACTTTGATAAAGGAAAAGATATTTGGGGTGAATATGGATTTGTTGATGCCTTTAACGAAAGTAAAAATTGGACCGCCCAATCTTATTTAGCAATTGACCAAGGACCAATAATTGTGATGATAGAAAATTATCGCTCGTCTTTAATCTGGAACGTTTTTATGAAAAACAAAGACATTCAAAGAGGATTAAAAAACCTTGGATTTGAATCACCTGCAATTACAAAATAACATGAAGATAAAAAATACTATACTAACCTTAATGTTTTTGCTGTTTAGTGGCAATTTCATTTTCGCTCAAAACAAACCAGGGAAAAATCAAGACAAAGAATCATTCCTTAAAGAGTTAATTGGCAAAATGACTCTTGAAGAGAAATTAGGTCAATTAACCTTATATACTTCAGACATGTCAGTTACCGGACCAGTAATTCGTGATACCTATAAACAAGATATCATGGATGGAAAATGCGGAAATATTTTCAATGCATATAGTCCTGAATACACCAAAAAATTGCAGGATTTAGCAATGAAATCAAGATTGAAAATTCCTTTGTTATTTGGATATGATGTAATTCATGGACATAAAACCATCTTCCCACTACCTTTGGGAGAATCATGTGCATGGGATACAGTATTATCAGAAAAATCAGCAAGAATAGCTGCTGTTGAAGCAAGTGCTGATGGTCTACACTGGACTTATTCACCAATGGTTGATATTTCACGCGATCCACGTTGGGGAAGAGTTGCAGAAGGTTCAGGAGAAGATCCTTGTTTAGGTTCTGCAATTGCTAGAGCTAAGGTTAGAGGTTACCAAGGAACCGATTTAAAAAGCAAAGAAACTATTTTAAGCTGTGTTAAACATTTTGCTTTATATGGCGCACCAATTGCAGGAAGAGATTACAATACTGTTGATATGAGTATGCAGAGTATGTTTAACACTTACCTTCCTCCTTATAAAGCAGCAATTGATGCTGGAGCTGCAACTGTTATGAGTTCTTTTAATGAAGTTAACGGAGTACCAGCTACTGCAAATAAATGGTTGATGAATGATTTATTAAGAAAGCAATGGGGTTTCAAAGGATTTGTTGTTACTGATTATACATCTATCAACGAAATGGTTTACCATGGAAATGTTGCTGATGAATATGAAGCTGGGATTGCTGCAATCAATGCTGGTATCGATATGGACATGCAAGGTTCTGTTTATAATACATATTTGAAAAAAGCTTTAGAAAACAAACAAGTAAAGATTGAAGATATTGATATTGCTGTTTACAGAATTTTAGATGCAAAATGGCAATTAGGTTTATTTGAAGATCCTTACCGATATTCAAATATTAAAACTGCAAAAACTGCTATTATGACACCAGCCAGTTTGCAAACAGCTGAGGAAATTGCTAAAGCATCTATGGTATTATTAAAAAATGAAAACAATTTATTACCACTACAAGCAAGCGGTAAAATTGCTTTTATAGGTCCGTTTGTAAAAAACAAAAGAGACTTAATTGGCAATTGGAGTGGTGCTGGAAATTGGATGCAATCTAAAAACTTATGGGATGCTGTAGTAGCAAGAACAGCAGGGAAAGCTGAATTATTGTATGCTATGGGTGCGAATGTAACTGAGGATACTGTACTTATCAAAAAAATGCATATTCAAGAATTCATCGACAAAAGAAGCAAAGAAGAATTAATCAATGAAGCCATTGAAGTAGCTGGCAGAGCAGATATAATTGTTTTAACTTTAGGCGAATCTGAAGGTATGAGTGGTGAAGCTGCAAGTCGCTCTGATATAACTATTCCAGCCAATCAACAAGAATTGTTAAAACGCATGCATGCAATGGGTAAACCAATTGTATTACTATTAAGCAATGGTAGACCTTTAGCACTTTCATGGGAGGATAAAAACATTCCTGCAATATTAGAAACATGGTTTTTAGGAACGCAATCAGGACCAGCAATCAGCAGTGTTTTGTTTGGTGATTATAATCCATCTGGAAAAATTACCATGACATTTCCAAGAAGTGTTGGTCAGGTTCCAATTTATTATGCTTCAAAAAACACAGGACGTCCTTTTGATAACAATATCAAATACTCTTCTAAATATTTAGATATTGAGAACACTCCTCTTTATCCTTTTGGATTTGGCTTGAGTTATACCAATTATTCATATACAAACTTTAAACTAAACCAAACAAGCTTTACAGCTGATGAAACAATTGAAGCTTGTATTGAAATTAAAAATACTGGTAAAATGGATGGTTCAGAAATTGTTCAATTGTATGTTCAAGATTTAGTTGGTTCAAGCACAAGACCATTAAAAGAATTAAAAAGATTTAGCAAAGTATTTTTAAAAGCAGGTGAATCTAAACAGATTTGTTTCACAATAAACAAAGAAGATTTGATGTACTATAATGCCGATATGGAAAGAGTATTGGAGCCAGGTAAATTCAAATTATTCATTGGCAAAAACTCTAATGAAGTAGAAACCGTAGAATTCGAAATCAAATAAATTAAAAACACCAAATAAACACCTAAAAAAAAATCAATGAGAAAACTATTACTCTTGGCAGCAGGTGCAGCTTTGTTTATGTCGAACAGAGCAAATGCACAAACCATCATGAATTTTGAAGATGGGACCACAAATGGTCAAAACTTAAACGTTATGGCAAATGGAGATTGGGACGACCCAGGAAAACATGCTGTAACAGAAACCTTCAGTGTAATTGATAATCCAGATAAATCTGGAATCAATTACAGTAACAAAGTAATGAAATTTACTCGCAGAGGAACTGCACAAGGTGGAATGCCTTGGGGTGGTTTCTGGAGTAACAGAGCAGATACTTTGGGATCAGCCAATGTAACTAACGGTAAATATGTTCATATTAAAGTATGGAAATCTCGTATTTCTCCAGTTAGATTTAAACTTGAAGGCGGCGCAGCTGGTACTTTAGAACAAGGCAGCTCTAAGCCTGTAACTCAATTAAATCAGTGGGTGGATGTTGTTTTTGATTTCACATCAAAAACTGGAAAATATCCAATCATTGCTTTTATGCCTGATTTTGAAGATCCATTAACTTTAACAGATTCAACTATTATCTATTTTGATGATATGAGAGTTAACAACGATTCAATGCCTGAAGTAGCTATGCCTATTCCTACTATGGCTATGAATTTTGAGGATGGAACTACAAGTGGTTTCAACTTAAACGTTATGGGTAACGGAGATTGGGATGACAAAGGTAAACATGCTGTTGAAGAAACATTTTCTGTAATCAACAATCCTGATAAATCTGGTATCAACAAATCAGACAAAGTATTACAATTTGTGCGCAGAGGTACAGCTCAAGGTGGAATGCCTTGGGGTGGTTTCTGGACTAACCGTGGAGATGGAAAACCTGCTTTTGATTTTACTGCAAACAAATACGTTCACGTGAAAGTTTGGAAAGGAAGAACATCTCCAGTTAAATTCAAAATCGAAGGTGGTAATACAGGAACAGTTGAAGTGGCCAGCATGAGTCCTCAAACTGAAACAGGTAAATGGGTTGACATGGTATTCAATTACTCTAACAAAACAGGAACTTGTGCTACTATCGTTTTTATGCCTGATTTCGAAGATCCATTCACTAAAGCTGATTCTTCAATCATTTATATTGATGATATCAGAGTTAATAATGATTCAATGCCTGAAACTTTCAAACCTTTTGGTGATGGAATGTTATTGGATTGCGAAGATGGAACTACAAATGGTTTCAACTTAAACGTAATGGGTAATGGCGAATGGGATGATCCTAACAAACACAATGTAAGCGTGAGTTTCCAAATCATCAATAATCCTAGCAAAACCGGTATCAACCAATCTGAGAAAGTAATGAGATTCTTAAGAAGAGGTAAAAATCAAGGTGGAATGCCTTGGGGTGGATTCTGGGCTAATAGAAGCGACGGTAATCCTTCTGCTGATGTAACTGTAAATAAATATGTACACGTTAAAGTTTGGAAAAGCAGAATCTCTCCTATTAAATTAAAATTAGAAGGTGGTGCTGCTGGTACTTTAGAAGCTCCTAGTACTGCTGCTCAACCTGGTACTAATATGTGGGTTGATATGGTTTATGATTTCACTACAAAAACTGGTACATATCCTATTTTAGCTTTCATGCCTGATTTCGAAGATCCTTTGACTCAAGATGATTCAGTTTATATTTATTTTGATGAAATCAGAGTAAACAACAATCCTAATCCTGAAATGCCAACTGGTATCAATGCTATCAGCAAAGAAGAAGTAAGTGTATTCCCTAACCCAACTACAGGTTTAGTTTATGTAAACGGAATCCAAACTTCTGCTTCAGTTAAAGTAATTAACTTAGTTGGAAAAGAAGTAATCAATACTGAAATCAATGCTAACGGAACTATCGATATGAGTTCAGTTCCTGCTGGTATTTACATGTTGGTTATTGAAAACGCTAATGGTGCAATCAGTACCAAAAAAGTAATCAAAAACTAATTAAATTTTTCTTCAACATAATTGCAGGTTCTTTCCTGCAATTATGTTGTTTATAAAACTATTCCATCATAAAATTAATTCAAAAAATGCCAAAAAAAACATTACCTAAACTACATTCCGACTTTTCGGTGGATTGCGTGATTTTTGGCTTTGATGAAGGTGAATTAAAAGTTCTTTTAATTGAAAGAAACGAAGAACCTTATAAATCTTGGAAAGCAATTCCTGGAAATTTAGCTCAAGACAAAGAAAACTTAGATGATGCGGCGGCTAGAATTCTTCATGATTTAACTGGATTAGAAAATGTTTTCATGGAGCAATTATACGCATTTGGAAAACCCGACAGGCATCCACAAGGAAGAGTTATTACCATAGCTTATTATGCACTAATAAAAAGTACTACAAATGGCATTCATCCTGTAACAACTTTTGCAAGTAAAGCGCTTTGGTGGCCTGCTTATGATTTGCCGGAACTGGCTTTCGATCACAAAGAAATTATTGAAATGGCTCTGAGAAGATTAACCAATAGAATTAGATACATTCCAATTGGTTTCGAATTATTACCAGAAAAATTCAGTCTAACTCAACTGCAACATATTTATGAAGTTATTCTTCGTAAAGACATCGACAAAAGAAATTTCAGAAAAAAAATATTGAGTTATGGATTCCTAACCGAACTCAATCAAAAACAACAAGGTGTATCACATAGGGCTGCACGTTTGTACAAATTCAACAAAAAAATATACGAAAGTTTAAAAGACAATGGCTTCTATTTTGAGCCTTAAATTGTAATTTAGACTCTTTTAAGGAGGAATAATCCTCTAACAAAATTGATTTAGAACAATCTATCAATTAATTTTCCCACTTCATTATCAGCTAAATAAAGCTTATTTTCGTGTTTTACCAACGATTTACTGCGCCCAAACGTACCAAGTAGTAAATAAGGAAACAACCATGAAAAAAATCTTGTACCTAAGTTTGATTTTTATTCTTTCAGGACTGAATAACAGTTTTGCACAGAATTGCATTGCAGCATTTACTCCTAGTGTAAATTCTGCGACTAAAACGGTAACTTTTACTAATAACTCTACTGCTGGAAATAATTTCTACTATTGGAGTTTTGGAGATGGAACTAGTAGCACACAAGCAACACCAAGCAAAACTTATTCAACTCCCGGTGCTTATAGGGTTTGTCTAACAATGATTAAATCAGATAGCTCTTGTACTTCTTCGTTTTGTGATACTGTTGTTATACAAAATCTAAATACGGGATGTAATGCCAATTTTACTTTTGTAAAAGATCCAGGCAATGGAAAAAAATTCTATTTTAGTTCTGTACTTAATGATACAAATTATAGATATATCTGGACATTTGGTGACAATACAGGAAGCGATAATAGAACCCCTGTTAAAACTTATTCTCAAACAGGCACATATAATGTATGCTTAAGAGTAACTAAAAAAGATTCTACTTGCACTATTCAGGTTTGTAAAACTGTAACAGCAACAACATCAACCAGTACAAATTGTAATGCCAATTGGACTGCTACAAGAAATGTTACTAATAGCTTTAAATACCAATTTGAAGCAGCATTAAATGATACATCATTCAAATATAAATTTACTTTTGGTGATGGAACACAATCAGACTTAAGAGCACCATTAAAAACTTATACAAGTACAGGACTTAAATACGTTTGTTTAACCGTTACTAAAAAAGATTCAAGTTGTTCACTAACAAAATGTGATAGCATTTTAGTTACTGCACCTGATACAGCTTGTGATGCAGGTTTTTCAGTTAACAATAACACTGGTAATCCATTCAAAAAAGGATTCATAGCTTTTGCAAGCCCTAACCAATACAATTATTACTTTTGGACATTCGGAGATGGAACATCAGCTTTTGGCAGAGAAGTTTCTAAAACATGGACTTCAGGCGGCGTTAAAACCTTGTGCTTAACTGTTAGAAAAACTGACTCTAGTTGCACAAAAACTATTTGTGTTCAAATAATCCTTGCTAATTCAAACTGCAGCTCAGCATATACCATTCAAAAAGATCCAAGCAACAGTAAAAAAGTATACTTCACTGCAAACCTAAATGATACCAACTATAAATATTTTTGGTCGTATGGTGATGGAACTTCAGGTGATGGTAGAAATAGTTTTAGAACTTATGCAAATCATGGCAAATACAAAGTTTGTTTAACTGTTTTGAAAAAAGATAGCTCTTGTAGTTCAACAACCTGTGATAGTATTACAGTAATGCCAACTACAATTAATTGTAACGCTAACTGGGGATTCCAGAAGGATGCTGTTAATCCATTAAAAGTATATTTCAATGCGGCTTTACAAGATACTGCATTCCGTTATTTCTGGAACTTTGGAAACGGAACTGTTTCAGATAGTAAAAATCCAATTAGAACATTCACAAATGCAGGTTGGTATAAAGTATGTTTAACTGTTAGCAAAAAAGATTCTTCTTGCTCTTTAACAAAATGTGATAGCATCTTCCTTGGACAAAATATACCAGTAAATTGTAATGCTAATTTTACCTTCGAAAAAGACCAAAGCAATCATTTAAAAGTTTATTTCCGCGCTACTTTACAAGATACTGCTTTTAAATACTTTTGGAGTTTTGGAAACGGAACTGCATCTGACAGCAAAAATCCTATTAGAACATTTACTAATAACGGCTGGTATAAAGTATGTTTAACTGTTACTAAAAAAGACAGCACATGCAGTGTTAGTAAATGTGATAGTATCTTTTTATCTCCAAGTTGCTCTGTTAATTTTTCATTTAACAGAAATGTGAGTAATGGTAATCAATTTACTTTTGAAACAGCAAATGATACTAGCAGCAATTTCATTTGGATATTTGGAGATGGAAGTTCAAGTAATGTTAGATTAGCTTCTCATACTTATTTATTACCAGGAAATTATACTGTTTGTTTATACAAAATTAAAAAAGATTCAAGTTGTGCTACTTCAATTTGCAAATTAGTAACTGCAATCGACTCTAGTGCACAAAGCTGTTTTGCTAGATTTGAAGCAACAAGATTTGATAGCTTAGGTACTAATTATGGAAACTTTATTAATCTTTCAACAGGTTCATATACACATCTTAGTTGGAAATTTGGTTCTCTAGGTACAGGAGCGGGAAGTCCTTTTGTAAAAGCATTTCCTACCAGTGGAATTTATCCTGTTTGTTTAAGTGTTTTCAGAATTGTTAATGGTGATACTGTTTGCAGTAATACTACTTGTAAAAACTTTAATACAGCACCTTCAACTAGCACTTGTCATGCATCTTATTCTTATACAAATCTTGGACAAAACACATTTAGCTTTACCAACCTATCAACTGGAACTCCTTTATTATATAGCTGGAAGGTGAATGGTACTGTGGTTGGAACTTCACAAAACTTAAACTACACATTCCCTTCATCTGGTTTATACAATGTATGTTTAAGAGTAAGAAAAGCTGATAGCTCTTGTGCTGATGATATATGTCGCCCGGTTTTAATTAACCAATACGGAACACTTTCAACTTGTAATGCGAATTTCTCTTACCAATCAAATCCTACAAAACCAGGAATGATTGAATTCACTAACAACTCAAGCTCTTACGATTATTCTATATGGGATTTTGGTGATGGTAGCAGTTCTCCTGATGCAAATCCTAGTCATTTGTACAGCACCAATGGCACTTACACTGTATGTTTAAACATGATGCAAATGGCAGATTCATGCTCAGCTATGAAATGTAAGGATATCGTAGTTGACCAAGCAACAGGCATTCACTCTGAAGAAATGAGTTTTACTCAAGTATATCCTAATCCGTTTGAAGGTACTTTATTCGCTGATATCAATTCAAAAATAAATTCTGAAATTGAGTTAAATATCTTCGATTTAAGTGGAAGAAAATTATGGACTGGAAAAGACTTTGTGCATAAAGGAAACAATCTTTTAGAAATCAAAACAAGCAATATTCCTGAAGGAATATGCTTATTGGAAATCCAAAGCAATAATCAAAGTATTGTAAGGAAATTGATTAGAAAATAATTCGATTATTTAATGCTTAACCCGACAAATAGCTATGCTATTTTGTCGGGTTATTTTGATTTATTCCTTGGAAAACAAAATTCAGGATATCATTCAGGCTTGTTTAAACAATGATAGCAGGGCAGAATATGCTTTGTATAGACATTGTTTCGACCTATTGATTCCAATTTGTTTAAGGTATGCAAAACATGAAGATGATGCTATTGAACTATTGAATTTAGGCTTTTGCAAAATACTGTTCTCATTGAAAAAATTTGATGGAACAAATTTTAGTCCTTGGGCCAAAACAATTCTTGTAAATACCATTATTGATGAATTCAGAAAACGTCAAAAAGAAAAACAACTATTTTCTGAAAAAGACATTGAAGATTTAAGTCAGCAACAAATACCCTTTAACCTGAATGAAGCTGAAGATAAAATTCAAAAAGAAGAGCTTATAAAACTGATTAACAATTTACCTGAAATTCAAAAACTGGTTTTAAACCTTCATGTATTTGAAGGCTTATCGCATAAGGAAATTGCAAAACAATTGAGTTTAAATGAATCGAGTTCAAGATGGCATTTGATGAATGCACGAAATGAACTAAAAAAGAAAATCAAATTCTTGTTTGGACAAGTAAAAATGATGTTGATATGAAGATGGAGAAAGATGAGTTAGACAGCTTATTAAAAAGCAAATTAGAGAACAATGGAATTCCATTTAAGGAATCTTATTGGATAGCTGCTCAACAAATACTAATTGATAAAAGAAAGGAATCAAAAAGAATCTATTGGTTCTTTTTGCCAAGTTTACTCGTACTTACAGGCATATTCATGTATGCAGGAAACTATTTTACTTTCTCTGTTGCTACTACAAATACATCAGACAAACAAAGCCTTGCCATCACTGGTAATTCAATAACAAATGATGTGAATCAAAACAATAATCTTCAAAACAAAAAGAATCAAAATACTGAAAATACAAGCATCAATAATTTAGCTGATAAGTCTTCGAATCAAACAGAATCAATTTCAAAACAAGTTGATTCTAACATCAACCAAAAAGAAAATAAAATTACCCATTTAAGCGAAAACACAAATACATCATCGCCTTTAACTACATCAATAAATCAAAACATAAATGATATTGATGATGATAACTTACAAGCAGAACCTAAAGTTGAATCTTTATCAAATCAAACACAAGAAAATTCAAAATTCCCTTTACTCATCAATTCACTTCAGTTTACAGGATTTAAGATAAATTCAAATAAAAATCCAAAATCTGAATTGCTAAGTATATCACCAAACAAAAAGAAAAAGGCTTTTATTTCATACACAAGTATCAATGCAGGAATGCAATTGAACAATCAGCTTATTCCAAGTTATTATTTCAATGGATTGTGGCATATTCTTGCCAATCATCAATTATCATTTTATACCGGAATGGGTTTGTTTCAAACAACGCCTGAACTAGGAAAACGTACATATTCTGAATCAACTTATGGTTTTGGAGAAAGCAACAAAAGCATAGTAATTAATACCCAAAAATTACTTTATTTAAACATTCCAATTGGAGTTGACTTCAAAATTAAAGGCAGACATGAATTGAATCTTGGATTGTCTTATATGTATTTATTAAGCAGTAATGAGCAGTTTTATTATTATGAAAATGGTAAAATGTTTGATACAAAAAAGAAATCAGCACATATCTCCTTGTTTAAAAATCAAGATGTATTAACTGAAATAAATTATGCTTATTGGTTGAATACAAAAAGCAAAATTTCAGTAGGATATTTTAACGGTCTACTGTACATCAGTGATTCGAAATTATTTGAAAATTCAGATAAAAATAAAAACCGTGGTTTCAAATTAGGCTTTCATTATCAATTGAACTGACATGAGAAAAATGAAATGGACAATTAGTTTTATTGCATTGTTTTTTATGATGCTAACGGCTTGTAAAAAGCAGGCAGAACCTTTATTGGTTAATGGTAATACTGTGTTTGTACTAAGTGGATTAATGAATGATGAAAGTATACAAATTGAAGCAGGGAAAAACTCCTTTTACCTTTTCACATCTTATGAAAAAAGCACTACACAAAGTTTAAAACTTAAAGCCAATTTAAAGAAAACTTGTCCTGATTGTAAAGAGGCTTATGAGTTCATTTTTCATGAAGGTTCTAACAACTCTATTCCGAATGATTCATTGCTTAAACTTGGAAAATATTCATTTTATACAAATAGAACAGATACCACAATCAGTTATAAAGTAGCGTTCAAAGCAGAGCATTTTAACCAGCAGGTTTCATCCTATACATGGAGATTTCCTGATGGCAGTATTAGCAATGATTCAACACCTGTAAAAACATATACGGAGGCAAAAAATATCAATGTGATTTTACTGATTAAATATGCAAATAATTGTCAGGCAGACGTAAGTTTACCCGTTCGAATTAACATGGGTATGGCTATGAATCCAATACGATTCAACTATACATTTGTGCAAGGAACTAGTAGATATGTTTCATTTGTTCCAGTTCTATCAGACACCGCAGTGAAAGGTAAATTCATTTGGGAATTTGGAGATGGAAGCAGCTCTGAAACTTTTGGAGGCATCAATCACAATTATCAAGATTCAGGGGCATTTAAAGTTTGTTTAAAAACTTTGTATGCAAATGATACCTTATCCTATTGTCAGCGAATTAAAACTCCGGATAAGAAAAATTGTATTGCGAACTTCAATCAGAATATCGACCAAACAATCAATATTTTAAGAGAAAATGCCATTGAAATCAAATATACAGATGCCAATGGAAATGTATTTAGCAGCACTGAAGCTAACCAAGATCCACTCTCCTATTTTGAAGTTTTGAATATTGGCGATTATCTAAAAAATGAACTAAATCAATCAACTAAATCTTTAGACATCCGATTCAATTGTAACTTAAAAGGCAGTTCCGGATTGAAAAAAATGCAGAACTTTCAAGGTAAAATTGCAGTAGCTATTCCTTAAATTTCTGATTTACTGAAATTTAAGCTAAATCAAACAAAACAAAAATCATCGGCTTTTGCTTGTCTGAGGCTAATAAATGCTGTAATATTGAAGCCGCTTTTTATAGAAACAACAATTTTTAAATCTTCAATATGACAAAAATTAAAGTAGCCAATCCTGTAGTAGAATTGGATGGCGATGAAATGACCCGTATTATCTGGAAATTTATCAAAGACAAATTGATTCTTCCTTACCTGGAATTGGATATTAAATATTATGATTTGGGTATGGAATATCGCGACCAAACCAACGACCAAGTTACAGTTGATGCAGCAGAAGCTATCAAAAAATACAATGTAGGAATTAAATGTGCTACCATTACACCTGATGAAGCTCGTGTGAAAGAATTCAACCTTAAACAAATGTGGAAATCACCAAACGGAACCATCCGTAATATTTTAGATGGAACTGTATTTCGTGAGCCAATTGTTTGTAGTAATGTACCTCGTTTGGTTCCAAACTGGACAGCTCCAATTATGATTGGTAGACATGCATTTGGTGACCAATACCGTGCAACAGATTTCGTTACCAAAGGAAAAGGTAAATTAACAGTGAAGTTTGAAGGTGAAGATGGAACTACGCAGGAATTTGAAGTTTACAATTTCAAAGGTGATGGTGTAGCATTAACTATGTACAATACCGATGAAAGTATCAAAGGCTTTGCTCATTCATGTTTTAATATGGCATTAAGCAAAGGATGACCTTTATATCTTTCAACAAAAAACACCATTTTGAAAAAATATGATGGTCGTTTTAAAGACATCTTCCAGGAAATTTATGCGAATGATTACCAATCAAAATTTGAAGCAGCAGGAATTGTTTACGAACATAGATTAATTGACGACATGGTTGCATCGGCATTAAAATGGAATGGTAATTTTGTTTGGGCATGTAAAAACTATGATGGTGATGTACAATCTGATACAGTAGCACAAGGTTTTGGTTCATTAGGTTTAATGACATCTGTATTGGTAACACCAGATGGAAAAACCATGGAAGCAGAAGCAGCACACGGAACAGTAACTCGTCACTACAGAGATCACCAAGCAGGTAAACCAACATCAACCAATCCAATTGCATCTATATTCGCATGGACAAGAGGATTAGAATTCAGAGGTAAATTAGATGGAAATGCAGAATTGGTTCGTTTCTGTAAAGCTTTAGAAGAAGTTTGTGTTGAGGTAGTAGAAAGCGGCAGAATGACTAAAGATTTAGCAGTATGTATCCATGGAAGCAAAGTTAAACATGGTGAACACTATTTATACACTGAAGAATTCTTAGACGCAATTGATGCAGGTTTAAAAGCTAAATTGGCATAAAGAAAATCAATGATAAGAAAAAGGCTGTCTCAAAAATGATTATGGGTCAGCCTTTTTTTGTTTATCAAAAAATAGTTTAATCAACTAAAAAAAGTAAACAAAAAATTGATTTTGATTTGAATCAGCATTTTTATTATTTCATCATGAATTACCCTTTTAGAGGTATTTTTTATTCGAAAAATAAAATGATTTTTGTATACAATTAATTTATTAGACCATGATTACCAACAATGACGTAGATGTACAAATCACATCTAAACCTTCCCAATCAGAAGAAGTATATTTTGAAATCAGTTCTGCTGATGCACCAATTGGAAGCGGATTAGGTTTTGTAAAAACATCTGGAACTTTTTATGAAGAAACTTTAACAGATGAGTTAGAATTTTCAATAGTAGCAGGTGGAGAAAATCCTTATAAATGGTTCCTTAGACCAGATGATACAAATCAACCACCAGTAAATTGGACAACTAAAGTTACGATTAAAAAAAGTGGGAAAACTGGGAAAGCTCAAAAAGTATACGCACGCTCGGCACCTATACTTCCAGATATTGCTATATCAATAGTGAATTGTGTCGAAAAACTGATGATTAAAACAAATGCCGTTTACTCAGAAGCTCAAAAATTGGTTTTAGATACAGAATCAACTGATAGACATCTAGTTCTGAGAGTAGTAAATGATGGAACAGGAACTTATCCATACGAATATAAATTAGTCCAAGATGGAGTCATTCATCATTTAAGTGTTAGCATTATCAATGAATTAGGCCATAATAAAACAGAGGAGATTAGTTATATGAGGGATGCTCAAAAACCGAATTAATTGTTAGTTAATCAATGGGCACTAACTAAATTTTGAACTTAAATAAAAATAATCTATTGCAAATTGATTGACAAATTAATCCTTTTCATTTTTGGTTTTAGCCTATTACTCAATCACCAAAAACTTTATGCAAAAAGTGATAGTGTAAGTATTCAGCAATGCATAGATGAAGCAAGAGGATTTATCAACAAAGATGCATCAAAGGCAAAGCGTTTATTAGATCAATCATTATATAACTCTAGATTAATCAATAATAAACACCTAGTTGCGAAATCTCAATTGTATTTATCGCAATGGTTCTTTGAGAAATTGAATGAAGATTCAGGCACGTTCTATTGGAATCAATCATATTCATTTGCTGAATTAACTTCGAATTACAATACCTTATGCAGACTATTTATAGTTAAGGCAAATTTTTTTCATGATATTGGAAAATTAGATACTTCCGCGCAACTCCAACTTAAAGCTTTACAATTTGCCCAAAAAAGCAAAGACAGTTCTGACGTTATTAGGTGTTTAGTAAATGTTGGTGTCTGTTTTGCAGAGTTAGGAAAACATGA
Organism: Bacteroidia bacterium; assembly: GCA_051861545.1. Taxonomy (GTDB): domain Bacteria; phylum Bacteroidota; class Bacteroidia; order UKL13-3; family UKL13-3; genus CAISCU01. The sequence goes on along the minus strand of JBIMKP010000013.1, from coordinate 11,216 downwards.
AGAAGCTTTAAATTATTGGCTACAAGGATATGAACTTTCCTCAATAGACATTTATCATCGTGCGGTAATTTGTGAGAATCTAGGTAATTCATATAGTGAAATTAAACGCTATTCAAAGGCCGCACTTTACTATACTGAATCTATTCGATTATTCAAAACTCTAAATGATATTGACCATCTTTTAGAAACCAAAATGAATCTAGGTACCATCTACCAAGAAATGAATAAACCCTTAAAAGCTATCGAGATTTATTCATCATGTATAAGCGGTTTCATTAAGCTAAACAATTTAGATAATCTTTGCACATGTTACGAAAACCTTGGAGTCTCCTATTTGTCAATTAATCAAACCAACAAAGCGATAGAATATTTAAATAAAGCAAATAAATTAGCCACAGAGCTAAAGGATATTTACAGAATTAGCAGCACTTCAAAAAACTTGTCAGTAACCTATGCATCAATTGGAAACTACAAGAAAGCTTATACCTTTCAAGCCATATATGACTATTATTATGATTCTCTTTATTCCATAGAAAGTTCTAATAAGATAGAAGAAATAAATACTCGCTACCAAACTGAAAAGAAAGAACAAGCCATAATACAATTAAATATAGAAAAAGAGAATGAGCAAAAACAAAAGCAAGCTATTGGATTTGCCTTCTTAGGTTTTGGAGTTGTTACGATTTTATTGCTTTATATATTTATCCAACGTTATAAAAGACAAAAATTACTAAAGGAGAAAAATGAAGAAATTCATCAACAAAAAATTAGTGAGTTAATTAAATCGCAAGAATTAAAATCTATAAATGCCATGTTAGAAGGAGAAGAACGGGAACGAGAGAGAATATCAGCTGATTTGCATGATAGATTGGGAGCCATTTTATCAACCATAAAATTAGGCTTTAGTTCAATGGAAACAAAAATTGGACAGATTGTAGAAATAAATTCAAATCAGTACAACAATACATTAAAGCTGATTGATGAAGCTGTAGATGAAGTGCGAATTATATCACACAATTTAGCATCAAATGTACTAGTTAATTTTGGATTAGAAGTTACTTTGCTCGACCTCAAAGAAACAATAGAAAATAATACGCCGATGCGCATGAATATTGTAGTTAATGGTCTAAATAATGCGCGATTACAAGCAAATTTTGAAATAAGTTTATACAGAATTATTCAAGAACTTTTAAACAATTGTATAAAACATGCAAAGGCAACAATTTTCACTATTGAACTAAATAAAACATCAAGCGAAATTCTATTAATAGTTAGTGACAATGGCGTTGGCTTTGATTTAGGACAAGCAAAACTAAAAGAAGGCTTGGGCTTAAAAAATTTAGAATCAAGAGTTCTTAAACTAAAAGGTATATTGCATATTGATAGTGGGAAAGGAAATGGCAGTACATTTATAATTGAAATACCCTTGATATGATAAAAGTATTAGTTGCAGATGATCACCAAATGTTTATAGATGGAATATACTCTATCTTTTCAAACTCAGAAGAAGTGCAAGTAATTGGTCATTGTTTAAATGGAAAAGAGGTCTTAAGTCAATTATCAAAGCTCTCACCAGATGTGCTACTACTTGATGTAAATATGCCAGAGTTAAATGGATTAAACACAAGTATTGCTATCAAAAATAAGTATCCAGATTTAGCCATTTTGGTTTTGAGCATGTATAATACTCAAGAAATAGTTATAAGTTTATTTAAATCTGGAGTTAAAGGTTATGTGCTAAAAAATGCTAGTAAGAACGAGCTCCTTGATGCAATAAAAACAGTTCATTCAGGATTAAATTATTATGGTGTAACTATATACAAAGACTTGCTAAAGACCGATTCCTTAAAGATAAATAATACCTTATCAGAAAGAGAAATTGAGATTGTTCGATTAATTGCTAAAGGTAACTCAAATGAAAGTATAGCAGATATTCTGTTTTTGAGTTTTCATACCATCAAAACACATCGCAAAAACATGCTTTCGAAATTAAACCTTAACAATACTGCTGAACTTGTTAAGTATTGTAGCGATATGGGGTTGTTATGAAATAAATCAGTGAAAAAATTGAAACATTATCTCTCTCAACCATTTAATTCCAACTTAAAAGTACTCATAAATCAATTAAATCGATCATTTGATTTCTAACTGAATCAATTAATGAAATAAATTCATACTTAATTGAAACACTAACTTATTGAAAAATAGACATTAAGAGGTATTTCATGAGTTTAACAAACATGTCATCTTTGACCATGTAAATGAGATACTATTTTCTAAAAAAATCAAAAGTCACCGATTAAAATACAATAAAAAATAAATGAAAAATGAATACAAGAATGGAACCAATTTAAACACACCTTTTAGAGTAAGCACTGGCGGGAAAAATGCCAGTTCCATTCCAAACACTTGAACCATTGGTTTAAGTGCCGAAGGAGGATGTGTTAGGAGTACTAGTTACTTCACTTTAAATGCAAATTCACCAATAATATTTACCACTTGTTTTGCAAGGTGGCAAACAATTCCTATAAATGCTTTTACTACTCATACTAGCAAGCAAATTGATTAAATAAAATTTACCTATAGAAAACATTTTTTACAATGAAAAAACTTCTACGAAACAACACCCTTCGCCTCTTTTTTCTTGCCCTTCTAACTGGCTTTTTTTTCTTACAATTTGCACAGGCACAATGTCCAGGTGGTGGCTCTACATGGATAAGCCAAACCTCGGCAGCAAATAATCAATGGCAATCCGTAACCTATGGCAATGGTTTATTTGTGGCTGTGTCTAATACTGGCGCAGGCAATAGAGTAATGACGAGCACTGATGGGATTAATTGGACAAGTCGAACCTCAGCAGCCAACATTTCTTGGAGTTCTGTAACCTACGGCAATGGTTTATTTGTGGCTGTGGGAAGTAGCGATGTAATGACCAGCCCCGATGGGATTAATTGGACAAGCCGATTCTCGGCAGCGGCTAATCTATGGTATTCCGTAACTTACGGCAATGGAATATTTGTGGCTGTTTCTGCAGCTGGCACGGGCAATAGCAATAGAGTAATGACCAGCCCCGATGGGATTAATTGGACAAGCCGAAGCGCGGCTGCAAATAATGTGTGGCAATCAGTAAGCTTCGGCAATGGTTTATTTGTGGCTGTGTCTACTGATGGCACTGGTAATCGAGTAATGACGAGCCCAGATGGGATTACTTGGACAAGCCGTAGCTCTGCAGCTGATAACCAATGGTTTTCAGTAACTTATGGCAATGGTATATTTGTGGCTGTGTCGCAAACTGGCACAGGCAATAGGGTAATGACCAGCCCCGATGGGATTACTTGGACAAGTCGTGCCTCGGCAGCAGATAATAATTGGCGTTCAATAACCTACGGCAGTGGTTTATTTGTGACTGTGTCATCAACGGGCACAGGCAATAGGGTAATGACCAGCCCCGATGGGCATAGGCGTCAACTTAATGAAAAAAGGAATTCGAAATCCTCATTAAAATTGGTTCTTTTTTTGCGTTTTTCATATGAACAAAGTTTTGCAAAATTTTTCAGTATTATGGAATCGTTTATTAAATTCTCTTTAGTTTTCTTTAGTAAAGCGAGAAGTTCTGTTTTGTTATTCAGCAAATAATTTGTTGTTTTTAAAATGCTTAAATGTTTACCATACATTTGTTTAATAGGCTTGTATAGGGGTTCATATATAAACTGTAAGATAAGTATGATCATCATTATTTTTGTTAATACAATAAACTCTAATTGAACCTTTGAAACATTATGAATTTTATCTAGTTTCAGATGACTTTTCAATGCTTTAAACAAAATTTCTATTCGCCATCTTAACTTATAAAGTTTAAAAATCTCTTCATAATTTATATTTGAATCCTTGATAGTTGTAATGAATATGGACCATGATAATAGCGCCAGGAGGTCTTTTTGTGGTGTACTATTAGAATTCCTTTTTAAATTAGTTCGTCTGTGATTAGCAACATTATCACATACAGGTACTCCAATTAATCTTACTATTGGTCCATTGGGACTTGATATTTTAACCAATATATCTGTTACATGTGTTTTGTTAAGAATTTCCAATAAATTAATAGGCTTGCCCGTTTGAATATCGTAGTATATAATCTTATGTTTATATCTGTATATAAAATCAACTTCAGCATCTATTAATCTTATGATTTCTTGAATGCTAAAGTATCCCCTATCACGAAGTAATAAATCTCCTTTTGCAACTTTTAAAGGTTTGGCTGCGATGTCATTTACAGAATAAGTGTCTATTGAGAAATGAATCAATTGATTCGTTAATAAATTTAGTGCAAACTGTAAACGAGCATTGGCCACCTGAACAAAACCATTCTTTACACCAGAAAAACTGTCAAATAATCTTTTAGGTAATTTTATAATTGTGCTGTCTTGCACAATAACCCTTTTGAATCTACTTCCTAAGTTACCTTTACTAATAGCAAGCTTCTGATGCAATAAATCACTAATAATTTGCTCAATAAATTTTACAAAAGCTGCTTTTGACATTGCATTGTGCAGAGCTTGTTTAGAAATAGATTTAGTGGGGTTATTTAAAAACGAGCTAGCTAAAACATTATAACTAACAACTGAATTTGAAATATTGATTAATAAAGCTAAAACATAATCAATCCCATGCAATACTCTGAACCGAGATTTAAACTTGGTATGAGTTGCGACGTCATTAAAATAAACCAAATCCAAACCTAAAGAGGCAAACATTTTTGTTATTTTCTCCATAAACAAAATTAGAATGAAAGATAATATTAATAGTACAAATACTATTAACATTAATTGTTAAATTGTTTACTTTTGTAGAAAAAAAACAAAATGGGATATCTGGTCAAAATTCAACGCGTGGAGAGAGGTAAAACAAAATCATTTTATGTAAACTTCCCAGCAGCTGTGGCAGAAGCATGTAATATTGAAAAGGGAGAAGAAATGGAATGGATTATCGAAGATAAAAACACATTCACCCTTCAAAGAATAAAAAAATCTACAGTAAGGCAACCCAAAAAAACAGAAACAATCAAAACTTAGCAGAATATTACTGTTTTAATAGGAATTATATCTTAAGTTGACGCTTATGCCCGATGGGATTACTTGGACAAGCCGAACTCCTGCAGCAGATAATAATTGGGGTTCTATAACCTACGGCAGTGGTTTATTTGTGGCTGTTTCATCAACGGGCACAGGCAATAGAGTAATGACTAGCCCTGATGGGATTACTTGGACAAGCCGATCAACCTTCGCAGCAGATAATCAATGGTATTCTGTTACCTACGGCAATGGTTTATTTGTGGCTGTGTCAACTGATGGCACTGGCAATAGAGTAATGACTAGCCCTGATGGGATTACTTGGACAAGCCGAGTTTCGGCGGCAAATAATCAATGGCAATCAGTAACCTACGGCAATGGAGTATTTGTAGCTGTTGCCGCTTCTGGTTCAGGCAATAGAGTAATGACTAGCCCAGATGGGATTACATGGACAAGCCGAACTTCAGCAGCAGATAATGGATGGCTTTCCGTAACCTACGGTAATGGTTTATTTGTGGCTGTGGCAGCTTCTGGCACAGGGAATCGAATAATGACTAGCCCCGATGGGATTAATTGGACCAGCCGAATCTCGGCAGCAGATAATCAATGGCGTTCCGTAATTTACGGCAATGGTTTATTTGTGGCTGTAGCTTCTAGTGGCACAAGCAATAGAGTAATGACCAGCCCTGATGGAATTACTTGGACAAGCCGAAGCTCAGCAGCAGATAATTCTTGGTATTCTGTAACCTATGGTAATGGTTTATTTGTGGCTGTTGCTCTTAGTGGCACAGGCAATAGAGTAATGACTAGCCCTGATGGGATTACTTGGACAAGCCGAAGCTCGGCAGCAGATAATAACTGGTTTTCCATAACCTATGGCAATGGTGTATTTGTGGCTGTTGCTACCTCAGGCACAGGCAATAGGGTAATGACGAGCCCCGATGGGATTACTTGGACAAGCCGAAGCTCGGCAGCAGATAATAATTGGTTTTCCGTAACCTACGGTAATGGTGTATTTGTAGCTGTCTCACAATCTGGCACGAGCAATAGAGTAATGACTAGTTCGATAACACCTTCCCTAACTATTGCTGCTAATCCTGGTAATGTCATAGCAACAGGTACTTCAGTAATATTTACAGCTACACCTACCAATGGGGGGAGCACACCTGCCTATCAGTGGAAAAAAAATAATATCAATGTAGGCAGCAATAGTGCTACCTATATCGATGCCTCTTTAAATAACAATGATATTATTACTTGTGTACTTACCAGCAACGACCCTTGTGCTTTAACTGCAACAGCCACCAGCACTAGTATTACGATGGAAGTAAGTTCCCTTTGTCCAATAGGCATTACTTGGACAAGCCGAACTTCGGCAGCAGATAATAATTGGTCTTCCGTAATCTATGGTAATGGTTTATTTGTGGCTGTGTCTACTACTGGCGCAGGCAATAGAGTAATGACGAGCCCTGATGGGATAAATTGGACAAGTCGAACCTCAGCAGCCGACAATCCTTGGACTTCTTTAACCTACGGCAATGGTTTATTCGTGGCTGTGTCTAATAGTGGCACAGGCAACAGGGTAATGACCAGCCCCAATGGGATTAATTGGACAAGCCGAAGCTCGTCAGCAGATAATAATTGGAATTCCGTAACATACGGCAATGGTATATTCGTGGCTGTGGCTAGTTCAGGCACTGGCAATAGAGTAATGACTAGTCCCGATGGGGTAAATTGGACAAGCCGCAGCTCGGCATCAGATGAAGGTTGGCTTTCCGTAACCTATGGCAATGGTTTATTTGTGGCCGTGGGTTTTGGTCTCTCAAGTAATAAGGTAATGACCAGCCCCGATGGGATTACTTGGACAAGCCGAACCTCAGCAGATGATAACAAATGGTGGTTTTCCGTAACCTATGGCAATGGTTTATTTGTGGCCGTGGCAGGAACTGGCACAAGCAATAGGGTAATGACCAGCCCTGATGGGATTACTTGGATAAGCCGCAGCTCGGCAGCAAATAATAGTTGGAATTCTGTTACTTATGGTAATGGTAGATTTGTGGCTGTGTCAAGTGATGGCATAGGCAATAGAGTTATGACCAGCCCAGATGGGATTACTTGGACAAGCCGAACTTCAGCATCAGATAATTCTTGGAGTTCTGTTACTTATGGCAATGGATTATTTGCGGCTGTGGCTTATTCTGGCATAGGCAATAGAGTAATGACAAGTTCCCCAGCATTGGTAACGCCTTCATTATCTATTGCTGCTAATCCTGGTAATAGCATTACAATGGGTACTTCCGTAACTTTTACAGCTACACCTACCAATGGGGGTAGCACACCTGCTTATCAATGGAAAAAAAATAATAACAATGTGGGCAGCAATAGTGCAACCTACACCGATGCCGCTTTAGCAAATGGTGATAATATTACTTGTGTATTAACCAGTAATAATCCTTGTGCTTCGACTGTTAATACAACAAGTACAGGGATTACAATGGTAGTAATAAGTCCTTCTACAAACGCTAATTTAAGCGCTTTGCTATTAAGTACAGGAACATTAAGTCCAAGTTTTGCAAGTGCTACAATCAATTATTCAGCCACTGTAAACAATGCAACAACAAGCATAACTTTAACCCCAACAAGGTCTGAAGCCAATGCAACAATACAAGTTAGAGTAAATGGTGGAACTTATGCAAGTGTAAGCAGTGGTTCAGCATCAAGTGCTTTGGCTTTAAATGTTGGCAGCAATACCATCAATGTATTAGTAACTGCTCAAGATGCCTCAACTAAAACCTATACAATAACAGTAACAAGAGCAGCAAGTAGCAATGCAGATTTATCAGCATTAACATTAAGTACAGGAACCTTAAGTCCAAATTTTGCAAGTGCTACAACTAGTTATACCTCTAGTGTAAGTAATGCTACAAATAGCATTACTGTTACACCAACCCTTGCAGATACAACTGCAAGAGTACAGGTAAGGGTAAATGGTGGCACTTATGCATCTGTTAGCAGTAGTGTAGCATCAAGTTCTTTGGTTTTAAATGTTGGCAGTAATACCATAAATGTTTTAGTAACTGCACAAGATGCCTCAACTAAAACATATACAATAACAGTAACAAGAGCAGCAAGTAGCAATGCCGATTTATCAGCATTGACATTAAGTACAGGAACATTAAGTCCAATATTTGCAAGTGCTACAACTAGTTATACCTCTAGTGTAAGTAATGCTACAAATAGCATTACTGTGACACCAACCCTTGCAGATACAACTGCAAGAGTACAGGTAAGGGTAAATGGTGGCACTTATGCATCTGTTAGCAGTAGTGTAGCATCAAGTTCTTTGGTTTTAAATGTTGGCAGTAATACCATCAATGTTTTAGTAACTGCTCAAGATGCTTCAACCAAAACTTATACAATAACAGTAACAAGGCTTTCTCTTTTGAATCTACCCACAATTAGCTCCTTCACACCAACTAGTGGTTCAATTGGAACATTGGTAAGCATCGTAGGTACAAACCTAAGTGCTATTGACACCCTAAGAATTGGTGGTGTTTCTGCCATAAAAATTTCAGCTAAATCCGATACACTGGTTGCTATGGTAATGCCAGGCGCAATTACGGGTAGTATTTATTTGGCCAATGCTGGAGGTAATGTTACTAGCGGAACTAATTTTACTTATGTAGCTAGTGTCCCTCCAATGGCTCAACAAGGAAACAAATTGGTTGGAACGGGTGCTAGTGGACAGAGTGTTCAAGGTTCTTCTGTTTCATTAAGTGCCGATGGGAATACAGCTATTGTTGGAGCTTATCTTGATAGTACAATACTTAATGTGGGTACAATAGGTGCTGTTTGGATTTATACAAGAAGTGGCGGAGTTTGGAGTCAACAAGGAAATAAATTAGTTGGAACTGGAGGAAATACTGGATTTTCTGGCATTAACCAAGGAACTTCTGTTGATATTTCTGCTGATGGAAATACCGTAGTTGTTGGAGGACCATTAGATGACAATGGTGAAGGTGCAGCTTGGATTTTCACAAGAAGTGGAACTACTTGGAGTCAGCAAGGGAGCAAATTAGTAGGTACAGGTGCTTCTGGAGCAGCATATCAAGGTCATTCTGTTAGTATTTCTGCAGATGGAAATACTGTTTTAGTTGGAGGTTATAACGACTTTAACACGGGTATTAATGGTAATGGCAATGGCAATGGTGCTACATGGGTGTTCACACGTAGCAATGGGGTTTGGAGTCAACAAGGTTCTAAATTGGTAGGTACCGGAAACTCAGGACCCGCTGCACAAGGGTATTCTGTGGATATTTCAGCAGATGGAAATACCGCTGTTATAGGTGGACCTAAAGACAATATTGACAGCATTGGTAATTCAGTTGGTGCGGCTTGGTTTTTTACAAGAAGTAGTGGAATTTGGAGTCAACAAGGAAGCAAATTGGTAGGTACGGGTGTAAGTGGAGTTAATGCCAATCAAGGTTCTTCAGTAGCTCTTAGTGCAGATGGTAATACAGCTATCGTTGGAAGCCCCGGTGATAGCGCAATTGGTGCTACTTGGGTATTTATGCGAAGTGGAAGTACTTGTAGCCAACAAGGCAACAAATTAGTAGGTACAGGAGCAATTGGATCTGGGAATCAAGGAAATTCAGTATCCCTAAGTGCCGATGGAAATACAGCTATGGTTGGTGGATGGAATGATGATAGTGGTATTGGCGCAACATGGGTATTTAACCGCAGTGGTAGTGTATGGACTCAGCAAGGTAGTAAATTGTTGGGAACAGGTGCAATTGGATGGAGTAATCAAGGCTACTCTGTTTCATTAAGTGCCGATGGAAATACAGCTATGGTAGGAGGCCATAATGATGATAGTAATATTGGTGCGGCTTGGGTATTTAATGGTGCGGCTAATAATGTCCAAACTCAATTATCCTTAACGGCCTTCCTTGAAGGATTGTATTTAGGCTCATCAAGCATGACTGCTGCTCCATTTAATGCAGATGGACTTACTTCAAACACAATTGCAGATACACTCACAATTGTTTTACATGATAAATATAATTTTGACAGTGTATTTGCTGTAACAAGTACAATTAATACATCTGGTTTAGCAATTTTTAATTTACCAGCCATATATACTGGTAATGCCTATTATATAGCAATTAAAAATAGAAATTCTTTAGAAACTTGGACTGCTGATACAGTTTTAATTACTTCAACCACAAGTTATAATTTTTCTGATAATGCTTTAAAAGCTTATGGTTCTAATATGGTAAATTTAGGTTCAGGCCTATATGGAATTTATGCTGGTGATATCAATCAAGATGGATCTATAGATTTTATTGATTATCCAGTTTTGGATATAGGTTCAATCAATGGTGATTTAGGATATTTGGCTACGGATTTAAATGGAGATGCTTCAGTAGATTTTCTTGATTATCCATTAATTGATTTAAATTCTATCAATGGTATTGTGATAATGAGACCTTAAATTCTACCAATAAAAGAAAAGAGGCTGTCCCAAAAGAATATTTTGAGGCAGCCTTTTGTTTTGAATTGAAATATGAAGGCTCTAAAGTAAATTTTGTAAACTCTTTTTAAGAAACAATAGAGTTCTTTATGTTTAAGTGAGAAGTGCAACACGTAGTTAAAACCCCTTGTATGGGAAGTGAAGCATAGTGAACAATATTTTTACAATAAATTTTCATAAAGGCAATTGACGTTGTATTGAAAGCTAAATTGGCATAATTAACTTTTCAATATTAATATCAAATCCCGCTTAAGAAATTAGGCGGGATTTTTTTGTTACATTAAATAGAAGATTCAATTTAAAACAAGTTATAAAATCAATTAAGTAACAACACTAGCGTTGCGTTGTTTTTAGTTTGAGTTCTCTGAAACCCTTGACAGTCCATTGGTACGGCAGATTTAAGGTCGGCAACGATTAAAATTTATTTCTTGTTTCCTTTGCGCAAAACATTGATTATGAGCGCTGGAAAAATGGTCTTTTCGCAGATTATTGAATTTGCTTCACATTTTGCTTTTCGTCAAAGTGTAAATAAGTTTAAGGGCAATCATAAAGTTAAAGACTTCACTTGTTGGAGGCAATTTCTTTGTATAGCATTTGGTCAATTAACTCACCGA